>CAZUBQ010000052.1:0-2489 GCA_964618995.1 uncultured Candidatus Poseidoniales archaeon | reverse complement strand
CCGTTCCATGCACTCAGCACCTTGTCGTCAGTACCGGGGCGGGATCGTTCGGCCCGCGCGTTGAGGAGGGCGAGTCGGAGTTCTTCTTCGGTCTCCTCAGTGAGCCCTGCCGTAGGTGCGAGCGCGAGTACGCTGCTGCCACTGTCCTCGAAGTTGCCCGACCCGGTGACCGTCCAACGAGCACACGCTAGCGCACCGTTCTCCTCGCCAAGCGCAGCCTCAACTTCTGTCGGATTCCAGACGTAGAAGGCGCCCTCCTCCTTGTGCCCGGTGCCGTCGTCGGAGTCGGCATCTAGGGTGGACCAGACGCCGCCGTCAGGGTCGAACATCTCACGCTCGAGCCATTCCAGAGTCAGCAGAATCACACGCTCGTGCAGGGTTGGATCACCGATTCCCTCGCGCGACGCGCGGGCGTGAATCGGCAGCAGGAGCGCATTGTCGTAGAGCATCTTCTCGAAGTGCGGTACAGCCCACCGCGCATCGACGCAGTAGCGATGCCAGCCGCCGCCAAGGTGGTCGAACAGACCTCGCTCGGCCATGCAGCGTAAAGACACCTCGACTGCGTTCCGCGCCTCCTCGGAGCCATTTCTGAGCAAGCCCTCCAGTTCCATCGGGTGCGGGAACTTGGGCGCACCACCGAATCCGCCGTTCTGCGCATCGAATAGTTTCAGTGAGTGCTGCACGGAAGCCTCCGCCACTGCTCCGACCAGTTCCAGCAGGTCATGCTCGCCTGCTTCCCCTCCATCCGCCATCCGGTCCAGATGGGTCGTGATCTGCTCGGCGTTGGCCAGCAGGTCGTCTCGCTCGTCCCTCCATGTGTCGCTGAGCGCGGTGACAATCTGGGTCCAGGAGGGCCGGCCATAACGCTGATCTGGTGGATAGTAGGTGCCGGCGAAGAACGGTTTCAGCGTGTTCGGGTCGACGAACGCGTTGAGCGGCCAGCCACCCGCGCCGGTGAGCGCCTGACAGGCCGCCATGTAGAGCGCATCGACATCTGGGCGCTCCTCGCGGTCGACCTTGATGCAGACCAGTCGCTCGTTCATCAGCGCGGCAGTCGCCTCGTCAGCGAACGACTCGTGTTCCATCACGTGGCACCAATGGCAGGCGGCGTATCCGATGGATACCAGCAAGGGCCGGTCAAGGGTGCGAGCGAGTTCGATGGCGTCATCGTCCCACGGTTGCCATGCCACCGGGTTCGAGACGTGTTGTAGCAGGTAGGGGGAGGTGCAGTCCGCAAGTCGGTTCGTCGGCCCTTTGTCAGCCATTTCTCGGCACTCTCACAGCCTTCGCGGCATCACTCGCCATGCGCTTCCAACACATCGATGGGAATGATCGCCAGCGCCTCCTCGTGCGTGCATTCCAGAGACACCGGACAGGCGACACCCTCCTCAGCCGCGTCCATCCACGTCTGCGCACAGACACACCAGCGGTCTCCCGGAGTGAGGCCAGGGAAGTTGTGCTGGGGTGCAGGGGTAATCAGATCGTTTCCTTGTGAGCGGGCGAACTCGAGGAATTCCTCAGTCAGGATGCAGCAGACGACATGTGAGCCGCGATCATTGCTGTCGGTATTGCAGCAGCCGTCTCGAAACCATCCTGTGAGCGGGTCCACTGAACAGGGTTCAAGTTCGGTCCCAAGGACATTCACGCTGGGATGCATGTAATCGGCTGGGAAGCCGGCGGATATCAACAATCACATTGGCAGACATCCTGAATCTAACATCATGGCTTTATTTCGTTTCAGCAAGTCGCCAGCCCGTGGATGAGGCTCTGCATGTCGTGACCGGCGCGTTCGGCTATACTGGCCGATGGATTGCTCATCGTCTTCTAGAGAAAGGAATCCGCGTCAGAACACTGACCAACGCAATCGGAAGGGACGACCCTTTCGACGGCAGGGTAGAGGTACATTCGCTGGACTTCAATGACCACGATGCACTCGTAGAATCATTACGAGGAGCGGAGGTACTCTACAACACCTACTGGGTTCGTTACAATCATCCACGTCGAAACTTCGATCATGGAATAGCGGTGGAGAACAGCAGGCGTTTGTTCGTAGCTGCTGCTGAAGCCGGAGTTGAGAGAATCGTCCATCTCTCCGTCGCCCATCCACACAAAGCTCCTGACTGGACCTACTTCCGGGGTAAGGTCGCAGTCGAGAAACTCCTCCATGAATCCAATCACTCCTATGCGATTCTCCGCCCAACCGTATTGTTCGGTGGTGGGCGGAATGTGTTGATTAACAACATCGCATGGATGCTGAGAAAATTTCCAGTATTCGGCGTATTTGGAATGGGTAACTATCCTATCCAACCGGTGCATGTCAAAGATGTCGCCAGAGTTGCCGTCGAGCAAGGCGAGGCGCGTGAGAATGTGACGCTGGATGTCACCGGACCCGAGACTTTTCGCTACAAGGAGTACATCGGTCTGATGGCGAAATCGATGGGCCTGCGTCGACTCATCCTGCCTGTTCCTTCGACCGCTGGCTGGCTTTT
>CAZUBQ010000051.1:0-5389 GCA_964618995.1 uncultured Candidatus Poseidoniales archaeon | reverse complement strand
ACTGGAAAGCTGCTATGGTTCCGAAATCGCCAATGCTGCAACCGATTAAGCACCATTTCGTGTTGTTCGCCGACTGCCTCCATACACCTCCATCAGACCAGTCGAACGAATCGGACTCTGCCGCGGCGTCCTCACCAGCCACGTTGTAACCGGCACCCGCCACTGCTGCTACCAGCACAGCCCGTGCAACACTTCCGTCATGCGTGATTTCCACCAGACCGGGATCTAGTTCAACTTCGGCAGATTCTACACCAGCCACTGATTGGAGTGCTTGTGCGACATGTGAGGCACATCCGTCGCATGTCATCCCAGTGACACCCAGTTCGACGACTTCTGCCACGACCCCGGCTCCATCGTCGACGCTATACGCCTTTGCATCCGTTAGGATGCACATTCCCCTTCCACGGCAATTTCAATACGGTCCCTCAGGTCGGCCAACCTGTATGGCCACACCAAAGCCTGCGGGGGAGCTCAACCCGGTCTCTCTCGAAGAAGCGTTGATGACGACCTGGGAGCGTGAGCAGACCTTCCAGCAGTCGATTCAGGCGCGTCAGGACGGGGCCCCATTCATCTTCTTGGAAGGCCCGCCTACGGCAAACGGTCTTCCTGGAATTCACCATGTGGCAGCGAGGACGTACAAGGATCTCGTCTGCCGCTGGAAGGCGATGGAGGGGCATTTCGTGGAGCGCAAGGGCGGGTGGGACACCCATGGACTGCCGGTGGAAATCGAGGTGCAGAAGCGACTCGATTTGTTGAGCAACGAGGCGATTCTGGAATTCGGCATGGAGGAGTTCAACGATGAGTGCAAGAAGAGCGTCTGGACTTACGAGGACGCTTGGCGCAAGATGACCGAGAGAATGGCCTTCTGGGTTGATCTCGAAGACCCGTACATCACGCTGCACAACGAGTACATCGAATCCGGTTGGTGGGCGCTCAAGCAGATGTTCGACAAGGGTCTCCTCTACAAGGGTCACAAGGTGCTCCCCTTCTGCCCCCAGACGGGCACATCCTACTCCACTCACGAGGTCGCACTCGGATACAAGGAGGTCGAGGAACCGTCGGTCTACCTGAAGTTCAAACTCGTCGATGACGATGCCGCAGTGCTCGCTTGGACCACCACGCCATGGACGCTGCCGGGGAACGTCGGGCTCGCCGTAGGCCCCGAAGTCACCTATGCGAGGATTCGCATCTCCGCCGAGCCCGAGGGATGGGACGGTCGCGGCGGGGCGAACATCGGAGAGGAACTGATTCTCGCCGAGGACCTGCTCGCTGAGTCTCTGCGCCACCAGATTGAGATCATCGACACCTTCCCAGGCTCGGAACTGGTCGGCAAGGCGTACCACCCGCTGTTCCCAGACGCGGTCGAGCGCGGTGATTCCGAGACCGCCTGGACTATCGTTCCCGCCGATTTCGTCACCACGACAGACGGCACGGGAGTCGTGCACACGGCGGTGATGTACGGTGAGGAGGATTACCATCTAGGAATGGAAGTCGGTTTCCCTGCCCAGCACACTGTGGACATGGATGGACGCTTCATCGCTGGCACACACAACTCACTCGACGGCAGATATGTGAAGGATTGTGATGACGACATCATCGACCTGCTGCACTACGACGACCAACTATACCGCGAGGAGATGTACACTCACGACTACCCGCACTGCTGGCGTACTGGCCACCCGCTGCTCTACTATGCCATGGACAGCTGGTTCGTGCGCATGACCGCCGTGAAGGAGAAGTTGCTCGAGTTCAACGACCAGGTGGAATGGGCACCTGAATGGGTAGGGGAAGGGCGGTTCGGTGAGTGGCTGCGCAACGTCAAGGACTGGGCCATCTCACGTGAGCGCTTCTGGGGAACTCCGCTTCCCGTGTGGATATGCGAGCAGTGCGGACACCAGCATTGCGCCGGAAGCAGACAGGATATGCTCGATACAGCCATCGACGCGGCTGTTGTTCCCGAGGACCTGCATCGACCGTTCGTCGACGATGTCAAAATGCACTGTCAGGCCTCAGGATGCTCGGGAGAAATGGTGCGCGAGCCGTTCGTGCTCGATTGCTGGTACGACTCCGGATGCGCCTTCTTCGCCCAGTGGCACCACCCGTTCGCGGGGACGGAGAAACTGGACGCAAACTTCCCAATCGACTACATCTGTGAGGGAGTCGACCAGACTCGGGGCTGGTTCTACACGCTGCTCGCCGTGAGTACGACGGCCTTCGATTCGCTGTGCTACAAGCGTTGTCTGAGCCTTGGACTGATCCTCGACAAGGAGGGCAAGAAGATGTCCAAAACCAAGGGTAACGTGGTCGACCCGTGGGACCACTTCAACCGCGAAGGTGCAGATGCAACTCGCTGGTACATGGTGACCGCTGGTGCCCCATGGAACCCACTGAAATTCAATCCATCCGGGGTGCGCGAGACCTACGCCAAGATGTTCCTGACCCTGTGGAATGTGTACAAATTTCATGCCAACTATGCTGCTATGGACGAATTCGAACCCTCTGACAATTCTGTGGCTGCGCGCGCTCCACTCGACAGGTGGTTGCTATCGCGGCTCAATGCCGTGGGTTCCTCTCTCCACGACCAGTTCGTCGGCTGGGACTTCCACAAGGCATGCAGGGAATTGGAGGACTTCGTCGTCAACGATCTCTCCAACTGGTATGTACGCCGCAGCCGACGCAGACTGTGGGATGACGCTGAGTCGGCTGACAAGCTGGCTTGCCAACACACGCTGCATGAGGTGCTGGTCACGGTATGCAGATTGATGGCGCCGGTCGCTCCGTACATGGTCGACGAGATCCATCGCAATCTTGTCGGTGAATCAGTTCATCTGGCTGATTGGCCGGCTGGAACACCGGGGAACCGCAGGGACATCCAGATCTTGTACACTCCAGGGGAGGTGCGAGGTCTCCCGTCGCGGGACGAGGAACTCGAAGAGAGGATGGCCCTCGCGCGTGCGCTCGCGGAGGCGGGCAGGCGCATCAGAGTTGAGGCGGGTCGTCGGCAGAGGTTGCCGTGCCAAGCTGGCTGGTTGGTCGGAGGTCTCGACATCTCCGAGTTCCATTCACTGCTCGCCGACGAGTTGAATGTGGAGACGCTGACCACTGAGGACGACCTCGATCGCTTCCAGCAGATTGAACTGGTACCCAACTGGGGAGCCTTGGGAGCGAAGGCGAGGGCGGACCTGCCCAAGGTGAAGGAGGCGTTGGCCGCTGCCGATGCAGATGAGACCTGGGCGGCCATCCAGGCGGGCAATTGTGAGCTGGCTGGGTACTCAATCACGCCCGACGACGTCGAGGTGCGCCGAATCGAGAAGGAGGGCTATGCGGCTGCTTCAATCGAATTCGGGGAAGGTGAGGCTGCCGAGACGGTGAGCCTGGTGCTCGACATGGCTTCAACCTCCGACCTGCTCTCAAAGGGACTCGCTCGTGATATCATCCGGCGGGTGCAGCAGAAGCGCAAGGACCTCGACCTCGATATCGATGCGACCATCTCGCTCACGGTCTGGCTCGGCGACGGCTCACCTGACCTTGACGACGATGACTGGGAGCACGTGCAGACCGAGACCCGCACAGATGTGGGGGTTCTTCTCTCAGGGAACGGACCCGAGGAAGCCGATTCGTTCACCGTCGACGAGGCGACTGTCCACTTCTCCCTCGACTGACCCGCGCTGATTCTGAGACATCTTGTCACTACAGTGACGTACGGCTATCTTTTTCGTACGCCCGCGCAGCCGCTGCGACGAGTGTGGAGGACGCACTATGACGATTCTGAGTTCAGTGGACTTCGTCGAGGATGTGCTGGCGTTCTCCCAGTTCGGCCAGCAGGCGCAGACTGAGGAGTACCACTGGGAGGCTGCCGGGCGCCAGGGAAGCGTTCTCAAGGCGGTCAACGAGTATTGGACTTCAGGCCAGCGTCAAGCGCACAGCCTGCATGAGATATCCTACCGCGCCTGTTACAAGCCGCAACTCCCCCGATTCTTCATCGAGCGGCTCACAGAGCCCAGCGACGCCGTCTACGACCCGTTCATGGGACGTGGCACAACCCTCCTCGAAGCGTGGCTGCTGGGGCGCAGACCTATGGGCAACGACATCAATCCGCTCAGCCGTGTCCTGCTCGAACCGCGCATCAACCCACCGACACTCGAAGCGGTCGCGCAGCGCCTCGACTGCATTGACCTCAGCACGGCTGTGGAGGAGTTCGAGGAATTGGAGGTGTTCTACCACCCCAACACCCTGCGCCAAATCATCGCGTTGAAGGAATACCTGCTCAAGCGAGAGGAGGAAGGGGAACTCGACCAGGTCGACCGCTGGATCCGCATGGTGGCCATCAATCGCCTGACCGGCCACTCTAACGGCTTCTTCTCGGTCTATTCCATGCCACCCAATCAGGCTGTATCTATCGCTTCCCAACGCAAGATCAACGAGCGCCGCGAGCAGACTCCTGACGAGAGGGATATCGTCCCGCGCATTCTGAAGAAATCCAGTTCACTGCTCAGGGATTATTTGGGCTCACCCCTCACCGATCACGACCAACTGCTGTCCGCGTTGCTGACGACCGATGAAGCATCCGATGTCACCGGAATCGAGGCTGGATCCGCCCAACTGGTGGTGACCTCACCACCCTTCCTCGATGTGGTGAACTATCAGGCTGACAACTGGCTGCGCTGCTGGTTCCTCGACCTCGACTCATCCGAGATAGCCATCTCGCAACTGAAGAACGTCGATGACTGGGTTGCTGCGATGACCGCCGTGATGCGGGACCTGAAACGGATTGTCGCGCCCGGTGGTCACGTGGCCTACGAGGTCGGCGAGGTGCGCGGTGGCAAGCTGCTGCTAGAGGAACTCGTTCTGCCGGCGGGGATCGAAGCGGGACTGGATCCAGTCATCATCATGATCAACGCTCAGGAATTCACCAAGACAGCCAACACCTGGGGCGTGGACAACCAGAAGAAAGGAACCAACACCAATCGCATCGTGGTCTTCCAGCGTTGAACGCTCACGCGTCATAGGCGGCGCGGAAGGAGCCCATCGGGTGCATCATCCACACCGGCGTCAGGTGGCACTTGTACGAGGACATCCTACCCATTGTGGTCGCCGGGTTGCGGTGCGCATGCTCGCCTCCAATCCAGCCGACCACGGCGATTTCTTGGCCGGCGATTATCCGCTTGTTTCTGGCCGAGGGCACGTCGAGGCAGCACCAGACATAGAACTCGGGCGTACGCTTGCGGGCGTAGTCCTCGCGCACGGGCAGGTTTAGTCGCGGATTGAGCGGGAACACGCTCGTCTTCAACTCGATTCTACCATCGAAATCGACCTTTCCTTTGGTATCTCCAACCTCGTTATGCCGCCAGTCGCCGTAGAACCACTGTGCGAAGGCGAACTCGCCCAG
>CAZUBQ010000050.1:0-6824 GCA_964618995.1 uncultured Candidatus Poseidoniales archaeon | reverse complement strand
TAGTGCTGCGGCTTGGCAATCCCCAAATCGCGGGGCAGGTCGCGCACCTTGGGTGGCAGCGTCACCGGAATCATCTCCTTGCCAATCAGGGCGACTCGACTCTCACGCCTGTCGGAGAGAACCTCTCTCCCTACTAACGGGGCGAGGTTGTTTGCGAACTCCATGATTTCCGGGTGTGCGGGCATGTTGTCGATGGTGTGATTGTTCTGCGAATGACCGACGTAGACGTATCCCTTCGCCTCGATGAAGTCCGGGTCAGCGATGTTGTCCAGTCGAGCGTAGTCCACGTGATGGCCGAGACTCTCGTGGCGGATGAGCGTGTGCCGGCACACCGTGCGCGTGTCGAGTGAGGGAAGGAGCGCGAGCGTATCCTCCAACTTCTCCCACGCATTGGAGTTGAACTTCGGTTTGCACAGTTTGTTGAACAGGGGTTTGTTGGGCGCATCGACCGATACGTAGAGTTGCGTCGGCAGTGGGTCCAGATTCTCAATCACCTTCGGCAGGCTTCCGTTGGTCACTAGGAACGTCGACACTCCGTGGTCGTGACAGACTTCCAGGAATTCCCCCAGCCGCGAGTAGAGGGTCGGCTCCCCATTGAGCGAGATGGCCACGTGCTTCGGGTCCTGTGCTCTTTGCCAGTCCTCAAGCAGCACGTCCTTGTGGCCCTTGTAGCCGGTGAGCAGGCGGCGGTGTGCGCGCACACTCTCGTAGAACAGTTCCAGAGGGTCGTCGTCGATCTTCGTCAGGGTGTCAGAGTGCGGCTCTCTCCAGCAATAGGTGCAGGCGAGATTGCAGGTGTCCACATTGGGCGCCATCTGCATGCAGCCGGCGCTCTCGATTCCGTAGAAAGTCCCCTTGTAGCAGTGGCGACCCTTGGTGAGGTCCTGCTTGGTCCAGTGGCACACCTTCACGCCACCGTGCTCTCCCACGAGGTGGTAGGACTGCTTCGCCAGCTTCGCCGCAATCTTCGGCTCAATCTGGGATACGGACCCCGAATGCTTGCTCACTGGCCCTTGCATGGCGCGCACCCCCGACAGCACATCCCACAGCGGGGGAGTGTCAGAGTGAACCGCTGAGTCCGCTCTCAGATTTCAACGCGCCGGCGGCGCTTTAGGGCAGCCAGACCGAACATCGAGAGTGTGGCCAGCAGGCCGAGCGCGGGAAGTCCACCAGACCCTGGAGATGGCTCCTCGTCGGGGCATCCCATCTCGGTGCATGCCCAGTTTCCGTCAGCATCACAGCTGCAGGTGTTGCAGCCGTCAGCGGCGGGCCGCGTGTCACCTTCCGTGCAGGTGGTGCTGTTGCCGTCCGGCTCGATGGTGGAGTTGTCTTCGCCGTCTTCGTCGTCGGGCGGTGCCTCCTCTTCGTCATCGGGTTCGTCAGGCTCATCGGCACACAGGTCGGTTCCTAGGCAGTGGTTGCGCAGCAGCAGTCGCATCGGCGCGTTGGCGGTGAAGCGGATCATGTCCAGTTGCGTGTCAGTGATTCCGCGACGTGAAGAGACATTCTCGTATGGCGGCGTGATGTAGCTCATCAGGTTGGCAACCGTCCCGTTCTCGAAGAAGATTACATCTTGCAGCGTAGGGTGCGTGTGATTCAGTCTGATCATCGGGTCCTCACTGTAGCGACATTGACCTTCGTCAGCACTGTTGTTCCAGATGCAGTTCATCCCCCACCATTCCAACGGATCCTCACTGGAGGATTCGTAGTTCCTCTCGAAATTGGTGCGATAGATGATCTCACCCGCCTCACCTTCCTGGATTAATTCTGCCAGACTGTTCAATTTCACATGATCTCCACTGTAGAGGAATTCCCAGATGGGCCAGATGAACGCCTCACCCATCAGTTCCTGATGTTCGATCAACTTCTGCTCGCTGGCGTCGTAGGCGACGTATGGCTCGCCGAAAGGCTGTGAGTAGTCCTCGCCCAGCACCCGCTCGATGGCCTCACCATCGTGAGCCAAGCGACCCCACCTCTGTGAGAAACCGAAGTCAGCTTCTGCACCATCGTGGTCGGGAGCGTGAGTGTGGCTGATTCCGAAGAAGTGACCCATCTCGTGCGGCAGGGTCGTCAGGCCATCACCATTGAGCAATGTCGACTTCAATTCGATACCGCTACCTCGGCTGATCTGGAATTCAGGGGAGGGGCCTCCGCTCTTGCCAGAGGCGTCGAGACCGGGACGGATGACGATGGTGATCGACTCGGAACGAGCGCGGGATGCGAGGCGGAACGCCGCACCCGTGTTGTATTCCTCATCGAGGGTGATGTTGTCCAATTCCTCCTGCGACACGTGGCGTGCTGCCAGTTCCGCCTTCAGTTCCTGCACCGCCGTCTGCTCGTCTTCTGAAAGGTTCAGTTGTGCGCGCAGGTCGGGCAGAATTTCGCGCAGCGTCCACTCCTCGTAGTAGTCATCCGATTCAGCGACCGCGTCAGGGATGATCACCATCTCTTTGGTCTGGAACTGGAAGTTCCAGGGTGCGAATACCGCGTTCAGGTTGTTCAGTTGGGTATCCATCCAATCGTCGCTGACATCACTCTCATCGACGTCGAGGAACACCCAGCGGATGTCGTAGAGCCTGTGCGTGGGCGCGTGCGAATAGTGAGCGTCACAGTCGGTTTGCTGTGCGCTGGTCAGTGTTCCAGCCTTGTCCCCCATCCAGCAGTCGACCCATGTGAGCGACGAATCCTCCTCGGCCTGAGCGATGGGAATGGCCGGCATCAGCAGCAGAACGGCCAGAATCAGGCAGGTTCGGTGAATCGTCGACACAGAGGCACTACGACGTGGGCGAGTCATCAATCCTGCCCTATCATGAATCAGGCGAAATTGCCACTCTGGTAGTCCGTGAACGCTTGACGAAGTTCCTCTTCGGTGTTCATCACGAACGGTCCGTAGCGAGCGATAGGCTCGTTCAGGGGCTCCCCAGCGAGAAGCAGGGCCTCAGCGGACCCCTCAGCATCTTCGGCAACCGAGATCGCCACCGCGTCACCCTCTGAGAGAATCGCCATCTGGCCGTCACTCACCGATCCATCCTCGATGTTCAGTTCTCCGCCGAAGCAGTAGATGATGCCGTTCAATCCCTCATCCAAGGACTGAATCAGATTTCCACCCGGCTGGATGGTCAGGTGGATGTAGACGATCGGGATGACAGTCTCGATCACCGCGCTCACACCCAGACACTCCCCGGCCACCACCCGCGCACGCACGCGGCCGTCGTCGCTCTCTGCAACCGGGATATCGGCAGCCGGGATATCTTGGTACCTCGGTTCCATCATCTTGTCCTTTGCCGGCAGATTCACCCAGATCTGGAAGCCGTGCATCACCCCGCCTGACTCGAGGAACTCCGGGGTCGGTAACTCGGAATGGATCACGCCGCGCCCTGCGGTCATCCACTGCACATCCCCTGGCCCTAATTCACCTGAGTTCCCCGCTGAATCACCGTGACACATGCTCCCCTGCAACAGGTAGGTCACGGTCTCGAAACCGCGGTGCGGATGCGCAGGCGCGCCGATCGCTTCACCAGGTGCCCAATCGACCGGCCCCATCTCGTCGAGCAGCAGGAACGGGTCTGTGAGACGTCCGAGAGCGGCGGGCCTGCGAACGGGGAATCCACCTCCTTCGAGCAGTCGGTGGGTCGGCACGATACTGCTCACTTCGCGAGCGCCCATGGTCGTCTGTGGTAGCGGGATGTTTTCAGTCCGCCCCATGAGTGTCGTGGTGGGTGAACCGATGCGAGCGAAGGAGATAGCACTGGGGGGAATGAAGGCTGGAGGAGTCGTTGCGGCAGCGAACATCCCGATTCTGATAGCCCTAAAAATTGCAGGATTCGATGAATATCCTAACGACATGAGGACTGGCATGGTGATGGATTTCGGCCAGTTCACTTCGATGATGATTCTCACTTGCCTACTCGTCGGAATCGTAGGCGCATTCCTCTGGATGTGGATGCACGAGAAATGGGGTGACACGGCATGGAAGCAGTTCGGGGCGATGGCTCTGGTCATCGCGACCGTCGAGACTCTGTACACCTGCGGTTTCCTGACCGGAACTGCGTCGGGCAGCGAAGAGGCGCGCATCATCGTCGGCGTACTGCACTACACGACAGCCCTGCTGGGTGGCTTCTGGCTCATCCCTCACTATTCCTCGACCGGCTGCACCTGCGACATGTGCCCCATCTGCAACAAGGCCGCTGAATCGACCGACTGATAGCCGAACACCTCATCCACGGGACGGGATGACCATGCAAGGGAAGGTCGCGTTGGTCACCGGAGGCAATTCCGGCATCGGGCTCGAATTGTGCAAGGGGCTCGCGAGCGCGGGCGCTCATGTGGTGATGGTCAGCCGGGACCAGGCGCGCGGTGAGGCGGCACTCGAGATTGTCAGGGAAGCGACCGGTAGTGACTCGCTCGAATTGATGCAGTGTGACCTTGCTGATTTCGAGGACATCCACAGATTCGCCGCTGAATTCATCGCCGAACACGACAGACTCCACCTGTTGCTGAACAACGCCGGTTCGATAATCGGTGAACGCAGGTTGACCGTGCAAGGCCACGAGGTCACCTTCGGTGTCAACCATCTCGCCCCGTTCCTGCTCACTCATCTCCTGCTGCCCACTCTCAAGGCGAGCGCCCCTTCGCGAGTGATATCCACCGCTTCCGAAGCGTCGCGCTTGGGTCACATGGACTTCGACGACCTCGATTTCGAGAAGCGACCTTACCGGCAGATGCAGGCATACTGCGACTCGAAGCTGGCGAACATCCTGTTCACACGCGTGCTCAAGAGACGACTAGCGGGCACTGGAGTGGCCGCACACTGCTTCCACCCAGGTCCCGTGCGGACACGATTCGGAGAGGAATCACGCAGCCTAATCGGGCTGGTGATCAAACTCGGGCGACCGTTCATGATCAGTCCGAAGAAGGGCGCCGACACCGGTGTGTGGTTGGCGACCTCCGATCTCGATGTCCTCGAGAAAGGAGACTACTGGGCTCGGCGCCGGCCCCTGCGTGGCGTCAAGGAGGCACGCAGTCGCGAGGTGGCTGAACGCCTCTGGGATGTCTCCGAGCGTTTGGTGGGCCTCGATGCAGGCTCTTTCTGAGTGTTCTTTCCCAACAGTTCAACGGATTCTGCATCGACTGTGAAGCGACCGCGCATTGCTCGGCGCCCGACAATCAACGGATGGCGCATGTGGGCGCGGTCGATGAGGGAGAGTTCGACCGACAGCCGCTCTCCACCGAGTACGAGTTCGGTGCAGATGAACGGCCGCACGGTGACGTGGCCACCCGAATCCTTCACGCTGCGCATTTCGAGCAGGGGTGCCGAGCACACTTCATCACATCCTGCCGGGCGAAAGCGCACGCGGTTGGACCCGTCGTGGTTGGTGATTTCGATGTCCTTGGCGTGCAGGGAGCAGGAAAGTGCACCTGTGTCCATCTTCGCTGACATATTCGAGATGCCGAGTTGGGGCAATGCCGCTCGCTCGCGCCAGCCGACCATCCGTGTCATGCATGCTCCTCCGAGAAGCGCCGCCCCACGCGCATCGTTATTGAGGGCATCGACAACATGCCTTCGAGCATCACTCGGGTTGGACGATCTTCACACCCTTGGGCCAGAGCACGAGAATCAGCGTTCGCTCGCGGGTCTTCGGGTTGTGAGTGGTCTCGGGATCCATCCAGACGATGCTACCTGTGGGGTAGGTGCCGAACTCGTCGTAGACCTCTCCCTTGAGTACGACATACGCCTCTCCCCCGGGATGCATGTGCGGCATGAACGCCTCCACCTCCACCTCGGCATCCGCGTCATAGAGCACCAGCGAGCATTCGCCCTCGCGCTTCAGGCGTCCCAATCTCACCCCGGTTCCGAAATCCTTCCAGGCGACGTTCTCATTCATCCAATCCTCATCCACGGAGAATCCGAGCCAGTCCGACAGGTCACAACTGAACGACATCACACGATTACGGGGGGTCGCACCCCATGAGCCTTCGCGCGGTGGCTTGATGGCTGATGGTGGCCTGTTGGGTCCATGGTCGACATCGTCTACGTGCCGGCGTTCCCTCCTGCTTCGCCATACGAGGCCTACCTCTACCTGCTCGTCATCCCGCTGTTGCTGCGCCTCATCCTGGTGCTGCCTCCGCTGGTCGACCTCGTGCAGAAGTTCTCTCCGGACAAGATGATCATCTGGCAAGCAGTCCGTTCTCTGAAGATTCGCGGGCTGTGGGTAATCGTGCTCAACGAGTTGCTCGCCATCTTCCTCCCGTTCATCCTCGCCCTATACGCCCGCACCCTGTTTGACCCCCTCGGCTGGCCCGACTGGGAGGTCACCCCGATGAAGGGTGTCTATGCACTGATCATCACTGCCGGGCTCTGGCTGTTCGTCGACTTCCTGCGCGTGGCGCGCACGCGACGTCTGATTCGCAACGTGTCGGAAAGCAATCGAATCGTGGTTCGTGCCGCCGCTCACGGAATGATTCATGCGCGAGGTACACTCGGTTTTCTTGAGCGGTTCAGTCTGCGCGGTCTGCTGCGCAAGCAACTCCCAGAAGAGTCGAGCGAGGGAGAAGCCGAGACGGACGGAGAGCCGGCGAAGAAGTCGGTGCTCGGAAGCCTGCTCGGCCTCGGTGTGGACGTAGGCGAGAAAGGACTGGAGGTGGCAGATGCGGCCGTTGGATTAGTGCGCGACAAGGCGGCCGAGATGTCTGGGTCGATGGACAAGAAGGTGGAAGAGGGCATTCGTCACCAATCCAAGATAGCGCTCACGCTGATGGTCCGCGACCTGATAATGAGCCTGATGCCGATTGTCATCTTGGTAGGCCTGCACAACGTTTGGTGA
>CAZUBQ010000049.1:0-8197 GCA_964618995.1 uncultured Candidatus Poseidoniales archaeon | reverse complement strand
ATATCCTCCACCACCGGTGCCAGGGTGCATGAATGCAACAGCCACCAACCACGATGAGAATGCGACTGTGGGTGACGGCTCGTGTGTGTATCCTCCACCACCAGAACCTCCGGCAGATGATGATGACCCACCCACACCCATCGATGATGATGACGATGAGGATTCGAGCGGCATCGAATCTGAATCACCACAGAAATCCGGAATCGTAGAGAATCTCAGCATGGTGAACCTCGTTCTGGGAGTTGTTCTGGTTCTGCTGTTGAGTGTGTTCGTGTTGCTTCAATTAGGGAGCCGTGCGTCAACGAACCGCTACGACCGCATCCGATGAAATTGGCGACATGAACAGCGATTGCGCAAGGATGCTGGTCGCTCAAGGTTGAAGGGAGTGGCGCGCCCCGCTCGACTCGATGAGCGAAGCGCGTCAAGTCATCATCATCGGCTCAGGACCAGCCGGCTACACCGCTGGTCTCTACACCGCCCGCGCCATGCTCGACCCGCTGATGTTCGCCGGTTACGCCTCAGGAGGTCAACTGATGCTCACCTCCGACGTCGAGAACTATCCCGGTTATCCAGAAGGAATCGGAGGACCGGAGATGATGGTGGACCTGCGCAAGCAGGCAGAGCGGTTCGGCTTGGAGGTCGAGGACAAGAACGTCGAGAAGGTCGATTTCAGCGAACGGCCGTATCGGGTCTGGGTCGAGGGCGAGGAACACAGCGCCGACGCGATCATTCTCTCCACCGGAGCGGATGCAATCTGGCTCGGGGCCGAGGGCGAGGCCGAACAGAAAGGCAGGGGCATCAGCACGTGCGCGACCTGTGACGGCTTCTTCTTCCGCGACCAGGAGGTGGTCGTCATCGGAGGGGGCGATTCAGCGATGGAGGAGGCCAATTTCCTCACCCGATTCTGCAGCAAGGTCACCATCCTGCACAGACGAGAATACTTCCGCGCATCCAAGGTGATGGAGGAGCGAGCGAGAGCCAACCCCAAGATCGACATCCAGACGTTCAGAGTGGTCAAACGCTGGCTCGCCGACGACGACGGACTCACAGGCGCCATCATCGAGGACCCGAGAGACGGAACCGAATACGAAATCGCTTGTCAGGGAGCCTTCATCGCCATCGGCCACAAGCCGAACACCGCCTTCCTCGAGGGCCAGGTCGAGATGGATGACTCCGGCTACATCATCCACCACGAGCACACGATGACCTCGGTGGCAGGAGTGTTCGCCGCCGGAGATGTCGTCGACACTCGCTACCGTCAGGCCATCACAGCAGCCGGCATGGGCTGCGAAGCGGCCATCGACGCCGAGAAGTGGCTCGAAGACAACCACTGACGAAACAACCGAAAGCGCCAGCGAAGGGGCAAAGCGTGACGACTCTCCCCGAGTTACCGTGACCGACCTCTCACCCGACGAGCTGGTGCGCTACTCGCGCCACCTCATGCTGCCCGAAGTTGGCTCAGAAGGCCAAGCGCGACTCAAGCAAGGCTCTGTGCTGGTCATCGGCGCTGGGGGACTCGGCTCACCGGCTCTACTCTATCTGGCGGCGGCGGGCGTGGGCAGGATTGGCATCATCGATGACGACGCGGTAGACCTCTCCAATCTGCAACGGCAGGTGATTCACGAAACCCATTCCGTAGGCGAGGCGAAAGCAGGGTCGGCGGCCGCTCGACTTGCCGGTGTGAACCCGGAGGTGGACGTGAGAACACACACAACTCGTCTGACGAGTGAGAACGCGCTGGAGATCATCGGAGATTACGATGTGATAGTCGATGGAACGGACAACATCCCGACCCGCTACCTGGTTTCAGACGCTTGCGAGATTCTCGGCAAACCGTGGGTGTATGGCAGTATCTATAGGTTTGAAGGGCAGGTCACGCTGTTCAATCATGACAACGGTCCCAACTACCGCGACCTGTTTCCCGAACCACCGCCTCCCGAAGCTATCCCATCCTGTGCTGAAGCCGGAGTTCTCGGAGTTCTGCCGGCGGTCATCGGTGGTTTGCAGGCGACCGAGGCGGTCAAACTGCTGCTCGGAATCGGCGAATCTCTCTCCGGTCGGCTTCTGGTCTACGATGCGCTCCACATGGACTTCCGCACCCTCAAGGTTGGCGAACTACCCGCCCGGCCTGCGGTCAGCGAATTGATCGACTACGAGCAGTTCTGCGCAGGACCAAATCCAACTCCGCCGGTCTCCGACGCTGCTGGTCAGCCAATGCTAACTTCTGTGCAGGAGATTTCGCCCACCGACTTCGTCAGCCAGCGTGAAACCGGTTGGTCACCGTTCCTGCTCGATGTGCGGACCAGCGCCGAGGAACAAATCGTCAGCCTGCCAGGTACCGACCTGCGCGTCAGCCACCTGAACATCCTGGTCGAGCAAGACTCCCTGCCGAAGGATCGCGACATCGTCGTCTACTGCCGCACAGGTGGACGTTCAGAGGCTGTTGCTTCTGCTCTCAGCCGTGTAGGATTCGATTCTGACCGGTTGTTCAACCTCGACGGCGGCATCCACGCATGGTCCGATCAGGTCGACTCGGCTGTCCCGAAATACTGAGCCGGCCCCGAAGGGGTCGGCTCGCCGATTCAACAGATGCAAGGTTGAAGGGCGTCGGGAGTCCCCCACGCCCTGAATGCCGACAATCATAGTCGCAGATGAGAACGAGGGGAGGCGCAACCTGCTCGCTAGCAGCCTCGAGCGCGAGGGCTACACCGTCACCCGCGCCTCCACCCTGCGCCAATGCGAAGGCACGGCTCTCGCAACCATGCCTGATGTGGTGCTCGTCGACGGCGAGTGGCGCTCAGGGAATGCGATTGATACTTCGAGCAAACTCTCTACTGACCCTGAGTTCAACCTCAAGTGCAGACTGGTCGTGCTCTCCACTGACTCATCTCAGGATTACCTCGTCTCTGCTGCCCAGGCCGGCGTTGACGAAGTGATGTCCAAACCGGTTGACATGTCTAATCTGCTGACTCAACTTCAGAAGCATGCGGCCAAGTTGTTCGTTCCTCCACCCGCCGAGGTGGGGCGCGGTTCCAGCACTGGTTTCTTCGATGTCAAATTGACCGCTGGAGACCCCTCGTGGACGCTCCCCATCTTCGAGAAACTGCTCGGAGATGAGGCACTCGGCGAGGACTTCGTCGAGAACATCATGGAGAAACTGGAAACCGAGGACATCGACACGGATCTCGACCCCGAGACGCTGGAGAAGGTGCTGCGCACGGCATTCGACGCGCTCATTCTTGGCACCCAGGAGGAGGTGGCGAGCGAACTCGAGCAGAGCCGATTGGAGGATGTGCTCGATGCACAGGCGGAGTTGGCTGAGGAGGCTCTGGAGGAAAACATGGGGATACTCGATGAAAAGCCGGAGGAGGTGCTAATCCTCACCGAGGAGACCGGGCTCATTCCCATTGACCCGGACGCGCTGAACCTCACACAGCGTACCCTCGAGATCGTCCACGAACTGCTCTGGGAGATTGGCATACCCGGACGGCTGGCGGACACCACCCTCAGCCACCGAGTGGAAGATGCCGTAGGCCTCACAGAGGATGCAATTGGAGCACTAGAGCAGTACGGGGCAGATGACGACGACGAAGAAGACTAACCGAAGGTGACGGAATGGGCGAGCAAGGAACACTGCCGCCCATTTGGGGTGCTGACTGGAAACCTGCCCTCCCAGTCGAGTTCAACGAACCTCTGGACCCTGAGGACGCCCGCGCCGAGTTCCTGCGCTTCATCGCTGAGAAGCATGACGGGCATCTGCGCCTAGCAGCCCTCCTGTGGGATGAGGTCGCCACAGAATTCCCTCCAGAGCGCTGGGACGGAGGCAACCTCCACGAATTCTCAGAGGCGCTAGTCATCTCCTTCGATGACAATCTGTCCACCCGAGCCAGCGAGGAGATTGTCGCCGGTCTCGATGCCGTCGAGGTCGTCCCGCGCAGAAGCGGCGTGGCGCACCTCGAACGGCGTGCTGCCCGCTTCCTGATCGATGTGCGGCTGGCGCTGAGAAGAATGGCGCAAGAACAAGCGGTCACGCTCGAACAGCGATTGGAATGGCAGCGGATGATGACGCGGACCAGAGCAGTCGATGAGCACCTGAAGGGCCTGTTCACGGACGGCATTCCAACACCGGACGGAGGCTCGTTCGGAGGCAAGGGATTTCGCTCGACCTGGCAGGAGGGAATCGTCGCCTGCGCTACCGCGCTGAGGAGAGCTGTCGACCTGCCCGCAGGGCAGCGTCACGAGGGTGATGTGGTCGCTCCGATGATCCGCGATGTGGGACTCGCTCTCGCCATGGGTCAGCCTCCAGTCGA
The DNA here is from genome assembly GCA_964618995.1 of uncultured Candidatus Poseidoniales archaeon. Lineage (GTDB taxonomy): Archaea > Thermoplasmatota > Poseidoniia > Poseidoniales > Thalassarchaeaceae > JAKUTA01. The sequence continues at coordinate 3,887 of CAZUBQ010000049.1, read as the reverse complement.
GATCTTCGCAGCTCAGATGGGCAAGGCGGGCTCGATGATGCATGGGGGACACTCCGACGCCGGAGGGAGGGACCTGCACATTGGAAACTGGCACCTTGGCATCCTACCCCCCACCGCGCCGCTTCCGATAGCCAGCGCCACAACCACTGGGATTGCGCTCGCCAGCCAACGTCTCGAAGTTGGGAGGTTCCATCTCGCGCCGGTTGGCGAGGGGTGCAGCAGCAGCGGGGAGTTCTGGGAGGGCATGAACTTCGCCGGAGCCCGCGGCCTCCCCATCTGCTACATGATCCAGAACAACCAGATTGCGCTCGATACCTTCACTCTCAGCCAGAACAACGCTGAGTTGTACGGTGACAAAGGGGCTGCAGTCGGCCTGCCATCATGGACGATAGATGGTTCCAATCCCGCCGCATTCCACTCTTCTATAGCAACTGCTCGCGAGTTCGCACTCGAAGGTGGTGGGCCTACTCTGGTGCATGTCGAGACGATGCGCGGCTGCGGTCATGCTCACCACCATGACGACCTCTATCTGGGCGCTGAGTCGGGCAACCCTCCTGGCTACATAGACCGCGAACTGCTCGCCTACTGGGAGGAGAAAGACCCGCTGCCCAACCACCGCAGACTGCTGGCCAAGGCTGGTGTAGGGCCGGAGCGACTCACTCAGATGGAGGCCGAGGAGCAGGAATCGGTCGATGCGGCGAGGGCGGAGATGGAGGCGATGGAGTGGCCCGAAGGCGCAAGCGTGACCGCCGGAGTCACCAGCCTACACGATGCCGGCACACACCAGCAGCAGTTGGACAGGGTTTCAACCTCGTCGGGCGAGGCGGAAGGAGCAGGACCTGTCTTGCCCGGTGAGATGACATTGGAGTTCTCAGAAGAGAGCAACGCATGGACCTACAGCCGCGCCATCCAGCAGGGTATGGTCGCCATCGGCGAGCAGTACGGTCGCTCCGCTCTGTTCATGGGAGAGGACATGGAGGTCTCCGGAGCGTTCGGGATGAACATCCCACTCAAGGTAGCGGGACATTCCGACCTGTTGCTTGACATGCCGCTGTCCGAGGCGCTGATCATCCATTCCGCCACTGGAGCTGCCCTTGCCGGTATGCGTGCGATAGCCGAGATCCAATTCGGGGGATTCGCTGCCCTGGGAATGAATGCGCTCGTCAACAACGCCTCGATGCTACGCTGGCGCTGGGGCGCAGAGGTTCCACTGGTAGTGCGCATCCCGCTCGGTGCCAAGACACGTTCCGGTCCGTTCCATGCGAACATGATCGAATCGTGGTTCACCAACGACCCCGGTCTCGTCATTCTGTTCCCCTCCACTCCTCAGGACGCCTACGACCTGCTGATCGAAGCTGCTGCACTGCCCGACCCAGTGGTCTATCTCGAGCATCTGGGGATGTACGGGCTCAGGGGCGGCAAAACCGGTTGGGGTGACAACATCAACCAGATAGTGGACACCGAGTCAGTGCATGCTCACCTGAAGCGCGGCGAAGGCCCGTACAAGCTCGGCAGGGCCGAAGTCATCCGTGGCGGCGATGCCGCGACCGTGGTGACCTGGGGGGCGATGGTGCACGTGGCCCTCGCCGCTGCGGCCGAGATGGCAAACTCAGGCATTGAGGTCGAGGTAATCGACCTACGTACGCTGGCGCCGTTCGACGCAGCCACCTGTGTCGCCAGCGTGAAGCGCACGGGTCGGCTTCTCGTTCTACAGGAGGCACAACACACCGGGGGGCTGGGTCATTCGGTCTCCAGCCGCATCGTAGAGGAGGCGTTCTGGGGGCTCGAGGCTCCGCCGGTCGTACTCGGGGCACTCGACACTCCAGTGCCGTTCTCACCCCCTCTAGAGGACCATACAATTCCGACGGCTGAACTGGTTACCAGCCATCTGCGCCAACTGTGCGCCTGAGTCTGCACAGGCGCTACCGCTATTTGCAAAGCCTCAGAGCCCCTCATGGAAGCGAGGCACATGGCTGACCCTGTGGACGAATCTCCTGCCGAGTCGAGGACGCAGAGTTCAGTCACACGAGGTATAGCGAGCCTGTTCATGTGGAATCAAGTGCTGGTGATCGCCAGCCTGTTCCTCGCCATGCTCGGAGTCAACAGCCTGATGAGCGAAGTGACGGTGACCAAGATAGCCATCAGCGTATTCCTGCTGCTGCTCTCCATCGGGCTGCTGATCACGTCAGCCGATTTCTTCGTAGAGGGTGCGAAGGGATTGGCGCGCAGGATCGGTGTGGCGGAGATTATCATCGGTCTGACCATCGTATCTCTGGGGACCTCCTTGCCCGAGATCCTCATCTCAAGTCAAGCGGCTTGGGAGGCTCGCCAGAATCCGTGCATAGCTGGAGCAACAGACTGCGCCACCGATTTCGCGCTGGGCAACATCTACGGTTCCGTACTCGTGCAGATCACCCTCATCCTCGGCCTGGTCGTGCTCATCCGGCCACTCTCTGTTCGTCCGTCGTGGATTGGACGCGATGGGCTGATGATGCTGTTCGCCGTGGTGCTGCTGTCCGTATTCCTGCTGCTCGACGACCATCTCAGTCGCATCGAGGGATTCATCCTGTGCGCGCTCTACCTGTGCTATATCGGATATCTCGTAAGCCATCGCGAGCAGATTCGAACAGACGAGTTCGAGGTCATCGAGGAGATTCGCATTGAACAAGAGCGTACCCTCGACTGGACCGGTGCCTCGTACGTGGTGATGCTCGCGGTTGGCCTCGCCTTGGCGATGTTCGCCTCTGAGCGGGTCATCGATGCTGCGTCGATCATCGCAATCGAACTGGGCGTGCCGTCAGCGGTGGTCGGTACCACCATCTCTGCGGTGGGCACCTCGATTCCTGAGCTCGCAGTGGCTCTGATGGCAGCGCGGCGCAGTCAGGGTGTCGCCGTTGGGACGCTCATCGGCTCGAACATCACCGATCCGATGCTCTCCGTGGGACTCGCCGCGATGATCAACCCAATCAGCGTGATGAGCACCGGCCTCTTCTACGGCCTCATCATGCCGGCAACCATCGGATGCGTCTCCCTCTGCCTGCTGTTCATGTGGACAGACTTCAAGTTCAACCGCTGGGAGGGTGGAATACTCGTCGGCTGTTACGCTGTGTTCGTCTATCTGTTGCTCACCATCGCTGGATAGTGAGCGTACATCTCTCCCGACGTATTGCTTATCGGCGGTTGCCGGCTGGGGCGTCCATGGTCGACTTCTCAATCTCCGAGGAGCAGGAGATGCTGCGCGACCTCGCTCACGATTTCGCTGCCGAGGAGTTGCGTCCCAACGCCGAGCATTGGGACGAGGCCCGCGAGTTCCCCCGGGAGGCCATCGCCACCTTACACGAACTCGGCCTGATGAACATGCACATCCCTGAGGAATACGGAGGCATGGGCTTCGGCACCCTGACCGAGGTGCTGGTGTCAGAGGAACTGGCGTGGGGCGACCCGGGATTCGCAACATCGGCGTATGTCAACGGCCTGACCGCGGCACCCGTGATCACCGGTGGCACCGAGGAGCAGAAGCAGAAGTATCTCGGCAAGATGAGTCAGAGCCCAATCACCGTCTCCTATTGCGTGACCGAACCGGCGGCGGGAAGCGACGTACAGGGAATCCGGAGTACGGCGGTGAAGGATGGCGACGACTACATCCTCAACGGCGAGAAGATGTTCATCACCGGAGCTGGCCACGCTGACTGGTTCTTCGTACTCGCATACACCGACAAGGAGGCCGGACACAAGGGCATGTCAGGGTTCATCGTCGAATCCGCCTGGGATGGAGTCACGCTCGGAAAGAAGGAGGACACGATGGGCCAGCGTGCCTCGGACACCCGTTCTGTCATCTTCGAGAACGTGCGCGTTCCCGCTGCCAACCTCTTGGGAGGTGAGGAAGG
>CAZUBQ010000048.1:8363-9494 GCA_964618995.1 uncultured Candidatus Poseidoniales archaeon | reverse complement strand
CGATGAGGGAACAGAAACAGGAGAAAAAGAAAATGAAAAATGAAAAAGAAAACGAAGTGCGCGTGCACGTCGAGGTCTGCTCGAAAGAGGCAGGCCACGCGTGCATGGAACTGACACAGCCCGAGACGCTCGCAATAGTCGAGCAGAACTCGGACAGCCACTGGGTGTTCTCAGATGGTCGCCTCGTCGAGGCGGCGGACCTGGCGAACGCCGACTGGCCCGAGATGGCTGAGAACAACACGACGGTTCAACTGGTCCCACAGCTTGTGGGAGGCCTCTGAACCTGACTGCGAACGTGTTCGTCGGGGCCGCAAGGCCCCGGCGGGCACCAACAGGATCACAGAACAATAGGAGAATGGAAAAATGAAACAAGAAATGAAGAACATACTGATTGTCGGTGCCGGTGGCATCGGCAGCCAACTAATTGACGAACTCGTACCAGCGTTGACCGCAGGTGCGCTCGCAGAACGCCTCGGCGGTGTCCGCGTCCACCTGATGGACAGCGACCGCGTCGAGGAGGCGAACTTGTCGCACCAGCGCCACGAACCGCGCATGGTCGGCCGCCTGAAGGTCGACTCTCTTGCTGAGCGGCTGGACCCGTTCCTGTCGCCCGCGCTCACCATCATCGCGCACGATGAGGACTTGCGCCGAGCGGCCCAACTCGAGGGCTACGACCTCGTCGTGGTCGCCGTCGACCGACCCGCAGCCCGCCTGCTGGCGCACGCCCACGCGACTGAATGGGTCGACCTGCGCTGCGGTGGTGACGGATACATGGCGCTCGATGACGAGGAGGAACCGCGACTGGTCACTATGATGACCCCTGATGATCAGCAGCCCGCATCCTGCCAGCAAGAGGGCGCCGTAGAGAACGGCAACATCGAGATGGGTTATGCCCTGGCGGCTGCCCATGGGGCACAGTGGGTTGTCCAACGCCTGCGCCGAATGCTCGGAGAGCCCGCGCGCGCGCCGCCCGCCCGCATGTACTCGCTGACCTTCGGGGAACTGAAGTTCCCTGAACTTCCGGAGTTGACTATTGGAGGTGAGGTATGATGGCTGATGCAAGACCACCTGTCGAGCCTGTGCTGCACCCCGCTTCCGTCGTGGAAGCGGCGCTTGAGCGCGGAGATGTCC
>CAZUBQ010000048.1:0-8263 GCA_964618995.1 uncultured Candidatus Poseidoniales archaeon | reverse complement strand
CTGGAGCGCCGAGCCTGCCAACGACCCCATCTCACTGGAAGGCCCACTTTCCCAGTGGACGAATGAGGATATCATGGAATACCCTGAACAGGAATCGCCATGGGAATTGGAGGTGAGCTCTTGACCGACACCGTGCGCCCGCCTAAGGACGACGAGGAGCGCGCCCGCTTCGAAAGAGCGTTGGAGCGAGGAGCAGGTATGAGTCTTGAGCACTTCATAGAACGTATCACGGGCGAAGTGCCTGATGAGGAACTGGTGGAATCGATCCGCGCGGCGCTGCAGATGCATTCTGAGTCAGGAGAGCCGGCTGATGTGCGAAAACTGGTCGAAAACTGGCTTGCCTGGCGCGTTGAGATGACCTAAACAACACCCAACGCGTGTTTTCGCCCTATCAAAGAAATGATACCATGCAGCACACATGTTCGTTTCATTAAAATAGTTTCAGCATTTGTAAATAATACGTAATTGCGTGATGTGAAGAACATGTCCGGACAACAACAGGCAGTTGGAGCACCTATTGATGTCGACGATAAAGCGAAACGTCTGCAGCATGCTTTTGATTATTGGGCCAAAAGATATCCTGCGAATTTCTCTGAGGTGGCCCCGAATCTTCTTCTTGAAGCAGTGAAAAGAAGTGAGGATAAAGTAGAGTTGGACAAACTCGAATCATGGTTGATTGATGAACTTCCAAGGGAGGATTTCCAGGTCGAGCTCAAACCACCCACGCGCATGCCACCAGACAAATCAGATTTCAATCCAGAAGTATTGGATTATGCCAGATACGGCGAGAAGAATAGAGCATGGTTGGACACGTTGTATAACCGCTTCATCGTTCAGGAGAAATTGGATGAATCGGGTACCGACCATCGCAGATGGAGAAGGGCAATCAGAGATCAATACATCATCTTGGGAGTGATAGCGAGTGAGCCCGAAGGTGTCAATCAAGGAAGATTGGTTAGAATTCTGGAAATACCTGTGAATGAGGAGGCTAGTCGCAAGTATGCTGCCAACGTGGTTCGAGCCGCGAAGATCGCATTGTCAAGATACGCGAACGAAGCAGGCATTGAGGGTGGCTTGTTCAAACAAGCCAAGGGACACGGCGTGAATCGTGTCTATGCGTTCAAGGATAATTCAATGCGCAAACTGACTCACAAATGGGTGATGTCACTGAGCGCGGGTGAATTGATTCCAGACCCTCTTGTATCTGAGGACTGATTCACGAGCAGCCGGTCGTCTCACCGCAAGCGTTGCATTTCAGGCAGGTTCCGTTCCGCGTCATCTGACTCTGACCACAATTCTGGCAGATGTCTCCAGTGAAGCCACGCTCACGGGCAATCCGTATTCGTTCTATGTCCTCATCGACGTCGGGCTCCAAAGGAAGGGTCATCTGGATGTCACGCTTCTCTCCAGCCACGCGTACCACACCATCTGGGGTCTCCTCCGGTCGGCTGATTGAGGTGTACTCCAAATCCTCCTGAGACACCTGTGAAAGATCGTTTCGACCGAGATACTTGATTGCCAGTTCGCGGAAGATGTAATCGACGATGCTGGTCGCCATCTTAACCCGGTTGCTTCCACCCTGAACCATCCCACTCGGCTCAAACTTCTGAAATGTGAACGACTTCACGAACGCCTCTAGCGGCACTCCATACTGCAGTCCAATCGACACCGCGATGGCGAACTGGTTTAGCAGCGAGCGCCAAGCAGCTCCCTCCTTTGAGGTGGTAATCATGATCTCACCCAGTTTCTCGTCCTGATATGCGCTCGATGTGAGATATACCGTGTGCCCTCCTAGCCGCGCCTTGAGTGTGTGGGAACTTCGTTCATCAGGTAGTGGTCGGCGTACGGCGACGTAATTGTGCACGAAAGCCTCGGCGACCGGTCTCGCCTCTGCTGGCGGCAGTGGCAGTTGTTCGACCGCTTGTTCGACCATCTTCTGAATCGGAGCCATCTCGGATGGTTCAATCATATCGTCAGAGCCGTTTTCCACGAGTACACTGGGATCTACCAGAGATGACGTCAAGGGTTGCGAAAGTTTGCTTCCATCGCGGTATAGCGCACACGCCTTGTTGCCAGTTTTCCAACTGCGCACATAGGCGTTCTTCACGTCGTCGATGGTGACGTCGTTTGGCATGTTGATCGTCTTACTGATCGCCCCTGAGATGAACGGCTGCGCCGCCGCCATCATGTCCACATGCGCCTTCCAGGGAATGGAGCGCTTACCAGCCCTACCACATGGCTGGGCACAGTCGAACACAGCCAGATGCTCCTCTTTGAGACCAGGCGCTCCCTCGACGGTCAACCGGCCGAAGATATGGTCCTCGGAGATTTGAACATCCGCTCTGCTGAATCCAAGATGAGTGAGCAGGTCGAATGTAGGTGTATCCATCTGCTCCTCATCGAGTTCAAGTACTTCCTTACAGAAATCCACGCCAATGATTTCTGGGGTGAACAGGCCGCGGATTCCATGCACCTTCGGAATCGCGGCATCGAGTTTACTCAGTTCGGCTTCTGTGAATCCCAAGTCCATCAGCGTGCCTTGGTTGACAACTGGACTGTTGACCAGCGAGCTGGTGCCGATCACATAGTCCATGATTCCCTCCACCTCGACTTTCGAATAGCCCTGTTTGCGCAGGCCGGTATGCAGCCCTGTCATGGGAATCTTGAGCGAACCCCCTCCAGCCAGATCCTTGAATTGAACAAGTGAGAACTGCGGCTCTACGCCGGTGGTGTCCGCCCCCATCACCAATCCGATGGTTCCGGTGGGTGCAATCACGGTGGTCTGGGCGTTGCGATAGCCATACTCCTCTCCTTCTCTGATGGCGGCATCCCAAGCGGCGCAGGCTGCTTCCCGCAGATCCTTGGCGCACTTCTTGGGGTCGATTGCCATCGGTAGCACACTCAGCCCCTCATACTCATCGTCCGGGGCGTTGTACGCGGCACGCATGTGATTGCGCATGACGCGCATCATCGGCTCACGGTTGTCCTCGAACTGTTCGAACGGACCAAGGAACGAAGCCATCTCAGCCGAGGTGCGATAGGACTGCCCTGTCATGATAGCGGCCAAGGCTCCGCAGATTGCGTAGCCGCGCGGGTCGTCGTAAGGAATGCCCATGTGCATCAGCAGTGAGCCAACGTTGCAGAATCCCAGCCCTAGTGTGCGGGTCTCATAGGACAGTCTGGAAATCGTCTTGGATGGGAACTGCGCCATCAACACTGACAATTCGAGGGTGACGGTCCACAGGCGGATTGAATGCACATAGTCATCGATGTTGAACTTCCCTTGGTCTATATCATGGAACTTCAGTAAGTTGAGACTTGCTAGGTTACAGGCGGTGTTGTCGAGGAACATGTACTCGCTGCACGGATTGGATCCATTGATGCGTCCGCTGTTGGGACAGGTATGCCAATCGTTGATGGTGGTGTCGAACTGTATTCCGGGGTCAGCACATGCCCAAGCAGCATAGGCGACATCATCCCATAGATCGACCGCGGGCATGGTTTCCTTAGGAACCGGATCACGCCCCTCCTCCTTCGCCTTGTCCAGTTCGGTGCGCCAGTAGAGGTTCCATTCACCTCCAGATTCGATTGCATGCATGAACTCGTTGTCGGCCCTCACGGAATTGTTGCTGTTCTGACCTGAAACTGTCATGTATCCGGCGCCCTGCCAGTCAGAGTCGAAATTCTGGAAGGTGATATTATCCCATCCTTGATCGGCAAGGTCGAGTATGCGCTTAATGTGCGTCGGAGGGATGTTCGCATTCATCGCTTGCTTGACAGCTCGCGCTAGTTGCTGGTTGCGGCTGGTGTCGAGTCTGTCAGCCTCCTCTTCATCCCAATCGTTGATGGCTGTGAGGATGTCGTTTGCGTGCTTCTGCAACGCCGCTGCGCCGGCAATCAGCGCAGACACCTTCTCTTCCTCCTTCATCTTCCAATTGACGTATTCACGGATGTCCGGATGATCGAGATTCAGTGTGACCATCTTCGCTGCTCTCCGAGTGGTTCCACCCGACTTGATTGCTCCTGCCGCCTTGTCGAGAATCATCAGGAATGACAGCAGGCCACTGCTCTGACCCCCGCCCGAGAGTGGTTCGCCCGCGGCACGCAGATTGGAGAAGTTACTGCCGGTTCCTGAACCGAACTTGAACAACAGCGCTTCACGCGACACCAGATCTGTAATTGAGTCCGGCCCGACCAGTTTGTCTTCGATGCTCTGGATGAAGCAAGCGTGTGGTTGTGGCCGCTCGTACGCATTCTTAGAGCGGGTATCTTTTCCTGTGAGTGTATTGACGTACCAGTGCCCTTGGGCAGGTCCTTCGATTCCGTATGCCCAGTGCAGGCCGGTGTTGAACCATTGCGGGCTGTTCGGCGCTGAGCACTGGCTAGCGAGCAGGTAGCACATCTCATCGTAGTACGCGCGCGCGTCTACCTCGCTGACGAAGTAGTCATTTTTCCAGCCCCAGTAGGTCCAGCAGCCCGCCAATCGATGGAACAACTGCTTACCGCTGGTCTCGCGCCCGACCCAATCTTCCTCGCTCATATCCTTGCGCATCTTCATATTCGGTGCGCTGCGCCAGAGCCATTCTGGGACATCATCTTCAGGGATTTTCTCGAGATGATCCATCCCAGGGACCACTCTGCGCAGATACTTCTGCGCCGCCACCGTAGCCGGAACGCCTCGGAATCCCTCAGGGAACTCCACACCCTTGATCTCGTGAGCCAGACTTCCGTCGGGGTTGCGAATCTCGATGTTGTCGACGAACCAGTCGAACTGCTCCCATACCGGGCTGTCATGAGAGGTGAATCGACGTTCGATGACAAGGCCTTGCTCCGCCGCGCCGACCTCAGTTTCACCCTTCGACTTGGATTGCAAATCTGTTCCCACCATGGCATTCTTTCCGCTCTCCGACCGTTGTCCACTTGCGAGGTGTCCACATCGTCCGAGCGGAATTCTTGTGCGCTATGGAGGGTCTTTAATGGTTAGCGATTCAACCAGCCTTGCGAGCCGGGAAAGAGTGCAATAGTCAGGCTCTCCAGTCTGACAGAAACATGGTTCCAAGTATATTCACTAACTGTTTGAATGATAATTAACATGGGTATTCATCTGTACGCGGTCGCCCTCTGTCCTTGTTCCTTGAGTTTTCAATTGTATTCGTGGAATGCGCTCGTAAATCGGTGCCCGAACCGATTTACACTCTCTTGATTTGTTTACTGATAAGTAGCGCACCATGTAGGGGAACTCCTTTCAACGCGCGGCAACGGGAGCGGGCCGTACGCCAACGCCGGGGCGGGAAGGTGTGAGAATTGCTGGAACCAGAACAGATCATGCACGCGCTGATGATTCTCAACTGCGAATCCACCGACGGACTTGACGATTCTATGATGACTCAGATGAGTGACCATCTCGGCTGCGACACTGAGGACATGGCTGCGGCCGGGGAGCACATCGAGAAACATAGGGATGATGGCAACTGGGGGGGCCGGAGGTCTGCTGTACTCGAAAGGTCGTTGAAGAGAGTCAACGAGGGTTTGTCGACAGGGCGACTGCCTGAAGAAGGAGCACTGTCTCAGGCGATTCGAGGACTCATGCAGGAACACGCGCCCGAAGGCGAAGACGATGGCGAGGTGGACCCGTTCGAAGAGCTCGGGGTGATGAGTGGGGCGGCGGCTGCGCCAGATGCTGCGGTCGCTGGTGACGATTTGCTGGCGGCGTTCATGGATGACGATGACGAGGAGGAGCCCTTGCTGAGCGACGATGCTCAATTCTTCAGTGAGCAGGAGGACTCTGATGAGGAAGCCGAGGCCGAAGAAGAGTCGGAGGAGCCCGAGCCGGAGGAGGAACCAGAGCCTGAATCGGAGGAGATGGAACCCGTGGAAGCGTACGAGTTGTTGCTCTCGACCTGCTGGGTAGATGGCATCCTCGACCCCGCCGAGGCTAAGTTGCTCGCTCGCAAGCGTCTCGAACTGACTATTTCCTTCGATACTCACCTGAAACTGCTGCGAGAACTTCTGGAGCGGGAGTCATGATCCCGGACCAGACCCCGTTCTGGCATGCACTCGAATTGGCGTGGTGCGGTGATGGGGCGCTCTCCCTGCACAGCATCAGGTTACTCGATGCGATGCAGCACATGCTGCAGATCAGCGATGCTGACCGTGCGCTCATCGAGTCCAAGTTTGAGGACGAGGTAGTGTTCGACTTGAATCGATCCGGGTTCGGATGCGGTGACCAGGCTCTCGCTGGCTGGGTCGGCGCACTGACCTTCCTCGACGACCCGGCGGCGGCCGATGTCGCTCGGGCGCTGGGACAAGCGGCGCTGTTGGCCGGCCTATCTCGCGAGCGCTGGCATGCTGGAATCTCGTGGATGGACCAGTTGACCCTCGGAGTCCCGTTCAAGGAGGGTGTCTGGCGAGAGGGAGACGACTCTGGTGAACTAGCCCGCTTACCTGCCATTCTGCTTCCGGTAGCCCGCGAACTCGGTGTTATTACTGACGAAGAGTAAGCTCAAATCAATCCTCACTCAACCATCGAGGCGTGCATCCCAGGTAATCTCGGCAGTGTGTTTCAGCATGTTCGAGACAGTGCAGTACTTCGCATGACTCTGCTCAATGAGTCGTTCGATGAGTTTCAACGGCAGATCGATTCCGCGCACGTGGTAGGTCATGTGGATGCGCGTGAACACCCGGGGATTCTCCTCAGCCCGCTCGGCTGTCAGTGCAAGATGCGCCCCGGTAACCTCCCGTTCCTTGAGGCCGATGATGACGTCCACAAGGCTGCACGCTCCAGCCGCCTGCAGGGTCACCATCACCGGTGACAACCCCTCACCACTCCAATCCATTTCCAACGTTGCACCGTTTCCGTATGCGCTCATCTTCGTTCCTTCACGCCACTCGACACTCGCTTCCATGACACATCCATCACGACTCCTGCGATGACCCTTGTGTAACCCCCATCAGAAATGTGCCGTCGCATTCATGAAGGGGGCGTGGGTGGCGCGGACAATGACCACAGGTACACCCATCACGATGACCGACGGTCAGTTGCAGGTTCCTGACCACCCGCGCATCCACTACATCGAGGGAGACTGCATCGGTGCTGACATCACGCCGGTGATGCAACGGGTCGTGGATGCTGCCGTGCTGCAAGCATATGCAGGTGGACGAGAAATCTCCTGGGTCGAGGTGCTCGCCGGGCAGAAGGCGTACGATGCATGTGGCGAATGGCTACCGGCAGAGACAGAGCAGGCGATGTGCGATGGGCTCGTGTCGATCAAAGGACCACTGACCACTCCAGTAGGCGGCGGAATCCGCAGCCTGAACGTGACATTGCGACAACGCCTCGACCTGTTCGCGTGCGTGCGCCCGATTCGCTGGTTCGAGGGTGTTCCTTCTCCAGTAAAGGACCCCGGAGCGGTTGACATGATCATCTTCCGTGAGAATTCCGAGGACGTCTATGCAGGCATCGAATGGGCTGAGGGTAGTGAGGAGGTGAAGCGCGTCATCGACTTCCTACAGAACGAGATGGGTGTCGACAAGATTCGCTTCCCCGAGACCTCTGGAATCGGCATCAAGCCCGTTAGCCGCGAAGGGACGGAACGTATCGTCAGAGCAGCGATAAATCACGCCATCCGTCACGATCTCCCAAGTGTGACCCTGGTGCACAAGGGGAACATCATGAAGTTCACAGAAGGAGGATTCCGTGACTGGGGGTACGCGCTCTCCCAGAGTGAATTTGGCGGAGTGGAGATCGATGGTGGCCCTTGGTGTGCAATCACCAACCCAAACAACGGGAATGAGATAGTCATCAAGGACGTCATTGCCGACGCCATGCTGCAGCAGGTTCTGACCCGTCCACGGGAGTATTCGGTGCTGACCACGATGAATCTCAACGGGGACTACATCTCCGACGCGCTCGCTGCACAGGTCGGCGGAATCGGTATCGCCCCAGGCGCGAACATCAACTTCGACACCGGTATCGCCATCTTCGAGGCAACGCACGGCACTGCTCCCAAATATACCGGATTGGACAAGGTGAATCCTGGCAGTTTGATTCTCAGTGCAGAGATGATGCTGCGCTATCTTGGATGGGATGAGGCTGCAGAACTCATCATCACAGGAATGTCCGGTGCAATTAGCGCCAAGACCGTGACCTACGACTTTGAACGCCAGATGGACGATGCGACCCTGCTCAAGTGCAGTGAGTTCGGTGCTGCCATCATCGCACACATGTGAGTTGACCCCTATGGATTTCACTTCTCTCAACCTC
>CAZUBQ010000047.1:0-10424 GCA_964618995.1 uncultured Candidatus Poseidoniales archaeon | reverse complement strand
TCTCGGTGACCTACAACGGTAACACCGTGGCCGGCGACGGATCCGCTATCGTCGATTGATGTTGAAGGAACTAGGAGCGCTCCCTTGATGGGGTGGTCGCTCCCGTGATGATTCAATGGCACTTGACGCCGCGGCCCTGATTCCCGTCGCGCTGGTGCTCATCGGAGGGGCCATCTCTCCCGGACCCAGTCTCGCCGTCGTGCTGCGCAACACCATCGTCGGTGGACGAGCACGAGGGGTGGCGTGCAGCGTGGGTCACGGAATCGGCTTCGGCATCTACGCCTACCTCGCCATCACCGGCATCGCCCTGCTGAAGTCAGGTGGACTCCAATGGGCCACGGCGTTGGAGTTGGCTGGCGCTGCGTTCCTTGTCTGGATCGGGGTGGCGATGATTCGAGCCCCTGAGAGAGAAATTGGCGACGAACATGAGGCGAGGGGTAGAGACGGATTCGTCGAAGGATTCCTGATCGCCTTCCTCAACCCGAAGATCTTCGTCTTCCTGACCGCCATCTTCAGCCAGTTCATAGATGCGGGAATGCCGCTGCAGGAGAGATTGATTCTGGCGACCGTGGCGCTGGTGATCGATACTACCTGGTATGTCATTGTGGCGATGGCCTTGTCGGGGACTCCGATGCTCGAAGGATTGAGGAAGCGGGGCAAGCAGATCGACTTCGCGGTCGGCATCATACTTCTCGGGCTGGCAGCAGCCATTCTCTGGTCGCTGATTCCCTGATCAGCGCCGTGGTGGACCGCGCTTCGGACCTTTGGGTCCACCTTTGCGCGGTGGGGGGCCTCCGGGGCCGCCTGAGGGAGGGCCGCCCGGACCGCCTCCGCGTGGGGGGCCGCCTGGTCCACCTCCGCGTGGGGGGCCGCCTGGGCCACCTGTGGGTGGTCCGCTGGATGGCGGGCCTCTGCTAGGGGGACCTTTGGATGGGGGTCCTCGACCGCCGCCTCCGGGGGGGCCACCTCTTGCTGGGGGGCCGCCACCGCTACCTGGCGGACCGCCTCTGCGCGGGCCTCCTTCGGGTGGGCCACCTCTACGAGGTCCAGGGGGTGGGCCACCGGATGGGCCATCGAACTCCTCGTCATCTTCGTCCTCCTCGACCTCCTCGAACACCGCTCCGCAACCGGGACAGGCTGGATCATCGTCGATAACCGGATAGTGCCCACATGCCTCACAGGCGAACTTCTCGACATCATCGTCGATTACTCGCTCAGGAAGGTCACCATGCACATGTTCGAGTGCATCGTCCTTGGAGCAGAACAGTGTCACAGCCACCGAGATATCCAGTCCTTTGAGGGCGACCTCCGTGGAGATGGCGTGTTCGAACGCGCCACCGAGGTCGGCCGGAGTGTCTAGCACCCGTCCATCATCGATGTAGGTGACGTTGACCCTGACAAGTTCATCATCTTCCAATGCAACCTGAGGAGATTCCACCGCCACACCTCGCTTGCGCGCCACCCTGCGCACAGCCACTTCGGCCATACGCCGAAGCAAACTGATTGAGGGTAGATCGGAGGCTTGGGTGTCCTCACCAAGAGTCTCCTCAAGAAAGCGGGCCGCGCTGGCTGCGCGCTCGTCCGGTTTGCGCAGGTGGGACGGGAGTTCGGAATTCACTGAGGAGATGACATCGGCGGCGGTCTGCTGGTTCATCCTGAGCCACTCAGAGCGCGCGTTCTCCTTCTGCTCCACCTCAGCGTCATGCAGCCTGTCGACGACATCGTCCATGCTGCTCACTTCACCCACTCCACCAGCGGCTTGGGCGAACATCGCCTCCATGTCCGGTGCATCTTGATCTGCTGCTGGTGCCGGTTCAGGTTGGGCCGGAGCTACGTTACCGGCGATCTGGCTGAGCATCTCCGCGCTCATCGTTTGTACATCCGGTGCAGCCTGCTGCTGCTGCTGCTCACGTTGAGCGGCGACCGCCTCTGGTGAGACGACTCCGACACCGCGGCTCGCGGTCGCTCCGGTGGCGGCGAACTTCGCTTTGGAGAGGTCCTGACGCCCGCCGCATTCAGGGCAGAAGATGGAATCATCGGGAATCTCTTCCTCACACACCTGACAATCCATGGCCACGCCTCAACACGCAGCCGTCCCGTCCCTCAATAAAAACGGTTGCCGCGAATGCAGCACTCGCGCGCAGGCTAGTTGACCTGCCCTACAAGGCGGGTGATTCTATTTCAGCCACAATTGATGAGGCGGGTGGGCCCAGCACCGGCCATGGTCAGGGGGGGATGGTGAGTCGTGTCCAATCTGATTAACCAGGAAATCGACTCTCTGCTCGAGGAAACCTCTCGCTCGTTCTATCTCACTCTGCGGGCGTTGCCGTCCGGCATCCGGCCTCAAGTCGGCTTGCTGTATCTCCTGGCGCGCACATCAGACACCATCGCAGATTCCACCGGCGGCACGACCGCTCAGCGACTATCCGCACTAGAGCAATACAACGAACGCATCCAAGGTCGCTCCGGAGAACTGCCAGACCTCGCTGGTCTCGCTGAATTGCAAGAGAACCCTGCGGAGGCGAGGTTGCTTGAGAACATCGCGGCGTCTGTTGCCTGCCTCGATCGAGTATCGAGCGTTGATCAGCGACGAATCAGGGAGTGCCTTGACACCATCATCAGCGGCCAGACACTCGATCTGCAACGATTCGGAGGAGCCTCCGA
Source organism: uncultured Candidatus Poseidoniales archaeon (assembly GCA_964618995.1). Classification (GTDB taxonomy): domain Archaea; phylum Thermoplasmatota; class Poseidoniia; order Poseidoniales; family Thalassarchaeaceae; genus JAKUTA01. The sequence goes on along the minus strand of CAZUBQ010000047.1, from coordinate 7,760 downwards.
CGGCGAGGTCATTCCCCTCACCAGAGAGCGGGAACTCGACGACTACACCTACCGAGTGGCCGGTAGCGTCGGAGAATTCTGGACGCACTTGACCCTCGAACACCTGTTCAAGGCTGACAAGGGCACTGAGGAGCGGCTGTTCGAGACCGGTGTGCGCTTCGGTAAGGCGTTGCAACTCATCAACATCCTGCGCGACCTGCCCGTGGACCTGCGCTTGGGGCGCTGCTACATGCCGAGCACGGTGTTAGCCGAGCACCATCTGGTGCCAGGCGACCTGCTCGATTCGGGGAACATAGATCGGTTCCGTCCCATGTTGAATGGCTACCTCGACATGGCCACTGCCCACCTAGATGCTGCAGTAGAGTACATCGGACTGTTGCCTTTCAGCCAGTTCAGGCTCCGTGGCGCCTGCATGCTGCCCGTGCTCATCGGTCAGCGCACGTTGACCTTACTCAGAACAGAGAACGTTCTTGACGCCGAGAATCGCATCAAGGTACTGCGGCCCGAGATTAAGCAACTGAAGAACAAGACCATCTTCGCCCTGCCTTCGCGCCGACGAAGTCAGCGGCTGCTCGAAACCAATCGCAATGCCTGACGTAGGCCAAACCAGCAGAAACGGCCCAAAGGCCGAGAGGTTCTTAGGGCATTCATCGGCACAGCGCGAATGAGGCACGATGGAAGAGAAAGCCGAGGTGACTGAAACCCCTCTGGAAGCAGAGTTGGTGGAGCATGTCGAGCGCGAGCCATCGCTCAAACCCTCATCGAAGTCAACCACGAGAGACCCGACGCCCGAGATGGACCGTATCGACCAGTTGAGAGCCGCTGTAGAGATTACCCGCGACGCCGTACACGCGGTGTCGATCACCGCCCACGAATTGGTCGGTGAGGCGGCCGCCTTCATGGGTGTCATCGGCAAGCAGGGCGAACTCGTCAATCCGTTCGCCGACATCGACGCGCCCATCTGGGCCGAAGAGGAAGTTCCCGCCGAGATGCTCGAGGCCGCCTACGCATACTGTGAGGAACTCACCAAGCGGGAAGCGGGAAATTTCTATCACTCGTTCAAGTATCTGCCAGACGACAAGCGGTTGGCGATGTGCGCCTACTATGCATTCTGTCGCCGAGCGGACGACATCGCGGACGGTGACTACGTTGACGTGTTCCCGGGCAGCGCGGGAGCCGACGATGTGGAGGCGAGGGCCTATCGGAAGCAGCTGGAGGAATTGACCGGCGACAAATCGGTGTTGGATTCGGAGACCTATCGGGACAAGTTGGCGCAACTGTTCTTCTTCCGCAAGAAACTCTCGACCGCCTACTCTGTGCACTCAAGCACTGACCCTGTGTTCATGGCACTCAAGGATGTGGTGACTCGATATGACATTCCGCGGGCCTACATGGATGACCTGATTTCGGGAATGGAGGATGACCTCTACACTAACCGCTATGCCACCTTCGACGACCTCTACCGCTACTGCTACCGGGTTGCTTCCGTGGTGGGCCTCACCTGCATCGATGTCTACGGATGCGATGATGACGCTGCTGTCGAATTCGCAGAATCATGGGGCATCTTCATGCAGTTGACGAACATTCTCAGAGATGTCCAAGAAGACTACGAGCGCAACCGCGTCTACCTGCCGCTCGACGAGTTGAAGCGCTACGGAATCGAGCCCGATGAACTCGGTGAAGATCTGTCTGATGACCTGCGCTGGAAGGCGTTCGCCTCGGACTTCATCGGGCGTGCCGAATCCTACTACTTCCGCGCTCAGCAGCTGCTGCCGCTGCTGGAGCGCAACACGCGCTACTCGCCGGCGGCGATGATGGCGTTCTACTACTCTGTTCTGAAGAAGATCAAGAAGCGCGACGGCGACGTGTTCAACGGGACTGTGAAGCTCTCCAAAGCCGAGAAACTCACCATGGCCGCGCTCGTCTACGCCAAGCAGCGCTTCTGGCGCCTCTGAACTCGAAGCCGTCTGCGCTCCAAGTGAGCGCAGCAACCATCAAACACGGACCACGAAGGGAAACAAACGGGAGGGATTGGATGCGCATCGCTGTATTGTTGGAAGACCGTTGCCAGCCGAAGAAGTGCAACCATGAATGCTGGGCATTCTGCCCACCGGTTCTGAATGGCATCGAGTGTATCGTGTTCGACGATGGTTCAGGAAAGCCAATCATCTCCGAACCGCTGTGCATCGGATGCGGAATCTGCATCCATAAGTGTCCATTCGACGCCATCATCATCCAGAATCTGCCCGCTGAGTTGGAAGTCGACAAGATTCACCGCTACTCGCAGAACGGGTTCCGTCTGTTCCGTCTGCCCGCACCGCGTGAGAATCAGGTGGTGGGAATTCTCGGCCAAAACGGGATGGGCAAATCGACGGCAATCAACATCCTTTCTGGTGCATTGGTGCCCAATCTGGGCGACTGGCTGAACGAGGAACCCACCTGGACAGAGGCGGTTGAGACTCAACCGAAAGGAGAACTTCGTGACTACTTCAACGACATCCTCGAGGGCAAGGTCAGAGTTGCTGTCAAACCGCAGTACGTCGACCATATCCCCAAACAGTTCACTGGCAAGGTGGGCGAACTCCTCGCTCACGCCGACGAGCGCAAAGCCATGGACGAGGTGACCGCTGAACTCGGGATTGATCACCTTCTGGAAAGGGAGGTGGGTGAATTGTCGGGCGGCGAGTTGCAGCGGCTGGCGATCGCCGCCACGTTGCTCAGAGATGTCGATGTCTACTTCTTCGACGAGCCATCCTCATACCTCGACATATTCGAGCGCATGCGCGTGGTGAAGATTCTGCAACGATTGGCCGAGAAGCATCGCGTCATCGTCATCGAGCACGACTTGGCCATTCTCGATGTGCTCTCGGATCTCGTGCACATCGTCTACGGAGAGCGGGCCGCCTTCGGCATCTTCACCCCCCCGCGCACGACACGCAAGGCAATCAACGCCTACCTCGATGGGTTCCTCGCTGAGGAGAACGTGCGCATTCGCGACAAGCCGATCTCGTTCGTGCGCGGTAGCACACGCGCTGAGGCGATCGGCGCCTCCATCCTCGAATGGGGTGGGATTGCCAAGACTCTGGGTGAATTCACCCTCACCACCGGTGAAGGTCAGTTACATCAGGCCGAGGTTGTCGGTGTGGTCGGTCCGAACGCCACGGGCAAGACGACCTATGCGAAGATCATCGCGGGTGAGTTGGAGATGGATGACGGCTGGTGCACGATGGAGGCGAAGATATCCTACAAGCCGCAGCACGTCGTCGCTGAACACGACTGTACTGTTCGCGAGTGGCTGGATGCTGAACTCGGCAACAGGTGGCACGAAGGTGAGTTCCAGAGCGGGGTCGTTCGGCCGCTGCAGGTCGACCAATTGCTGGAGTTGAACGCTAAGCAGCTTTCGGGTGGCGAGTTGCAGGCGGTGAGCATTGTGGCCTGCCTAGGCAAGGAGGCGGACATCTATCTCTTGGACGAGCCGAGCGCTCATCTAGATGCGAACTCACGCATGGAGGCGGCCAAGGCGATTCGCAGAACGATGGAGACGAACGCCAAATCGGCGCTGGTCATCGACCACGACATCTACTTCATCGACATAGTAAGCGATTCCTTGCTCGTCTTCGAAGGTGAGGGAGGCAAGCAAGGCACTGCTGTCGGTCCGCTTCCCCTCAGTGAAGGGATGAACCGATTCCTCAAAGGGGTCGGGATCACGTTCCGACGCGACCACGACTCCAAGCGACCGCGTATCAACAAGGAAGGCTCCCAGAAGGATCGCGGCCAGAAAGCCTCTGGCGATTTCTATTATTCATGAGGGCGATACGATGCCAGTCATGCTGCCACCCGCCGCCGGCTATCTGTGGAAGAGTCGCCGACGTATGTCAGCGAGTGGCTTGGTCACATGGGAGCGTTGCCCCCGTCAATGGTTCTATAGCCGTAGAATCGGAGTCGCACAACCCCAGAACCCTGCGATGCTAATCGGTCACATGGCCGAGGAGGCGGTCGGCGGCCTGCTGATGGAGAGGTTGCCTGCTGACGGCGGGCCGATGCCCGTGCGCTCAGCTTGGGTGGCCTATTCCATGGAGCAGGATGGCCTCGAGGCGCCAACGGCTACTGACGAGGTGGAGATCACCGATCTGGACACCCTGAGAGAGTGGCTTGACGCGGTGTTGCCTTCTGTGGTTGACGAGACATTGAGGCGACTCACTCAGGATTGGGATAACGTCGTCTGGCGAGCAGGGGGCACTGACATCGCAGATGTAGATGCTAACAGGATGAGTATGCTCATCAGCGGCGGACTAGAACTTCAACTCGAGGAAGTGAATGCTTGCTTGCAGGCGGGTGGAGGGCCGCACCTCTCTGCCTATCGTGAATCGGGGGACCCGTTCGGGGTACCCGCCCCTTGCTGGGGTGAAGATCCTGTGAAGCCTGGTGAACAGGCGTCGCGCATTGCTGCGGCAGGATTCCAGAATGAAGGGTCGCCCTCACTTTGGGAGGCTTGGGAGGTAGCCCGCCCATGGGTGAAGGACCCGCGTGTTGCCGAACCCCAGAGGCAGTTCCACCCCGACGGCTGGGCTGCTGGAGAACTGGACATGGTGCAGCGCTGGGACGGTTCGGTCCGGTTAGTCGACATCAAGGCGAGCGCCGGCACGAGTGGATTCTCGGCCGGCCTACCGATCCAGATACGCTTCTACCAATGGCTGTGGGATGTCACTCGCGACACGGATGCACGTCCATCCGATCGCGTCGATGCTGGACAAATCTCTGGACTGGAGGGGTGGTATCTCGCCGGTCCGTACCGCAAGCAGGTCGAATTGCTGCCACCGGACCAACTCGCTGAGGAGGCGGTTCGTTGGAAGGATGTACACGAGACGATGACGCAATCGGGACTGCATCCGACAGACGTTCCTCTGGCCGACCCTGCTCCTTGGGTGGAACATGCTCCAGGAGGTAATCCGTTGCCTGTGACCAACGTTGCGGCGGCAAGGGAGAGGACCTGCAAGATGTGTAACGCAGCAGCATTCTGCGACGCCGCCCCAGTCGCTGCGCGGGCGGCTGGTTTGGCTGAAGTGGTCCCTACTGAAATCTCCAGCGCGGACCCTGACGAACTCTCACGCTCCCTCGCGCCGAAGACGCCCTGCATCCGCATCCAAGACATCCCGCGACGGCTGCACGTGCGCGGGAAACTATCGGGCCACTGGGGTCCGATGGCCAACCATTACGGAGAACACGTACACGGCGCCTCAGTAGCGGTCGGCGACGCCAGCGTCGGCGTCGAGGAGATGGGAGCCGATTCATTCGGAGAAATACCCGAACTCGAAGACGCCGTGCTACTCGATGCTGCTCCTGGCCAGTGGCGGCGCATGCCTCGCCTCTATCTCGACGAGCACAGCAGTGTGAAGCCCGCATCCGAGGCACCCGACGGGTTGGAGTTCACGAGGTTGGGGCTCATCCCGACCAAGGCGAGCGTGAGCGGACTGGTCGTCAGTCGCGGTGCGAACAGCGGAGTGGGCGTGACCGGCAGGCCATGGAGCATGCAGACGTGTCACCTCTGGGATGGTGACGAGGTCATCGAGGTGGTGGCATTCGGCTCAGCAGTCACGCATACCTTCACGCGACTCGAGGTAGGAGATAGGCTCCGCGTGCTGGCGGCGGAACTAGGCTGGCGTGACGGTGTTCCGCAACTCAGGATCGACCAGCGTACGACGAGACTCGAAGTGGAACGAAGCGGCTGACTCCCGCATCCTTCAAGAACGGTGGACGCAACCTCCCCCCTCATGCCGGTCCACGACCCTCCCGAGGACGACCCCGTCGGTCCTTACTCGCGGCTGTCTCACACGCAAGCGGACATGTACAGGCGCTGCCCACGCATGTGGTGGAACCGCTACGAACTCGGGTTGCTGGGAGGGATTCCACCGATCTTCGGCTTGGGTCACTCCGTGGAAGACGCCCTCTGTCGCGTCATGCGCGACTCTCCCGTGCTGGTCTCCGCAGACGCCCCTTCGGAAACCTTCGACTCACCGATGATGGACGTCGTCCACACGCACAATGGTCGTGCGCTCGATGCCATCCAGAGACCATCCACTGCCGCGGATGCTGATTGGCCGGGTCCCAGATCACCGGTGCTGCCGAAAGCGGAGTGGCCGACCGACCGCGCCGCGCTCGAGCAGTGGGCGCTGGCGCGCGCTGAGATTCACTTTCCGCGCGAATGGGCCGCCGAGAGAGCTTCATGGGAGGCAGATGCGAATCGTGTCGGTGACTGGGATGAGTTCGAAGCGAGGAACATGGATGCAGCCTTGGAGATGGTACGTGCTGGAATTCGCTTCCACCTCGATGAGGTCGAGGAATGCATCAGCGTCGGGAATCCACCATATCTGGCAGGGTTCAGGCGGGGTGGAGAGCGGCCGCAGTGGCCGGCGCCGGACGGATTCCCGTACGAGCATCCGGACCCACACCCGGCGGCACAGGCTGAGGGTGACATCAGTTGGTGCGAGGCGTGGGAATTGGCTAGACCATGGTTCTGCGACCCGGACGCCAGCGATTTCGCCATGTCCTCGGTGCACCCCGAAGGATGGTTGCAAGGAGAGTACGACCTCGTCTACCGTTGGACTGGGGAAGCGCGTATCTTCGACGTCAAGGCTAGCAATGGCACGTCGGACTATTCCTTCGGTTATCCCGAGCAGATGGCTGCGTACGCCTACCTCTGGTGGGTCACGCACGACCGGAAGGAGATGGTGACGGCAGAGGAGATCTGGTATCTCGGGGTGCCGGTCCGCAAGCCTATGCGCGTCCCTGATGAGGCTGCATTGCTCAGGCTAGAGGCGCGGTTGCACGACGTGTTCCGGCGCATCAAGGAGCCCGGTGAACTCGATGAGGATGATTTCCCCCCTGAGCCCGAACAGGTGCGCATATTCGCACCTGGTGGAGAGCCTTCCGGAAAGCCAGCACTGCACCCTGATACGCGATGCCAACAGTGCGAATACGCCGCGATGTGCGACGGTTCGCCCTTCCTAGATGAACTACAGAACGGCGGCGAGGCCACAAACCCGTTACTGTTGAGCACGACCCTCGACTGCACAGCCATCGGCGACATCAGCCCCTGGAAGAACGTTCGCGGGCAGGTGCGCAATGCGCGCATGGAGTTGCAGTGGCCGAAGAATGAGGTTGAGGCGCTCGAGTTCTTCCTCGACTTCGGTGCTGGCGAATGGGTCGCGGTGGTGGTGAAACAGGAGGGCTACGAGCAACCCGGCTGGCTGGTCGATGGAGCGATGATTCGGCTGCGGGACATCATTCCAGCGGCTGGCTACAAGCCGAATCTCAAGAGTCACATCCGCATCGATGTCAGCAGCCGAGGAAGCATCGAGCAGGCGCCCGACCCTGACGTCGGCGACTCACAATTCGACGAACTCGACCCGCAACGTTGGAACATCCGCGCCAAGCTGTTCAACTTTGAGCACAAGGAATACGCAGATGGCGGCACCAAGTGGGGAACGCGGCTGGTCGATGCCACCGGCGTGGTCGGCTTCCAACTGTGGGACCGGGACAAGGCTCCACAGATGCTGCTCGCCTATGCTCCCGAACGAGGACACGATGTGCTGGTCGCCGGGGCGACGGCGAAGGATCAGTTCGGCACGTTGGTGCTCGAAGGCAAGGTGACCTGGGCACATACAACGCGGTTCGTCCTCGATGGTTGAGGATGGTTCAAGGCGCCGAGAAGGAGATTTGAACTCCCGCGTCCAAAGGACAGTGGATTTCGAATCCACCGC
>CAZUBQ010000046.1:0-10567 GCA_964618995.1 uncultured Candidatus Poseidoniales archaeon | reverse complement strand
GAGATGCGGGTGGCGGGAATTGAACCCACGATATGAGGTTGGAAACCTCAGGTGATACCACTTCACCACACCCGCGGCGAAGCGTCGGTGGACTGCTCCCCCCTTATCGAATTCGGTTCCATCGCCGCGAGCATCAGCATGGACGACGGGTTGAAAGCCATTCGTCAAGAGCCGGGCGCCGGAGGACCCGTCATGATGCCATCTCCTCGTTCACCCCATGGGGCTGAGTCTACGGAAGAAGAGGAGGTAGGCGCGGATGGAGTATCGATTTCCGGTGACAAGCAGATGTTCGGGAGACAGTTGTGGCGTGTGGTCCCATTCATCAAGCCGTACAAGAAGCGATTCGCCGTCGGCATCCTGTCGAATGCGGCGGCACGGGCCTTTGACCTGCTCCCCTTTGTCGTGATGGGGCTTCTCACTGACGCCATCCTCAACGCTCGGGATTCGGGTGTCGAGATGGTGTTCGACGACTACCTGTTCTACGGCCTGCTGATCTTTGGCGGATTTGCTGGATTGGCTCTGTTCCAGGGAATCTCCAATTACGCGTGGGAGACGCTGGCACAGTACCTGCAGCACGACGTGCGCATGGCTGCCTTCTCCTCGCTGCTGAAGATGGAGATACGCTACTTCGAAGACCGCCAGACGGGTGACATCATGGCCGTTCTGTCAGCCGATGTCAACCAATTGGAGAACTTCCTCTCCGACGCCTCAACGTCGATGATCCGCATCGTCATCACCTTCACCACCGCCTTCATCATCCTGCTGTGGATATCTTGGAAACTGACAGTTATCCTGTTCGTCCCGATCATGATCATACTGCCGCTGATCTACTTCTTCTCCACCCGGGTGCAGCGCAAGTACCGCGAGTCCCGCCAGTCCTTTGGTGACATCAACGCCGTGCTGGCGAACAACATCTCCGGCATGGGGGTCGTACAGGCGTACAACGCGGAGGATTACGAATTCAAGCGGGTTGGACGCGAATCTGGTGGATACATGGACCACGCCATCGGGGCGACCGTCGAGCGAACCAAGTTCCTGCCGGGAATCTATGTGATCGCGGGCATCGCCTTCGGGTTGCTCGCCACCGCCGGTGGCTACCTGATGATGACCGGGGACATCACCCCCGGCGGACTGGTCATCTTCCTGCTGATGTCGACGCGGATGTCGATGCCGCTGTTCATCCTCGGGATGCTGGTCAACCAGATCCAGAAGTCCGAGGCGAGCGCGCGGCGGGTGTTCGCCATGATTGACCTCGAGCCGACCATCGTCGACCAAGAGGGTGCGGCGCCGCTGGAGGAGCGCGCCTCCTTGGTATCGTTCTCAGACGTGCACTTCTCCTACCCAAAGGGTCCGAAGGTGCTCAACGGCGTTTCATTCGAGTTGGGAAGCGACGATACGATTGGCATCGTGGGTCCGACCGGCGCCGGGAAATCAACCATCGTCAAATTGCTGCTACGCTACTACGAGCCGGACGGCGGTTCGGTTGGGATGAACGGACAGGATCTGCAATCCCTGACTCTGGAGAGCATGCGCCAGCAGATCGGTTACGTCAGCCAAGACGTCTACCTGTTCCACGGGACGGTGCGCGAGAACATCGCCTACTCCGACCAATCAGCGGATGACGCTGCCATCGAGGAAGCTGCGACTCTGGCAGGTGCGCACGAATTCATCCTCAACGACTTGTCTGACGGCTACGCGACCATCGTCGGTGACCGCGGAGTCAAACTGTCTGGCGGGCAGCGCCAGCGTATCTCGCTCGCCCGCGCGCTGCTGCGCAAGCCGCCACTGCTCATCCTCGACGAGGCGACCAGTTCTGTTGACACGAAGACCGAGGAAATCATCCAGCGTAATCTGAATCAGTTCAAGGAAGGACGGATGACCGTGGCCGTAGCGCACCGGCTGTCCACAATACGCGACGCCGACCAGATACTCGTGCTCGTCGAGGGGGTCGTCGTCGAGCGCGGCACCCATGAAGACTTGCTCACTGCCGACGGAGTCTATGCCGATCTGTGGGCTGTGCAGACCGGCGAGACCGCCAACATGACCGGCGAAGCGACCCAGCACGACGGGTGATCCATTGACCGGCCTCGACGACCTAGAGTGGTCGAAGGTGAAGCCCGGCTCAGTATGGCTGGGCAGTGACGACGGACGGCTCAGTTTCCATCCTGTGAAAGAGAGCCCGCTCCACGAGGTGCGCATCGACTACGATTTTGAGATCAGTCGTGACGCCTTCCTCATTCGTGACTTCTACACCCTGTCAGGGACTACGAAGGAAGAGCTCGACGAAGCAGGTGTACGAATGCCGAGCGAGGCCGAATGGGAACTCGCTAACGACCGAGGGTCGATGCATGATGAGTTGGGAGGTTGGGAGGAACTCGCTGACAGCAGGCCGCGCTCTGGTCATTGGGGCGCAAGGTGTGACGGCCATCCCCGTGAAACCTCTCATTTCTCCCACGTGAAGGCACTGCGCAGGTTGGGGGACGATGGGGTCGAACGAAGTTTCGACCATTCACTCAGCGATTCGGAATCCCGCGACAAGGTGATGCGACTGGTGCGTGCGCCCAACCCGCCTGAGGAAGCGCCGCGATTGCCTGAGGAGAACAAAACCCCCATCCTGCTGCGCGAGGTGGTGTTCGCGCTGGCCCTCGGAATCATCCCGTCGTTCCTGTGGGCATGGCAGTTCGCCTCCGCTCGCTACATGATTGATGGCTGGTTCAACCTCGTGTTCGGAGGTCTATTCATCGGCATTGTGAGTGGATTCGTCTGGCGGCCGAAGCGCCCATCCTACCGTGTTTCAGAGGGCGGCTCCACCATGGAACGTGTGTGAACGGCCTGTTAGAGAGTTCAGGCGAACACGGTAATCAGGAAGGCAGCGGTGAACAGTAACAACGCCAGTGGCAGTGTAATCACTTTCTCCATCCTCCGCGACATCGGGAATCAGTTGGTTCCAACCCTCTTGAAGGCACGGGCCAGCGGTTCCGGGGTGCGTCAATCGCGAGCCTTGTCATCGACCTGCAACCCCGGCATTCTCGAGACATATATTCGCCACCAGGCGCGAATAACACCGGCGCCGTACGACCAGTGGAGCAGGAAGGTCATCAGCGGAGCTGCCAGAACGGTTGCAACCGAACGGCAAGGAGAGTTTCCTTTGGCGGCGCCCAGCCAGCAGATGAGGACGTAGATGGCAGCCAGTGAGAATGGTAGATGGACTGCTGTTCTCGCCATCCCATACGGGATGACATCGGTCGAGATGTTCCAGAAATCAGGCCAGGCCAATCCCCCGTTCGCAGCACCCCACCAAATCGAGAACAGGGCATCGATGACCAGCAGTGGAAACAGGCCTACAGCGATGTGACTCCAGGCACGCATTCCGGGGTACTGGTTGGCGGCCAGCATCCGGACGAGCCCGTAGTTCTGGATCTGCTTGCGCACCCTTCCTGGGTTCCGCCTACGGTGCCAGATGATTGCCTCGCGGTCGGTCCACAGAGAGTATCCCGCCTGTTCGATTCTGTAATCGAGCATCGCATCCTCGCAGCCGATTGCTCCGTTGTCGAAGCCACCGACCTCATCGAGCACCGATTTGCGATATGCGGCGTTGACTCCAGGGAGTTGCTCGGCCGGCTCGAGGTCGGCGCTGCCGCGCTTACCGTAATTGGTGCCGGCAGTGACCCACTTGGAGCAGAAGGTGACATCGATCACCCGCTGCCAGAAGGTCGACTTGTCCGGTGGCGCAAAGTTCGGTCCACCGACCCCAGCAACCTCGGGTTTGTCGAACCACGGCAGCAGGCTCGCCACCCAAGTCTCTGGAACCCAGACGTCGTCATCGGTGAAGCAGACGATGTCACAGTCGATCTGCCGTAATGCCACGTTGCAGGCATCGGCGCGCGTTCTACTTCCCTCGTCGTCGATGAAGCGAGCGCCGTGAGTGTCAGCGACGGCCTCACCCGGGTCACCGACAGGCCCGACCACGACCACCTCCAACGGGCCGTCCCAAGTCTGGTTTGCCAGGCCATCGAGGGCGATGGCCAACTCGTCCGCGTTTCGCAGACTCGGAATGAGCACACATACCCGCGTCTGCTGTTCGCCCACGCCATCACCTACGGTGTCGGCGACTCCACCCTCGCTATCAAGCATGCCCCGTCCGGGCTACCTGAAAGGGGCACTGGGGGGCTATCCATCACTTAGGAGAGTTGAATCTGAGTTCCGAAAACTCTTGAAGACGGGACGTAGTCCCGAAATCGGTTAACATGAGCGGAGTGTCTGGATTGAAATTGAACAGCATCCTGAGTTTGCTGCTGGTGGCGATGTTCGTGCTGGGCGGATTCGCCTCGCTCACCTCGCTCGAAACTGCAGCGAATGCACAGGTCGGAGAAGATGAAGACATGAACGCAGTCGATTCCGATGCCAAACCGGGATCAGACCGTCTTGCAAACCCAGACTCAGTTGAGTGTCAGGAGCTGCTGGCGAAATATGGTAAGTCAGACGATAAAGTCGAATCAACGTTCAAATTGTGGAATTCCGACCACAAGGCGCTCAATGTGAAGGAGGACGCCAGTCCGACCGATGCCCGTAGTGAGAGTGACCGGGTCGACGATTCGGATGATGACCGCCCTGATGACCAGGACGACGACCGTGTTGATGATCAGGACCGCCGTGACGGACAAGACGTCCGCGACCGAATCGAGCGATTGCGCCAATCAATCCGCGACCGAATGGACCGCGACCGCGATGGTCAGCGTGAAGAGATTGCTAGGCATATCATGGAGTTGAGAACGTCCTGTGCAGAAGGAGACAGAGAAGCCTGCGGAGAGTTGCGGGAAGTCCTCGAGCGTCTCGGAGATGACGACGAGCGACGCGGTGACGACCGAGGCGACCGCAGGGGTCATCGCCACCACCACCGGGGCCACTGGGGCGACCATGGCGACCGAGGCGACTGGGGTGACCGTGACCATCCTGACTACCGAGGCGGCGAGGAGGTATCCCCTCGATTCACACTCCCCGACGACCTCGACGAAGAGCGCACTGCGATGCTGAAGCAATGCCTCCAATTCATTGTCGTGGATGTTCAGCCCCCCGCGGACTGCTTGAATTCCGACTGGAACAATGCGGATCGAATCGCACCCCCAGAACGTGAGTGGGAGTGGGACGAAACCCGCGAGCGAGAAGACCCAACACGTGATTGAGACCATCACAATGGCGTAACTGACTACCTGCAAGTCAACTGGCTTCAGGTGTCGCCTTCGACGCGAGGTGCGAGGAAGTAGATGACTCGCCCTGAACCATCGGCGAACTCGAATTCGATTTGCAACGGGTAGTTCTCGCCGAAGCAGATCTTCACCTCTTCGACTGTGGATGAGATGCGCGTTGCTAGCGGTAGAAGGTACTGCAGGCTGTACTGGCTCTTCACCGGCTTGGCGCACTCAAGCCCGAGTAGCTCCCCAGCCTCGTAGGGCACGGTCACCGCGTCGCGGTCGCCAGAGACGTGTACCACGAACTGGTTCTTGTCGAGCGAGAAGGTGACAAGGTCACCGACTTGGTCCGCCGCCTTCAGCGCTCTGGCAAACTTGGTTCCTGAAAGGATAGCGCATGAATCCAAGGGGATTTCGGGCACCTTCGGTTCTTGCATCGCTTGGCGGTCCAGCGGCCGAATGGTGCGGTTGATCTCCCCAACCTGTATGGACACCAGGCCGACTGCCTCGTCGTAGTTGATCTCGAGCAGGTCGCCGGCTACAGCCAGCCCAATCAACTTTCCAATCGGCGCCAGTTCAAGTCCCAGCGAGGTCTCATCGACGTCCCATGCCTCGAAGGCTGCGGAGTCCACCTCCATACGGATCATCGCCACATGGCTCGGGTCTACTACCCGGATCTCGAGGTGGTTGTCCTTGAAGTTGAAGCGTGCTTCTTCAACAAGGACGGACAGGATGTCAATCATCATCCTGAAGGTATCCTGTCGGGCTGTTATGTTCATCATCGTGGTACCCTTCCCCGCAACGACCAGCGCTTCCCGAAGGGGGCTCTAAAGGGTTAGTGTCGCGTATTCGCTCCCGCCATATCCATCTCCATCAGCCGAGTGGCCGAGTCGTGACAAGGATGAGCCTGTCGACGAACGCGAATCAGTACTCGCGCCAACCGTGGCTGCATTCTGCGCAGGTGAGGATTCGAGTCTCCGGTTCGTCGGAAGCGCGAGTCTGTTTGAGTTCAGCGTAGACACTGTCACATTCACACTTCGGGCAGAGGAAGGAACCGTTGGTGAGGACACCATGGTATTGGTCGGAGTCATCGATGGTCTCACTGAGGTGCTTCAAGTTGCTCGCTTCGGCCTTAGACTTGGCTTCACTGAGGTCGATGGTCTCGCCGCTCTCGAGTTGAACTTCTGTTTTCGTCTCCCCCATGTAGTCACAGCGACCGTTGGGACAGAGGATGATTCCGCTCTCATCTGGGAAAGCGAGGGTTCCACACTCCGGACAGAACATACGACCAGCCGTTCAATTACACTTTATCAATAGTATGCTCCCCCGAATTCCGATGAAGCGTTGAAACAATGCTTCGACGTGCACCAATTACGCCGTTTTCTCACCCCCTCCCTCCTTTTCAAGGGGTGCCGTCTGGGATACACATGCGCCTCTGCTGGGACTGGCGGCTAGCCCGCGTATTCGACGACGCCGGCGAGATCGTCGACGAATCCGTATGGGGTGGCAGAAGGGGTGTCGGAGCGGTTGCCGATCGACTCGGTCGCATCTCGTCAGGCAGGATGACCGTCGAGGCGCGGGTGCTGGCGGAGAGATTCCCAGAGGCGGAGCAGTGCTCAGTGCATGACCTCGCCGAGGGTGATTGGCCGCAGCTGGAGATGGAGGAATCGGAACTGATGGGTCGGGCCGCCGTGCAGTTGGCGCAATCGGGTGTGGCTGCGGCGGCCGGCGATGCTGACCGAAGGTTGGATCATCTGGTGCGCGCTGCCGATGAACTGCGCGCTGCGTGGGGCACGCTTGAGGCGAGAGTGGTCGAGTGGGCTGGTCTGTTTCTTCCGGCGCTCGACCTGGATGCAGCGCGCGATGCCATACCGCAAGCGGTGGCGGGAGCGGATTCACTCGAAGCCGCCGCTACCATCCTAGGGACTGAGGCCGCCGACGTGGATGTCCCCGCTGACGAATGGAACGCACTCAACGGATGGGCACAGGGCGTGGTTGATACCAGTGCTCGTCTCGAAGCGGTGGAACAGGCGGTCCGCGAATTATCGACTTCTCACCTACCCTCGACTTCCGCGTTGATCGGACCATTGCTCGCCGCCCGCCTGTGCACCTCCGCGCACGGGCGCCAGCGAATGGCTCGTCTGCCATCGGGAACCATACAGGTACTCGGAGCGGAGAAGGCGTTCTTCATGCACTTGAGGAGTGGTATCCCACCTCCCAAACACGGTCATCTGTTCCAGCATCCATGGGTCAGTCGTTCACCTCGGTGGGTGCGTGGCAAGGTGGCCCGCATGCTATCGGGCAAGGTTGCGATCGCCTCGCGACTCGACGCCTTCGATGGCGAGTCGTGGGGTGCGGATGAGACGGCGGCGGTAGAGCAACAGGTACAGGCGATCCGTGATCGTCATCCACGACCTCAGCGGCGTAACTGACAGGGGGGAGATGAATGGCCAGACGAGGCCGTAAGATCACTGACCTGTCGTGGGCGGTGCGTACAGAGGGGCGTAGCCTGTGGAGCCTGAACGCGGTTCCCGGCGTCGCGGTACGCGGCGAGCGACTCAAACGTCGGCGCGGTGAGGAGTGGCGGCAGTGGAGTCCGCGCAAATCGAAACTGGCCGCTGGACTGCTGCGTTCAGGGGGTGACAAGGGATTCCTGTTGCCTGAGCCGGGTTTGACTACGCTGTATCTCGGAGCAGGGCATGGCACGACCATCTCGTATCTGCACGACCACCTGTGCGGAGCGCGGAACGAGCGCGGTGGTTGCATAGTCGCCGTGGACATATCTCCTCGCTGCATGCGCGACCTCGTCCGTTTGGCTGAGGCCCGACCGGGACTGATTCCAGTACTCGCGGATGCGCGCGACCTGCAGGCAATCGCCTCCTTCCTGCCAGCGCGCGTTCCTTGGCTTTTCCAAGATGTCTCACAGGCGGGACAGGTCGACATGCACATCGCCGCAGCACAGCGATTCCTCGCGCCAAACGGTCTTTCCCTGCTCTCGCTCAAGAGTGCCTCCGAGCGCAGCGAGCACGGTGTCCGTGGTGTACCACGTGACCATTACGAGCAGGCGCGGGAAGCGCTAACCGAGGCCGGAGCGGAGGTGCTCGAGGTGATCGAACTGACCGGATTGGAGGAGCAGCACGCGCTCATTGTCTCGCGCGTGCCTGAGGAATGGGGGAAGGCGTGAACGAGTTCACGGCTAGCCGTTTGACTTATCATCAAGGGGAATAGCAGCGATTCGGGTGACTGGATGGAGATGACCCCAGCGCGCGGAACGCGATGGGCAGCGCGGCTGCTGGCGCTGTCAGTGGCGCTCTGCCTGCTGCTTGCTGGTTGCATCGGAGGAGAGAGTCCGCATGTGTTCAATGGCGAAGAGCCGAATGTCGGAGGCACCGCCTTCCGGTTCACGCTCATCGACCAGGACAACGAGAGCTGGTCGCTCTCAGATGCTGAGGGTAAGGTGGTCGTGCTCACCTTCATGTTCACCCGCTGTCCTGATGTCTGCCTAGCAGTGACATCCTCGATGCTGTGGGTTCAGAACAACCTCGACGAGGCGGATCGCGACAAGGTGCAATTCGTATCCGTGACCGTCGATCCGTGGTCTGACACATCTGGGGTGATGCGGGATTACAGCACTTCCAGAGGGGCGGAATGGCCTCATCTCACCGTGGTGGATGCCGGAGGGGATGTGGGGCAGAGATATGCTTCCTTGGAGACAATCTGGGGCCAGTACGGCGTCGCGCTGGAGATGTATGGCATCGAGGACGACACGGACTACCTCATCGAGCACGCCCTGCCGACCTACATACTCGACCGCACACTTGAGAAACGGGTGGTTTGGCAAAGTTCCGGGTGGGATCTGGAGTTGTTCAAGCAGGACGTCGAGTACCTTCTCCAGGAATGAGAACCCCCACGACCCCCTCTCGCAAGTGCTATCGAGGGTTGCACCCCACCTGTTTGGCATGCCCGAACTCCCGGAGGTGGAGGTCTGCCGACGGGCGCTCGACGAATTCTTCGCCGGACGCGAGGTCGCATCGGTCGAGATATCCGATATCTGGGCTGCACAACTTGGCAAGGCGGGCATCGACTTCGGCAGACGCGCACCGATGGAGGCGGGCGTTGATGGGTCGCAGGGATTAGTCGGACGCACAGTAGAGCGGGTCGGTCGCCGCGGGAAGTTCTACTGGTTCGAACTAGCGGCACCCAATTCCTCTGGAGAGAGTACCGTCAGTGTCGTCGAAGGCCATCTGCGTATGACGGGTGGCTGGTGGCTGAAGCCTGAGGGGGCTGACTGGCCACAGGATGAGAGGTTCGCCAACGGCTTTCCCGACAAATACTGTCACGCGCGCATCCTGCTCGATGACGGCAGCGAGGCCATCTACCGAGATGTGCGCCGCTTTGGCACCCTGAAACTGCATACCGAAGAGCAGCACAGCCAACGACTCGCTGCTTGGGGGCTCGATCCACTTCACACCACCTGGCGCTTCAAGCGCTTCCTACAAGCGGTGTCCGGAAGCCGACGGGAACTCAAGTCGCTGCTCCTCGACCAGTCCCGCGTGGCCGGGCTGGGGAACATCTACGTCTCTGAGATATGCCATCTCGCCCAAATCGACCCGCGCCGCAAGTCGGACACGCTCACCGATGATGAGTGGCGCCGCATCTTCGATGCGACTGCCCCGCTGTTGCGCGAGAGCGCGCGCGTGGGCGGCACGCGCTTGACAGAATTGGACGATCTGACTTACATCCATGAGCCGCAACTGTATCTGGACAACTTCGAAGTCAGGCTGCGAGTCTACGGTCGGGAAGGGGAACGATGCCTCCGTAGGGGGTGTGCAGGAGAGATTGAGCGCGCGGTTCAGCAGAACCGGTCCACCTTTCTCTGCCCAACCTGTCAGTCATAATCGAATATCTAACCTCACGAAAATAGAATTAATTGGCACTCGGTGAGTCCCACTACACCTACTTTCAGTATGCACACCGGCATTTCACAAATAGTGCGAAAATAGCGCCCATTGGATGTTTTTCCTGAGAATCATTCATAAGCAAACTGAGTGGGCACCGCTTAATCGTCTGAGTACGATGGGAAATAATAGGTGAAATAAATGGACATAGATATGAAAGCAATGAAAGCAGAGATTGGGGGCGCCTTCTTGGTGGCCTGGGTGATGGTGAACTATGGCACCCTGGAAGGAGCGATTGCTCTTGCCGTTGCCTGGCTCGCGTTCAGCGGAGCCCACATTCTGCCAGTCGTCACATGGTGCAACATCATGACCGGCGACCTGGGAGATGCCGAGGGGAATTGGATGGCGAACGGAACGCGTTTGGTGGCTCAGGTTGTGGGCGCACTACTCGCCCTTGTGCTGGCTACCGAAGCCGGCGCA
>CAZUBQ010000045.1:0-10710 GCA_964618995.1 uncultured Candidatus Poseidoniales archaeon | reverse complement strand
CCATGATGACTCAACCAAGGAGTTGGGTTTTCGTTAAATACCGGTCGGCTGTCGAACACTCGCCCGCCTGCCCCGATAGTGTAGCGGCCTATCATGGAGCCCTGTCGAGGCTCCGACCCGGGTTCAAATCCCGGTCGGGGCGCTTGCGTGCGTTTGCGATAACCATGCGTCTGATAATTGCGTGAGTATTCCACTCAAATGCGCCACTGAGGGTTGGTGATGCGGGCTTCATCCAATACCTGCTGTGCCGTCACCTTTGGGAACATATGACCCAATTTCGCCGTAATCCGGACGAATGTTCAATCTTGCATATCGAGCCACGCTTCGAATCGGCAGAGCCACTCGGTGACATTGTACGCTCGCCGCTGCTCAAGGATGGGCGGCGGCGCCCCTTGTGCCAGCGGCCTCAGCAGTTCCAGCAGTTCGGCATTGATCTCATCGATGTCATCCTCAGGCGCCACCACCCAACCGCGCACGAGGCTGGTACTACCCCGCCTGAGCAAGGGCAGCAGGTGCGGTAGGTGGCGGAGTGTGTCGTGGGGTAAGTTGACCAGAAGCAGGTCGAAGCGGCCTGCTAGTGCGGGTTCGTCAGCCAGCGTGAGCGCATCACCGATGCCCACGAAGCGGCCAGGACTGACCTCACAGAGCGGTTCTGGTCCATCGGGAAGGCCAACCACCCCCTTGCGGGCGAGGTTTACTTGCAGCAGTTGCACTGCCTGTGAGTTGAGGTCGCTGGCGAGCAAATCGCCTACCAGGTTCGTGTTCCCCAACAGGTGGACGAGCGCAGGGCCGACGCCGCAGTAGGGATCAGCCACTGCAATCGGCCTGCCGAGCTTCTCCTTGAGCGCCACCGCGCTGTCGATTGTGCGGGAGCGCTCGGTCTGCAGCCGATGCGAGAAGAATGCGGTTCCAGGGTCGATGTCGATATCCACTCCATGCTCGCGCACGCGCGTTCGCGTCGACAAGAGTTCGGCTCGCACATCCGGCTCCAGGCTGTCGAGTTCGACTCGGCTGAACACCTCCCCATCATGGCGGGCGGCCAGTGGTTCCAGATTGCGCACGCGGAACTCACCTTCGACCCCTTTGTCCCAGAAGGCGGCACGCACTGTTTGGTGGTGCGCGAGCTTCGCCAAGGCAATCTCCTGTGCATATTGCTGAATTTCTTTTTCCAATTTGAAAACCAACAGGTCTCCCAGTGGTTCCTGAGCATTCGGCCAGTACCCTTCGTTGGCCTTGATCACCTCTTCGGGAACCCATTGTGGAAGGCGCTCCAGCCAGCGTCGGGGGAACGGTTCTGGCTGCTCCGCATCTACTTCCAATAGACCCTCGAATGGGGCAGGTAGCGAGGCTGGTGCTTCCTCTGACAACGGCAACAGACGCTCTTCTCCTGCCTCGAGCACGCGAGCGCGCGGCGCCAGCCAACCACGCTCCGCCAACTGCAGGAACGTGCTCTGGGTCTGCCGCTTCGGCACGCTCAAGTGACGCATCTGATTCGAATGGAGCAGTGTGCTGCGCTTGACGCTGACGGCTCGGGATGTGTGTTGATGGCGGCGGGGCTGTGGTTGGTGGGATTAGGGCCTGGTGACCTGTCACAGATGACGCAGGCGGCAATCTCCGCTGCTCGCGCCTGCGAACACCGCTTCCTCGAGGGCTACACAGCATCGCTACCAGCAGAACAGGAACAGGAACTCACCGAACTAATCGGGCCGTGGACTCGCTTGATGCGGCCAGGTGTGGAGAACCCGGAGGAGCTGTTGCGACTCGCTGCCGGTTCCTCCGTGGCCCTGCTTGTCGTCGGCGACCCTCTTCAGGCAACCACGCACGTCGACCTGCAACTCCGCTGCCAATCCGCTGGAATAGCATGCGAAGTCGTGCACGGCCTGTCGATTACAACCGTCGTCACCGGAGCGGTGGGACTGCAATCATACAGATTCGGTCGGCAGGTCACACTTCCATACCCACATGGAGAGGTAGTTCCCACTTCCCCGCTCGAGTTCATCATCGCCAACCGCGACCGTGGATTGCACACGCTGATTCTGCTCGATCTCGACCCGACTGGAATGGGGGTGGAGCAACAGAAACCGATGAGTCCTGAGGTCGCCGTCGACGTCCTCCTGCGAATGGCAGAACAACTCGATTTAGGCCTCGAAGACTGGACTGGGGTCCTGTGCAGTGATGTCGGCAGTTCTTACCAGCGCATCATTCACGGTACTTTAGACCAGATCGCATCTGTATCAGATGGAAGGATGCACTGTCTCGTAATCCCGGGAAGACTGGACGACGTGGAATCCGAAGCGCTGTCGCGCTGGCAGGTTTGAGTCGACCGTTGCCCTCAAGCGAGATGGTTGAGTCGGCGGCGCAGGAGGAGAGCGCGTGCAAGGTGGCAGCCCGGTCGAATTCCCGGGACAGAAGAAGCAGCAACGGTTCCGCATGAAGGGCATCAAGAAAGCGTCGGCCGGCGTGCAGAAACGCCTGCGCAAGAATCTCGATATCCTGCTTGATGACCCCCACGCCACACTGCCAGAGGTGACCGGTCCCACTCGAAAGGGACTCGGACGAGACCGTATGAAAGGGGCACTCAACGATATCGAGAAGGTGCTGCGCAAGCGAGAGAATCGTAAGTGGTTGCAGAAGCGAATGAACAAGCAGGGAGGAGATGCCGTTGCCAAGGCATACGCCGCTTCGCTGATGGCCGCGCACGAAGAAGACCTCAGCACCGTCTCGGTGTTCAAGGACCAACTCTACGGAGGTGCGAGCTTCGTCCAGCGAGGGAAGGGTGCACGACTGAGCATGGTCGGCATCCAGAACCATTTGAATCCGAAACTGAGGCTGCTCACTTGGTTGGAGATGGCGAAGCGCGGCTACTGGTTCTTCAGCTGGTCGAAGGGGTTCGTCTGCACTGGAATCGAACCAACTCCTCCAGTAGAGTGGCTTGCAGAGGCCTTACGTGGTGCACCTGTGGAATTCACCGAACCCAAAGGCGGTGGCGAAGGTTTGTGGATGAGCAAGGGGCTGGATGCTGATGCGGTCGGCTCTGTGGGGATTGACCATCTACTACTGAAATTCACCAATGGTATCGACGTCGCATTGGCGCTCGCTGACCTGCGCTCGCTCAAGGATTCCTTCGTCATATCCGCTGCGTCGACGATGGTGCCAACCAATGGCCTAGGCGGTCTGTTGCAGGCTGAGATCCACTGCGCTCCGGAAGGATACGAGGGTGACATATCAGATGCTGCCAGTGAGGCGATGGGAGCGGTGGTTGAACGCTGGCTCGGCCTCAATCTAGAAGACACGCTACTAGCCACAGAAATTCACGACGCGTTCGCCACCCAACTGACGGATGGCTACCTCATCGGGCGGCGTTACTTCCCTGCGGATGCTGGTGCTGAGTTCATCGAGGAACTTCAAGGAGGTGCGCTTGAGAAGGAAGCGGTCATCGCCTTGCTCGATGTGCTCGAGGACGGGGTCCGCGTGGATGGCGCCGGCGAAGGGCATACGCTCGCCTCTTCGTTGGTGAGATTGGAAACAGGCACTGCCAATTCACTGCTGACCGCCACCTGGGACGAATATGGACTCGATCTGCTCGAATCACTGTTCGATATCACTGGTGACAAGGCGGAGCGGATACAGTCCAAGCAGGCACGGGGTCGGGGGTTCGGCAACTTCCTCCGCCGGCTGGACGAGCAGCAGAGTGGAGTGCGAAAGCAGCGCAAGTTCCCTTGGAAGGCTGGTACGCTCCCGTCTCCACTCGACTTCGCAGACCAGTTGGTGCGCCGAGGCAGAATCGATGGCCTGGGACCGACAACCAGCATGGCGCGTAAGGCGCCCAGCGATGTCGACCTAGCGATGGGTTGGGCGTGGCTGGTGGTGCATGGGAAAGGCGAGGGTGAATCGTGGCACTTCGAGCCCGATACCCGCGACAAAGGTGGGGACTGGGCGCCGCCGCTGGAACATTTGTGGGAGGCTGCTGAACAACTCTTAGGAGAGGATGGGGATTCCTCGGGTTACATCGAGGCGATGGAAGGATTGCGCCGAGCGACCGGCACGATTGCAGAGTTGCCCGAGCCGTGATTCTCAACCGAGAGCGCGCTCAAGGTCGTTCCAGAGGTCAACGGCGTCCTCGATGCCGACTGATAGGCGAACGAGACCGGGCGTCACACCAACCTCGAGACGTCGTTCCTCAGGTGTGGCGGCGTGGGTCATCGACCAGGGGTGGTTAATCATCGAAGATACGCTCCCGAGGCTTTCGGCAATCGGGAACAGACGAGATGCTGCCGCGAAGCGGCGGGCCCCATCTTCGCCGCCCTCTACTTCGAGCGAGATCATTCCCCCGTAACGACGCATCTGCCGCGTTGCCACATCGTGCGAAGGGTGGTCAGCGAGCCCTGGATAGAGAATTCGTGTCACTGCCGGATGCTCGGCTAGGCGCTCGGCGAGGAATTCGGCGTTGTCGCAGTGCCGCTCAATGCGTAGGGCGAGCGTACGGATGCCGCGCAGCGTCAGGAAGCAATCGAATGGCCCTGGTACGGCACCGATGGTGTTCTGCAGGAACGCAAGTCGTTCCGCCAAACCCTCATCGCGCACGACTATGCAGCCACCGACAACATCCGAATGACCAGATACGTACTTGGTCGTCGAATGAACGACAATGTCGGCGCCCAGTTCTAGTGGACGTTGTAGCATCGGGCTGGCGAACGTGTTGTCGACCACTACCAGCCAGCCGCGCGCGTGTGCCTTGTCAGCGAGTGCGTTGATGTCGTGAATGTTTAGCAACGGGTTGGTGGGGGTCTCCAACCAGAGTATCTTCGTGTTCTCTTGCGCCAATTCCTCAAGGTCCCCTTCGTTGAGGAAGGAATAGGTGGTAGTGACTCCGAACCGGGATAGTACGTCATCGAACAGACGCCCAGTGCCACCGTAGAGATCGGAGGCTGCGAGGATATGGTCACCCGCCTTGAGCAACTGCGTGATTGCTGAGATAGCCGCCATTCCACTGCCGAAGGCGATACCGTGTGCCGACTCTCCTGGAGATTCGAGTTCGGCCATCGCCGCCTCGAGCGCCTCACGCGTCGGATTCTGTGTGCGCGAATACTCGTACCCACTATGCTCAGCGAAATCGCTCTGCACATAGGTGGCCGTCTGGAAGATAGGTTCGATCTTAGCCCCGGTCACCTGCTCTGGTGAGGAGCCGGCATGTACTGAGCGCGTGGAGTCGCCGATGTCGTCGAATTCCTCGTCGTCATGCATCTCATCACCCCCAGTCGTTCGGCTCGAACCCGTTGTCTCGGAGCCAGTCATCGTTGAACATCTTGCTGAGATAAGGGTTGCCAGCATCAGGTAGGATGACCACCAGCTTGGCTGGCTCACCGCGAGCATCGGCCTCTCTGGCAACCTGCTCGGCTACGGCCAGTGCTGCCCCCGACGAACCACCACAGAACAGACCCTCGCTGCGAGCGAGTCTGCGGGCAGCTCGGAAGCAGGTCTCGTCATCGACCTGGATGATCTCGTCGATGGTCGAGAAGTCGGTGGCGGAAGGGATGAAGTCCTCTCCGAAACCTTCCACCATGTAGGTGTGCGGCTCCCCTAGAGTCCCTTCATCGAACCACTGCTTGAGGATGGAGCCGACAGCATCTACGCCGATGTTTCGAGGGGCTGGTGTACCATCCCTTTCTGCGAGTTCTGCAAATGCGCGGGCACACCCAGTGATTGTCCCCCCTGTGCCCATGGTGGCAAGGAAGTGAGTGAATTCTCCTCTAGTCTGAGCCCATATCTCAGGTCCAGTCTGCAACTCATGCGCCCGCGGGTTGGCTTGGTGGGAATACTGATCAGGATACCATGCACCTTCTGTCTCCAGAGTGATACGTTCGGCCACCGAGTAGTAGGACTGAGGATCCTCTTTCTCAACCGCTGTCGGGCAGACCACCACCTCCGCACCCAATGCTCTCAAGATATCCACCTTCTCTTGGGCCATCTTGTCGGGCATGGTGAATATACAGCGGTAGTCACGTTGTGCAGCAACCATCGCCAGTCCGATACCTGTGTTGCCGCTCGTCGCCTCGACGATGGTTCCTCCCTTCTTGAGTAGGCCTTCAGCCTCGCCGTCGAGTACCATCTGCAGTGCTATTCTGTCCTTGATAGATCCTCCAGGATTGCAGCGCTCCAGTTTGACCCAAATCTCCGAGGCGCCAATGTCAGAGGCATATGAGTTGAGGCGAATTAGAGGCGTGTTCCCAATCGCTTGGACAGCGTCAGCGTGTGCCCCTTGTGAAGTGTCCATGAGTCTTGACTCGGGAGTTTTCGCTATCATGCTTCGCCCGCGTGCGAGGGCATGCGTGCGCCGCGCTCAGTCGAGGGTGTGGTAGCCGTATACCCAATGACTGCGATACTCTGACTCGGATGCCGTGCCGGCCTCGCGCATGCTCGCGAGCACGGATGCTATGGCGTTGCGCACCGCCCGGTCGCGCTCCTTCCCCTCGATGAGCGGGGCGGCTATCTCGGACAGCCGCGGAACGAGGATGAAGCGCTCCGAGTCCTCATTGGAAAAGTCGACAATGTGGTCGCTTATCTCACTAGAGAAACCTGCAGCCTCGAATGCATCCAGCATCACGTCGATAGAGAACGGTTCGGGGAAGATGCGGTCGACGCGGCGCTCAGCTTGATGCGCACCAATCTCCCCCATCTCAGCAAGCAGTGCCTGACGCGCCGAATCATCCCGGAGGTGCTCGCGCACCGCACGGTATGGGTCGTGGAGCAGGGATGCATCGGCTGGCAGCATGTTGCTATCGACATCGCCGCTATCCCAGACGAATACGCCGCCTTCCGCCAGTGATTCAGCGAATTGAACGCCCAGGTCAGGGAGCGCTTTGGTCGGCACGAGATGCAAAGTGGAGGAGGATAGGATCACGTCCACCTTACGCCCATCGAGCATCTCTTCCAATCGATGGAAGGCAGGTTTACCATCCTCGTTGGTGAACATAGAGAACACGAAATGCACATCATTCCGATGTTCAAGCAGTTCTCTCGCCTTACCGAACCAGGATACCAGTGGGTCAACCAACACCAACTCGATGGAAAGGTTAGCCGCGTCGGTGAGTTTCAGTAGCTCGATGGCGGACCCACCCGTACCTGCGCCATAATCGACCACGAGTGACCCGGGTTTGATGTGCGGCATCGCCAACTCCAGCAAGTGGGTCACTGAATCCCTGTGCCAACCAGCAGGCCGGTTGACATCTCCGTCGTGGTAGAGTGCTCGGTGGTATGAGTCGCCGTCGGCTATCTCGGCGGGAGTAAGGCTCTCCGGCCGCCATCCTGTGGCCATTGGTACCTCCGCGGTCACATCACG
The DNA here is from genome assembly GCA_964618995.1 of uncultured Candidatus Poseidoniales archaeon. GTDB lineage: Archaea > Thermoplasmatota > Poseidoniia > Poseidoniales > Thalassarchaeaceae > JAKUTA01. The sequence continues at coordinate 3,371 of CAZUBQ010000045.1, read as the reverse complement.
GATAGCCCTTCGGGGGGTGAAGAGTCCCGCTCAGAACCACCACGCTCACGCCTCCGCCTTCTCCATCGGAAGAGCAACATGACCGCAAGCCCGAGCAGACCAGTCACCACCACAAGAGCAAGGATTGGTAGAAACACCGCGAGCAGCGAGCAGACGAGGCAGGCGCCCGCCTCTCCAGTAGATACCACTGGATTGGCCAGACCACCGGTGGTCGCCGTCGATAGGGCTCTGGTAGCAACCGTTCCTATCTGCATCGTTCCGGAAGCACCGCCACCGGCGATGATTGCCAGCGACCATTGCAGAGCAGGGTGCATCCCATCCAAATTCGCCGCCATCACACTCGAACCTGCGATGACAGCAGCAGGTGTGGCGATGGTGTCCAGCAGATTGTCGAGCCATGGAATGTAGTAGGCAGCGACTTCAATCAGAGTGGCGGCAGCGAGGATGACCGTTACCCAGGTGTCACCGAGCCAGAGCATGTCTGCACCGAGTTCCACCCATTCGAAGCGGGCGGCGAAGGAGAGGACCAATGGCGGCAGGAAGATGCGGAAGCCACAGGCGGCCGCCAGCCCCATTCCGATGCTGAACGCGACGAACGCCTGCCAAGGATCCATCTGCTCACCTAGTCTGCTCCTCGACCCAATCGGCGTATCCGTCGCTCGCCCCGGCTAGCCAATGCACCACCTGCGGCTCATCATAGGGATGTTCAGCCACGAGCGCGGCGACGAGTTGTTGCAATGATGACTTGGAAGTCTTCAGTCGCAGGCACCACTCCTGCTCGTCGCACATCTCACCCCGCCAGCGATAGGTCGAGCCGATACGGCGCTGCACACACGCGGCCAGACCTGCTTCAACCAGCGGGGTGGCGAATGCGATGACCTGTTCCTCATCCCACGCACCGGGAAGCGTGGTCTCGAGCAACACTATCTCGGCGGTCATGACACATGCTGGCAGGCAATATGGCATCAATCTGACCGACACTGAGACACTGCTACCCCGAGAGAACGATTGAAGGCTGAGGGCTGTCCGCCTCGCAATAGAACGAGGGTGTTAGCATGACCGAAGCTTGGACAGAACCGCTCGACTCAGGTCCGTTGCCAGAAGATGGTTCGCGATTCGACGTCATCGTGGTGGGTGGGGGACCGGGTGGTTCGGCCGCAGCCAGTTACGCAGCACTCGAAGGGCTTCGGGTACTACTATTGGAAAAGGCTGTTTTTCCACGCGATAAGACGTGTGGTGACGCTGTCGGAGGTAAATCACTGAAACACGTGGCGGAACTAGGCGTCAAGCCGATGATTGAAGCGACGCCACATTTCCGCGTGAACGGTATCCTGTTCAGCAGCGCCAACGGCAACGAGGCGCTCATTCCACTACCTGAGGAGGAGGTAGAGAATCTCGAAGCGGGTTACTCTCTGCCTCGACTCCAATTCGACTACATGATGTTCAAGCGCGCTCGTGATCTTGTTCTTGAGAACAACGGAGCGGTAATCCAAGACTTCACTGTCACGGATGTGAACGTGAGCGGTGAAGGAGAGGGGGATGAACAGCGCATCACAGGTATTACTGGAATCATAGGTGGAAAACGGAGTGGAAACGATTTGATGGTTTTCAACGCGCCACTGACCATAGGGGCAAGTGGGTACACTTGTTTGGTTGCAAAAACAATCACCGAAGTGTGCTACGGCGAGCCGATGCGTGACGATGTGCACTATTGTGGAGCGTACCGTGAATACTGGACAAATGTGAAGGGTTGTGAAGGAAGTTCGGGCCCGATTGAAATCCACTTCATCAACGAGATCATTCCAGGATACTTCTGGATATTCCCGGTAAAGGAAGGTGTGGTGAACGTCGGCATAGGGATGGTCATCGACGAGATGAACAAGCAAACGGTCAAACTGCGCAAGCTGCAGGAATGGGTCATCAAAGAGCATCCGAAATTCAAAGTCAGGTTCGCCGATTCAGAACTGGTCGAAGGTTCGTGCAAAGGATTCCAACTCCCATTCGGCTCCCCACGCAAGGACCCCCCTTCTTTCCAGCCTCGCCGGTCTGCCATGGCTGGCGCCATCTGCATTGGTGATGCTGCCTCTCTAGTCGACCCTTTCAGTGGCGAAGGAATTGGAAACGCGCTCGTCACAGCCAAGATGGCCATCAAGCACTTCGATGCTGAGAAGCATAGTGATGGGCTTCCACTCTCAGCCGCCCATTCTTACATGGATGATTTATGGGAGACTCTTGGCCCGGAGTTGACGAACTCATACAAATTACAGGGACTTGTTCGCAAGAAGCGTGTGATGAACTGGTTCATCGGTAAGGCGGGGCGCAAACCTGAGATTCAGCGGGCGTTGACGGACATGATCGCCAGCAAGGAGGCTCAGGGTCAATTCCACAGTAAATGGTGGATGTTCAAGACCTTGGTATTCTGAGGTGTAGTGTGATGAGTGACGCTTCTCTCCCAGGAATCAAGGCGGTTTTCTGCGACCTCGACGGCACCCTCTACCTCGGTGATGAGTTGATTCCCGGGGCACTGGAATTCCTCGAACGCTGCGAGGCCCGCGGCATCCGTCGCTTCTTCCTGTCGAACAACTCGTCGCTCTCGGTCGAACAGTACCTCGCCAAACTCCACAGATTGAGTATACCCGCTGAAGTGGATGACGTCATGCTGTCGACCCACGACCTAATCGCTTGGCTCACCGAGGAAGGGGTCAGTGACACCTACCTAGTGGGGACTGAAGGAATGCGTGCCATGCTCGAGGATGCTGGCATCAAAACGCAGGCTGAGGCACCTGAGTACGTCGTACTCGGATACGATACCGAGATCACCTACGACAAACTCGCCACGGCTTCGATTCATCTCCATGCGGGCGTACCCTTGGTGGCCAGCCATCCGGACATCGTCTGCCCTTCACCTGCCGGTGGCCTGCCAGATTCAGGTGCCTACATGGCGCTGTTTGAGGCGACCACGGGAGCAAAACCCGTGCGTGTCTGTGGGAAGCCGAATGCGGGAATGCTGTTGCATAAAGTGAACGAACTTGGACTTCAGCCGGGCGAGTGTGCCATGATCGGTGACCGCCTGTACACGGATGTGGAGATGGCTGAACGAGCGGGTGTACACGGAGTGCTGGTACTCTCTGGAGAGGCGACTGCCGACGATGCTCGGGCAGCTCCTCAGAATCCTGACTTGGTTGTCGACTCGGTTGATTCGCTGTTGCGCTGAGGTCGCCAATTTGCGGGGAAGGCCCAGCAAAGGGGCATTCATTGAAAGGTAGAACGCACTGCTCGTACTTTGTGAATCCTGCTTGGGGAGACATCGGGGCTGCCGAATGCGACCTCTCCTCTTTGCCAGAAGTGGAGGTGGTTCCACGCCTGCCGAA
>CAZUBQ010000044.1:0-11238 GCA_964618995.1 uncultured Candidatus Poseidoniales archaeon | reverse complement strand
GCGCTGCCCGTCATCGACCCGAGGGCCGCGGCACCGGTCTTTGAGTGCATCGGCAGCCGAGAGGTGGGTTCATTTCACAGTGACTCGACGCATGCCCATGGTCCGAATCGGCCTCGTGATGCTCCAAGGCGCTCGCCACGTGCACGCCACGGCCCTGAAGAGAGCCGCCGAAGAGGCCGGTGTCGAACTCGAACTGCATGAACTGCGTACCGACGCCGACCTGTTCGCCTGCCAGCCTGAGGCGATCGTGCTTCCGGGTGGAGAGACCACCACGATGCGACTCACTGGAGGAGCCGATGGCAGTGGGCTTCTACCTGCACTGTTCGCCTGGATGCGTGCCGACCCATCCTTGCCGGTGCTGGGCACCTGCGCCGGCGTGATTCTGCTGGCAGATCCGCAAGATGGTGGTGAACCACTCATCCATTCGAGCATCGATCGCAACGCCTACGGCCGCCAACAGGACTCATTCCAAGCCGAACTCGGAATCTCCGGCATCGGTGTGTCTGACACATTTCCAGGCGTCTTCATCCGCGCTCCCCGCTTCGCTGAGATAAGTGCTGACGATACTGTAGTTGCGAAACATCAGGACGAGGTGGTGGGTGTCCGTAATGGTGCCAGATTGGCGCTCACATTCCATCCAGAACTATCTGATGATCCCACGTTCCATCGCTGGCTGCTGGAAGCCGCCTTGCTGCGAGCGACGGCTTGAAGCGGGAACGCATTCCCGACCGACTCGGTGAGGCAGTGAGCATCCAACTCCAGGTGGCGTCGCTGCCCGACCTCGTCGAGCCCCCTAGTTGCGAGGACACCGAAGGCTGCCTGCAATGCCAGCAGGGCTCGAAACTGGTGCTGTTCGTCACTGGAAAGTGCCATTGGAAATGCGATTACTGCCCACTCTCCGAGAATCGGCGTGAAATCGATTACATCTACGCCAACGAACGACGCTGCGACCCAGACGACTGGGGAGCCGTGCTCGAGGAGGCACGCGCGATGAACGCCACTGGAACAGGCATCACCGGAGGCGACCCGATGATGGACCGCGAACGAACTCTGGAGTCAATTCGCCAACTGAAGCAGGAATTCGGGAGCCAGCACCACATCCACATGTACACGAGCATCGCCTTCCAGCCCGCGCAGGCAACAGCATTGGCCGATGCGGGCCTAGATGAGATTCGCTTCCACCTGCTCGACCTCGAACTGGAGCCCTATCTGGAGAGCATGCGAGCGTGTGAACAGGCGGGGATGAAGACCGGGGTGGAACTCCCCTGTGAACCAGACCAGGAAGAGAGGCTGCTCGCCCTTCTGGAGGAATTGCGGGATGCGCCGATTACTTTCCTCAACCTCAACGAACTAGAGATCACCGTCGGCAACATCGACAACATGGAACTTCGCGGATTCAACATCAGCAACGAACTCACCGCAGGCGCCGAGGGCTCCGCTGAACTGGCCACGCGCATGCGCACGAGAGTGCAACACGCCAACGCCGATCTCCCCGACGTAGAGAAGAAAAATCACTTCACGCCATACGGTTTCACGGTGAAATTCTGCACATCGTCATACAAGGATTCAGGCCAACTGCGCCGCAGATTCCTTCGCCGCGGTGAAGCGACCATCGCCCCCCACGAGCAGCTCACCGAGGATGGCACCATCGTGTTCGGCTCCATCTACTGCTCACCCGAGGATGCTGACTCCCACATGGCCGAGATCGTGGCAGAGTTCGACCTGCCCGCAGCGTGGATGCGCTGGGACGAACAGAACAGTCGTCTCGAAGTCCCATTGCTGCTCGCCGAGGAAATTTCTGACGAAATCACCACTCCCGCCGCTCTGGTCGAAGTTCATCCGACTCACGAGCGGCTCGAAGTCAGTCTGGTATGGCTGAACGAACATCGTCCGCCGGCGTCGGCTTGATGAAGGTCGGACAGGTCGCCGGCTCTGATGAAGGACGAGGCGGAGCGACCTGCTGAGGCGGACGCTGAAGAGGCTGAACCGGTGGTGGAAGCCGTACCGGAGCCCGAACTGACGCTCGAGGAATTGGTTGAGAAGTTGACCGGGGAGCTGGCGCAGGCGAGAGCGGAGTTGACCTACCGTGATGCGGACATAGTCAACCTGAGGCGCAGGCACACTCAGGAGAGGGGTGACCTGCTGAAGTTCGGTGGCCGAGCGTTGGCCAATCGGCTGCTGCCGGTACTAGACAACCTCGACCGGGCGCTAGAAGCGATTCCCGAAGGGTCTGACGACTCTATCGTCCAAGGCATCTCACTCACACGCCAATCGTTTTGGGCCGCGCTCGAAGCGGAAGGCATCACTGTCATCGAAGCCGCGGGCAAGAAGTTCGACCCCAACCTGCACGAGGCAATCACTACGCTACCTGCCAGCGAAGAGAATCCTGCGGGGGTCGTAATCGACGTGCTCGAGAACGGCTACATGCTGCATGACAGGGTGTTGCGACCAGCGCGTGTGGTGGTAACCTCTTCAGATTGAGGCGGTGAGCCACCCCTCATGGCCGACGAGGAGGAGTCCGGTGGTAGCCGCCGCTGGGGGGGCGAACCGCGCAGGTCGCGCACTTTCGCAGTGGCGCTGATTACCATCTACATCGGCTCGCTGTTGCTCATTTATGTCGGTGCGCCCAACCAACCCATCGACGTATTCCCAACTGAATGTCCGGAGAATTCCCAGAATTGCACGAGACTGGCTCCCAATCCTTACCGCGGTGACAATCTGAGCGAACTTCGTTTCAACGCCAGTAAGGAGGAGGTGTTTGCTGCCGCGCTCGCTTGGATTGAATCCGAACCACGCACACTCGTTCTGACTGAATCTGAGCAGGTCGGCTACATCCATTCCGTGTTCAGGTCGTTCCTGTTCCGTTTCCCCGATGACCTACTGGTTCACGTTCACTGTGACAACGGCCAGGCCGGTGTGTGGATTCATTCCGAGTCGCGTATCGGCGTCTACGATATTGAGGTGAACAACGAGCGTATCGCTGATCTCAGGCAACACCTCGAATCCCAACAATGGGGCTCGAGCAGCTGCACAGTCTGATATTCAACAGCAGTCGATATCGAAGGGATACTCTCCCCCATCGATGACATTCTGCACGTCGGGTGTGACAGCCTGCATCTCCTCGAGGCAGTAGTGGAAGGTGTCGCAGGCTACCTTCCTGTCCTTCTGAATGTGCAGGGAGTGAGAGAAGTAGACCGAGGTGTCGGAGTGGAACAGCCGACCGATACGCACCCGCGTGTTGAACTCGTTGCACACCTCTCCGAGAGGGCGCTCAGGACCATCCACTGGAGGGGTGATTCGAGTGGTGATGGTGACCAGTTGGGGTTTGACGACCTTGACGTCGTAGCATTGTCGCGCCCTGCCTGGAGATGTATCGTCCACCCCCTCCTCATAGAAGGCGATGCGGCCCGATGAAGAATTCACCTCGTGGCTCAATCCCCTGTCTATCGCCGAGGACACCAACTCCTTCAGCACCTGAACCTGTCTTTTCTCACCCTTTGTCTTCCCGTTTGATTCACCCATGTTGACCAACAGAGAACCCATGGAACTCGACCCTATTTGAAGGGCGCAATCGGAAGCGGGTTTGACCTCACCCGACAGGTTCGACTGGGAGGCCCATGAACGCCAGTCGCGCGTGCCAGCCGTTGTCGATGATCAGTCTGCTCACCGACTCGGGAATCGTCGCGCTGGCTACCTCGATTGCGACCTCGTGCTCGGCCACGGTCGACAGCATCTGCAGAGTATCGCGGATGCGCCAGCCCTCGTAATCCTCCCTTCGCATCAACTCGACATTGATCACTGGCCAGTCGGCGGCGGCGTAGAGTGCCGCGGTAGGAGCATCGCTGGTGAACACGAGCCCAGGTCCACCGTGGTAGCGTGACGCGTGTTCAACCCAGTTAGGCGGATCATCGATGTCCGGAATGGCTACCACTTCGACACGACCCTCCTCGTGCGGTGCCTGATCATGCACCCAAGCGCGCACCATCTGCTCCCGCTCTTGCGCGCTCCACGGATTCACCATATCCTCGGGCTGGTTTGCCGAGCCGAGCGCAATGCGCACGGGCATCTCCTTCGGGCAGTCAGGATGACTCAATGCCTGTTCTAGCATCCAAGCGTGTCCGCGATGGAACGGCTGGAAGCGACCCAGCAGGACGATTGCGGGCCGAGGTGGTTCTCGAGGAGGCTCTGGCAGCAGCGGAAGCACCTCCGATTCCTCTGCCATCAATCATTCCTCCTCTGAACTCGGCCAGCCGTCACGCAACAGACGGTTGAGGTTGAACTGCCCGAATCCCCACGAGGTGGCTGAAGTCCAGTCGCGGCCGACGAGCAGCAGCAAATCGTCTTCCTTCGCCAGTCGATTCGCCATATGATGCAGTGCCTCGGTGTGGCGCAAGTGACTCTGCATGGTTGGCAGGATGTGAGCATCAGCATTCGCCTCCAACGTCTCGCCAAACTGTTCCCGCCGTTGCATCCAATCGAGCACCACGGCCTCACCGAATTCGCCGACCGGCATCTGCAGGATGCTCTCCAGCGCCCGCTCCCAGACTGAACGGCTGTAGAGGCCGCGCTCACCGTGACATTCCTCGCCGCAATACGGCTCGATGTAGAGGTAGCCGCGTCCCTCGATGCACCTCCACTCTCCTGCACTCGCCCAGTCAGCCAGTTGCAGCATCCCCGCTGCCAGTTGGTCGTCGTTCACCTCGCCATCGGTACGCAATCGACGCAGATGCGAGATGCAGTTGCTCTTGTATTCCGGATAAGGTAGCGGCTCCATCCAGTCGAGAATGTCCGCTTCGAGATCGATGTCGAAACTGCGGTTGAGCACTACGTCAGCCTTGGGGCGCATGTCGCGCAGCTCGCGAGTCTCCAGTCCCTGCTCGAGTTCAGACCACTCGCATTCCAGCATCCGACACCAACTGGGACGGTGTACCAGACGTGCAATCATCTCGACGGCCATGCCCTCTCCGAACCTCGTTCACACCCGGATGCCATCAAGCCTACCATTGTACACAGCATCGGGATTTGCCCTTTGAGAGCGTCTGATTGAAGAGGGGGCGTCAGCCGAGAGCGTTGTGAGCGCACCCGTAGCGTGCCGGCGAGGACTCCACATGGCCACCATAGAGGAGCAGATTGCTGAGATTCAAGCGGAGATAGACAAGACGCAGAAGAACAAGGCGACAGAGCATCACTTGGGGAAGCTGAAGGCCAAGATCGCCAAACTGAAGGCGGAGCAGGAAAAGCGTCAGGCACATGCGAAATCGAGTGGTCCGGCGAAAGGATTCGAAGTCAAGAAATCGGGCGATGCAACGGTCTCTCTGGTCGGTTTTCCGAGCGTGGGGAAGTCGACGCTGATCCAACAGGTCACGGATGCTCAGTCGGAGACCGGCGGTTATGCCTTCACCACCCTGACCTGCATTCCCGGTGTGATGGAGCACAAGGGTGCCCGAATCCAGATCCTCGATCTGCCGGGACTGATCAAGGGCGCGGCCGATGGCAAAGGGCGCGGCAAAGAGATTCTTGGTGTCGTGCGCACATGCGACATGGTGCTCTACATCGTCGACCCGTTCCAGGAGATGCATCTGCCCGTACTGCACCGGGAACTCGAACTCGCAGGCATGCGTCTCAATCAACCCCGCCCGCAGGTGTTCATCACCCGCCAGCAAAAAGGTGGTATCGAGGTCCGCTCAACCGTCGAGCAGACGCACCTCACTGTTGAGCAGATGCGCGACATCATCCGGTCGTTCGGATACACCAGCGCGCTGGTCACGCTCAGAGTCGATGCGACTGCGGACATGCTGGTTGACACGATGGCGGGCAGCCGTGTCTACTCGAAAGCGGTCGTGATCATCAACAAGATCGACCTCGCAACTCCGGAGGACATCGCCGACATCCGCGCCACCCTTCCTGAAGGTTGGCCGGTCCTGCCCATCTCGGCGGTCACCGGCGAGGGAATCGAGGAGATGAAGGACTTCGTCTACGACAATCTCGGCTTCATGTCGATTTACCTCAAGCCTCAAGGTCAGGAGGCGGACCTCGTCGAGCCACTCATCGTCAAGGACTCCAGCACCGTTCAGGATGTGTGCGCCACATTACACCGCGACTTCGTGCGCAAGTTCCGCTACGCACGCGTGACGGGACCCTCCGCCAAGTTCGACTGGCAGCGGGTCGGGCTGCATCACCACCTGATGGATGGTGACCTGCTCAGCATCATCATGCGCCGCTGAGTGGAAGTGAGACTCTCAGTCTGTGGCTGGGAGCAGGACCGTGAAGGTGGAACCGACATCGGGCTCGCTGGCGACCTCGATGGTGCCTCCGTGCATCTCGATGAAGTGCTTGGTGAGCGCCAGTCCTAGTCCTGTCCCTGGCTTAGGGCGCCCTGACGGACCTTTCACCTGCACGAATTCGAGGAAGATCACCTGCAGGTCATCCTGGCTCATGCCCATGCCGCTGTCCTGCACCTCGATGCACACGGAATCCCCGAGATGGCGGCTGTAGACCTTGACCTCCCCCCCTTCGTCGGTGTACTTCACTGCGTTCGAAATGAGGTTGATGATAATCTGCCTGAGCGCCCGCGGGTCCGCCTGCAACTCCCCCAGATCACCCAGATCAGTGGTGAGTTTCACCCCTTTCTCACGGGCGGTGGCACGGAGGATGATTACCGCTTCATCGATGATCCTTGAGGGGCGGGTCGCTTCGGTGTGTAACTCGAAACGGCCAGCGACGATCTTCGAGATATCGAGCAGTTCGTCGACGAGCGAGAGCAGGTGGTCGCACGATGAGCGAATCGCTGCCAGACTCTCGTGTTCGAATGTGCCTTCTTCCGATGATTCGAGCATCAGTTCGGTGTAGCCTACGATGCCTTGCAGCGGCGTACGCAGTTCATGACTCATCCCGGAGTAGAAGCCGAGCCGCTGCTCCTGACTCGATTCCAACTCACGTTGCAGTGCGACCATTTCGGTCACCTCGTGAAACACAGCCACCGCTCCGATGAGGCTGTCGTCACGTCCATGCAGCGGTGATGTTGACAAACGGAAATGCCGCGCCCCGTCTCCCTCTCCACGACTCACGGCCACACCTCTGACGGGAGTTCCGTCGCGCAGCACCTCCGTCACCGGGAAGGTCTCCTTGGTTACGGGGGCCCCATCATCCATCCGCCAGTCGAACTGGCTGACGAAGTCCACCAAGGTCAACTCCGGGGCATATTCCAAGCCGACGCGTGTGCGAGCTGCATCATTCAACAGTACAACGCGGCCTCGCGCGTCGACGACCGCAACTCCAGAGTTGATGCTGCGCAGGATGTTGGTCAACTGCTCGCTGCGCTGATGCAACGCATCGAGCAACTCTTCGGCTGCGGGTGCCTCTTCCTCGGCCATGATAACACTCTCAGTGTGGCGACGAGGCTGTCGACTGCGTATCACACCTGCGGCAACAGTGCAGGAGAGCATTGAATAGCGACGCGGGCATGGACGAGTGCTGGAGCGATGCGCATGGACCGACGCTTTCCCCGAATCGGATTGGTCTCGCTGCTGGTGGCGGCCATACAACTGTTCACTCTGGTGTTCAACGGGTTGCTCGGATGGTTTCCCGGAGCATTGCTCGGTTCAGGTAACTGGGGCATGAAGTTCCACCTCTATCCATACCTCCGCCAGATACTCGGCCTACCGTACAAACCCAACTCCTTCTGGTCAGATGCCGGTTCGCTCACGGGTCAGGAATATGCCATGCTGGTGCTGGTGCTGATCACTGGAATCATCGGCTACGTCGGTACGCGCGAGCGGCCGGCTTTCGACGGACCGGAGAAGAGGAGCTACGAAGACCAACGTGAAGCATTGGAAGCGGGGGCTGTCGGAATAGCCCGACCATCAGGACTCTCGGTGATCAACCCTACCACTGCCGCAATCGTGGACAGCGTGGTTGGGGGAGATGCGACTCCCACGGGCGATGTGATTACGAATGCGCTCGGTGAGATGGCGGTCGTTGCCGCTGAGATGGCGCCTGTGGGTTCCACCGATGAAGAGGACATCCCCTTACTGGACAGCCGCTTCACAGTCAGTATCGACAACGACCCAGAGCCTCTGGATGACGACGATACTCTGAGCACGAGCGACGATGAGGATGACTGGGCGGACGACTGGTTCTCTCCTGAGGCGGATGATGGCATTGTGTTGTCAGAGGAACCGAGAGAAGAGGTGGTGGTCGATCTTACGCAGGATTTGGAGCCGCAGGATGACACTCTGCAAGAACTGGAAGTTGTCTCGGTGGTGGAAGATTCGCAGGCTGTACTTTCCGTTCCTGTAGCAGAAGCGCGCACAGGCCACCGCGTCGGTGCCATGCCGGTGCGTCCTGAAGGGCTTCCAGCAGCCGCCGAGTGGGACATCGAGAACGAATGCTGGGTGCTGTTCGGACGTCCGATTGAGATGGCTCAACTACCACAACCGATACCTCAGAAGCCTGAATGGGCGCAGAAGTCTGAGCCAGTGGAACTCCCTACCGTCCCGAGTCCCCCGAAGAAGGGTCTTCCCACGATTCCCAGCACATCGAAGACCGTGGGTCTACCCAGTCTACCAGCCCTGCCACGACGCTCCTAGACCGACCAACGATGCTGGAGGGTCGAGCGCCAACATGATGGCGAACCGGCCTGTGCGAGCCGCTGATGACCGGTACTGCTGGGGATGGGCTGGCCAGCGCGTTCGAGGAACTGCTTGAATCGCCACAGGGAGAGTTGCTGTCGGCCACAAGCGACATGTTGCGCAGTCACATGAAGGCATTCGTTGCGCTGTTCTTCCTGACGATGGTCGTCGGCTATCCCCTAGCCGGAGAAGCTGTGGAGTGGCTCCTCGACCAAGATGACCTCGTGCCCTCTGACGTGGAGATCGTCGTGCTACAGCCACTGGAACTGGTGATACTGCAACTGCAACTTGCTGCTCATCTGGCGGTGGCGATGGTGGTGCTGGCGCTGATTCTGGTTCTGGCTTGGAACGTCGGTCGAGACGAGCGCATCCGAAGCCAACTCTCCGAAGTCGCCATCCCACTCGCTCCTGCACTCACCAGGGTGTTGATCGCTGTGTCCATCTCGGTCGGCCTCGCAATCCTCGGTCTGTGGTACACTCTCGACTTCCTGCTTCCACTGCTGCTCGATTACCTGCATGCAGACGCCGCCTCGGTCGGGCTTACCGCCAACTGGCAGTTAGCGGCGTGGATCGGGTTCATCGCCGGGCTCTGTCTGGGATCGGTGGTCGGATTCCAAGTACCACTGCTGACACTGCTCGCGCTACGCGGCGGCCTCGCCGAGCGTTCGATGCTCACCGGCTATCGACGGCACATCTACCTCGCCGCCTTCATCGTCGGCGCATTGCTCTCGCCGCCCGACCCTCTCTCGATGCTGCTCGTCGCCGGGCCGATGGTTGTCCTGTTTGAGCTTGCGCTCTTGCTAGATCAACTGCTCTCGTCGCCCTCAGATTGAGTCGGGGCTTCTTCGGACTCGGATTCTCCTCGATTGCGCCTGTCCTCTGCGTTGGCCACATCGATTCCGTCCTGCACGTCCACGAAGACCATCATCACAGTTCCGACAATTATCAGAATCGATAAACTGGCGACTGCAACACGGCTGTCGTAAAGGGTTGACATGAGTGCATAAAGAAACGGACCAATGAGCGCAGCAACCTTCCCGAAGAATCCGAAGAATCCGAAGAACTCGGTGCTGCGAGTCTCGGGAACCATCTGACCGAAGAGACTGCGAGCCAAACCCTGAGAACCACCGAGTAACAATCCAGCCATACAACCCAGCAGTACGAACTGCAACATCACCGAAAGTCCGAGGGGGGCCCAAATCAAATCACGAGCGGCACTGGGAATGAAGTCCAACTTGCCATCACCCAAATTGGTCGGATGGTCGACGCCAACCATCAGCACCTCTGCACTGTCACCTTGCGGATCATAGCCAAGATATGCGCTGAATCGGGTGTCCTCAAGGCCATCCACCAATGTGCTGGCTTCAGACCAACTCACATTCCCGCCTGCGAGAAGATGTGCCCACTGCGATTCAAGAGCTTGGTCGCCGGAACTGTCTCCGAACGGTTCCTCATGAAGGAGTGCCGCCGTGTAGTTGCTCGTCCCCTCGACCGACACGAAGTGGAAGTCATATTCCTCTGGCTCCTCCAACTCCAGTGGTGCGAATGAAAGAGCGCCTACTATCACTACGCACCAACCAACCAAAGCAACAATCAGCGCGCTCTTGGTCGAGGTTTTTCCTGATAGCCAGGTGAAGAAGAAGGCAGCGGGAAAAGCGACGAACTGAATCGCCACGATTGTGAGAATCAAATCGGTCATCGAAAGGCCGAGGACAGCGATTCCGAAGGCTCCTGCCAACGCTGTCACGCTGTTGATTCCGTCAATGAAGAAGAAGTAGGCGGCCATGTAGAAGAACAGGGTTTTGAACGACCGCCATTCACTGATCGTAGCCTTCAACTCCTTTACTGCAAGTTTAGCTGATGTCACCAAAGTCAATCCTTCTACGGGATTCTCAATTTCCGGTTCTGTGATAGTGGCGAAAGTCCACAGTGAGAATCCGAACCACCAGATACCTGAGGTGGCCATGCAAAAGGGAACGACCCATTCACCCGATACTCCCATGACCATCCCGAGATGCACAACCAACAACAGGCCACCACCAAGGTATCCGTAGGCGAACGCCTTGTTCGAGATTCCATCCATCTCCGAGTCCTCTCCTATATGTGGTAGCAGCGCGTTGTAGAACACCCCCGCACCGTTCAATCCCACATTGGCGAACAGGAACATCACAAACAGCCAGATCCACTGGAATGAGATAGGGAAAACCAGTGCGAATGCAAGCAGAAAAGTCGAACCTGCGCCAACGTAGGTGAGTATCTTCAGCATCTTCATCTTAATTTTCACACGATCTGCAATGACCCCTAATGCAGGACTCACTAGAGCCACCAATAGGGCCGCCCCCATCACCGACCAAGCCCAGAAAGTGTCCGAAGTCATCTCGCCGAACATCGTGTTAATGGAAATTCCATTTGCCTCGAGGAACAGATATGCGAACCAAGCCGGGAGAATTGCAGTAGTCACGCTGGTCTCAAAGGCTGATTTCCCCCAGTCATAGACGCAGTAACCGCGCACCGCTCGTGCCTTTTCCTCCGCCGTCGTCTCCGTCATACACTCGCCCATCCGCGCACCTGCTGAGACGCCTCAATACAGTTCCCCCAGCCACTTGAC
>CAZUBQ010000043.1:0-11737 GCA_964618995.1 uncultured Candidatus Poseidoniales archaeon | reverse complement strand
CGGCACAAGGAGTCGAATCGCATCGAGCGGACGGTAGAGTTGCTCGCTGCCTTCGGAATCGAAGCGGGTGCAACCGAGGATGGAATCAAGGTGGATGGCAACCAGTCACCTGAGGCTCCCGAAGAGATGGTCAGGACCCACGCCGACCACAGGTTGTGGATGACCGCCGCCTGCCTCGCCACCAAGGTGGGTGGTGAACTCGACCATCCAGGAATTCACGCCGTATCCGATCCGGACTTCCTGTCCAGAATCGCCTGACTGCTGCGCTGCGCAGTCCCTACCCATTATGATACGTGTTCTCATAGCGATTTGCGATTCAATTCAGAGTATAGCTCAGTTGGAATCTCACTTTCAACTCGTATCCTGTTTCCATTCGGATGTTCAAATTCAAGTGCTGACGCGTGTAAACACAATCTGTTCACACCAGCCCTGCCTCGGCCGTACCGAGTGTCACCAGCAACCGGACAACCAATATCACTCATGTGGAGTCTGATTTGGGCTCTCCTCCCGGTGTCGATCTTTATTCTGATCAAACTATGAATCGTTGCAGACTGCTCGATTCTCCAGTTAGTAATCGCTTCCTTACCAGCCCTCCTCCCTTTCGATACTAACCTTACCCGTCTGTCTTTCGTCTCCTGGATGCGAGAAGTCAACACGCCTGAATCAGAAGGAGGTTTTCCGATTACGACCGCATGATAGATTCTTTCGACCGTACGATCTTTGAATTGTTTTTGCAGCATATCTTTTACTTCTGGAGACTTAGCAAGAAGCAAACAACCAGATGTTTCTCTATCAAGGCGATGAACAAGATATGCTCGAGTTGATTGATTTCTTGAAACCCAATTCAATGCCCGGTCAAACATGGTATCTGATTCACCGCTCTCAGTTGCCACGGAAAGAAGACCTGCGGGTTTGTTGACGACAAGTAATTCGCGATCATCGAATAGAATCTCTGGATCCGGAATCCCATCCACTTTTTTCTTGGGAGGGCTATCGCCCTCAGAACGGGAGAGTGTTTCTACAATTGATCCGATGGAAACAATTTCCTTGGCACGAGTCGCCCTGTTCCCATCTATCCGTACACGTCCATGATCAATCATTCGCCGTAGTGAATTTTTCTTTGCTTCAGGATGGAGGATCGATAATACATCAATCAAATGCCCTTGTGCCACTGCTTCAATCCGCGGGTTGGCCACGTACCTGGCAGAGGGAGGGGGCCATCAAGTTTGACGGGGGCGTTGTGACGGGTGTGTAATGGATGGTATCCCTCTAGTATGCAAACGGCAAAGAGGGTGGCCTATGATTCGTAGAGAACCAGGTGGTTTCCATTGCGGTCGTTGTCGATCATGAATTGGACGAAGTAACGAGCTCGCGCACCTTGATCATCCGTGATTTCGCTACGGCCGCCATAGCGACTCATCAGATTGGTCAGAGACGGGTTGTGCTGCTCCTCGGTGCATTGTGGGGCTTCGCTGGGCTGTTGGCCTGGCTTCTCACCCTCGTACAGATCGCTGGCATTGCAGCCGATCACTTCCTCGCACCAGCGGTAGCAATCGTAGGGAGTGCCACAGATGAAGTCCCCTGTGCGGTAGCACTGTGCGTCTGGGATGACCCAGTCATCCGCCCAGTAGGATGAGGCACGATCGAGGTCCGAGTCCGAGTCAAGACTGTCGTAGTACTGATGGGTGTGGTACAGGCCGAGGAAGTGTCCGAGTTCATGGCTCGGGATGTGGCTCGTGGCGAAGGTCGCGGCGCGCACGAAGTTGACGTAATGGTCTTGGGGATGCCATGGATACTGGCTGTACGCGCCCCATCCATCCGACATCAGTACGATGTTGACCATGGTCGGCTCGTAGCCATCGATGAATCCGTCTCCGAGTTGCCCGATGGCAACGTTGTCACCATCGCCGGCCTTACTCTCATTCGTGCGGTTGTCGATTGGTGCGGACTGATACTCATCGGTCACATTCGGGAAGATCATGTCCACGTACACGATGTTGGCGCGGGCGAAGTGGATGCCAGATGGGTTGTACACGCTGTTGATGAGTTCAATGCCGGTATCGAGTGTGGTTTCATTGGCCAGCCAATCCTCGCCATTCTTGTTCTTGTAGACGAAGAAATTCACTGCGAGTGTCTTTGAGGGCCCAGGAGCTTCACAGTTCAATCCAGGATAGGGATTCTCCGCGGAAATCTGATGCCAATACTGCTGCTCGTCGCACGTCAGCACCCCCTCCATGCCCTCATCGTCAGGTTGGATACCCAGACAGCCGGAAAGGGACGCGGCGACGAGAACCAGCGGAAGGAAAATCGCTGCTCTGCTCATGTTCACAACTCTGGTTCGCGGTGGTTTAACCCTTCTGAACTGCAGTCCGATGACACACGATTTGCAGGTTCTTCGGCGAGGGTCAGGTGGATGGATGGAGTCTCACTTCGCCCTCGTCGCTGAACGCGAGGATGTCCTTCATGCGCTTGCCGCTGATCTTCGACGCTGTCGCCACACCGGTGAACAGCGCCCCTAGGACCCCGTGAGCAGCCGTCGATTGCCCGCAATGATACAGGCCGACAATCTCGGTTTCGAATGGCAACGCCCCAAGTCCAATCTGCTGCTTCGACTTGGCTGTGGCATACAGGTTGCCGCGGTATGAGTTGACGTAGTGCACATTGGTCAGCGGAGTTCCCAACTCGCACACCACGAGATGGTCCCGCAGCCCAGGAACCACTCCCTCGATGGTGGCGAACATTCTCTCAGTAAGGTGCTGCTTGAATTCATCATATTGCTCTGGGCGTTGCTCTGTCTCGCTGTTCTTCCAGTCCTCGAACGGTGCATAGGAGACGAATATGAACGCCTCCATCGTATGGATTCCATCCTTCATCTTGCTCGGGTCTTTCTTGGTGGTCACCGTAAGGAAGGCGCCGGGAAACGCTCCTTCTCCCTCGATCACGTCCCGCTCGGCGAAGCGGTACGTCGCATCGACGCTGGGGTCGTTCAGAATCCAATAATTGCCAGAGTCGAGCCCGAGCGCATCGACGTCGATGTCGGTGGCGATGTACAGGCTGAGTGCGCTCACGGAGGGCTCGAGCTTACTCACGCGCTTGGCGAGCTTCTTCGACAGATTCTGCCTCCCCACGAGGTCGTTGTAGGTCACCCAGGCATCGGCGTTGGAAAGAACAGCAGCAGCCCGAATCTCCTCTCCATCCTCCATTCTCACGCCAACAGCGCGGCGTTGCTTGCCACTACCCTCGATGAGTATCTCTTCGACTTTCGACCTGACACGAATCTCTCCCCCGTTGCTCTTCAATCGCGAGATGAAGGCCTTGGGTATCGAACCCCCTCCCCCCTTGGGATACCACGCACCTTCCCAGTAATGCCCCTCGATGGCCACATGCTGTGCGAACGGCACCCTCTCGGGCGATAGGCCATGATCACCTGAGCGTGCTTCGAGTATCGCCTTGAGCTTGACATCCTTGACATGGCGGTCGATGATCCCCGCTGCTGGCTTCATTCCCTTGAAGACCACAGACGGTTCACTGAAGAGCAGTTTCACGGCGTCCAACGGCCCCCTGATCCTCGATGCTTGGGTGATGCCACGATTGACCTTCACCATCAGTTCGAAATAGCGCTCGATGCCCTTTCTTTCATCGGGGAAGCGCTCGATCAAACGTTGCACGAACTTCTCCCGTCCACGCGGGATGTCGAATGTCTCGTCCTTGAACACGACATGATCGTAGCCATCAGGGTTGAGTTCGCAGAATTCTATGTCGCCGCCGACGCCCATCCCTTCGAGCAGTTGTCGCGACGGCCCTCCTTCCTCCAATCCGCCGATGTAATGCACACCAGGGCTGAACTTGTGTCCCTGCAATGAGAACGAGTGGGTCCATCCTCCGGGGAGGTAATGCTGCTCGAGAACCAGCACCCGCTTCCCTACATTCGAGAGCGCGACCGCAGCACCGAGACCACCCGCGCCCGAACCGATGACGACGACGTCCCAGTCGGTCATGCAGCGCGTATCGGGTGATGTTGCATAACGCTGATGTCTATCCATGACGGCCGAAGTGCTCGTCCAACTGGTCAGCATCGAGTTTGAGGATTGTCGGCCTCCCATGCACGCACGCCCACGGATTCTCGATGGTGCGCATGTCAACGAGCAGTCGGCGCATCTCCGCCAATGTCAGTCGCTGGTTCGCCTTGACCGCCCCACGACAGGAGCGCATGAAGGCGATCTCGTCTGCCAACGCCTCTGCGGTCGCCAGCGGCCCATCCTCTCCACTCTCCTGCAGTTCGGACACCAGGTCATCGAGGAAACCCGCCAGCCGCTCATCTCCGGCGAGCATCGCCGGAACCGCCGTCAACAGCCACGATCCGTCCTTCTCCGTGAACGCGAATCCGAGTTCACCCAATCGCTCCAGAGAAGCATCGACTACAGCCGCCTGTACCGCTGAAAAGTCGACTGGCAGCGGCTCGATGAGCGGCTGCGACTCCCAGTTGGTCATCTGGTTCCTGAGCCGCTCGTAGCGGATGCGCTCGTGCAGCGCATGCTGGTCGACGACGTAGAGCGCATCGTCGCCCTGTGCGAGGACGTAGGAGTCGGCGAACTGCGCCAGTGGCTCCATCTCGGGAACATCGGTCACCTCCGCTTCCAGCGGTGACGCCTCGGGCTCATCGAGCGGTGAGACGGCAGCGGAACGTTCGGCGTAGCGGTGCAGGTCGCGCTCGTCGCTGGACAGCGCGGGCGCGGTGGGAAGTTCATCCAGCCCGGGCAACGTCTCCTGAGCCAGTGGTGAGGAAGACACGGGCCTTGCCTCGTCCTGTTCAGCGACATCTGGCTCTGCCCCTTGGTAGAAGTGGGTCTGCTTCGGATTGGCAGCGCGCGCCCAGACCGGGGCGACCGTCTCGCTGACCTCCTTCGTAACCTCAGGTGATGGAGGGTCCAACGCCCCGAGAGGGAAATCGGGAGTGGGCCAACCTCCTGTTGGGATATCCTTGAGAGTCTCCTTGAGAGCCCTCTCCAGCCGCTCCAACACCCTCCACGAGTGGCGCAAGCGCACCTCCCGTTTGGTCGGATGCACGTTCACATCGACTTCATCTGCGGGCAGATCGAGCAACAACACGCACACCGGATGACGGCCCACCATCAGGCGGGTGTGGTAACCCCGACGAATCGATTTCAGGAACGGTTGCGCGGCCACCGGCCTCCCGTTGATGATTACGTGAACATCGTCAGCCCGCCCTCTTGAGATGTCAGGGGGAGATACCCATCCCGACCACCGCTCGTCGCCAGGCGCCGACTCATCGGAATCCGGTCTAGCGAGTGCAACCATACGCTCACTGGCACCACCCAGCAGGTCGTGCAGCCTGTCCGCCATCTCGGTCGTCGCCGCTGTCTCGAGGATTCTGCGCCCATCGACATCGAGCCTGAACGCCACCTCGGGATTGCACAGCGCGTGTGCCACCAGCACATCGACGACCTGTGCCGTCTCCGTCGGTGGCCTCCTCTGGAAAGCCAATCTCGCCGGTTGGTTGGCGAACAGATCCTCGACTGTGATTCTGGTTCCCTCGGCCAATCCGGACGGTGAAATCTCACTGACTTCGCCGTCGGAAACGCTCAGTTCAGCCCCTTGCTGACCTGCCGGTCTGCTGGCAACGCACAGTCTGCTCACCGCGCCTATGGAAGCGAGTGCCTCGCCGCGAAATCCGAGGGTGCCGATTGCCGCCAGGTCTTCTGCGCCGCCAAGTTTGCTTGTGGCGTGTCGATTCACGGCCAACTCAAGTTCCTCGGCCGCGATTCCGTGGCCGTCGTCGGTGACTGCGATGAGGTCGAATCCGCCCCGCTGGATCTCGACATGCACTGAGGTGGCTCCAGCATCGATAGAGTTCTCGAGCAGTTCTTTGACGACCTGCGCTGGGCGTTCGACGACCTCGCCGGCGGCGATCAGACCGACTGTCTTGTCATCCAACTGCTGGATGGGCGCTCGTTCGCTGACCGCTTCGCTGACGCCCATCGTCACTCCTCCAGCCATTCGTGCTGCCCGCGCAGAATCTCTCTGAGTTCGTAGACCAGGTCCATCGCCTCACGGGGCGAGAGCGCATCGGGGTCAACCTCTGCGAGCCGCGCCAATGCGGCCGCCTCGGTTGGCTCCAGCCGCGGGCCCTTCGGTTCGGGCGGTGAAGTCTCATCATCGCCCTCGGCTGCCGCGGCCGCCCGCTCAGGCAGCATCCAGCCGAACAGCGACGACTGTCCCGTCTGTCGAGCCAGTGGGGTTCCTTCCTCGCCGGCTCGCGCTCCCTGCGCGTGCTGCTCTAGGAACAGCAGCAGGTCGCGTGCCCGCTCGACCACATGCGCTGGCAAGCCTGCTAACGCTGCGACCTGCACTCCGTAAGAGTCGTCACACGGTCCGTCGGCGACGGTGTAGAGGAAGCGCAGTTCGTCTCCCTTCTGGGCGACCTGCACGTGGACGTTGACCATCCCGTCAATCTCCTCTTCGAGCCCTACGAGCTGGTGGTAGTGCGTCGCGAACAGACAGCGGCAACCGACGCGGCTGGCGACATCTTCAGTCACCGCCCAGGCGATTGCCAGCCCATCGAAGGTGGATGTACCCCTCCCAATCTCGTCGAGCAGCACCAGTGAGCGGGAAGTCGCCCGTCTGAGAATGTGTGCCACCTCGATCATCTCGACCATGAAGGTCGAGCGCCCTCGGCGGATGTCGTCATGCGCGCCGACTCTGGTGAACACCCGATCCACCACGCCTACCCTCGCCCTGTCAGCAGGAACGAACGAACCAGCCTGAGTCAGGATTGAGATGAGCGCGGCTTGGCGCAGGTAGGTGGACTTGCCACCCATATTCGGCCCGGTGAGCATCAGGAAGCGGCGATTGGCGTCGAGTGAGAGGTCATTGGGAACGAAAGTGGACATCGATTCGAGCACCGGATGGCGTCCTCCGCGGATGTCCAGCCGGTCGTCATCGAGCACCTCGGGGCGGGTCCAGCCCATCCGGCGACCATGGTGAGCGAACGAACACAGAACATCGACCGTAGCCAGAGTTCGGGCGATGGATGACAGTGTGCTGCAGTGGGTGCGAATCTGGTCCCTCAGGTCACGGAACAGTCCGTATTCGAGTTCGTTTCCCCTAGCTTCAGCGGTGAGAATCAACTCCTCTTTCTCATTCAATTCGTCTGTGAAAAAGCGCTCGGCATTGACCATCGTCTGCTTGCGGATGTAGTCCTCGGGAACCTTGTCGAGATGCGTCTTGGTGACCTCGATGTGGTAGCCGAACTGCCGATTGAACTTCACTTTCAGGCTCGGGATGTCCAGCCGTTCGCGCTCACTCGCCTGCAGGTTCTCCAACCACTGCTTGCCCTCGGCCACCTTCTTCCTGTGCCCATCCAAGTCCTGCGACCAGCCGTCTCTGAACATGTCTCCATCCCTGATGGTGTGTGGCTGCTCGTCGAGCAGAGCGTCTGTGACCAGTTCGCGGACCTCTTCGAGGTCGAGCAGCCCATCAGCGCATTCGAGCAGCAGTTCGTCACTGCCCTCGGTGAGCAGCGCATGCAGCGAGGGCAGACGTGCAAGACAGTCGGCGATGGCCTGCAGGTCCCTTCCGTTGCTCCTTCCATATGCCAGCCGCGTTGACAGTCGTTCGAGGTCGCGGCAGCCCTTGAGCACGGCTCTCAGTTCACGCAGGCGGCGGTTGGCGTTGATGAGCGAGGCGACGGCACCGTGCCGACGTGCGATCACCTCGCGGTCGAGCAGCGGCATCAGCAGCCATTCGCGCAGCATCCTGCGCCCCATCCAGGTGCGGGTAGCATCGATGGCAGCCAGCAGGCTCCCCTGCTTCTCGCCGGACAGAGTGTGCGTGACCTCGAGATTCCTGAGCGTGGTTTCGTCGAGCAGCATGTGGCGGGAATCCTCGGTGAGTTCGATTTCACGCAACGGCACCGTGGCGGTGAGGTGCAGCCGCGACAGATACGAGGTGGCGAAGCCACACGCCTCCATCGCCAGCGGCTGCGTATCGAGGTCGAGATGGCCCAGATCTCCAACATCGAGCACATCCTTGAGCGCCTCGAGTCGCGCCTTGCGCGGCAATTCATGGGTCGAGAGCGTGAGCCCGTCGACCGCCGCCAGCAGCGCTGCCAGCGACTCGTGGCTGGCGTCGTTGCGACACATCACCAGTTCACGCGGCGACCAGCGCAGCAACTCGTCACCCAGCCGCTCGAACCTGTGTGCACCCTCGAACTCACCTGACCACGCTCTCCCTGTCGAGGGGTCGATGACCGCCCAGCCGAGCCCCTGCCCCTGAAGTACCACCGCCGACAACAGCGCTGAGGACTCCTCACCGATGAGGCTCTCCTCGTAGAGTGAGCCTGGGGTATAGACGCGGGTCACGACCCGCTGCAGCAACTTCTGACCGGGCCGCAGTTCCTCTTCCTGTTCGCACAGCGTGACCTTGTAACCCGCTTTGAGCATCCGTTGCAGATAGGTCTCCACAGAGTGCCACGGAACCCCAGCCATTGGAATCGGGTTGTCTGAGGATTTATCGCGGCTGGTGAGGGTGATCCCGAGGACTTCGGAGGCGAGGATGGCGTCGTCGTGGAACATTTCGTAAAAGTCGCCCATGCGGAAGAACAGCACGGTGTCCGGATGCTCCTCCTTGATCGCATGGAACTGTTCCATCATCCCTGAAGCCATACCTACCTTCACTTCCACTGGAATATGTTCAACCGTCCCGTCCGTAGGACGGAAGACAGACTCTAGCAGCGGCGCTCCATAAGCAAACCGATGCAGAACGAAGAACTAGAACGGTCTCAGCTCTGAGGCGCGTACTCTTTCTGCCAAATCGTGGCCACCGCCAACACGGTGGCGAAAACCACAATCACCACGAACAGCAGTTCGCCGAGGCGCTCCAGACTCTGGGCGATGTTCTCCTTCGCGTTCAAGTCGATGACCATGCGGCCGGTACCGCCGCGCTCCATCTCACCATGGAGCTGCAGTGTGTCATCCGAGATCGTCACGGAATCAACCTCGGTCAAGCCGAGGTTGGGCAACCTGTGCTTCTCCGCCTCGTTCTCGGTCCAATCTACACTGGTAAGTTCTCTACCATTCGCCGAGGCGAACCAGAAGGTTCCCGAGGAGTCGATGGCGGCACCTGCTGAGCCACTCAATCCCTGCAGTTGTGCCGGCCCGGAATCCTGCGGAAGAACGAGTGTGCTGCTGTGTCCGGCAACGAGCGCGTCCACCTGTCCACCCCAGTGAGCATCGTCCACCCAGACGACCGTGTGCAACAGGCCACCGGGACTGTGGTGCAGCATGGAGACAGTGGGGCCACCTTGACGCGGGGAGCCGGTCACGCGCAGCAGGACTTCACCCCATTTTCCTAGAGTGGGATTACCGAGAGTCATGTCGTATCCGAGCACGAGCGCGGAGGCACCATTGGGGTCTGAGTGAACGGACAGCATCTCGCTGCTGTCCATCGGTGAGACAGCCCCTTCAGAGACGTTGTCAGCATCGAACGCATGCACCCGCACGAGCCCTTCAGAGTCGCGTGACAGCAACCAGCCGCTGTCGGCGCTGTTGGCACTGATGGAGATGACATCACCCTCGAGTCCCGGCCAACTCGGCTCAATCGGAGTGAACAGACCGCTGCCGCTCCACTTCGCCATCTCCCCCCTGCTTCCTCCCACGATCCAGCCATCGCCAGCGCGGGAGATGCTCAGCGGAGTGAAACCAGCGACTGCCATCAGGCTCGGACCGGAATCGTCGAGCGAGCGCAGCTCGTTCGAAAGCCCATTCTCGACCAGCATCAGCGCCTGCGACCCATCAGAACTCCAGGCGATGTCCTCCAGATTCTCGTTCTCCTCCAGCATGCCAGCCGCCGCAACCCCGGGCATCACCGCCGCCACCTGTAACCAGGCCGCTCCAATCAACAGCACCGCCACGAACACACCGAAGTAGAACCACTGGTCCTCGCTCTCTTCCTGCAGCAGAAGACCGATGCGCGCCAGCAGCGAACGCCCATCCTCTCCGGACTCGGAATCGCTCATGCATCCACCTCACGGGTCATGCGGTTGATGTAATGCTCGGCGACGGTGCTCGCCATTCCGCTCTGCCAACCCAACCCCCAGCCGTTAAATACGGCCGGTCAGTCGCCGGGCTGCCTTCGGCAGAGAGGTTGACAGATGGCACGCAAACCAGCCAAGATGTATCGCCGACTCAAGGGTCAGGCATTCACCCGCCGAAAGTTCACTGGCGGCGTGCCCAACAACCGCATCATGAAGTTCCACCTCGGCAACCAGAAGGCCGGCGAAGCGAAGGATTTCGACATCGAACTTACCCTGTCAGCAGACGAATCATGCCAGATCAGGCACACCGCCCTCGAGGCTGCTCGCGTCATCTCCAACTCGACCATCCGCTCGGCGGCCGGTCCACAGGGATACTCGCTGCGCATCCGGGTCTACCCACACCACATCCTGCGTGAGAACAAGCAGGCGACAGGAGCAGGGGCGGACCGTGTGTCACAGGGCATGCGCTGCGCGTTCGGCAAGAACGTCGGCACGGCGGCACGGGTGAAGCGAGGCCAAGCAGTGGTCACCATCCAGACGAGCGCGAGCCACTTCGCGGCAGCCAAGAACGCGCTGCGCAAGGCGAACATGAAATTCCCGACCCCCTGCAGCACGACCGTGGTCAGGGGCCATGAACACCTGAAGGGCCTCATCTGAGGGGACTTGCGGATGCATACGCGCCCGGCAGAACCGGATGAGCGGCTCCAGCGACTGCGCGATAGCACACAAGATTGCCCTGTCACCTGGAAGGGCGAATACTGCTACTTCATCCACCCGCTCAGTGACGGTGTTCCTCGTCAATCGGCCAGCCTGCTCCGCGACGCGCGCGACCTTGTGCTCGAGCTGGTAGACTGGACGAAAGTCGACATCATACTCGGAATCGAGGCGATGGGGCTACCGCTCGCATCCACCCTCTCGCTGGCCACCGAGATCCCGCTGGTCATCGCCCGCAAGCGGCCATACGGACTTCCCGGGGAGATCGCTGTGGACCAGGAGACCGGCTACTCGAAGGGGACCATCTACCTGAACGACATCCAGGAAGGAGAGCGGGTGTTCGTCGTCGATGACGTTGTCAGCACAGGCGGAACTCTCGAGGCGTTGCTCAAGGCGGTCGAATGGGCCGGCGCCACGGTCGCCGATGTGGTCGTCGTGTTCGAGAAGAACGAAGGAATGCAAGATCTCCTGAAGCGCTACGATTGGCCGATTCGCAGCCTGATGCGCGTCGAGATGGATGGCGAGAAAGTTGTCCTCCTCGATTGAACCAAGGTTCAGACGCACAAGAGTCTAGACACAGACCTTGTGTTCAGGGCTATTCTTCCTCTTCCTTTTTCTTCAACTTCCACTCGTCATCATCACCCATATGTGCCAATCCAGCAATAATAATCACTATTCCAAAGAAGATGGAGCCACATCCCAAAAGCGCGTTATCGGGGATTGGGTCTCCACTATAACTGCTGGTCGAACTGCTGGTCGAGATGAAGGGTATGAGGATAAAGTCGCAAGTTCCTAATCCCAACAATAAGATTACTAAACCCAAAATAATGATACGGACTTCCAACTTCATCACGATTACCTACTTCTGGGATAACTGAATACGTTTCTCCGGACCCACAAGGGTCTGCTCTCTGAATGTGGCTGAGTTGATGCAACGGCTGATATAGCGGACGCTGGACGGCGAAGCGG
>CAZUBQ010000042.1:0-12334 GCA_964618995.1 uncultured Candidatus Poseidoniales archaeon | reverse complement strand
TGACCTGGGTTGTCGGCGACCCACTTCCAGGTGACATTGCCCTCCTCGTTGACGATGAACACCGATCTCTGGGCGGCGGTGTATCCAGGCATGCCGGCAAAATCGTCGAGTGCAACGCCGTAGGCGTTGGTGACAGCCCTCGTGTAGTCGGAGAGGATGGGGAACTCAATCCCGTGGGCGGCGGCGAACGCCCCGTTAGCGAACGGCGCATCGACCGAGATGGCGAGCACGGTGGCATTGGCGCCGTTCAGACTGCTGAGGCTGTCCTGGAACGTGCACATCTCCTTCTCGCACACGCCTGTGAAGGCGGCCGGAAAGAACGCCATGACCACACGTTGGCCGAGGTGCTCCCCCCCGGTCACTCCGTTCCTGTCCGCATCGAGCAACTCGAAATCAGGTGCATCATCGCCCACTTCCACCATGCCCTCTGCTCTGGGGTGAGCCATTTCAACTCATGCGTCGCAGTTGCATACACTCTTGCCGCGAATCCTCACGCGCCCTGAACCGATTCGCCCGCACTTTCACTGACGCCACCTTCATGGGTGGTGGGTGCAAGCCGGGCACGATGGTGGAAGCGGGTCAGCAGGTGTTCATGCCCAGCGTGACCGACAAGGAGGGCGTGACCACTCCGCTCGGAATCACCACGGATGAGGAGGATTCGTGGGCTGTCCTGCGCGCTTTCTTCGCGCGCGCGGAGGAAACCGATGTCATCCGCGCGCTGATCGAGGTGTGGGAGGTGGACTACATCGGCGAGAATCCGAGCACCAATCTGGCTGCGCTGAAGCGGCGACCATGTCCCATCTGCGATCGCAATACCTTCTGGATGGAACTGGGTGGCGAGGAGTTCCGCGGTGAGCGCAATCCGACGAGCGGGCGCTGCTATCGAGCAGAATGCGGTGCCTGGGTAGAGCCGAACAGCGTTGAGTTGGACCGCATCGACTGCGGCTGGCCTTCAGCACATTGGACCAAGCGATGCGAGTCGTTCAACATGGGCATCCGCGGCCTTGTGGAGATGCGCGGCGCCGTGGATGCTGCCGGTAGGCCGCGGCGTTCGCGCATGGACAAAGAAGTGATGCGCGACCTCTGATTCACATCGATTCTAGAGGAATGACTCCGAATCCGTTGCAGCCCGCGCTGATGAGGTGGCGGGCGGCTTCCGAGAGGGCGAGATTGTTGACATCGATGCCGTCAGGTGTGCGCACTGGGTTGTCACGGTAGAAGCGGTTGTAGTCGGTGGCGAGGGCTAGCAGGTAGGAACTGAACTGGTTCGGGCGGCGGTTCTCAATGGAACTGTTCAGTTCCTCAGCGAAGCGAGAGATTCTACGGACGAGCCCAGCAGCACTCTCGGAGAGGCCGGACCATTGCAGATCACCGACGGTCGCCAATGCGGCTTCGACATCGTGGCCGTCATCGAGCAGGCGACGAACGATGGAACAGGCACGGGCGTGGCTGTACATCAGGAACGGTGCACTGTCGGCCTCGAGAGATAGAGCATCCTCCCAACGGAAGTTGATGCCCTTCTCGGGAGAGACTCTCAGGATGTTGAACCGCACGGAGGAGATTCCAACCGCTTCCCCGATGGTCGTCAGGCTCTCAGCGTCCAAGTCCGTCCGGATTGTGGACACCACCTCGGTGGCGCGAGCCGCAGCCTCGTCCAGCAGGTCATCCATGAACACGACGTTGCCGCGCCGAGTGCTCATCTTGCCATCGGGTAGTTTCGTGAAGGCGTAGAACACCACGTCTGGCGCCTTGGAACCGACCTCATCGAGCGCCACAGCCACCTGATGCGACTGCAGTCGGTGGTCCTCTCCGAGTACGTTCAGCAAACGGTCCGCTTGGGTCCATTTCCACCTGTGGTAGGCGATGTCGCGGGTGGCGTAGAGGCTGGAGCCGTCGCCGCGCTGGAAGTAGAAGCGGGTGTTCTTCCCTGCGACTCCACGCTCAGCCAGTTCGAGGTACCACGCACCGTTCTCCGCCTGGGCAGCCAACTCGCTCTGACGCAGTTCAGCCAGCACCTCATCTACACTGCCATCGATGATGAAGCGACTCTCCTTGGTGAACGAATCATACTGGATGCCCAGCCGGTCGAGAGTATCGAGCATGCCGTCCAGCACCGGCTGGTAGGCTTTGCCGAAGGCGTCGAGGGTGTCCGGGTCCGCCTCCTCCGAGAGGCGAACCATCTCAGAGACAGCCTCCTCAATTCCGGGATCGTCATCGCGGAGCACATTGGCCGCCTGATAATTGCGCACTCGCTGGTGGTCGACCTTGTCGGGATGATTCGATACCTCATCGATGCCGGCCGCGACCAGCACCTCGTTCACCCGGTCATCATCGAGGTTCTCCAGAGCCCAAGCGAGGATTCCCACCTGCTTGCCCATGTCGTCGACGTAGTATTCGGCGCGCACCTCGTCCCCGGCGAGCCGGTGCAGGCGCACGAAGCAGTCTCCGAGTATTGCGTTGCGCGAACGACCTACGTGGAACGGACCATTCGGGTTGGCGGAAGTGTGCTCGATCAGCAGCGCTGACGGAGCGCGGGCGTGTCCGGCAGCAGCGGAATCTGCTAATGTCTGTGGGACCACTTCAAGAGCGAGTGTGGGGGCATCAGCGCGGAAGTTGAGGAACCCACCGACGGCGTGCACCTCAGCGAGCAGGGGTTCTGATGCGACCGTGGCTTGCAGAGCGTCCGCCAGTTCAGCGGCGAACTCTGCAGGCGCTCTGCCGAGAAGTTTGGCGAACGTGAAGCAGGGAAGAGCGACGTCTCCCTGGGATTCATCCTTGACGCGCTGGAGCAACGATGCCAGATTCGAGGTGTCGTCGATGCCGACATCGCTGAGTACCGCCGCAAGATGCGGCTCGATGGCTTGCTGTAAGATGCGCATGTCCCTACCTCATCATGTCCATGGCCAGCGCAGCAACGCAGCCACTCCTCCGAAGGCTGTCATCAACGTCGCCCCCTCCTCGGTGTCCATCGAGATGTACTTGACGGAAGCCGAAGAACGCTTGGCGAGTTCTGCGAGGTCATCGGTCAGGTCCCGTCCCGCATCCCCATCAATCCTCACCTGGTCACCCTTCGCTTGGCACTCAGGGCAACCGGGAATGTCTGGGGAACCTTCGACGGTAAGCTCCCAAGTGTGCTGGCATTGGCGACAGGAGTAGACCTCACGTCGCTTGCGCAGGCTCTCGGATAGCAACAGCGTGTCCACCGCTCCTTGGTCGAGCGCAGAGCGGACCATCATCTCGCTGTAGGTCGCCTTCGGGTGTGCCTGCATTATCTCCTTGAGGAAGCGGTCGACCAGCAAACGCTCCTCATCGAGTTCGATCTGATCCATCAGCGCCCCAGCGTTCTGGATGAGTTCGCGCAGGCCGCTCTCGTTGCTGTAACCGACGTCGAACATCGTTGGGAGGATTTTCTTCTGGATTTCATGATGGAAGAAGCCGCCGTTGACGACGCTGTCCTTTGTGGCTCCAGGTCCTCCGACGATGATGCCTTTCATATTCTCCAGATGCTGCAGCCAGTAATTCGACGCCCTCTCGCTCACCTTCTTGAAGAACGCATGCGCCGCTTCTTCGATCAAACGCTCGAAGCGCTGGGCGGATTGACCTCCTCGTCCGTGCTTGCTGGGTACTTGGCTCGGGATGTACTCCTGCACATGCAGGCGGCGTCCTGACGCGATGCCGTATGCTGCTTCGGAGCGGTCGAGGACCAGCAGGCCATAAGCGGTCCTGTCGATGAGCATCTCGGCAATCTGCGAGGTCTCGAAGGTGGAGTCACAGCGGTAGCGGAACGAAGTGAGCGGCTCGGGAAGGTCGTCGAGAATGATGGAGGTCATGCGCGTCTTGTTGTTGCCGACGATGACATGGCCGCAGAACAGTGCGAGGCCGTTCTCTCCAGCATTGCGCAATCCGGCCAAGGCATGGGATGCGGATTCGATGGCGTCGGTGACGTGCTTCCTGGTGGACTTCGACTTGATGTTCGCCGCCTGACCAGCCTCGTTGCCCAGTTGGTGGCGCACATCCGATACCTGTCGGTCAGGGGGAATGATCACGGTAACCAGTTCAGTGCCCATGCCGCGGTACGATTCGAGCTCCTCGAGTTGCTTGCGCAGACGGGCACGCTTCGCCTGCAACTCGTCATCATCGCTCATACGCACCACTAGTGGTGCGGCCGTCAACCCGCCGGTTATCAATCCTTCAGGCAAGGGTGCGCCAAGGGGCATGCTCATGTGGCGGCTTCACCGCCGGACGCCCGATGGCCCGGGTTCAGGTGGTCGCGCTGGGTGGCAGTCTGCTGCGTCCAGAAGTGATGGAGCGCCACGCCTGGCTAGAGGGAATTGCCGCCGTCGTGACAGAACATGTCGCAGGTGGTGGCCGGCTTGGTTTGGTGATTGGCGGTGGTCAGCCGGCCCGCGAAGCTATCTCGCTGGCACAGCCGCTGCTCGATGATGTCGCTCGACTCGACGAGTTAGGAATCGCGGCCACGCGGCTTAACGCGGCGGTGGTGCAGCAGATTCTGGCGGGAACGGGCATCGATGTCGCCGCTGCCATACCAATCGATATCGAGCATGCGTCTGGATTGCTCGAGCAGCACGCTGTCATCGTCATGGGCGGCACGGTTCCAGGGCACACCACCGATGCGGTGGCGATTCGACTGGCGCTAGCCACCGGCGCAGGCTCATGCATCATCGCCACCAACGTCTCTCACGTACACAGCGCCGACCCGGCTACCGACCCAGACGCGGTGGTGCGCGAGCGCATGACACTGTCAGAACTGCAGGAGATCGTTGGTCCGCCAGAGCACGTCGCCGCCGGGCCGACCGCGGTCATCGACCCCATCGGCGTGCAAGCGGCGATCGACGGCGGGCTGCCGCTGCGCGTTCTCGATGGCCGACGACTACAACAACTGGCGGCATGCATCGGCGGGGAGACATTCGAGGGAACTGCAGTCGAGGTGGGATGAAATGGCACGCGCAGACCGACTCAAGAAGGCTATAGAACAGACCGCTGCCAAGGCTAAAGGCAATCAGGAAACGGAGTCAGGACCCGTTCTAACGAAGAACCCGCAGAGTAAGAATTACGTCGCTGCACACAGACATTGCAACATCTGTCACGCACCCGTGCACATGGACAAGAACCCCCCCTTGTGCGGTGCCGAGAAGTGTGAGGCGGAGTGGGATAAGAAGGAAGGCTCCCGGAAGCGATTGACGGTCATGCTCTACCTGTTCCCGGGAATAGCCATCATGCTGGTGCTCCTGCAAGGATTCACCTGAGTGCTTGACCCCAGTGCCGCGAAGGCTTGATGCAGAACGACCGCGAGGCGAAGGCGATGATGGTACGTATCTTGTCCGTGCTGCCGCTTGCAACAGGCGCGCTGTGCGTGATCATCGTGCTCATCGGAGCAATCGGTTACACCTCCAGTCCGGAGGAGGTTGAGGTGCCCATTCCCCCCTGCCCCCTTGGTGGAGAGGATTGCAAGGTCGGAATGAACCAGGATAACCTGTCGATACCTAGGTCGTTCATGCTGCTGAACGTCGAGACGACCATGCGCTGGGACCACCCCGACGATGCGTGGGTGGGAGTCGTGGATGCGAAGACTGTCGAGGAATGTCCCCCCGATAATCAAGGATTGACCGACTGCACTGCGTCAGACATGACATTTCTCGCCGGTGGCCCGGACAGTACTGACACCTTGGTATGGGAACTCGACCCGGGTGATGTGCGCTTCGTGACCGGTGGACGTGCGAACACGCTGACCCTCGAGATGAACATAGTCACCCACTTCTACTCAGTCGGCCTGTCCATCATTCCGATGCTCCTGCTGGGTGTCGTCGGTGTTGCCCTATGCCTATCCGGAGTTCAGATGGCATTCCCGTTGCGCTTCACGAAGAAGGACGAGGGCTGAACGGTCCGTTCAAGAACCGTGCCAGTTTCGAGAGAGTCGAGGGAGAGATATGTCCGAATTCAAGTGCTCAGGGTGCGGGGCGAAGATCCGAGTCGAGGGGCTCGGCCCGAGCCTGTTTCCGCGCGATGTCTACTGTGAGATATGTGGGCATGTCTCGCCTGCCCAGTGAGAGTTCACTGGTCGGCGCGGTGCCAGCCTTCAGGAAGGGTCAGCGGGTCGGTCTGCTCATCTTCTGAGATTCTTGACACCAGTTCCTCGCGGAGCTCCTCTATCCCGAATCCCTCGAGCGATGAGATGCTGCGGTGGCCGGTGAGTGGATTCCGTCCCTCGGCATCGGGTGGTTGTTCGAACAGATCTGACTTGGCGTCGATGACCATCAACGGGGTCTGCGGAAGCATCTCAGCCACCTCGCCGAGCAGGTTCTCCTGCGCCACCATCTCCGTGCCGCCATGCTCGGTGGGGTCGAGCAGGAATAGCACGATGGAGCCGATATGCTCCAGTGCAGCGATTGCCTGCATCTCAATCGGGTTGCGGTCCTCCAGTGCTCGGTCGAGCAGCCCTGGCGTGTCGACCAGCTGGTAGCGGCGGCGGCGATGATCGAAGTGGCCAACGTGCAGTTGGCGAGTGGTGAACGGATAGGCAGCGACCTCGGGTTCTGCCGGACTGAGCGCCGCGATGAGGGCCGATTTGCCAACATTGGGGGCACCGGCGACGACGATGCACGGTTCGCTGGAATCGATTGAAGGCAGGACCTTGAGAGTGTCACGGGCGTTGTTCAGCCAGTGCAACTGCGGAGCGACCTGATCGACGATGCTGGAGATTCTGCCGTATGCCTCCCTGCGCGTGCGATGCATGGAATCTATGTGCACCATCCTACGCAACTTCTTCCGATTCTGATTTGCGATGCGCATCACCTGTTCAGCAGCCCACTGGAGGGTGCCCAGACTGTGGCGGTAGTCGTCCACACCGACCGCGGCGTCTATCAGGGCGGTGTCGAACTCGGATTGCTGGTCCAGGCTCGGCCACTTGGCGACATAACTGCGCAATGTGCTGTCGATGACTTCGCTCGACGCCTGCACCATGCGTGACATCTGCTTACGGTTGCGAAACATGCGATTGCCGTCTATCACGTGGGCGCCCGCGGCTGAACCGCGGCTGAAACCCTTGTCGAGGATTTCCTCGGCGGTGAGCACTGTTGGCAACGCCTTCCAGACAGTCGCAGGCATGGTTTCCCTCGCCCGCCCCGCGGGGTGCATCCCTCTTCAATGCAGGGGACTGCTCCAAATGGTGCTGCTGAACCCCGTCGTGCTCCTTTTCAAGGGTCGCCGCCTCAGGGGATTCGGGGTTGACCTATGGCGAGCAAGGGACGCAAGGGGCGCAAGAAGCCCGAATTGCCCGATTGGGCGCTCGAGTTGTGGAAGCAGGCGGGTGAGCCGGACATCGAAGAGTATCAGGATGTGTTCAGCGGACCGCTGCTCGACAGGCGAGTTGGGCTGCGCCGGGATGACCTGATTGAGATCCTTCTCGATGCCCGCGCGCTGGCAAAGGATGCTGAGCCCTGGATTCGTGGCAGGTTGCTGGGTACCAACAAGAATAGTTTTGAGATTCTCACCGACGACGGGCGCTACCATCACGTCGCCCGCGACGTCATCGTCGAACTGATTCTTGTTGCCCATCTGCGACCACCGTACATCGATGATCGTGAACTGCTGGAGTTCGAACGTGAAGATGCGAAACGCCGTAACAAGATCCACGAAGAGGTCGATAAGGGCGGAGACAGCGGCAGGGACGACAGCCACGTGTGGGGATGAGCAGGTGGCACTGCATGAGAAGCGCTGCGTTCCCTGCGAGGGTGGAGTTCCCCCCTTGACTGCTGATGAGCAGTCTCCATTGCTCGCTGAACTGAACAACGACTGGAATGTCGTGAGCGACCACCATCTCGAACGCACCTGGGGATTCGACGACTTCGCCGCCGCCATCGAGTTCGTCAACGCCGCCGGTGCAGTCTGCGAAGAGCAGTTCCACCATGCTGACTTCGATTTCGGCTGGGGCCGCGCCAAGGTGACCATCTGGACGCACAAGATCGATGGGCTGACCGAATCGGACTTCGTGCTCGCCGCCAAACTCGACCAGATCTGAGGTGCTGCCGTGCCTAAGGATTCCAAAGGACGGGGGGCGCCGGGCTACCGGATGCACCTGTTCATCTGCGGTAACGAGCGGGACCCCAGCCATCCGCGCGGCTGCTGTGCCGAGAAGGGGAGCCTGGATGTGATGCGCACGCTCAAACGAGCGGCGAAGGCGGCCGGAATCTCGGACGTGAGGGTGCAGAAGTCGGGTTGCCTCGATTTCTGTGAGAACGGCATCTCCTGCGTCGTCTACCCAGAGGGCACATGGTACACCATATCCAACCCGGACGAGGACCTGCCGCTGATTCTCGAACACCTGCGCACCGGAGAGGTCGCAGAGGCCTGTCAGATGCGTTTCGAGTAGCGGTTTCATTTTCACACTTGGTCGCTGATTTATCTACCGCCTCGGTAGCGAAGTCCTCGCGGGCGAGCGCGTCTTGCTGCGGGGTGTGAAGATGTCGGAGGAGTGTGAACTGGTTCAGTGGTTCGACGAAGTCGGCAAGGATGATGCCGGGCTCGTCGGCGGTAAGGGAGCGTCGCTGGGTGAGATGTATCGTAACCTGTGCGACTGCGGTGTGCAGATTCCCAACGGATTCAACGTCAACGTGGAAGCGTATGCGCTGTTCGTGGATGCTGATGTCACCTCATCCACCTGGGACAACGTCACCGAGCCTGCGGGCATGGCCGATGTGCGAACCGCCGCCCTCGCCAGTGAAACCCTGGCTGATGCTCTGGAAGTCTGCCTCATTGACGCCGACCCATCAGACCACCTCGAGATGCACGGTCGGGCTGCGTTGGCGCGCGCTCTGGTGCTACAGACTCCGATTCCCGATGAAGTGCGAGCTGCTGTCGCCGAAGGCTATGCACGCCTGTGTGACGAATATGGACAGGGTGTCGATGTCGCCGTTCGCTCCTCGGCGACGACCGAGGATTCAGCAGAAGCGTCATTCGCAGGCCAATACGACTCGTATCTGAACGTTCACGGTGCTGATTCCGTGGTGGAGCATTGGCGTCGCTGCGTCGCCAGCCTGTTCAACGAGCGGGCAATCTGCTACCAGTTGGAGAAAGGGCTCGACCCGCTCGACAGCGCGCTCTCCGTCGTCGTGATGAAGATGGTCAGGTCGGACCTCGCTTCCTCGGGCGTGATGTTCTCCATAGATCCTGACTCTGGCCACCGCGGTGTCATCCACATCGCCTCCGCCTACGGGCTTGGTGAGTTGGTGGTCCAGGGAAGCATCAGTCCGGATACCTTCACCGTCTGGAAGGAGGGATTGAGGCGGGGGAACTTCGCCATCGTGAACAGGCATCTGGGGAGCAAGGACCGAAGGATGGTCTACTCCGATGACGAAGTGCAGGATACACGCATCGACGAGGTACCCCTCGAGGAGCGTAGGGCGTGGTCTCTCAAGACGCTCGAATGCCGCCATCTAGCGGAGATGGCACTCAACATTGAGGAGCATTATGGGTCCCCGATGGACATCGAGTGGGCAAAAGATGGCATGACCGACGAGTTGTACATCGTGCAGGCGCGTCCTGAAACCGTTCACGCTCGCAACGGCCAGGCCAAACTCGAACGCTACATGATGGCGCCGGAACTGATTGCCAGCCTGAAGAACAGCGGAAAGGTACTCGCAACCGGGCAAGCGGTCGGCAAGCGCATCGGTTCGGGCAAGGTCAGGCTCTACAAGACCTACGAGGAGGTTCTGGAACGGCGCCGGGCGATGAAAGAACGGCTGGCAGAGGGCGTCAAGTTGGACGAGATCCCCGAAGCGGAGCGCGTGTTCGAGGAGGGAGATGTTCTGGTTACCGAGATGACTACCCCCGACTGGGAGCCGATGATGAAGCAGGCGTCGCTCATCGTGACGCGCAAGGGCGGGCGCACGTCGCATGCCGCCATAATCGCCCGCGAGTTCGGGATTCCTGCTGTTGTGGGCTGCTCCGAAGCGCTCGATCTTCCGATGCGCGAACCAGTCACCGGCTCATGCGCCGAGGGTGATACCGGCTGGATATACGCTGGTGTACATCCCTACGAAATAGAGCGGGTCGATGTCGACACCGACATGGAGTTACACACCAAGATCAAGCTCAACGTCGGCTTCCCCACAAAATCGCTCGCCGATTCTCAACTTCCCGTGGATGGAGTAGGCTTGGCACGCATCGAGTTCGTGCTGTCATCGGAGGTGCGCATCCACCCGCTGGCACTCGTTCACCATGAGGACCTCAAGAAATTCCTTGAGACGGGAGTTGTTTCTCAAGCACTATCTCCGTATGCCGAGGGGCTGGAGCGAGAGGATGAATCGGTCATCCGGGCATCGGTGGATGAGGTCGAACGGAGAGGGTGGTCATACCAGGACAAGCGCGGCCTGTTCATCGACAAACTGCGCGAGGGGGTCGGCCTCATCTGCGCCGCTTTCCATCCACGGCCAGTGTTGGTCCGCCTGTCCGACTTCAAATCGAACGAATATCGCGAGCTGCTCGGAGGGCGTGTGTTCGAACCCCAAGAGGAGAACCCGATGATCGCCTGGCGCGGTGCGTCACGATACCTCGACGACCAGTTCCGTCCTGCATTCGAGATGGAATGCCAAGCGATGGCTTCCGTGGTGCACGACTTCGGACTCGACAATCTGCAGTTGATGGTGCCCTTCTGCCGCTCACCGGAGGAAGGTGAGGCGGTCAAAGAGGTCCTAGCCGAGTTCAACATCGGCCCGAAGGACGGTGTGCCCCTGTTCGTGATGGTCGAATTGCCCTCCAATGTGATCGACGCCGAGTCGTTCATCGAGAAGATGGAGTTGCACGGCGGCTCAATCGGCTCCAATGACCTTGTGCAGACGGTCTACGCGGTCTCGCGTGACGACCTGGAGAACTACCAGCATCCAGTGGACGCCCGCTCACCTGCCGTCAAGGCGATGATCAAGCATGCAATCGAGACTTTCACGGCCAACGGGCTGGAGATTGGCATCTGCGGTCAGGCACCCTCCGACCACCCAGAGGAATTCCCACCCTTCCTCATCGAGTGCGGAATCACCTCCATCTCGGTCACCCCCGACACCGTCATGGCCGTCCGACTCGCTGTGGCCGAAGCCGAAGCCAAGGCTGGCATGCTCGAGTTCCAACAGGAATGGGCTGAGTGAATGGACGTCCTGATCGTCGGCAGCATAGCCTATGACAGCGTAGAATCGCCTGAAGGCAGAATCGAAGATGCGCTGGGAGGTTCAGCCACATACGGTGGAATTGCCTGCCAGTTCCATGCTAATCGTCTCGATTGCGATACCGTAGGTCTGGTGGGTGTAGTCGGGGTTGATTTCTCCGCTGATGACAGGGCCACACTTGCAGATACTGGCTTGGACATACAGGGAATCGAAACCGCAGAGGGCAGCACCTTCCGTTGGAAAGGCTCGTACCATGGCAACATGGCAGAGGCAGAGACTCACGAGACCCACCTGAATGTCTTCGAGCACTTTCAACCGAAAGTTCCGAGCCATGCTAGGAATCCCAAGATCACCTTCTGTGCGAATCTGCATCCGGCTCTGCAGGCAAGTGTGCTGGAACAAGCGAAACCAAGTCGCTTCTCGATGCTGGATTCGATGAATCTGTGGATTGACATCGCCAAGGACCAGCTCGTCGAGGTGATGCGCGAAGTCGACATCG
This sequence comes from uncultured Candidatus Poseidoniales archaeon, assembly GCA_964618995.1. Classification (GTDB taxonomy): domain Archaea; phylum Thermoplasmatota; class Poseidoniia; order Poseidoniales; family Thalassarchaeaceae; genus JAKUTA01. The sequence continues at coordinate 661 of CAZUBQ010000042.1, read as the reverse complement.
TGATCATCAACGACGGTGAAGTGAGGATGTTGGGGGCTGACGAGGATCTGATTGAGGCCGGCAAATCGGTCATGGAACTCACAGGAGTGACCCATCTAATCGTGAAACTCGGGGAACTGGGAGCCATCGCCTTCCATCCTGAAGGCCACATCGCTTTGCCGGCATATACTGCAGCAGAACTGGTCGACCCCACTGGTTGTGGGGACGCTTTCGCGGGGACTCTGGCGGCATATCTCGCTCACGGGGACGGTGAACTGTCTCTGAAGGAATTGCACAGGGCGTTGGTGTCTGCAACTGTCACTGCCAGCTTCACATTGGAGTCGTTCGGTACCAAGGCATTGCTTGAACTCACTGAGAATTCATTCGCACAACGGCGTCAAGAATATCTGGAAATTTCAGGACTCTCATAATCGCATGGGTACCCTTGCATGAGATGCCTGTTGGAAGGGTCATCAATTGATACCCTTTGCACTTTTACCGGAAAGTTCGGAGTGTTTCAGAGTATTTTTCATAATCATGAGATGAAAAGCAGACCAGTTTTACTGACTCAATTCCACCCCTATTTTCGAATTCATAGATAACTTTCAATGCAATCTTACACGCTCTCTCAAATGGGAAATTAAAAACTACAGTGCTTATTGAGGGAAACGAGATTGATGAA
>CAZUBQ010000041.1:0-12606 GCA_964618995.1 uncultured Candidatus Poseidoniales archaeon | reverse complement strand
ACACATTTCATTCGGCCGATTCGGCCGCGTAATCGAACGTGCAGGTGTCAGCGCAGGTGTCGTTGATGATGCCCGTGAGCAGAAAGTCGCGCACCATGTCATTGACCGCCTCGATGGGGCCAATCTCATTGTGCGCCTTCGACGATTGGTCGAGCGGCGGTGCCGAGTTGTCATCGGGCATGGTGGGATATCCACCGTCCCAGTACACGACTGCCGAACCGGTGATTGGTCCTGCGGCGGGTGTCAGGCCATGGGGTAGTCGAGCAGAGGAGTCGAGCACAGGAACCCCTGCAGTGCGTGCGGCCCGGTCAGAGGAGAGGGCGGGAACCTGGGCATCGTTGACCGAGATGATGGAGAGGAAGTTGAACGGTCCTAGCACATCTCCCGCCGCGGGGCCGTTGTATCCGCTATTGGCGAATGGGAGATAGGTCTCGGGGTCGGTGACACTCCACAGTTGCTGGATGACCCCGACGAGCAGGGCGCGGTCGTTACGCTGGGGATACCCGGCGAAGCTGCTGAAACCCTCCACCCACGGGGCGAAGTTGGTCGAGCGCTCGACCATCGTGGAGAATCCGGAACCGCCGACCCATAGCGCGGCGCGGTCGATGTCCGGTGAGATGGCAACTACGCTGGACCCGTAGATTCCTCCCAGAGAGTATCCCATGTAGTGGACATCCGTTGAATCGACGAGATTGGTTCCATTGTGCTGCATCTCAGCGAGATCCGAGCAGACTCCCTTGAACGTGCGAATCATCGACATCTTGTTGATCAGCGCCTGCTGCAGCCGCTCCGCCTGATGCTGGAAGAAGATGGGGTTGACGACTCCGAGTTCCAATGTTCCCACATCCGAACTGCTCCATCCGTAGAGGTCGGTCGCCACGAAGGATACCTTGTACTCCTCTGCCCAGCCGATGACATAGTCGCTAGTTCCCTCACCTGTTCCTAGGAACCCATGACCGAACACCACCAGAGGTCCGCTCTCATTCAGGTCAGCGAGCACCTGGGGAATCACCATTGTGAACGGAATCTCCGCATCCTCGACGTACTCTGGGGTCCCATCCTCGCTGCGGTTGAGCAGGGTCGGTGGTTCCTGTGACTCAAGATATTGAGGTGCAGTGAATGTCCCGTGGATGCGCATGAATATCTTGTTGTCATCTCCATAGTTCGATTCGGCAGAGGTCACGTTGCAACCTATTCCCTGCTCACCAAGGCGATCGAGAGCATCGCTACGCATCGCAAGCATGCCTCCGAGGATGGAGCCGTGCGAGGCGGTGTGAAACTTCCAGGCGGCCTGCACGTTCTCTCGCGCGTATCCCTCAGCCGCAAGGGTATCCAACAACGAGTCAATCGCAGGTCGGCGGGACTCGATGTCTGGCGAAGTCGTGACATTCCCCTCGATGATGGCGCGCAGCGCATCTGACGGTTGGATTGGGTCAGCAGAGGTGTCAGTGAGCCCGGAGAAAGCGACGCCGTAGGAGGTGTCGTAGTCGAGAGCCCCGAGCGTGCGCACGAAGACGATGGTGGCCGTCGGTCTGTCAGCCCTTGCGTCGACCTCCACCCAGTGCGCGACCCGCTCACCTGTGTCGAGATTCAGCAGGATGGTCGGATGGTCGGCCGCCAGCGAATCACCGATTGAATACTGGTCGGCCGCGCCCGTCAGGTCAGGGACCGTCGTGAACGCGGTCATGATCTGTGTAGAGGGAGTGATGCCATCGAATCGATTGAGGGCAGCGATTTCGACATGGGGCATGAGGCCGGTTCCGGGGAGGGTCGTGTCTGAATAATTGACCCTGAATCCGGTCGTGGTCGTAGCATCTTCAGCGAGAAAGGCGTCAGACGGGAACGGGAGCAGGCAGTGGATCGGATTCAGGTCGTCACAGCCAGCATCATGCCTCACTTCGACAGGAGGGAGGGATTCCGGCAACTGTTCTGGATTGTCCAAGATAATCACGTCATCGCCCTCTCTGACCGCCGTCAGGCAGCCTGCCAGCAAGAGCGCCATCACGACGCCGATTGCGAAAGCAATTCGATTGACTGAATGGGGCATGAGCGGCCACAGTCAGGGATTCGTTTTCAACTGCTCTATCGAACGATTGCACTCGACCTTGCCCAGAGTGCAGGATTCAAGGTGAGGTTGATAGGACTCAGCCGACCGAGTCGCGCCCGTAGACAGGTGGCTTAGCAGGTGGGCGAGAACATCCAACTGCCGATGAAGAAGGGGTTTGGCGCCACCGACCGTGTTGACGACTGGTGGACCAGCCCGCTGGCGATGGCGGCCTATCTCGGCATCATGGTCGTCTATGGGACCTGGCGCGGCTTCATGGAAGCCGACTTCTGGGTCTTCAGTGAACTCGGCCTTTCAGGTGGACAGGGTGGCGCGGCCGGCACGATGGCCATCGAGTCGGAGGGCAGCCACGTCCTCTCGCCACTGTTCAGCCCGCTGATCATCCCGGGAGGGGCGGGTCTTGGCGGACCTGTGCCTCAATTCCTCTGGTGGATGTCACCTGCGATGTTCATTCTCATCTTCCCTGCTGGATTCAGAGGAACCTGCTACTACTACCGCAAGGCGTACTATCGTGCATTCTTCCAGAACCCGACCGCCTGCGCGGTCAGCAAACCGTGGAACGAGTACAAGGGAGAGACACGGTTGTTCCTCGTGCAGAATCTGCATCGCTACTTCCTGTATGCGGCGATAGTCTACCTTCCCATCCTATCTTGGGACGTTTGGCAATCGGTCAACTTCCACCAAGCTGACGGCACTCACAGTTGGGGGGCATCGGTGGGCACGCTGGTGCTCGCACTCAACGTAATCCTGCTCGCTGGATACACGTTCGGCTGTCACGCCTTCCGCCACCTCGTCGGCGGGGGCGCAAACGACTGGACCGGGTCGAGTGTGGCAAGGCTACGCTATCGATTGTGGCTGATGTCGACCTGGTTCAATGAGAAGCACAAGGACTGGGCGCTCTACTCGCTGTTCTGGGTGATGTTCGCCGACCTCTACGTCTACGGTGCCACCATGGGTTGGTGGACCGACCTTGTACTCTGGGGAGGAATCACATGAGTGACTTCGAGACGCATCAGTTCGATGTGCTGGTCATCGGTGCTGGTGGGGCGGGCCTGAGGGCGGCCATCGAAGCGACCCGCGCCGGGGCGTCGGTGGCGGTCGTCTGCAAGTCGATGCTCGGCAAGGCACACACTGTGATGGCCGAAGGAGGTGCGGCGGCTGCTCTCGCCAACGCCGATCCCCGCGACTCGTGGCAGACACATTTCCGTGACACGATGAAGGGAGGCAAGTACCTGAACGATTGGCGCATGGCGGAGATTCACGCGAGGGAGTCACCAGACCGCATCCGCGAACTCGAGCAATGGGGGGCGATTTTCGATCGTACTCCCGACGGGATGACCAACCAGCGTAACTTCGGCGGTCACACCTATCCCCGATTGGCGCACATCGGTGATGCCACCGGTCTGGAGTTGATCCGTACCCTGCAACAACGTGGCATCCACTCTGGAATGGAGGTGTTCATGGAGTACACAGTCAGGCGCCTGTTCACCAACGATGGACGCATCTCTGGATGCTTCGCCTACAATCGTGCAGACGGCACGCTGCATGTTTTCAACGCCAAGACGGTTGTACTCGCCACGGGCGGCATCACCCGCTGCTGGGCGGTCTGCTCAGGTTCCTGGGAGTATACCGGTGAAGGTCACGCGCTCGCCTATTGGGCTGGTGCGGAGATGGGGGACATGGAGTTCCTCCAGTTCCATCCCACGGGAATGATCTGGCCAACGTCGGTCAAGGGCATCCTCGTCACCGAGGGTGTGCGCGGTGAAGGAGGAGTCCTGCGCAACAGCGAGGGTGAGCGATTCATGTTCAACTACGTCCCAGAGATGTACGCCTCTGAGTTTGCCGACACCGAGGATGAAGCGATGCAATGGGTCAAGGAGGTCGTATCCGGACAGCAGGCGACCGTGCGCCGCCCGCCAGAGTTGTTGACGCGCGATGTGGTCGCCAAGGCGATCAACTCCGAGCGCGAGGCGGGCAGGGCGTCGGCCCACGGAGGCGTCTACCTCGATATCTCGTGGCAGGACTCCGACCACGTCAGGAAGAAGCTCCCCGGGATGTACCATCAGTTCATGGAACTCGCCTCCGTCGACATCACCGAGGAGCCGATGGAGGTCGGACCTACCGCCCACTACGTCATGGGCGGAGTCAAGGTGCACCCGGAAACGCAGGAATCCAGCGTCCCCGGGCTGTACGCGGCTGGCGAGGCGGCGACCGGAATGCATGGTGCCAATCGCCTCGGCGGCAACTCTCTCACGGATCTGCTCACCTTCGGGAAGCGGGCTGGAGAATTCGCCGCCGCTGCCTCAGCGGAGATGGACGAGTTCCCAAACATCGACCAAGACGAAATCGATGAAATCGTCTCCCAGACGCTGGCGCCATTGGCACGGCAGGACGGAGAGAACCCTGCGAAGGTGGTCGAGAGCCTGCGCGAGATGATGCAGGAGAAGGTGGGAATCATCCGTACAGGCGATCTACTGAACGAAGCGCTCGCAGATATCGATGACTTGGCTGAGCGAGGGCTGCACACCTCTCCCGGTGGAGGCCGCATCTACAATCCAGGATGGCATCAGGCACTGGAAATCGATGCGATGGCCGACATCAGCAAGATGTGCGCGCTCGCCGCGCTCGCCCGCGAGGAAAGTCGCGGTGCGCACACGCGCGACGATTTTCCGAATCCAGACCGTAGCGTATGGGGAAAGGTGAACAGCGTCATCTGGAAGGATGAGGCAGGTGAGATGCGCATCCGCCACGAATCCTATCCATCGATTCCGGAGGGGTTGCGCGAACTGCTGGACTCCGGTGACCTGAGCGAGGAGGAGTGACGATGACTGAAGAGGTGACGTTCCGAGTGTTCCGCGGTGAGCCGGACGACGAGGGTGTGCCGTGTGGCGATATGGTCGACTACACTGTGGCGCTCGACGAAGGAATGGTGGTGCTCGATGTCATCCATAGAATCCAGGCAGAGCAAGCCGCTGACCTCTCATGTCGCTGGAACTGCAAGGCGGGCAAGTGCGGCTCGTGCAGCGCTGAGGTGAACGGGGTACCCCGCTTGATGTGCATGACCAGGATGGAGGACATCCTCGAAGAGACACCCTCAGATGAGCCAGTGGTGATCAAGCCGATGCAGACCTTCCCTCTGCTGAAGGATCTGGTAGCCGATCTTTCGTGGGCATACGAACTCGACCAGAAGATCACCCCGATCTCCGGTCCAGCTCAACCCGATTGGAAATTCCACCAACAAGAAGCGGATCGAATGCAGGAGTTCCGTTCGTGTATCGAGTGCATGCTGTGTGTGGACACCTGCCACGTGTTGCGGGAACACAAACTGTTCGAGGAGTTCGCCGGACCGCGATTCTTCGTGCGACTGGCCAACCTCGAAATGCATCCGCTCGACACCTCGGACCGCCTGGCATTGATCAAGGATGACTTCGGCATCGGCTACTGCAACATCACCCGCTGTTGCACCGATGTATGTCCGGCTGGAATCAACATCACAGACAACGCAATCATCCCGCTCAAGGAGAGGGTGGTCACCGAATATTACGACCCGCTGGCGTGGTTGGCTCGTAAACTCAGATTGAAGGGATGAGCATCTCATCAGCTGAGAAACCTGGATTGAACAGCCATTCCATCATTGTAGACATAATTGCAAGATTTTGAAAAAAAAAGGCCGGCCCGCGGGCGCCGAGGCGCCCACGAACCGGCTGTTTGCATGTCTGTGTTGTTGAGCCTTGGTGTATTGGTCAGACTTGCTGATCAGAGGTGGTCGACGCGCTGCTTCTTCACGTTGGCCTTCCAAACCTTGGCGGGCAGCCACGCTGGGCCTCCCGCTGGCTTGGCGACCTGCTCGCGCCACCCACTGAACACGTGCACCCTCTTGGTACCGCGCTCACGCAGGCTGATGTCTGTCTCTCCGCGGCTAGCCGCCTTCAGGGCTGCGCCCCGGGGCTGCTTGCTCGCGAACACTTGGCTCGTGTCCTTTCCGCCCTTCATCAGGACGAAGTACTTCTTATCACCCATTTTGGCAATCTCCGTGGTTCGCGGTTCCACGGTACTTACTTAAGGATTGGGCCGTAAAAACGCTATACTGCGTCCCATTAGCCGTTTTTCTCGATATCCCACTATGCCCTTCTCGGGGCCGTTCCAAGGCGCCGAAAACCGGAATTTTCCTCGGTTGATGGAATTTCGTGCCGAAAAATTACGACTCAGAAGAGTACTCTAGAGCAGTCCCCCGAACAGGGTCACGCGGTGCTACAACTCCGCGCCCGCGAGGGTCTTCGTGTCGGTCACGCCCTCGATTTGACGTATGCTATCGACGACCGCGGCGGCGATGTCACTCATCCTGCCAGCGGTCATCTTGATGATGATGTCATAGTCGCCGAACAGCAGCGTCGCGTCCTGTACAATGTCAAGCGTAGCGATGCTCTGGAACACCTCGAGCTCGCTTCCCGGCTGGACGTTGATGAGCACGTATCCGACTGCCATTATTCTGTTGTGAACGGCGAATAGAGATGAATGTTATTGTGCGTGATACAGATTCGCTTGAACTCCTTTCGCGAGTTGGATTCACTCTTCACTGTCGAGGAGCTCGTCCAGTATGGAATCATGTTCGGCTTGCTCTTCCAGATGGCCGTCCGACATCGGTGTATCCCCCTCACCGGCCGGATCCTGTGCCATCTGCTGCAGTTCCAGACTCTGGACGCCCTCCTTGTAGGAATCCTCGGGTGCGGCCCACGCTGATTCTTGCTCGACGACATCATCGCTCATCTCCACGCTCCTGCGTCGAACCAGAAGTGAACTGAGCGTGGCGACGAGCAACAGAAGAAGAAGACCTGCGGCGACAGCCGCGAACATCGTGACGTACAATTCATCGGGAGTGGCCGCCGCCTGTTCCTCATCAGTTGAATCTAACTCCTTCACCGCCAAGCCGATCTCACCCGAAGTGGCCGACGCCTGATTTCCGTGCGCATCGGTACAGCCGACTGCCACGATGAACGGTGCGCCTTCAGCCGGTGGCCACCAAATCGGAGCCAGGCGACCGTCATTACCTGGATATTGCTGAGCCTTCAGAACTATCGAGGCGTTCTCGTCTCGCACCAGCACAACGCACTCAGTTCCTTCATGGCCATCTGAATCGTTCACCTGTAGCTCGAGCACGGTCGCTTCGCCCACGCTCACCTCAGTTGGCAGCGCACCAATATCGATCTGCGGCTCACCGTAATAGATCTGGAATGTCCATTCGTTGGTGCCGCGCAACTCATCGACGTCGGTGGCGATAGCGAGCAGGGTCGCTTCTCCCTCGCTGAATCGGTTGTCCACCAGCAATTCGAACCCCCACATGTAATGGCGTGTGTCCGGAAACTGGCAGTCAGGCCAATCGACGGGCGACGAGGTAATTGGCGCAATCGTTCCCGCTTGGGCCAGTGTGAACGACACTCCTTCGAGCATCCGATGAGTGTCGATCGAAATCCATCCTCGTTGAGGCGTGCCTCTGGTGAGTTCGAGCGAGCCCCCCTCACACAGGCCAATGTCGAGCACTTCCGGGGGCTGCATGTGCAACAGCCAACTCACCGAGAACTCCTGGGTCATTTCAGTCAAGCCATCGTCGGTGAGAGTAAGTGCGAGTTCTAGGTCCCCGGGCACCAGCATCCCGTCTGCGAGCGGCAGACGAAACTCGACCGTCCCATTAGAGGACTCGTCGATTTCCACATCCAACGACTGGGAAACGTGCCCTGGCCAGGTAGTGGTCAATCGGCCGGAGAAACCGGTCAGCGGGTCGTCGACGTCACTCATCGTGATGCTCACCCATTCACCCAATCCGCGGGCGAACTGCTGTTCCACACCCGAGGAATCGATCAAGTTCAACTCCGCTTCCCATGGAACGTCATCTACCGGAATCGTACGTGTGTTCCACAATGCCCCTAGATGATCGTAGAGGTGCAACTCTGCAGATTGGCGCTGACTGCCCCACTCAATCATCCAGATCGCCGAGTAGCAATGGAGCAATGGGTCGGTGGCGTTGACTTCCTCCGCGGCGGTAACGGCACCACGCGTGGCTATGAACACGGGAATCGCAGCCGTCGCGTCGTGGTCCGCATCGACGACACAGGCGGTCAGCGTCTGCTCTAAGCCGCGGGTGACCCCTGAGAGTGCTGGGTTGGACAACGGACTGGCGCCGTTCCAGTCATCCTCGTCCACACCGGCGACGTGGATGCCATGCCACACTGCGGTGGCATCGGTCACCTGTAGTCCGTTGGCAATTTCGAGCAGGTCGACCAACCCCTGGGCGTCTCGCACCTCGGCAAGCAGGTCGAGCGTGCCGACGATGATGTCGGTGGGCACTGATAGGCTCGCGTACCACTCGACAGAATCTGAACTCGCGGCCTCGATGAACGTCCACTCATCAGCACTGCCGTTGAGGCGCCAGCCGAGGCGGGTGCGCACGACCCCGAAGTCATCGCTCACGAGCGTAGTGCAGCCGACGACATCGCCACGCGCAGCGATTAGCGTCGAGCATGAGAGCGACTCTGCTACGGGAGGCTCATTGACCTGCAGGTTGAGTATGCCCAGATTATTGTCAACGATGCGCTCAGGGTTGGTCCAGTTGTCAGATACATAGCGCACCACGTACTCATTGAATCCCACGCGCGTGGGCGTGAGGTTGAGCGACAGGATGACCCGGCTACCAGATTGATCACCGGGTGGCATCACCACCGTGTGATTCGCCAGCAACGTGCCACCGACCCTGTCACGCACCTCGAGGTAACCGTTAGCCGCCCCAGGCCCGACGTTCTCCAGCAACACCTCGACACTGCCATTCACCCCGATGGACAGCGTGCCGTTCGTGCGCACCGCACTGACGTTGATGTCGTGCAGGATGTCGGAGTATGCGGCCATCTTGGGATCACCCACCACTGTGCCCATCCACGAGATGAGCGGATTGGAGGCATAGTAGACCTCGGCGAGGTTGTAGCCGTAGGCGTAGTAGGGATGCAGCACATTCGGATACGAAATAGCCGTCAGGTACGGCTCGTAGACGTAGCCCTTCACCCCGGAAACTCCGTCCTCCAGAAGGTCGGCCACCAGACTCTGCCCGTAGCCCGCGTTCCAGTTGAACGAGCGGCCACCAGTACTCACCGCCGTCTCAGCAATCGAGCCGTCGACCCACTCGAAGTGCGGTCTGATCGCCCTCAGGTTCATCGTGTCGAAATAGACTGAACCGTTGCGAGTGACGTTGTCCAACAGAGCGACCATCCTCACCTTGAACGAGGTGGCGTCCGCGTGCGGGCGGTAGCGGATGGTGCGTGAATTCCAACTGTCCGACAGGGTGTTGCTACTGCTGACGTTGGTCGACAGCAGGGACCCGTTGGTGTCGTATCCGTCAATCTCGATGCGGTAGTCGCCGTGCAGCCAGCCGGCCTTGCGCGCGTACCCGTAGAGAATCCAAGCATGACCCTGGAGTTCGTCTGGGAAATCGTAGTCTTGCTCGACGTAGGTCTCCCCAGTTCCCACGGCGCTGTAGTCGGGGCACTCCCAGGACGCCTTTGCGTTGAGAGCGACAACATCGTCGTCTGATAGTGTGCGATTCCAGACCTGCACCTCATCGATGAGTCCCTCAAAGTGAGTGTTCCCCGCTCTGTTGACACCCATCTTGTAGAGTTCAATGCTGTCGATGTCACCAGCCGGAACAGTACTGGTTCCAACGAGGAGGCCGCCCTTGTACATGCGCAGGGTGTTGTTCTGGAACGTCACAGCGAGATGTGTCCAACTTCCAGCATCGATCGAGCCAATCGTGTAGGTGGCGTTTGACCATACCTGCCAATCACCATTGTTCCCCCCACTCGTTTCAATTTGGAATGAGTCATCATCACCCGCCACATCGTTTACCGCAATAACCGATGAGTGGAGTGATTGGCTGTCGTTCAAGGTGTTCACCCATACAGAGACAGAGAAGTTTCCACCCCAGTCGTTCACGTCCACCTTTGCGTAGTCGTCGCTGCCGTCGAAGGAGTAGCAGTTGCCGAACAGGCATTGCTGCCAACTGCTGCCGTTGTTGCTGTTGAACAAAGTCAGGTCAGCCGTGCCGACCGAGTCCACAACGGTGGTGCCGTTGCTCTCGTCGAAGGCCCAGTGGTGAATCAATCCGGAAGGGGCGGCCGGAGAACTGACTCCACGCGTGAAGGCGCTGGCCGGCACCACTTGCTTGCTGACGTTGGGTCCTTCCCATGAGACGATGAAGCCAGCCCAGCCACCGTGCTCGAAGAATTCGGTACGCAACGAATGCTCACCGGCATCCAGCCATACGGTGTTGGAGACCTCGCTCATTCCGTGGATTCCCTGGTTGTCGACGATCTCAACGTCGTCGAGCCAAAGTTTCGTTCCGTCGTCACTGTTGAGATAGAAGGTCCAGTCGCCCGAATCGGGAATGGTGATGGCGCCGGTGTGTCGAGCTGACCAGTAGTCCGCGAAACGATTGTCGAGCCCGGCCCATGTTCCGGAGGTTGCAGCATGGTCGATGTTCGGCTCGGAGCGCCAGTGGTCGGGAGTCCTGCCAGTCAGGTCAGGCATCTGACTGGAGTTGTACGAGAGCCCGGCATTGTCGAAGTACTCTGCAAGTAGACCGCTGGTGGCGCTCGCAACGCTGGCCGTGCAGGCGTCCGGCTCCAGCACCCCTTCCAGAGCCGCGTTGCCACCCTGTTTCACCGAAGTCTGACGACCCCAGGAGAATGTCTCACCGCTTGCCAGTGGAGGGGTTTGCGCAACCCAGTACTTCGAACCTGAACTCCAGCTGGAACTCGAGGTGTCGAAGCCCGAGTTGGGCAACCAGTTCTGCCCCCACGAACCGTCGTTCGAACCCCATGATGCGTAGAACATCACGTTCGTCTCGTTGGTCACGAAGGTCGAGTTCTGGTTGAAATGGACGGGCAATCCCATCCCGCCCGCCAGCGTGGTGTTGGCATAGTAGAGCATGTCATTCCACCACTTGTAGCCCGAACCGTTGCGGTTGGTGGCGAGATCAAGCACAACCTGACCGCGGTTTCCAAACGAGTTGTTCGCCTTCTCAATCAGGCCTAGCGCCGTATCGACCGAATAGCCTGTCAGTCGGGTCACCAGATAGAATCCATATTTCTCGCGGGAGAACTGCTCCATCACGCTGTCCGAAGCCGGGCCATAGGTATGCGCCGCCCACCAGTTGACGTGGATGGTGTTGTTGTATTGCCCATTGATGAGCCCAATCTCAGAATCGAATGACGCCCGCGCGTTGGTCGACCCGGAGACGCGCAATGGCACACCCTTGGTGGTCACGAGATAGTTGAGTTCGTTGGTCAGGTTGCGGTCCGATATCATCTGACGCAATGGGTCTGCGAAGTAATCGTCGAACTGCTGGTTGTTGATTGTCTCACCAGTCGGGGTGCTCTCGTTGTCAAACAAGAACACATGCTCAGATGGGATGTTGCGCGCGCCCACGAACGCCCAGCCGATGGTGCGGCTGGCGGCGCTCTTGTTGTTGATGAGCACGCCGACGTCAGAGTAATCGGTGTAGGAGAGGAAGGTGAACCCCTCGGGAACAGCGACATCCCTGAACGGCGTCTCGTTCCAGACATCACCAGACCAGCGTGGTTGTACCGTTCCGTTGAGAGTAGACGCGGGTTCAGGAGAGAGCAGTGGTGCGACGCTCACGCACAGCAGCATGGCAACGAAAAGCGAGACACAGCGTACGCTGGACACATCCCGAGATGGATTGGGTGTGCTCATGAGATTGTCGCATGGAGGTACCCTGTGGAGAAATGCCATCATAGTGCGATGCCACGGGCAACGGCGAACTGTATATTGCCGCCAGCCCCCCCTGCGGGGCTGCATGTTGGAGGTTGTCATCGCCCGAAGTTGCCGTAATGCCTTACTGAAGGTCATCTTCGCCGACATCACCAGCTTCGAAGGCGGCGATGTGATGGTCACCACAGCCAACAACAGACTGGCGGGCAGGGAGGGTGTCGATGGCCTCCTCCACGATGCCGCAGGACCCGGGCTGCGAGCGGCGTGCGACAAGATCGCCAGTGACCGCAGAGGTGAGAACCTACAGCCCTGCCCGGCTGGAACCGCGGTCACGACCGACGCTTTCGACCTGCCCACTGAGAAACTCATCCATGTGACCGGACCTGACTGTCGTCGACCCAATCAGGATGAGGGCCGCCGAGACCTGCTGCGCCAGTCCTACGAAGCCATGTTCGAGGAACTCGCCAAACTGAAGAAAAAGGAGGTGCGGACCGTGGTGGCATCACCATTGAGCATGGACGTCTTCGCCTACCCACATCGAGAGGGGGCGCGCCTAACGATGGAGATCCTGCTCACCTGGCTCGACGCCGCCGAGGATGCCGGTGTCAAGGAATATCTTATGGTCACCCAAGAACAGAACTTCATCACCAACCTGAAGACGATTTACCGCGAATCAGAAGACCAGCTCCCAGGCTTCGACTGCACCCGAGAATATCGCTAGTCACTCAAACTTCGGCACCTGAACCACAAGGGTTCAGACGCACAAG
>CAZUBQ010000040.1:0-13556 GCA_964618995.1 uncultured Candidatus Poseidoniales archaeon | reverse complement strand
AGTAACGACATCACGGAGGGTGAGCCACAAACCCGATGCGCGCACGGACCCCGGCCCCGGAGCCCTCGGTGTCCGCCATCGATTGGAAGGTCTCCTCGTCAAGCGCGTCTAGGCTCACGGTCACGCGATCCAACCCCGCCGCCACCAACTCCTCTGCCATGCCTGCCAGAAGTGCTCCGTTGGTGGTCAAGGCCAACTCCACGCCGTGTTTGGCCAACATCGCGACAAGTATGGGAAAATCCCGTCTGAGCAGCGGCTCGCCGCCAGTCAGCCGGATCTTCTCGATTCCGAGCGGCACAAGCAAGGAGACCAGTCTATCGATTTCCTCGAAGCTCAGTATCTCAGAACGTGGGAGGTATTGGTAGTCTGTGCCAAAGACCTCGCGAGGCATGCAGTAACTACAGCGGAAGTTGCAACGGTCGATGACAGAGATGCGCAAATCCCGCAGGGGACGGCCCATTGTGTCCGCTAGCACCATTGAGGGTTGTATAGGCAGTTCATGAAAAGGTTGGCGCGACGATATGTCCGCTTTGGTATACGAAATGATTCGCTGGCATAGCCCCGGGGGGTTTCCTTCGGGCATTGATATAGTGAGGACGACACAAGTAGAGACATGGCAACTAACGCCGGTAACGGAAGAAAGGGTTTGAGCGCTCTACTGCTCGCACTCGCCTTGCTGGTGGTCACGGCCGCTGGCGCGGTGACTGCTGAACAGGCTGCGAACGCACAGACGCTGGAGAATGGAGAACTGGATGAGTTAATGTTGAACGCTGTCTATGTAGACGCTGACACTGACTTGGCTGAATTGGATGAACAGACCAGGCTAGCCCTGGAACTTGCTGAAGAGTCGGATGACAGCGACGGGGGAGTCCTCGCACGCGAACTATCTGATGACTGGCAAGGGGTAGATCCTCTACCTAACTGGCACCCAGAAAATGACATCCAAAGGCGATGCGCCAACCCAACCACAAACGACAGTACTGCAGTAGATGCAGAACTGGAAGATTGTGACGAGTTGGAAGTCGTTGGTGTTGTAGTGATTATCTACACCGACGGACACATCGCTTGGGTAGTTGTTGTCGTCATCTTTGAGGACGGCAGCTCCGATGTCAGCCGCCATGGGCCAATGCGCCTATCGGCTGTTCGTGAGAGGCTTGCTGACTTCGATGGACGGATCATCGTCCACTGGCTTGACTTCGACGACGCTGACGACGACGCGGACACCGGATGCGCTGGCGGCTTGCTCGCTGGCCAGTACACGGTTAACGACGACGGCCAAGGTGGCCTCTTCCGCGCTCTGCTCATGAACGCTGACGGCGAGACCATCGGCTACATGTGGGGCCAGTACCAAAACGGCCAGTACCGCGGCGAGTTCATCACCCGCGGTGGTAGCATCAGCGGCACTGTCGCTGGAACCTACGCCAACGGAACCTTCCACGGCGTGTGGGATGCTGCTAACATGGACCTGGACGGCGCTATGCGCGGCCACTACATGGGTACCAGCGAGGGCCAAGGGGTCTTCCGCGGTCAGTGGAAGGTCAACTGCAACGACGGTGGCGACCCTGTGCCGCTACCGACACCCATCGAACCCAAGATTATCTGCAAGAAGGTGACAATAACCACCGAGATGATCACTGGAGCTGACGCTGAGGCACTCGACTTTTCGAATGCCACAACCAAGACCAAGGTCAAGGTAGTCTGCCGAAAGGTCATCCCATACGGCGATGATGTCATTGAAATCGATGAGCCAAGGCACATCAAGTGCAAGAAGGTGTCAGCCGACTCCGAGTCGGATGATTCCCGCTGCAAAGTTCAGGCACTACCCCTCCGCCCATCGGTCAAGCCGATGCCGGTCGAGGTAGACCCTGCAGACATCAACACAGACAAGCCCACAATCGAGAAGATGAAGCGCGATGCGTCTCAGCTACTCGACAAGGAGCTTATCGAGACCGACGGCGGCTTCACAGTCGAAGTCGGCGACGCAGCAGCTGGTGGAGCACTCAGCTCCATCTCGCTGCTTGGACTCGGCCTTCTGCGCCGACGATTCATGCTGCTCTGAGCATGAAGACCTGAATCTGTAATGCACACGCAGATTGATACGACGCAGCGGGGGAGCCTAATCCCAGAGGCTCCCCCGTTGCTCACTATTTCTGAACTCGCCCGCGAGAAACTCGATGAGTTCTCATCCAATTCGGATGATGGCTCGCTGGCTCTCAAAGTCTCAATCATAGGTCGGGGCCCAAAGGGCTTCCAGTACGACCTCCAACTAGTCCCGGCCTCCGAGCAGGAGGAGGGTGACAATGTCTTCGAGGAGAACGGACTGACGGTCATCATCTCCGCCAAGAGCGCTCCCTACATGGATGGGGCCTCACTCGATTTCAAGGAGACACTGATGGGTGGAGGCTTCCACTTCGAGAACCCTAATCCGATCTGGTTGGACGATATCGCGAGCCGTGTCCAGGAAATCATCGACACCGAGGTCAACCCTGCTGTCGCTTCCCACGGGGGGAATGTCTCACTTGTGGATGTCAAGGACGGCGAGGCAATCATCGCTTTTGGTGGAGGCTGTCAAGGTTGTTCTGCCGTCGATGTGACTCTGAAGCACGGCGTTGAGACGATGATTAAGGAAAATGTACCGGAAATCACCATCATCACCGATGCCACCGACCACGCAGCTGGTGCCAACCCATTCTACTGATTGCATGGGTAGCGTTTGACTCGACCCACTGAAAGCCCATTGACTCAACTATTCTGAGTCAATGGGTGTTACGGCGACACCCATCAAGGGCAGAACCATTCGAAATCAAAGGAGGGATTTTCCTCGTCGCCTATATACTTAGTTTGGCCTGTCACTTCACAATACCAAACCGGTCCAACCGTCATTAGAAAATCATCCTTCGAGTTGTAGTAACCACAATTCTGCCTACTACTCCTCCGTTGCCACGAATTCCCATCACCCATTTCAGGGATCCAATTATCTTGGCAATTAGGGCAGTTGGCGTAATTGTGTTCACAATCCTCACAAATTTCTACCTGATTATTGTCGTTATGTACTACCTCTTCTTCAATTTCACCACAAGAGAAATCATGTCCACACATTAGACAAAAAGCGCAGTCCCACTCCTTGGTTATTGTGACATTTCCACATAGAACACATTCTTGTGTTCTGTAATCATCATCATTGCTATCTTCTCTTGTATTTCTAAAATTCATACCCCTCAATTTTCTCATACGAATATATAAACCTTTCCGTCATAATTTGTTTGGTGCAACACACAATCGAATGGGTGCCCCTTGCGCTCAAAATGAGCGTGTGGGTACCCTTGTGTTCAAAATGAAGCAATGGGGGGCCCTTTACTTCAGGGTTTCAGATTCGCAAGAGTCGCGCCTCGTTCATGCAATCTCGGCTTCCAGCGTCACTTGCCTAGGCCTTGGCTATCGAGTGGTCGATGAGCGCAATCAGACGCTTCGTCTCTTTCTTCAGTTTGAGGGCGCCCATCACGCCACCAGTCCATCCGCGCATCGCCGATTTGAGCGCAAGGACGACTTCTCCGCTGCCCACATCGGACACGGATATATTGTACTTGTAACGATTCGATAGACCCCCCCACAATAACCAGCCAACCGCTTTTCCGGTGCCATACACACCGGCGAGCGGAGTGCCACTTTCAAGCCCGTAATTCTGCACCTCCATGAGACCAGCGACATCAACGGCGAGAGTATTAGCGTCGGTACCAATAAGCTTCCACGTACCTGACGCAGCCTCCAACTTCGATTCTTTGAGCAACCCTGTAAACATAGGCATTAATTGTTTCAATAATCTACCTACTATATTGAATAAACGACCCATGTAATTATTCAGTAACAATCCCTGCTCTGAGTGTTTATGCATTGAAGGAGAGGGTGTCTCCATAACACCCTCGCGCTCACAATTACTGAATGCATGGGCTCGCAGTGGGTCGCCTACTTCGCTACCCTCTAGTTCAGGCCAACAAACGTCCAAACACTCCTGACTAGAGGATTGGTTGGCGGCTCAGCCAATCGATATCGGAGAGGTAGAGTTGGCGGATGTCGTCGAGTCCCAGAACCAGCATTGCCAGTCGTTCGAGACCCATTCCCCAGGCGCATACCGGCCACTTGCATCCGAGCGGTTCGGTGACCTCGGGGCGGAAGATTCCTGAGCCCCCCAGCTCCAGCCATTCTCCACGCCATTTCACCTCGACCTCCATGCTCGGTTCGGTGTACGGGAAGTAGGCGGGGCGGACGCGGACCTCGGGATAGCCCATCTTCTCGTAGAACGTCTTGAGGGTGGTCACCAGCATCGGCAGGCTCGCCTCGGGCTCCATGATGATGCCCTCGATCTGGTGGAACTCAGGCAGGTGGGTGCGGTCGATGCTCTCCTTGCGGAAGACCCGTCCGATTCCGAACACGCGGCAAGGTTCGTTCGGTTTGTCGGCGAGGTAGCGAATCGTGTTCACCGTGGTGTGCGTGCGCAGCAGTCCCTTGCCCGCGGTCTCCTCAGAGAACTCTGAACCCCAGCCGGTGCTTCCGGTTCCCCCACCGCTCTCGTGCACATCCGCCCACTGTGCAACGCGCTCTGCTGCCAAATCAATCGACTCAGGCTCATCGAGGTAGAAAGTGTCCTGCATCTCACGCGCGGGGTGGTCCTGAGGGATGAACAGGGCGTCCATGTTCCAACCGGCGCTCTGGACGAAGTCGCCTTCGATCTCCGAGAAGCCCATCTCGAGGAAGATGGCACGGATGCGCTCGATGAGTGCCTGCATCGGGTGTGCGCGACCTCCTACTGGCGTCGGTGCTGGGAGGTCGACGTCGTACGGCTTGAAGTCGGCTGTGCGCCACTCCTCTCCTTGCAGCAGATCGGGTGTGATCTCCGCCACGTGCAGAATCTCCTCGAGTTCTTCGTCGTCGATGGCAATGCCGCGAGAGGTGAGCCGCCAGGTGCGCGCCACGCGCTCTTCACTGTCCACCAGTCCCTTCCGGCCACGGAAGTGGTCGAGCAGGCCGTCGTCCAAATCCGCCTCGGCGATGGTTCCTGATTCGGCGAGGGAGGAGATGAACTCGGTGCGCATTTCGATGGTCGCAACGATGGCGGCGGTGTTGCCGGGCACGGAGAAACTGCCGTTCACGAGGGGGACGCCGACATCCTTGAGCAGTCCGACGGCGATACCCGTCTCTTGTTTCGAGGCAGCCTCGCTCGCCTGTAGGTCTCTCATGCTGCGTGAACCCTCATCCTGCTCGCTCAACCAGTTCCAGACGCGCGCTTCGAGCAGCCCCGATTCGACAGCAGCCTCTCCTTCGGGACCGAGTGACCAGAGGTTCGTTCGCTGCTCGGAGATGACCACCATTCCAGCCTCATCCAAACCTCCTCCTGCGCCAGCGACGTGGGCTTGGTCGGACCAGTCGGTAGCCTCGAGGATGGCGTCGAGGTCCCAGGTTCGCTTCGGGTCGGACCGCATCGCCTTGAGCATCCGCTTCGCGTTGTTCGTCAGCTCCATCGCCCAACCTCGTAGTCGGCGACCTGCTCAGGTCACTTGACGCTTACCCGCTATGAGAGGGGTTGTGCCCCTATCTCATTCCTCTTCGGGATGGTCCCACAGTTCGATGTCACAACCGGGGCAGGTGAACGTACTCGGTCTGCTGCCGTCAATCCAGGTGAGTTCGCCACAACTTCCGCAGAGCACGCTGGTGCGGATCGGCTCGTCGAGCGTGGTGTCGACACGATACATCACCTGACCACCTTTGGATTCCGGGAGCACCGATTCATCCGGAGTCCAGTCGCGGATGTCCTCTTCGTTCACTTTGGCCTCCGGATTCGACGTGGTGAGCGCCAGCAGGAACATCAGGGCGCCACCGATGGCCAGCGGTGCCCCGACGGTGATACTCACCGCATCTCCGCCTCCCATGATCATGCCTGAGGAGATGATGATGCATATCCACGCGGCGATGAACAGGTTGGAGCGCAGATGGCCGGCCATGCTGGGTCCTCGTCAGCCGGTCACGGCTCGCCATGCGTTGATGAGTACTTCCGCAGCCCGTTCGACCTCATCGTCGGGGATGGAGCAGAGTCCGACCCTCACCCCACCGCTCATCGGGATGACGTACAGGAAGTCCTCTGCCGCACGTTCTGCCACCTCCTGCGCCAAATCGCACGGAAGGTAGGCGAAATATCCGTCATCCGACGGTAAGAGTGGCACCCCGCTCGACAGCACTGCTTCGTTGAAGGCGCGCCGTCGCTTGTGCAGCATCTCCAACAGGCGGTCGCGCTCGGCAGCCCAGGCGGCCGCCTTGTCCTCGTCGCGGTGGATGGTGAGCAGTGTCGCTTGAGGAAGGCGCGGCGCGAGCGACCATGTGCCACGTCCGGTGACCGTGCAGACTTCTGCCATGCGGTTGACGTAGTCCTCGGATGGGTGTAGGAAGACGATTGCGCCACAGCGCATTCCGTAGATGGTGTGGGACTTGGAGGCTGAGAAAGCCCAGCAGATAATCAGGTTCTCCGGCCATTCCACCCATGAGAACTTGGAGCAGATGGTCTCTGACCAGCCATACGGCTCCTCGGCATAGACGGCGTACGCGGTATCGAGCAGCAGCGTCACGCCCTTGTCGGGATGTGCTCGGGCGCAACTGATGAACGCGTCAAGGACGAGTTCGCGGCCTGCTTGGTCGAGGGAGAGCCCAGTAGGATTGTGTGCAGGATCGTTGAGCCAAGAGAGCACCCGTGGATTGTCTGAGGCGATGCTCTCCAACTCTGCTTCGAGCGCGGGCAGGTCGACCTTCGGGTGGCCTGTGGCCTCTTCGGGCATGATCGGCCAGTGTGCCACCTTCAATCCGCATTCCTGAGCGAGTCGGTCGTACGGGGACCAGTGAAGGGAGCGCAGCAGGATGGTGTCGCCGACCGCGAGCGCGGTGCGCGCCGAAAGGTAGAGCGCACCGGTGCCCCCGGGGGTGGCGACCGCAGATGTGTGCAAGCCCAGTTCGTGCAGTCCGGCGAGACGCGGGCCGATCGCGAGTTCCGGAGCGAGTTCGATGAATTCTGGCAGCCCGGCGAGCGGCGCATAAGAGGAGATGTCGACGTCGTCCTGGGCTCTGAGTGTCTCGCTCACCACTGAGTTAACCGCTAGGCTGCCGTCGTTCTCCAGCAGACTGCCGACGGTGCCGTTGATTGCTGGCTCTCCCAGCGCCTTCGCCTGATGGTAGCGAGCATACCACGCGAAGATGTTGTCCCGCCCACTCTTCGCTCTGCTCTCATCGGGGAGAAAGGTGTTCTCAAGTTGCTCGACGTCCACGACCGCCACCTCACGACGCCGGCAGTTGACGTCGGCGGGGCATGGACGCGTTAGGTAATCAATACCTTCGGAGGACCCCACAGGAGAGGCAGATTGGTCGGAGGAACGGTTATTCATTCTCACGGCCTCTTCTAGGCCGTGCCAGCGGAGCGTGCGCGAGGGCTGCCCTTGCTGCTGACGGCGTTGATGCTAGGACTGAGCATGGCGCCCTTCGGGCTGACCTCGCCAGGATATCCGGTTGACCTTGAGGAGGTAACCGAGCCGCGGCTTACTCCTGTGAACACCACCACGAACATCATGATCACCAGTTACCCGAACGGTGTGTCGAACACGCTGAAACTAGAGGTTCCGGACGGAGAAGCGGTGACCGACGTCGGCCTGAGGATGACTCCGAAGATCCTCCCACTGGGCACGGGACATTCGTTCAGCACATCAGCAGACTTCAACCAGTCAGATGCGATTGCTGAAGCGGTCGACTACAACGGCAGCGGCCTATCCGTTTCGGCCATCGACGAGTATTGGTCATTCGAGCAGTCGAGCGGTCTTCCATCTGGATGGACCACGACGAACACCAATTATGGTCTGATC
Source organism: uncultured Candidatus Poseidoniales archaeon (assembly GCA_964618995.1). GTDB lineage: Archaea > Thermoplasmatota > Poseidoniia > Poseidoniales > Thalassarchaeaceae > JAKUTA01. Next base: position 5,664 of record CAZUBQ010000040.1, on the reverse strand, counting down.
AACACGATGTCTTGTGGCACCAATGGCAGCAGCAGCCGCTCGCTGACCATCAGGCATGGCACTGTATCAGTGACTTCGAACACGATTGACCTTGCGAGCCTGTCTCAGGGGGTCATGGCATTCTGGATGCGGGAAGGGCAGTCTGGGTGCGGTGAGGATCCTGACTCTTCGGAGCACATGTATGTCGAATACAAGCGTTCGAGCGGCAGTTGGGGGCAGATCACCTACTTCAACGCCGGGCTCGGCTATCCCTACTACACTCCGAGGAATGTGCAGTTCAATCTCCCCTCTGACGCCTTCCACTCCAACTTCCAGTTCCGTTTCCGTATGCCCCACGGCTCAGGCACCTGCTGTGACTGGTGGTTCGTGGATGATGTGCGCCTGACCAAACCCGGGGGCTCGGGGAACTGGACCACTCCTTCCTTCGGTGCCAATGCCACTCTACCGAACTTCCGTTCGACACCTGGGCCGTATGGCGTCATCAGCCTCGACTGGGACGCACCAGCGAACGCTGTCTCCTGGTCTGTGCTGGATGGTTCGACGAAGACGCCGCTGCACGGCTTCGATGGCAGGACGGATACGTGGGCGGACCTGGGGGCAATCGATTGGCTGAAACACCCGTCCATCAGGGTGAAGGTTCGTTTGATGGCGGCCGGGACCGGTTCGAGTACACAGGTGAACAGCGTACACATCCAGGGTGTGTTGGCGGATTCGTTCGACCGTGATCCATACAGTCACGGCTGGACGAACAATGGCCTGTCATGGGATGGTGACAGTCTGTCGGGGAGCGGCAACGCCACATCTCCCGAGTATCATACCAGACGACCCATCAGTCGAATAGCAGCGAACATCCAATCAACGGGTTCGGGACAGTTGTACGGGTCGTTCGATGGAGGTGCGTGGATAACCTTGGCCAACACCGGCACCACCGTGATTCCTGAACACGCCCACACTGCTCGCTTCACTTGGGCGGCTACATCTGCTTCCACCGACCTTACCCAGTTCACTGTAGACCTGGAGGGTGGTGGGCTACCGTTGCATCCGCAAATCGACCTGTCACTCGACGGTCGGCAGGAATGGGGGATGCTGAATGTCTCGGTAGGGCCGTGGGGATGGCAGGATCGATTAGCCACAGGCTCGGTATCCAAGGACCTGACATGGTCGACACCAGGACCCCTGATCGAGGATCTCTGGCTATCGAAGCACAGCGATGGGACGCTGACATTCGATGTCAGTCCACACAGGAACAGCGGAGTCGACGACCTCGAGGTCGATCTGTTGGTGTCAGGTAACACGGTCATGAGCCGCTCGTTAGGGAGTCCGACGTCATCACAGACAATCACCCTGACCACAGGGGAGAAGGCGAATCTGGCGGCTGAACTGGCCAGCGCGACCCCAGTGTGGCGCCAAGGGGACATCCAGTTCGTCAACGCTGAGATACACATCACTGCCAGCAATGGAGGAGTGCGCCTTGGAGGGATTGCTGCCCCGTACCATCCGACCGTCGAACTCGAATTCGATTCCGCCGACGTTCTGGTGCTGGCCATCAATGACGCGCTGCCATTCTCGATGCTCAGCGGGAACAAGCGCATCGTTCCCTTACCGATGACCTGGGAGCTGCCTGCGGCGATGGAGGTGACAATCACCAGATTGGATTCTTCTGCGGGTTGGAGCATCGATGCGCTCGGAATCACCAACGCCAGCAACACACTGGTGCCCTCGTGGCATTGGATAGAGATCTCGACCCAGCAGATGCTGACGCAAGGCACCCCGTCGAGCATCCAGTACGATTTCATCGGCGAGCATGCGAGCATCAGGCTCGATGCTCCGGTTAACGGCGCGGCCCCGGTGGTGAGCGGTGATTCCCATCTCATCGAACTGCATCCTACGAATCCCTCGGATGTCGTATTGAACGGGAGCAGCGTCAGCACAGTGCTGCGCTTCCGTACGGACGCGGGATGGGACGATGAGGAGACCGTACACCTCTACGTGCGCGGCGTCAGCGTCGACGGATTACGCACGATTCCGGCTATCCACGTGTTCGGTGTCGGGCCGGAGATGGGCGTTGAGAATGAAGTTCTCATCCGCGAGTGGCGCATGCTGAACGACCAAGGTGCTGAGATTCCCGAAGACGCCTCCTACCTGAAGGCGGATTCGGATGTGACGGTTCAGGTCGACCTCGGATTCGAGGACGCCGACGAGGCATATGGGCCGCGAACGGGGGAGGTGAGAGTCACCTTGTTGCAAGACGGAAACACCCTCGATGACACCACAGTTCTCTCCTCCGGCAGAGCCACCTTCTCCATCCGCACACCTGAGGTGGTTGGGATGATCGAGTATGAGGTGAACATCATGCCGCTGTTCGGCGGGGACGATGTCACGTCGATCATGCTGAATCGCTCGTTCGAGATTGACTCTCTCGCTCCACAGATGGTCAACCAGAGCGTCGCCAGACACGACCATCTCGAGCCGTCGATGACCCAGACGCTCACCTTCGATGTGTTCGACCGCCCCCTGCTTCCTGAACATCTCAACCTGATGCTCTGGCAGGAATGGGCCGATGATGCGAATTACGACGGAATACCCGATGCTGACGAGTTCCAATCCTACCCATTGATTCCACCCGATAACCGCACTCAGCAACAGGGGAACTACTCATTCACCTTCGACGACACCTTCGGCATCGAAGGTGACATTGTATCCGGTTATGTCATCGGCGCCGATGCGGCAGGCAACCTGATCACCGATGCAGGCAGCGCACAGGTCGACGACCAGTTGTTCACCTACCAACTGATGGCTGATGGAGCACCTGAGATACCTCTGTTCGGGGCGTCGTGGGATTCAGAGGGTCGTGAATGGCTGCATCCTACAACCAACTACACGCTGACGCTCCCGTTCCAAGAACCGAACGGCCATTCCGACATCGACGAAATCATCCTGCAACTCGCCAGCAATTCCGCTCTCGACCCCCTTGAGATCACTTGGCAAGATGGAAGTTGCGTGGAGACGAGTGAATACCTGACGGTGTTCGGCTGCGGCGTCCGCGCCTCAGAGGGGGAATTGACGCCATTCACCTCAGACCTGGAGTTGTACGTGGAAATCAGGATGGGATGGGGCCTGCCGATGGAGAACGACCTGCGACGCGAGCCGTCCCTCGCAATCATCGATAGGGCTGGACAGGGAGACTGGTTGACGCTGCCGGAATTGCGCTGGCGGTTCTCGGCCGACCTGCGCATAGAGCCTGAAACACTCGTCCTGGAACTGGATGAGGGCACCACCTCGCATGACGGTGGCTGGGTTGCCCCGGGTAGCGACGTCCACGTATCGGGCAAACTCAGTTTCGTGCCGACCGGCGATGTTCCCACGGAGCACATCAAGGTCGAGGTGCTGCTCGACGATGAGCGCAAGGTGGTTCGCGCTGACAACGGATGGTGGTCTGCTGACCTACGTGCCCCGCTCACCGGTGGTCCACCCTTACCACTGACGGTAGGATTGACCGACCTGCCCCCTCAAGCGCGCGACTTGACCGATGCCGGTCTCACGGAGTTCCAGATCGTCGTCGATGACACGCCACCCGAGCCGGTGGAACTCACGGGACCGCGCTTGGACAGCCCCATTCCGGTTTCATCACTGCAATCGCTCACAGTGGAACTGAAGGTGAAGGAACGGGAGCAACTGGACATCGACAGCGTGCGGCTGAACTGGAGGGTGACCTTTGGATTGAACCCTGATGGTGAGGAGGTGAACAGCGGCGCGGAGACGATGACGCTGCCAGGTCACAACGCCGCTGGTGAGGAGATTCCGTTGAGGGCGTCTTTCGACCTCAATTCGAAGATACCGGGCACACGACTGGTGGAGCCGTTGGCGTTGCACATCTGGATCACTGGGGCGGACATGGTGGGCCATGCCATGGTGTCGGACATCCAGTTCAATTCACCCTCCAAACCGTTCGCGTCGTGGTCCATCCAGCAGTTGCATTCGGAGATGGTGATGGGTGAGGACGATCTCATCTACTCGCACAAGGGCGAGATTGATCTCGGTGACGAGGTGCTGCTCACCGTACGGATGCTGAACGAAGGCGAGGTCTACGGATTCGCCAACGTGACGCTCACGGAGATTCATTCAGATGGCTCCACCCGCACGCTCACGACGATTCCTGAACTCATCGAGGCCGCCCCCGGTGAGGCGGGGAGCATGCAGTTCGGCTGGACTCCCGACAGACTGGGCCATGTGTGGGTGGTGGTATCTGTCGATGGTGAGCAGACCGTCACCGGAGACAGCATACTCGTCGTGGACCCAGGAGATGCCGATGGTGTTCTGGGCCAGTTGGAAGAGAAGGGCATCACACAGCAATGGTTGATGGTGCTGGCCGTGATGATGGTGTTGCTCTTGGGCATCGTGTTCGTGGCCATGCGCTCCAAAGGAGCAGTTCACAGCGAAGAGGGTGATCTCACCGGAGAGGTCGAGGAGCAGATGGCGGCGCAGGACTCCGCGTACCAACAGGCCACTGCGGAGCAGTGGGCGCAGTGGCAGCAGTGGCAGGCATATGCTCAGCAGCAACAGGCTGGCTACGGAGCACACGACCCTTCGCAACAGGGTTGGGGTGGATACGACCAGCAGCAGTACTGGGATCAGTACCGACAGCAGTGATTACGATATCAGGCAGCGGCGAGTTGAAGTCGCACGCGCAAGTCGAGAGGGTCACGCCATCGTAGCATAGCTGGTAGTGCACCGGATTTGTAATCCGGCGGTCGGGGGTTCAAGTCCCTCCGATGGCTCTCCCCAATCGTGAAGTGCGGAATGCTCTCCCACTTATCCGGGAACCATGACTGCAGTGGTACTCGATGGCAAGGCGTGCGCGGCCGAAATAGAGTCCGAAGTTGCTGCTCAGGTGGCGGAACTAGCCGAATCAGGAGTGCATCCGCATCTCACCGTGGTGATTGTCGGCGATGACCCGGCGAGCCACATCTACGTCAGCGGGAAGGAGCGCGCCTGCGCACGCGTGGGAATCCGCAGCACGCGAATCGACCTACCGGCGGACGCGGATTTCTCGCAGGTCGTCGCCACTGTCGCAGAGTTGAACGCGAACAGCGATGTCCACGGAATCCTGGTGCAATCTCCTCTCCCCAAGGGGATGGATGAGTTGGCGGTGACCGACCTCATCGACCCGTCCAAGGATGTCGACGGGTTCCACCCCTCGAACCTGGGAAGAATCGTGCAGGGGCGTGTCGATGGCATGGTGCCGTGTACACCAGCCGGAATCGTGCACCTGCTCAACTGGGGCGGAGTCGAACTCTCCGGCAAGCGCGCTGTGGTGATTGGGAGGTCCCGAATCGTGGGCACCCCGGTCTCACTTCTGCTGGCGCGCAAGGGTGTCGATTCCACAGTGTCCGTCGCTCACTCACGTACCGATGATCTGGCAGGCCTCTGTAGACAGGCCGACATCCTCGTAGCCGCTGTCGGTCGAGCCGAACTCGTGCGCGCTGACTGGGTGAAGCCAGGAGCGGCGGTCATCGACGTAGGCGTAAATCGTGTTGATGATGATTCCGAACGAGGCTACCATCTCTCCGGTGACGTCCACCCAGAGGTGTCTGCGGTCGCCGGCACGATCAGTCCAGTCCCCGGTGGCGTCGGTCCGATGACCATCGCCATGCTGATGCGCAA
>CAZUBQ010000039.1:8681-13944 GCA_964618995.1 uncultured Candidatus Poseidoniales archaeon | reverse complement strand
GCCCGTGCTTCCTGATACCCTCCACGAACTACCGCGAGACGAACGCTTCGCGTACGCCAAACTGCTCGCCTACATCATGCGCATCGACGACGAGGTCACCATCGACGAGATGGCTGTTTTCGAACAGCGACTGGGCACCGCTCTGCTATCACCTAATCAACGCAGGGAGATACGTTCCTTCCTCAATGAACCACCCACACTCGACGAGTGTCTGGCGGGCCTCGGTGATGTGTCGGGCAGGCTGGCTCTTCGGGATGCGGCGTTGATGTCGGCGGCCGACGGTGTGATCGATGAGGAGGAGCAACTCGTTCTGGAGAGAATCGCGCGGCGAATCGGCATGGATGATGGAGTGGTCGACGACCTGCTGGACTGGGTGATGCGCGGCTACGACTGGATGCAGGAAGGGCTCGACCTGCTGAATGTGGAATGAGGGGGCCGCGGCATGAGCGGCATGCTCCCCGATGCTGTCGACATCCTCGACCCAGAAGAGAAGACGCGCTACATCGAGTTGCTCACCGTGCTGGCCAACGCCGACGGGGCGCTCGTGCGCGAAGAGATGGCGGCGCTCGAGGCGTTCATGGGTCGAGCGATGCTGCGCCCGGAGGAACGAGAAGTTGTGCGCAGTGCGCTGCGCAATCCACCAGACTTCGAGGATGTGGTGGACGGTATCTCCGACCACACTCTGCGGCTGGCGCTCAGGGATTCAGTGCTGCTTGCTGCCGCCGACGGAGAGTACCACCCAGAGGAGATCGCCGTGCTAGAGCAGATGGTGAGGCTCGTCGACATCGACATCGATGTACTCGACGAACTCTACGACTGGGTGACCGAGGGGTGGACCTGGTTGGCGCGTGGTCGCCGGTTGCTCGAACTCGATATCCCGGGAGATGAACTGCTTCTCGGTGAATCTGACTCTGACTGAGCACTGGCTTCTCAGGACTCTATGTGGGAGTTTCTGAAGCCTTACCCAAGATTCTCTCCTCGCGCGCGCGCATGTGGACGTGCGCACCCGCGGGCGAACGATTCATACCGAACGGTGGCGCGCGGCGCGCTGGGAATTGGGGATGCGGTCTGGGAATGTCAGCGGCTGGTACGCGCGACTCGACCGCGAATGTCCCGCACGGTTAGAGCAAATCGACACCTGGCTGACTGCATGGGAGAAGGCGCTGCGCCAAGGTCAACCTGTGGCTGCCATGCTACCCCCACACTGGCCCACTCTGCCCGCAAGTCTGCTCACAGACCCTGGTCACGTGTTCGACCACCTGCTCTGCCGACACGACGCCGAGAGTGACGGCCGCAGCCCTCGCGGCGCGCACCCGACACCGACGCGGTTGGCCGATGCAGTCATCGCCGCTGAGTTGAGGCAGGACATCTCGCCGAACAGTGTCAACGGGAACCACAAGCCCAACGTGTCGCTGGACGCGCTGCCACCTGGCTTCCTGATGCATCTCGACAAATTGAACCTCAGAGATGATGAGGGAGCTGATGTCGAAGTCGATGAAGAAACCGAGGCTGAGATCGCCGCTGGAATTCGCACCCGCAGCGGTATCCCTCTGCCATTCGCTGACCCAGCGGTAGGTGGCGGCCTATTCCCAGCACGACTGATTCGCTGGCACGCTGAAGCGTCATCCGAGTTCGATGCTGATGAGCGGCTGGACGACACCCGGGCCTTGCTCTCTAAGATGCAGCTATACGATGTCTGTGGGGTTGCAATCACCGCGACCCTGCGGCGGCTGCATCTGACACTTGTACGCCATGGGCTGGCCTCTCTCGATGATAATCCAGAACCGGGAATGATGGCGCGCAGTGAGGTAGAGGAGATTCTCGCAGGCGTGCTATGCATGGGTGACACCTTGCGCGGCGACTGGCCGTGGGAGGAAGAGCCACGACTGCTGATCACCAACCCTCCTTGGTTACGCATCAAGGACAGATTCCGCGGGCATCCCGAGGGGAGTCGTATGCGCAAGGAGCTGGGGGCGGAACTCCGAGGCCTGCGCGAGGAAGACGGGGCGCTGCGCTTCTCCACGCTCAGAGGCAACGTGAATCTCTACCGTCTGTTCCTTGAACGCAGTCTGCAGTTGGTCCGTGCTGGCGGTCGTATCCGCATGATCGTGCCAGACAGTCTACTGCGCGAGCAGAGCAGTGCCCCGCTGCGCAACCTGCTCGTCGCCGAGCACGAGTGGACGAGCATCTGGTCGTTCCCGGAATCGGCTCGGCTGTTCGCCGGAGTCACCCAAGGTGTGCTGGTTCTCGGGCTGACGGTCGGTGGAGAGACTCAGGAAATGATCTCCTACGGGCCTGCTGGCTCTGACGACCTGTGTAACGTTCGTGGACTGGATCCGTCCGTGCCGCGCCTCGTGCTCGACCGCGAGCGATGGGAGCGATGGAGCAGGGCAGACTGGTCAGTGCCGAGGCTGCCCGCGGACCGCTTCGAACGTGACCGGCTGCTGAAGACCATCGATGAACTCGCTGAACTGCCTCGCCTCGCCGAGGAGGGGCACTGGCTGGCGGGTGAATCCCAGCGAGTCAGGGTCCGTGTCGGAGAAATCGACCAGACCAACTGGTCGGCGGACATCAAACCGTGGCGCAAGGGCAGCCGCGGCGCTCCATTCGTGCGTGGCATTCACTTCCGCAACGATGAGAGCAATGTGTGGCTGCAGCACCCAGCATTCGATTCAACAATTCCGAGTACCGCGCCGGAGCGCAAGCAGGCGAAGTGGTGCGGCCCGCTGAAACCGGCGGATCAACCCCGTCTCGCCTGCCAGGCAATCGTCAACGCCCAGCAGACTCGGCGTCTGCGCTGGATCGTGCTGCCGGCTAGATGCGTGCTCGGAAATTCAGTCAACCACCTGCAGATTCCAGATGACATCCTCAGTCTGCTGACAGCGGAGTTCGGCGGCTTGGATGAGGCGCTCGGATGGCTGTGTGAACTGCTGAACTCTGAGAAGCTTGACGCCTGGGCCAGAGCGTGGGCGGCGAACAACAACGTGAACAACTACGAACTGGAACTCCTGCCCCTTCCACCTGTGCAGATGCAGGTTCCGTCCAACCTCGCATGAGGTGTCGGAGAGCGGAAATTTCCGTCCGGAGAGCGGAAATCGCCGTTTTTAGGGCATATCTCTTTATCGGGCCTCCTACATCGTTGGTTCGGCGTTCATCCAGCATTCATCGATGCCATACCAAAGGAGAGGTCAGAGTGGGCGTTCATCCAAAGATAGGCATCACCGGTTTACCGCGTAGCGGAAAGAGCGCGGTGATGCAGAAAGTAGTGCAGATGCTGCAGGATGAACGGGAGCAGGAACTGCGCAGTAGAGGTGAGAACCCCAGTGAACACAAGATCATCGGAGGGATGCTGACAGAGCCGATATTCGACGACCACGACAGGGTCGGATACTCGTGCATCAACTTCCGCACAAAGGAGGCGGCTACGATGGCCCACAGGGACATCGATTCCAGATTACGCGTTCTCGGATTCGGTATCGACCCCGACGCCCTCGACAGAGTCGCGGTTCCTGCCTTGCAAGAGGCGATGAATGAATGCGAGGTGATCGTCGTCGACGAGGTGGGCAAGTTCTCTGTTGAGTCTGACGCCTTCGTTGCCACTGTACGCGCTGCCTTGGAGGTAGACAAGCCGACCGTGCTGACGCTGCACAAGAAGAGCCGGCACCCACTGCTACAGGACATCCGCAGGCGAGATGACGCTCGAATTCTAGAGGTGACGCCGGTGAACCGGGCGTTACTGCCATACAAGATCCATAAAATTCTCCGGGAAACTTACTGAGCCGCTGCAATGATTGGTTACTCATCCTACTGAGGAATGGGGCCGTGGGTTTGATGCGTCGGCGATGGCTCGCAAGCCCATGCAGGCACCTGCGCGCATCGCCAGCCGCGTGCTGCTCGGACTAGGCTTGGCGCTGCTGCTGGCCACTGCATTCAGTCTGCAGGACGGAAGGCTCCCCCCCGCCGAATGCCCACCCGAGGATGACCTTGCAGCCGAACCATGCCTCTCGTCGGGTGATTTGGGCTGGCTTCCTCCAGGTGGCGCGTTCGTGTGCCTGCTGCTCGCGGGCATGCTGCACCTGCAGTACTCACGCGGGATGCGCACACCACTGTCCGGTCTGTTCCCAAGCGAGGACGAAGAACGACTGCGGGAGCTCATGTTCACAGATGAGGTGGACGCCGGCGACGAGGATCGTCTGGGAGATGCATGGGCTGATCTTGAGCGAGGATTGCTCGAACAGCGTGTCGGAGAGGAGGAATGAGCGGCACTTCACGCCAGCGAAAGGATTGTGCCGCATCCGCGCTCCGAGGGCGACTGAGATTCTATGAGCGACATCCCCGAAGACCTGCGTTACACCGAGGAACATGAGTGGGTGAGGGTCGACGGTGACGAGGTTGTCGTTGGCATCACGGATTATGCACAGGACGCGCTGACGGACATCGTTTACGTCGAGTTGCCCGAGGTCGGCACCTGCGTGTCTGCAGGTGATGGATTCGGCAGCGTGGAATCGGTGAAGAGCGTGAGCGAGATCTTCGCACCGCTTTCGGGAGAATTGAGTGGTGTCAACGATACACTCGAAGACGCTCCCGAACTGATCAATGACGACCCTTACGGAACCGGTTGGATAGTGCGCATGCGTCTCGAAGACGATGGGGCATTGGGCGACCTGTTGGATGCGGCGGGCTACCGAGCACTGCTCGGAGAGTGAGTTCTGACATGGCAAATCTGGACCGAGCCGCGTCTGACACCGAATTGGTCCTCTACTTCGACGGCTCGTGTCTCGATAACCAGAACGTGACGGCGGATACGCCGGCAGGCTGGGGGTTCGTGGTCGTCGTCGGCGATGGTGGGCTCGGCCGTGGTGATGGCAGCGTCATCGCTGAGGGGTTGGGAGTTGTGGTGACCGATCAAGAAGCGTCTGACTGGCTAGGGGCGGAAGTAGGATCGAACAACACCGCTGAACTGTCCGCGGTCGCACACGCGCTGCGCTGGCTGCTCACCGACGGTGGCGAGGGGGCGGTCACAATGAGAGGTGACTCTCAATACGCTCTGAACATCGCGGCTGGAAACTGGAAGGCGAAGGCGAACAAACAGTTGGCTGCCCGGGTGCAGTCGTTGTGGGATGAAGTGGCAGGAGCACGACCGTTGGAAGGTGAGCATGTGCGAGCGCATCGCGGTCAGCGATGGAACGAGCGGGCGGACCATCTCGCATATCGAGCAATGCAGGGTGAGGCCCCTGAACCACTCGACTTCTGGAAACCGGGT
>CAZUBQ010000039.1:0-8581 GCA_964618995.1 uncultured Candidatus Poseidoniales archaeon | reverse complement strand
TGGAGAGCAGCAACAGCAGGATGCCTATGAGCAGCACAATCATCAGCATCGGATCTGGAATATCTATTGGAGAGAGCGTTCCCATAACCCGGGCCATGATGGTGAAACAGGCACCTGCAAGAACAAGCTTTGGGACTGCTCCGCGAACGTCCTTCCACATGTGCAGGTAAGGGATGAGCCCCTTGCGCTTGAACTGCCAACGATACCAAGCGATGTAGAGCATGATGCCTCCAGATAGTGCACCCAGTCCGCGGCTGAACGAAGCGTCGTTCCATGGTCCTGCAGGACCTCCATCGAGGAATGATTGCAGCACCAGTACAACTCCGATGCCTGCCAGCACCCTCCACTCTGGCGGCTCGCTCATGCGGTTAGCGAGATGACGACTGCGCTTCAAGGGGTCGGCGTAGGCAGGGGTCCATCACCCGAGAGATACTCGCGCCACGCCTTCACGCGGTCCGCATCACGTACGTCAAGAGCGGTCCACAGATCATCGAGTCCGGCCGCATCAGCATCGAGGATGTTTCTCGCAACAGAGGAAAACCCCTCAGGTTCGGCGTCTTGCAGCCGAATGAGCAACTCACGTAGTCGCGCTCGGCTGACATCGTCTCGTTGCAGCCAGAATTTGACGAGGAGTCCGTGCTCATCTTCAGGATGGAGTTCGAGATAGTCACGCAGCACCGTCTGCGCCAGTAGTCGTCGCATGCGCACATCCTCGTGCTCGGCCAGTACGGCAAGACGGGAAGTGAGCTCTTGAGGCGAGGTTACCGCCAGTTGGCGCAGAGCGCTGGCAGCAACGAGTTGGATGTCGACTTCCGGGTCCGCCAGCAGTTCGTCGAGCAGGTGCAGGGCATCACTGCCCTGAACGCGCAGCAATGCAGGCAACGCTTCAGCGAGAGCGCTGCGTACCTGCACGTCCCCGCGCATCCTCACTGAGATGAGTACCACCTGCGCTGACTGTTCGTCCAGTTCAAACAGCCGCGGGAGGCAGCCGACCAATTCAGCGGCCACCTCGACTGGCTGGTCGCGCACCATCTGCTCGAGGCGGATAGGGAGTGCGAGACCCGTAACCAACGCCGGACGTTCAATCATCAACCTGAGCCAACTCACCAGCAAGGCGCGCCGCTCGATATCCCCTTGCTCAAGCTGGTCGAGCAACCAGTGAGATGCGTCAATACCCGCATCATCAGCGCTGACAGCCGTATCTGAGGTATTCTCAGGATTCCATTCAACCTGGTGAGGTCCGGGCTCCTGCCTTGTGGGCCAACTTCCTGGAGGATGAGCGAGGGCGATGCTCTCCAGCATGTGGTAGCCGCGGTTCGTAGCTTGTGGAGTAGGCGCGCGACACAAACCGTTGAGCAGTGAGATGCCGAGGTACCAACGATCTCCATCGGGCGCATCACTGTCAAGCGCAAGCCCCAGCCACTCCTCACAGGTGGCGAACAAGATACGCTCGGCGACCTCATCGAGTCTCCTGAGCAGCCAACGCTCCCCCTCCTTCTGCGGATCGACTGTCAATGACAGGCGATGAGGAATTATCGCCTCGCGGGCGACATCGAGATGACGCACCATCGAGGCTTGGTCGACACTGAACAGACCCACACCCATCTCAACCACCTTCTCGGGGGACGAGGGTTCGAACACAGGTAGGTCAGCATCCCGGACGGGCGGAGGAGGTAGTGGCCATTCCATCGTTCCGAAGCGCAACAGTTCCTGCAGCAGTTCCACACAATGGGTGCGGACAATCGCCGAGGTCTCCTGTCGACTGCGTCCGAACGCCATCTCTCGACCTCTATTCCGGTCAGGGTGCGACACCCTGACTCATGCCTCCATTCGGGCATCAGATTTCAAGTTCTATGTTCAGGTTCTGGATGAGTTCCTTGTACCTGTTTCGAATTGTGACTTCAGTAACTCCAGCGACTTCGGCGACTTCTCTCTGAGTCCGGCGCTTGCCACACAGAACACTGGCGATGTAGATGATCGATGCTGCGATTCCAGTGGGTCCTCTGCCGCTCGTGAGTTCTTTCTCTTGTGCGGCCTTGATGAGTTCGTAGGCCTTCGCTTCTACCTCTGCATCGAGTCCTAGACCTGAACAGAACCTGGAGATGTAATCCTCAGGGCCTGTAGGCATGATCTTCATCTTGAGTTCACGGACCATGAAGCGGTAGGTCCTACCAATCTCCTTGCGTCCAGTACGGCTCGCTTGACCGATTTCATCCAGGGTTCTCGGAACCCCGCACTGTCGACAGGCTGCGTACAGACTTGCTGCAGCGACTCCCTCAATCGATCTGCCACGAATGAGGCGCTTCTCGACCGCTTTCTTGTAATTCACAGCGGCCGCTTCGCGTACCGACTTCGGTAACTCTAGGCGGCTGGCCATGCGGTCCAACTCAGCGAGTGCCATGGCGAGGTTGCGCTCGGTGGCATTGGAGACACGAGAGCGCTTCTGCCACTTCCTCATTCGGTAGAATTGAGAACGATAACGAGAGTTGATCGTCTTGCCCGAGTAGTCCTTGTTCTGCCAGTCGATGTCGGTTGACAGACCCTTGTCGTGCAGCATCACGGTCATTGGCGCGCCCGTACGCGCACGCTGGTCGCCTTGCTCGGGTGAGAACACCCTCCATTCCGCACCTTGGTCAATCACATTGTCCTCAATCACGAGGCCACAATCCTGACACACGACCTCGCCGCGTGTTTCGTCGCGCTCAAGCGCGCGGCTGTTGCATTCGGGACACTTGACAATGTCCTCTATCTGTTGATCTTCTGCCATTTTTCATCACCGACCTGTCCTCTTGCTCATCTGATTCAAGGGAAAGATATAAGCGGGGTCCGACGGACCTTATTTAAGCCTTTTTTGAATTCCAATTGGGCTTGCTTCATCGTTTTAGGAAATATACGTCAGGAGTTGCTGAGCGAACTGGCCCTGACATTTTCTGATGTGAGAACCACATCTCCTGATTTTTCCGGTCTTGGCCACCCACGAAGCGTGATAAACACCGGGTGGGTAGAAATCCCTGCCCATAGGGCAGGGGTGATGAAGTGAACGAATCTTGGCCGCCTGCAGAAGTCGCGCTCACACCGGGAAAGCGTGTGCTGTTTCTGACCAAGGATCTCGAACTGATTCGGAGCCAACTCTACGAAGGACTCAATCTGAACATGGCGGACCTGTCCGTAGATGACCTTCTAGACGACATCAACACCGACGTAATCACCCCCGCTTGGGTCTGCTTCGACCACGACCCGCAAGAGATTGCCGAGAACGCCTACGCCGGTCTGATGCACGAGGGAAGGCGAGTGTTCGAACCCCGGTCACTCATGGATGGTGGCTTCGAGGTGATCGTCTCTGGGCAGCGCAAGGGTACCGGTTCCAGCCGGGAACCTGCGGCCCAGTGTGAACGATGGTCGGATGTGCGCATCGTGATTGCAGCTTCGTTCGCTCCCATCCACGAGCGTAACAACATCAACCTCGGTCAGGTGATGGGTGACCATGCCATACTCGAGCGGCTGCAATCCGGGGAGCGGATTCCTCTTTCAGAATTCACATCACAATATGACCCCGTGACTCGACTGATCCTCGAGAGCGGCGGCCTGTTCCCATTCTCAGAACGACTGAAATCGGGCGAACTCCAACTGCCTATGGCAGCTTCAGATGAACTCCCGATGACGATGGTGGAGAAGATGATCACGGCCAAACTCGTGTCGAGCAACGGCCACGCGGGGCATGTACGACCAGGCGATGCGGTCATCGCCCAAGTTGACGGGGGATACAGCCACGAATTCACCAGCGCGCAGGTGCACGAGTTCCTCAAAATCGAGTACGGTGAGGACTACAGCATCCCCAACCCATCCAAGTTCGCAGTGTTCGAGGACCACCTGCTCTACGCCACCGGAGTTCCGCGATTCGGCAAGTTCGCAGACAAGATTGAGACCTTGAGGCGGTTGCAGAAGGAATTCCAACAGCATTCAGGATTGCGTGACTATTCTGCGGTCGGTGGAGTCAGCCCGGGTATCTGCCATCAAGTGGCACGCGAGGAGTTCATCGATGTCGGCGACTTCATCCAAGCCACGGATTCACACACCTGCATGGGTGGGGCATCGAATGCTCTCACTTACGGAGTGGGATCTACAGAGTTCGCAAATCTGATTCACAACGGCTTCACCTTCGTGCACGTTCCCGAATCCATTCGCTTCGAACTCAGTGGAGAGTTGCACCCCGGCTGCACTGCCAAGGACATCATGCTGCACATCCTGTGGAGGTATGCGCGTGATGAGCAGACCCTCGACCGCTCGATCGAGTTCGGCGGCCCGGGACTTGCCAGCCTGTCAATGGACGAGCGGGCGACGCTGTGCAACATGGCGACCGAATGCAGCGCCAAGACAGGAATCTGCGAGCCCGATGAGAGGACTGTGGAGTGGTTGCTGGCGCGACGGTCTGGAATGACCGCCGAGGACATCCGTGCGCGCTTCGTGTTGCCCGATGCGGGAGCGCACTATGATGGTGGAGTACACACAATCGACCTCGATTCCATTCGACCTATGGTCGCTCATCCTGGTGACCCGGACCGCGGCATCCCTTCCGACCCGACCAACGGCGCGTACATCGACGAACTAGGGGATGTCCACATCGACATCGCCTATGCCGGTTCATGCACCGCTGGCAAGGACGACGACTTCGCCTACTACGCCCGCGTGGTCGAAGCTGCTCTCGCTGCGGACAGAACGATTCCAGAAGGGGTCGAGTGCTACATCCAGTTCGGCTCGAAGAAGGTCAAGGAACTGTCTGCTGAGCAGGGCTGGACCGAGATGTTCGAGGCGGCCGGAGTGAAATTGATCGACCCCGGCTGCGGCGCCTGCATCGGAGCCGGGCCGGGTGTGTCGAACACTCAGGACGAGGTGACCATCTCGGCGATCAATCGCAACTACCAGGGAAGATCGGGGCCGGGCCGGCTCTACCTCGCAAGCCCGTTGACCGTGATGGCGAGCGCCTTCATGGGACGCATCGTTGCTTGGCATCCTGACATGTTCGCCATTGAAACCCAGTCAACTCAGTGATGACGCTCAGCGATGCCGACGATGATATACTGTCGCCTTCCCGTTACCGTTTGCTGCTCGTGGGCCCCTCGTCATCCGGCCGAGGGAGGACCTTCTGGCAGGAGTTGAGCCGATGGCTGCCAGTGAATCAGGACCAAGGATGCAACAGGCGTCCATCAGCGAGTTCTTCGAGAAGAACAAGCACTTCCTCGGCTTCGACAGCCTGACCCGCTCGATCATCACCGCCGTCAAGGAGTCGGTGGACAACTCCTTGGACGCTTGTGAGGAAGCGAAAATCCCCCCTGTAATCGATATCGAGATTCGCAAGGTGAAAGGGAAGAAGGACGAACTCATCCTAGTCGCCCAAGACAACGGGCCTGGCATTCCTTACTCCTCGATTGACAAGGTGTTCGGTCGTCTGCTGTTTGGATCGAGGTTTCACACCATCAGCCAGACCAGGGGGCAACAGGGGATTGGAATCACAGGAGTGGTGATGTATTCTCAGTTAACGACCGGAAAGCACACCCATGTCATCTCCAAGGTGCCAGAAGAAGGAGTGGCGGTACACCTCGACATCGGTATTGACACCCGAAAAAATCGCGCCATCAAGAGCAACCACAAACGCGAACCCTGGCTGGATGAGAATGACATTGAAATCCCTCATGGTGTCAAGGTAGAAGCGCGTATGAAAGGACGCTACCAGAAAGGTGGGAAATCGGTCCACCAGTATCTGCGCATGACCTCAATCGTCAATCCGCACGCAGCAATCTCGTTCCGCATGCTCGATGAAGATGGGAGGGTCATCGAACAGGCGTCCTGGCCAGCGGTCACCGAGAAACTGCCCGCTCCGGTGAAGGAGATCCTACCCCATCCACACGGTGTGGAGATCGGTACACTGCAGCGGATGCTCAGAGAGAGTGGGCAGCGACGTCTGTCCTCGTTCCTGCAGCAGAATTTCAGTCGCGTCCCTTCCGCACGCGCACAGCAGATATGCGAAATCGCTGAGATTTCAGACAAGGCCTCCCCCAAGCGGTTGAAGGGCGAGCAGATTCAGAATCTGCAGGCGGCATTCAAGAAAGTCAAACTGATGGCGCCACCAACCGACTGTCTCTCACCAATCGAAGACCTGCTCATCAAGAAAGGACTTGCCAAGGCGATCGACTCCAAGTTCGTCACCACCATCACCCGCGAACCGTGTGTCTCCAACGGAAACCCCTTCCAGGTCGAGGTAGGCCTCCTGTTCGGCACCGACATGCCCTCTGACTCACCCATCGAGGTGCTCAGATTCACCAATCGCGTGCCGTTGATGTACCAGCAGGGTGGCTGCCTACTCACCAAGGTCATCGAGAGCGTCGACTGGCGACGCTACGGGCTGGAGCATCCCGGTGGCCGAGGCATCCCCAAGGGGCCGGTGGCCATTCTCATCCACCTTGCGAGCACGCACGTGCAGTTCACCAGCGAAGCGAAGGAGGCGGTCTCTGAGAATGAAGAGGTGTTTGATGAGATTCGCAGGGCGCTGCTCGAGGTCGGAAGGAGCCTGAAGAGCCACAAGCGCAAGAGTACGCAGCGCGCCAAGGCACGTGAGAAGTTCGAACTGGTGAACGACATCCTCCCTGAAATCTCTGCCAAAGCGAGCCAGATTCTCGGACGTGAGGAACCTGAACTCTCTCCAGTGATCACGAAGATCATGAAAGCGGTGTTCATCGAAGATGAAATCACCTGGGATGCTGACGAGAAGCGCACTCAAGCCGAATTCGTGCTGTTCAACTACACCGCCCGCCCGCGCTCCTACACCCTGCTCGCCAAATGGCCCGAGGGCGACGGAATCGAAATCGTCGACGAGTCGCATGATGGACGCCGCGAAGTGTACGGCCTGCGAAAATGGAAGCTCGACACCCTCGAATCGGGCGAATCGGTCACGCTGCGCTTCGCCGTCTCCGGACTTGAGAAGGGGGAGTGGACAGAGACCGAGGTGTTCTTCCGCGGTGCGGGGGACATCATCGGTGCCACCCGCCTCGACGAGAAGATGCTCGACCAGATGCGCCGCGAGGAGGAAGCGGGGCTGTTGCAGATTACAGAGCCGGAGTTCGAAGAGGCGATTGAGGCATTCACCGGAGTCAGCGAGCGAGCGCAGGAGGCGGACGAGGTCGACACTCCTGAGGAACTCAGTGAAGATGGCGACGATGACGAGGATGCAGTGCGCCAATCGACGCTCGATGTGTGGGGTGGTGGTGAATGACCGAGCGCAGGGAGCACAGCCGCGAGGCGGTCATCGAGGCACTGCACGGTGTGGCAGCAGAGATGCACGACCGCATGAGCAAGGGTGAATCGCCTACAATGAGCCTACCAGTTCGCACCAAGAAGAACATCCAGTTCGACCAACGTCTCGGGGTCTACAAGTACGGACGCAAGCGCACTGTACGCGACGCCAGCAGCCTCGGGAGCGCCCGCCAACTGCTGCGCGCGTTGCACATCATCGAGTTCATCGAGGAGATGATCGAGAATGGAAAATCATCTACCCTGCGTGAGATGTACTACATCTCCGAGGGGTGGGGCAACGGCAAGTTCGGCTCGCAGAACGAGAGCAACAATCTGGCCGAGGACCTGGAGATAGTCACCCGTTGTCTGCGCGAGGACTTCCGGCTCCGCCCTGAGGAGGACGGCGCGCGCATCATCGGGAACATGACCTTCAACGAATTGAATCGGCGCGGGGAGTGGATGCGCATCAACGCCCGCGATGACGTGGGGGATTCCGGCTACGGTGTGCCGTACAACGTCGAGGCGGAGAAGATCGAACTGGTCGGACACGATGTCGACTTCATCATGGCCATCGAGACCGGTGGAATGTTCGACCGGTTGGTCGAGAACGGTTTCGATGAGGATTTCAGGGCTGGACTCATCCACCTCAAGGGACAGCCCGCTCGCTCCACCAGACGCATCATCAAACGGATGAACGAGGAATGGAACCTGCCTGTCGTGGTGTTCCTCGACGGTGACCCGTGGTCATTCCGTATCTACGCCAGCATCGCTTACGGGGCAATCAAAACGGCGCACATATCCGAGTATCTCGCAACTCCGTCCGCTGATTATCTCGGTATCACCGCGGACGACATCGGTGCCTACGATCTTCCCTCAGACGACCTCTCCTCCAAGGACATCGAGGCGCTCAAGGCCGAACTCACAGATCCCAGGTTCTCTGACGGGCGCTGGCAGCAGTGGATCAAGGACATGCTCGAGATGGGTAAGAAGGCTGAGCAGCAGTCACTCGCCAAGTACGGCCTCGACTACGTCACCGACGAGTATCTCCCTGAGAAGCTCAAACAACTCGGGCTAGCCTAATCGCATGGGTAGCGTTCCGAAGGACCCACTCAAAGCCCATTCAAACAAGAAAACCATTCGCATGGGTATTCGGATAACCCCTTGCAACTACAAGTAATCCTTAGTACCCCGCCCAAGCAGAGAGAAGCTCATCAATATCGTATAGGCCGACGTCAGGATTTCCTATTACCACCTTTTCTATTGCAATTTTATTTTCGTGAAATTCCGATAATAG
>CAZUBQ010000038.1:0-14322 GCA_964618995.1 uncultured Candidatus Poseidoniales archaeon | reverse complement strand
GGGCCGCTCGTTGGATTGAAGAGAGAGGTGCGGGTCGGCGTGAGCCATGGGGAAGTTGAAGAGCGGGGATTTCGAGGCGACCAGAGCGCCTGATGAGATGCGTGAGGTCGATGTGACGCTCGATTTCACTGACAACGCGCTCGCAAGTGTGCTCTACCGCCAGGGTGACACCACCGTGCTCGCCTGTGCCACGAAGGCTGACCGGCTACCGCGCTGGTTCCCGCGCAACGCCAACCGCGGCTGGGTGCACGCTGAATATTCGCTCCTGCCCGGCTCAACCGACTCCCGCTTCCAGAGAGAGCGGCGCGGTGCCAAAGGACGCACTGCAGAGATCGAGAGGCTCGTTGCTCGCTCACTGCGTGGTGCGATTGACCTCGATGCGCTCGGACCGGTGGCACTCACCGTTGATTGCGACGTGCTCAACGCCGATGGTGGCACCCGCTGCGCTTCGGTCACCGCCGCCAACATCGCACTCAGGCTTGCGATACGGAGGCTAATCGCCTCTGGCGACTGCCTTCCGGCGGATATCCGGCCGACCGAGGATGAGCGTCGCTCTGGCGCCGAGATTCCCAAGTTGTCTGCCGAGTCCCGTGCTGCTCACGAGCGAGCGGTACTGCCGCACGACATCGCCGCCATCAGCACCGGCCTGGTCGGGGGTGTTGCACGGCTCGATCTCGATTACGTTCTCGACAGCGCTGCGGACGTCGACATGAACGTCGTGATGACCGGTGATGGGCGCTTCATCGAGGTGCAGTCCACCGGCGAGGAGTCGACCTACTCACGCGCGGAATTGGATGAACTGGTGTCTCTGGCCGAGCAGGGCAATGCCAAACTGCATGCCATTCAGGCGGCCGTGCTCTCAGGCGTCGAGTGAAGCACTGCGCTTCTCCGCGCCCACGCCAAAGAGTTGAAGTCGAACAGCCAGCGCATCGCGGTTGCCCTGCGGCAGTAACTCAGCTGGGAGAGTGTCAGACTGAAGATCTGAAGGTCGCTGGTTCAAGTCCGGCCTGCCGCACCAAGAATACGGTCAAGCACTACGCTAGGACATTGGTCGGCACGGGTCCGTGAGAATTTGGCACGGCCTCTCCTTCTGCAATCATGAGGTATAAGTTGTAAAAAGGCATTAGAATCCACCATCCCGACTTGCCGTGGTCGTGTATTCTTCGAATGGCAACAGCGAGGCCAGGCAAGAATATCGCTAGTTGTAGAATCCAAGTTATCCATGTAGGGTCGTAGTAGCCCCAACCGAAAAGAAAACCATCTACTATTCCTGTAATAAAATATGCAAGAATTTCAAACAAGGTAAACCACCAATATTCTGAGCGTGATGCTCTACCTTTGAAGTTCGCGAAGTTGTTCATCAGAACGCTCTTCACAGAATCTATGAAACTCATCATTTGGGCGGGTCGACCGCCTCCCATTCCTCCGCCAGCCACTGCGGGCTGCGGGCTTCCAATCAACACCGGTTCAGGGGCTGGCTGAACTGGCTGACCCCATTGGTCTGTGTTTGGTTGCATGGCTCCGTCGCTATACTGCTGGTCCTTGAACAATCCCCTCAGGCTCGACTTTCGGTCTCGTCGAGGGTCGAGCCACCTTCGTCCTCAATCTCGTCCTCCTCGACCTCTTCGACATGCTCACGGGGTTTGAGGCCAGCCTGTGTGTCCTTCTCGATGATCTCCTGCAGTTTCTTCTCGCGCACGATGACCACATTGGCGATTGGGTCTCCCGGTCGCACGAGTGGTGTGGTTGCAAGGCCCACCACATAGCCGGTCACTGGACTGGTGACGCTCTCAACGCTGCTACCGAATGGGTCAGTGATGTGGGCGATGGTCTCTCCCTTCTTCACGCTCGCACCTCCGTCGATGAGCGTGTGCAGCAATCCCCCTTCTGGTGCACGGATCCAACGGAACCGACGGACAAGGATGCGCCAGCGCGGCTTGACGAGTTTCGCTTCCAGCATTCCGAGTTTCGTCATCACGTTGAGGATGCCACGGACCCCGCACTCCAGTGAGTCCGGTTCGAATCGATTCGAGGTTCCGCTCTCGAGCAGAATCGCCGGTACTCCTACGTCGGTCGCCGTCCTGCGGATGCTTCCCTCCGGGCCGTCGGAGTGCAGAATCACCTCGGTGCCGAATGCCCGGGCCAGCTTCTTGCAGGTGGTGTTGTCGAGGTTGGCGCGCACGTGAGGGACGTTCATGCGCGTGTTCGGAGCCGTGTGCAGGTCGATGAGGTAGTCAGCCCGGCGCACCACCTGTTCGAACAGGGTGTGGGCCAGTCGTTGCGACTGGTTCCCCTCCCTCTTTCCCGGAAAGAGTCGGTTGATGTCCCTTCCATCCGGCGCATTACGGTCTTGCAGCAGCATGCCTTCGACATTGACGACCGGAACGAGAATCAGGGTGCCGCTCATCGCTTCAGGGTCTATGTGATCGTCCGTGGTGCCCGCTTGATGATCGGAGCCGAACGCGAGTTGGTGGATGATTCCCGTTCCGTTCATCTCGTTGCCGTGGATGGCCGCTGTCACCACCAGGGTAGGCCCCCGTTCGCTCCCATGGATGATGTGCAGGGGGATGTTCATCGGGTTGCCCATCGGGTCATCGCCGAGGTCGATCTCTGCCTGTTCGCGGCTTCCAGGCTTGACCCGCACGTCGCCGAACTTGAACGACCCCCACGCGCCCATCGAAATCTGCGTGCTCCGCATTCCGCTTTGAGTAATCGGGCGCTCAGATACGGAGCAACGGAAATCTGGCAATCGTTCATTAACCCTCAATGATGGGTGGACTTCTCCCGGAGGAGATGGAGTGCAAGGTCTTCCACAACGCGCACACCAGGCCGTCGACCTCGGCGCTCGCTGCTATGGCACGAGTCGCTCAACGACCCCTGTGACTGTACGTTGTGCAGACCTGCGAACCTGATGAATCCGGTTCGAGGTATGTAGATGGCAGGAAATGAGGAATTGGATGAGTTGGTTGAGAAGGTGCTTGAACACGCACCCGACGCGGACGCGGAAGAAGTGAGGAAGGAATTTGAGCGCTATCGGGACGAGTTCCTGATTCCGCCGAAGGATGCGATGCGCTCGGTGCTACGAAAGTTCCAGGTCGCCGAGGAAGATGTCGAGACGGCGGCACGCAGTGCGTTGTCGAGCGGTGCTCGGGCGGGGCGTAAAGTCGACCGCTTCGAGGAACTCGATGCGAAGGACACGAACGTCACCATCGAGGTGAGCGTGGTCACCTATACCCCGCGCGTGCAGATGGTGCGAGGCGAGGAGCGCCAGATCGCCTTTGGCTGGATTGAGGACAATCCGTGGGGCGACTCAGGGGACCGTGTCCGCTGGGATTTCAAGGACTGGGGCAATCATGCAGAGAACCTCGCACCTGGCTCAGTCGTCAGACTCGAAGGCACGTCGGTGAACGAATGGCAGGGAAAGCGCTCGCTGAACATCAACCAATCCAGCCGCGTCGCCGTTCTGCGTGAGGGTGGCCCTTCCGTATCGCTTGCCACCAGTGACCCGATCAGCCTCGAAGATGCGGGCGCCCGAGAGGGCTTCGTGACCGTCGTCGGCCGCGTCATCAGCAGGCGGGATGAGGTCATCGTCAAGAAGGACGGCAGCGGTGAGTTGCCGGTCGTCAAGGGGCGAATCGCTGATGAGAGCGGCTCGCTGGGATTCATCTGCTGGGCCGAGTTCGAGCACGAGCCCGGAACTCTGGTGCGAATCGAGGGGGGTTCGATACGTCGCTTCCGCGATAATCCGGAACTCAACATATCCGATCGCACCAAGATTGAGGTCTTCCACGACAACAACTTCGCCAGCGCGGAGCAACTGGCAACCACCTCGATGCTCAGCATCGGCGACCTGCGCGATGGCGCCCGCGATGTCAGCCTGATCGCTCAGCTGAACAGTTGGAGCAGCAGGGAGTTCACAAACGCCGACGGGGAACAGCGCACGGTATGGGGCGGAGACCTGCTAGATCCATCGGGCCGCTGTCGCGTCAGCGCATGGTGTGAACTCCCCATCGATGCCGCGAACCTGCCGATGTTCGTCCGCTTCGATGGCGTGCGTGTGCGCTCATGGCAGGGAACACCGGACATCACAGTCGACGAGCCGGAACAGGTTACTCAACTCGAAGAGGCACCGTGGGAGACGATCGATGCCGAGCAGCACTGGGTCGAGTACACCCTGCATGACCTGACATCTTCAGGTTCCAAGCGGGGAATAGAGACCTCGGGCACCATCGTCGCCGTGCGCGGGGACTGCGGCATCATCCAGCGATGTCCAGAATGCCGTCGCGTGCTGCGCGAAGGTGCCTGCGCGGAGCATGGCGATATGCCTGGAGAGCGGGACCTGCGCCTGCGCTTCGTGCTCGATGATGGAATCAGCTGCGCGTCACTGCTGCTCAACTGCGAATCAAGCGAGAACCTGCTCGGAAAAACGATGGAAGAGGTCGTGGAGGTGTTCGATCGCGATGGTGCCGAGACGTTCGTCAACCAGATGCGCGAGCAGTGGTTCGGCCGCAGCGTGGTCATGCGTGGCCGCGCAATCGTCGATGAACAAGGGGCGATGCTGATGGCCGACCAGTTGGAACTCGACAATACACCAGTCGAACAGCGCAGCGAAAAGGTGCGCGAACAGTGGGGGGTGGTCGCATGAGTGAGCGCCAACGTTCCAGACGCCAACCGGCGCTCAGGATGTTCGCGCGGGAGTACTACGAGGCGAGCCTGGTGGAACAGGGGTCTGGGGAGTACGATCCCTCTTTCGTCATCACCAAACTCGGAGCGCGCGTCAATCGAATGTGCGTCGCTGGACTGCTAGAGAGAATGGAGCGGCGTGAGACTGAATATGGTACCATGTACCATGGGAGCCTTCGCGATCCAACCGGCCTGCACATGTTCAGCGTCGGTTCGTTCCAGCCCGAACTGCACGCGGACATGGAGGAATTGCTATCTCGTCATGAGGGGAACGAACCACTGCTGCTGCTAGCCGTGGGTAAGGCCAATGCTCAGATGACAGACGACGGAGGTGTGTTCACTCGCATCCGTCTTGAGGAGTTCAACATCATCGAAGGCGAGGCGTACGCCAACTGGCTCGTCGACGCCGCCGACGCCACTCTCAGGCGCATCGACACTTACCAGCGTAGCCGTGAGCTGCCGCAGGAAGCCGATGCGTACCGAACCGCCGACATCCCGGCCGACCTCGCCGACAGTCTACTGCTCGCCGGCGCGCACTATGGGGAGACCGATCCAGATGTCTACATGGTGGGTGTACTCAGAGCACTCGACAGTGCTGAAGGGAACATCAGCGCGTTCCCTGATGACGCCGCGGACGATTCCAGCGGCTCACTCGACGAGTTCACGGTCGATTCTGATTCGGAGGGAGCATCGGGAGGCAAGAGTGAGGAGGACATCTCCAAGATCATCGAAGAGCACACGCTGTCCGCCGACTCCGGTGATGGTGTGGCCTACGACGACCTAATCGGCCACTGCGCGGCCCACAATATCAACCGGGGGGAAGCAGAGCCCGTGCTCGACCGCTTGGTGGATGATGCACGACTCTACGAGCACACGTTCGGTCGCTTCAAGCACATTGAGGCGAAGTGAGGCGCTGTTGCAGCGCATGAGTACTTCTATCAGCGACCTGCCGCTGTCCACCGATTGGTGCCACATGTCCGGTAAGCGCGCTTGCTTCATCCGTTCTCTCGACGGAGACTGGTTGCAGATACCGGACTGCTCGATAGATATCGAGATTCGTCGTCGGCTTACCCGTGAGGTTGTACGCGGCCACGAGGGTGATGACATAGTCGACGAAGGAGCAGAGAGTTCGGAGTACACGGTAAGAGGGATACTCGACGACTCAACATTTCTCAGAGTCATGACAATCTTCCGTTCCGGTCAGCCGTACTTCATCGAACCGTTCGCTGAGAAGGAAATCAAGGTCGCCATCTCTCACATCAAGTTGAATGGAGAAACAGGTGAATTCGAACTCACCCTCATAGAAGATCGTGTCTGAGGTTTTCCAATGTCCGCCATGGAAGAGGAACGAGACCTCATCTATGCCCTCAGGGCGCTCCAAGTGCTGCTTGGTTCAGGGGTGGGCCTAGAGGGGGCGATTCACCATGTCGCACAGGGTGGATATGGTCGATTCACAGACGACTGCAACGACATGGTATCCAACATGGAGCGCGGCAGGAAGCTCGAGGAGGAGATTCAGCGATTGATCACTTCCAGCAAGAGCGATAGATATCGCCGTCTGCTCAACTCGATGCGTACCAACGTCACTTCGAACACTGACCTGCTCGCCTCTCTCGACCAGCAGGCGGAACGTGAGGAGGAGGCGCGAGCTGACAAACTGAAGCAATACGTCGAGAGTCTGCAGGGTCTTCCAGAAACCGCGCTGTCGGTCGGCTTCCTCGTTCCACTCATCCTAGGAATCGGAGCGATGGCCCCCTTCCTGATGGGCGACCTCCAAGGTGTGCCCGGGGTCTCGATTCCACCCGCGGAAACGATGCTGAACATGTTCCGCGGAGGAATGGTACTCGCACTCGCCGTCATGGGGATGATGGTCTGGGGTGCTCGAAACAAGGATCCGGGGGTGTGATGCATGGCGTTCTCTTTGTTCGGCGTCCTCGATATGGTGACCGATAGCCTGCTGATGAGTCTGCTCGTGCCGATCACCATACTGTGCGCCGGTGGCGGCTTGCCGTACGTCATCGAACGGAGACGTCGCCGCTCGATTGAGAAGGCGCTGCCTGAGGTGCTGGAGACGATTTCCACCACTCTCGGTGCAGGTCTCGGTTTGCAGCAGGCGTTCACAGACATGGCGCAACATCGGACAGATTTGGTCGGCAAGTTGCTGCGCGACGCGGTCGGCAAGAGCAAAGCAACCTCCTTCGATGCGGCTCTCTCCGACTTCGCCCTGCGCACACGCAGCCCAATGGTCCAGCGGGCGATGAACCTCCTTCAGACCGCCAACGCCAACGAGTCCCCCTTGCAACAGGTCACCTTCTCGATGAGCATCGAATACGACAGATTGGTGCGTCTACAGGACAAGCGACACGACGAACTGATTGGCTCGGCGATTCTCATGCAGGTGCTCATGTGCGTCCTGCTCCCTGCGGTTATCGGCATGATGTACGGCCTGTTCGCACCGGCCACATCAGGGATTCCTATGACCGACATCCACAATTCTGTGATGGCTTACTTCGGATTCTCCGCCGCTTTCGGTGTGCTCGCTGGCGCGGTGATGATCGGTCGCCCAATGTCGTCTTCACTCTGGTGGGTAGCCCCTTGGGCGCTGCTCGGCCAATTCACCTATATGGCGACGTATCTCAGCGCTGGCCAGATGATGTGATGCAGAAGGGAGTGGGGAGCAGATGAGCAAGAGGGTGCTGGACAATTACGGGAGGGTGTCCATCTACTTGGAGCAGGGTCACCCCAGTCCAGTCTACAACCTCGAAGGTCAGGTACCTGCCAACCCCTACGGTTCACTGATGCCATTGCTGGAGGATGATTCACTTGAGGAGGTGATGTACAACGGAGGCCAGCAGTGCGTGAAGGTCGCCCACCGCGAATGGGGAATCTGTCGCACTAACATCTGGATTGACGATGAAGAAGGTCTGCAAATCGCCAAGAACATCGCCGCGTTCACCAACGTCCCTTTGGGTGACGGCCCAGGAATGGTCCCTCTGTTCGACGGTCGCCTGCCTGATGGAAGCCGAGTGTCCGGGCTCATTCCGCCAATCTCCCCGGACGGTCCGACACTCACAGTTCGTAAGTTCCGCGAGGATCCGATTACGATAATCGACCTCATTCAGTGGAACACCGTCACCAGCCGCCTCGCTGCCATGATGTGGGCCTGGGTGGACGGACTGGACGCCAAACCTGCCAATTTCATCATCTCAGGGGGTACCGGATCAGGGAAGACCACCACTCTGAACTGCCTGGGTATGTTCATCCCGTGGGACAAGCGACTGCTCACCGTCGAAGACACCGCAGAACTGCAGTTGTTCCACGACCACTGGCTGCGCATGGAGACTCGCGCCGAGCGGCCGGACGGCACCGCCGCGGTTGGCATGGATGACTGCTTACGCTCAAGCCTCAGGATGAGGCCGGATCGCATCATCGTGGGTGAGGTGCGCGGCAGTGAGGCGTCAACTCTGCTCACCGCCATGAACACGGGTCACGACGGTTCGTTCGGCAGCCTGCACGCCAACACTGCCTCTGAGACGGTCACCAGGATGACCTCTCCTCCGATGGACGTGCCACCGATCATGATGGTCGGGCTCGATATCATCATCGTCCAGCAACGCCTGCATCAGGGGGGCAAGCACGTTCGGCGAATCGTTGAGATCGCTGAGATCGCTGGGATGGAAGGCGACCGTCCGCGGTTGAACCCGGTCTGGAAGTATGATCCCGCGACCGACACAATCTCAGAGACCGGCGTCCCGAGCAAGTTGCGCGAGATGATCTGCTCATCCGCCGGTATCAGGCCGGCAGACTTTGAGGCGCACGTTCGCCAGCGAGAGCAGATTCTGCTCGACTTGATGGACCGCGGGGTGCGAGACATGGAGTCAGTTTCGAAGGTCATCCAGTCGTTCTACGCGCAGCGCGATTGAGTTGATCAATCGCTGCCACCGGAGAGTCTTCGGAGCATTTCGTCGGCCGAGTCGAGTTTATCCTTGACCCGATCGATGTCCGCTTGTTCATCCATAGGTTCGGACACGCTGGCGAGGCTGGGCGGCTCGCGACCCATATCGCGGAGCACATCACGCATTGATTCGACGACTCCGGACACCTGATCCGAGTCTAGGGACAGGCTGGTGGGTAGCGCAGGGATGTACTCGGCATCGATGTAGCCCATCTCGGCGGCGAGAACACCCGCCGCTGCGAGCAGGCGCGGTCTTACCTCTGGGTGGTCGGAGTTCCAGCCGCGGCGCTCGAGGAAGCGGATTAGCAGGGCATGTTCGACTGGAGTGAAGGCGCCGTCCGCCCGTCGGATGATGGTCTCTACAACTCGCTCGAATGCTTCCATCTGGTTCTCGATGCGCTCGAGTACTGCAATCGCCTCGGGTGTGATGTCGATGCCTCCGCGGTAGAGTTGCTCCAACGCCCGCTGGCGTCGAGCAGTGACCGGATCCATCTCATGCTCACTCGCTTTGAGTGACACCTGTAGGTCGAACAGTCCGTGGATGCGCCCGCTGATGGCGGGAAGGTCCAGATCCAGCCCCGCCTCGGATGCTGACAGTTCGAACTCCATTCGTGCGCGGGCGATATCGCCACCGGCTCTGTCGAGGATGACATCGAGAGTGTCAAGCAATCCGGCACGGGCTCCCTCGAGATCGTTCAGCGCCCTGCGCTCTCTCCAAGATCCAGGTTGAGCGCCGCTTGTCGCTTCCTCCTCTCCGCGTAGGCTGATCATGTCCGTCAACTCAGATAGGATGTGCTCGCGCACCTCGGTGTGTTGGATTCCGAATCCCAGTCTGCCTAGGTCATCGATGAACGCGGCGATGTCCATCTCATCGTGCTGGCGACCGACCAGAAGGAACTCGCGCAGTTGGCTAGTCAGTTCGGCCCGGCGCGCCTCGAGTTCGAGCATCGAGGCACCTGACCCTTCGTCAACCGTCACCGGCGCCGGATCGGTGTCGACCGGTTCGGTCTCCTCAGCAACTTCGACCTCCTCCACTACCGGTGCTTCCGTCACGGGAGCCGGTTCAGCCGCAACGGCGACCGTTGGCGCTCCGCGCTTGCCCTGGCGCAGACTCTTCTTCACCCGGCCCCATGAGCCATCTTCTGTACCGAGAACACCGGCCACCCTGCCGAGCAGTTGGTTCTTCGAGCCAGACCGCTGCAGATTCAGGCTCACGCACAGCGCGTGCAACTCGTCGCGGTTCATTTCCGGCAGTGCTTCGGCATTGAGTTTCTTCGGATCGTGGTTGAGATGCAGCCATAGACGCTGCCACTTCTGCTTCTTGGAACCGGAACTCTTGATGCCGAATACCTTCAACAAATCACTCAGTCCCTTCTCCGGGTTAGCCCGCAATCCATCTAGGGAGAGATCGACATCTGCGAGCACGAGCGCGGCAATCAACCGTGCGCGCAACTGCTCAACATTCCCACTCTTCAACAGATCATGCTGTTCAGCGATGCCGCGCAGGTCCTCCAGACGGCTCTGGTAGAGCGTCTCGAGCAGTTCCCGGTCGACATCCATGGGGCTCCCTAGGTGTCGGTGCAGAACAATATGGACATCTATGTTGCGCCTACGGCGCCCCTTAACCCGCCCTTATGGTCGGCGACAGGTTCAAACCGAGCCGTCAGAGGTTTCCACCGGTCCTGACATGGGCTCTGAGGTTCCGTTCCATGGGCGATTACCGTAAGAAGGCGCAGCGGCGCATGAAGGACGCCGAGGTTGAGTGGAGGAAATGGCACAAGGTAGTGGCAAAGGATGCCAAGTCGATGGTAGGGGACATCCTCGTTGAATTGGATAACCGGCACCAGAAACTGCTGAGCGAATTCTCTGCCGCTGGGCAGCGCCGTGACGCCGTGGCCAGCGAGATGGCTGGAATCCAGAAGGAAGTTCAGAGTGTCCAGAAGGAGATGACGCAGGGGAACGTGAACTGGCAGAGCGTGTCAGAGCGGGTGCTCAACCTGGCTGCGGCCATCGGCGGCATCAGGGCTGGTTTCGCCAGCGTCGAGAACACCCTGCGCCGCATACGTGAGCAAGGGCCGAACGCCGTTGAAATCATCGATCACCTGACTGAGGAGTTGCAGAAGGAGAGGCTGAACTGGGAGCAGTCAGCGAGCGCGTTCGAACACATCTACATCGAACTTGAGAGTGCTCACCTTCCCGCTGGAATCCAAGATGCCAATGACTACGTCGAACACGGTATGTTCGAGCCACACATCGCTAGAGCCAGATTTGTCGATTCGCCAGAACCGGTGGAAGAGGCTACTCGGGAACTTCACGAGCGGCTGTATCCGAACGACCCCGTTCCGGAGCCGAGCGGCGCTGAGATAGCAGCACAAGCCGGTGAGAAATTGCTACCATCCAACGACGAGGAAGTCGAGGACTGACTCACAAGTCGAGAAAGGGATCGGTGGGCGATCCACTACCTGGAAGTTCGGGTTGCTCTTCGGCGGTCAGTCGCATCAGTTTCTTCCAGTCTACTAGCAGGAACCGCGCCGTTTGCATGGCTGAATCGATATCACACATGCGTTCCATGCTCACGCTCGCCCGTCCGCGCCGGTCGAGCAACTCAATACAGATCTCTACTTTCGGTAGCTTCTGCACGAGTTCTCCTTCGAGGTTCTTGAGCACTTCCTGGGTGAACAGATCACGCCTTCGCTCCGCTTCGCGGAGCATTGGTCCGGGTTGCCGGTTACGCACCATCATACCTAGTCGGTCATGCAATTCCTCGTCTATGCCATCGAGTAGGCAAGTCGACAGTTCATACGCCAGCGAACCCTCGATGTCGGTCAGTTCGTCGGCGATGCTGGGTGGGAAGCCGGTGCGCGCCACCAGAACCACCATCCCTGCCAGAGGCGAGGGCAGGAAGCGAATCAGTTCGTCCTCCTTGGGATCGTGGCTGAGTGCGTGTCTCCTGGTCTTGGCACCCGTCAGACGATGCAGATGTCGTGGAATCACATAGCCGTCGATGTCACCTGTCTGACGCAATCCCTCCGCCCATCGAAAGAACGCCATTGCATCCCCAACTGCTACCTCTTCTGGAAGGTCAACCTCCTCCAATGCCGCATGTGCCGCTGCATCCCTGACTCGCATGTCGGAGCGGTATCTCCTGAGTTGACGGCGCTGCAGTCTAGTCTCCGCCAGCACGATGGCGCGGTGCGGAAGATGACTCGGTCTGTCCTCGGAGACGATGATGTGGTTCCAGTCGCGCAGTGCCAGTCCGCCGATGACCTCTAGCCCGGATTCGAGTTCTCCTCGAGCCCGGAGGTCGAGGGCTGCGGCAGCCACGAGGTCACATTCTCCCGAGTCGAGCGTTGATAGCGCGTCGTTGAGGTTCGGTGTTTCGGAGATGCTCAGGGACGAGAGTTCGAGGGCCGTGATGGATTCTGCCGCTCCGAGAACATCGGCTTGGAGCGATGCGGCCGCGAGCAGGGTCAGGTCATCGTCTGGCATTGTCTCTCCTCGTGTGTGCGGCCTTTGGCCGCAGCCACCCGTTGATATAGCCGCCCCTTCTGCTGACGGGCGGCAGCATGCAGAGTAGAGAGACGCATTCCACCCTGCTCGATGAGCAGCGGGCGAAATTCGAGGAGGCGCTGGAGAAGCACGTGGCCGACGCCGAGGCAGGTCCTTCAGGCGCGGTGATGGGGTTGGCGAAGCATGTGCTGCTAGCGGGTGGCAAGCGCTGGCGGCCGGTACTCGTGCAGCTCGCCTACGAACTCGCCGGGGGTGAGAATGATGAGGACATCATGCCGTTGGCGCTCGCTTTCGAGTTGATTCACACCGCCACGCTCGTCCACGACGACATCAATGACAACGCCAAGCTCAGGCGAGGCGCCGTCACCCTGCACGAGCGCTTCGGGAGCGTCAAGGCGGTCGTCGTTGGAGACTACCTGTTCGTGGAAGGATTTGCTCTAGGAGGCAGGTTCAGCCAGCGCATCGTCGGTCTGATTGCCGACTGTTGTGCGAGAATCGCAGCGGCCGAACTGAAACAGTTGGAGCACGTGGGCGATCTTGGCACGACGCCCGAGGATTACTACGCCATCATCGAAGGCAAGACCGCCGGGCCGTTCGCGGCCGGCTGCGAGGCAGCCGCGGTGGTGGCCGGTGCCGACGAGCAGACCGCCGCGCGACTGGGCTCGTTCGGGCTGGAACTGGGCCTCGCCTTCCAGATCGTGGACGACCTGCTCGACCTGCTTGGGGACGAGCGGATGGGCAAACCGCGCGGCGCGGACGTCCTTGAGGGGAAGATGACGCTCCCGCTGATTCACGCGCTCACCCTGTCGCATGGCGATTCCCGCCGCCGCTTGGGTGAGCTCATCTCAGAGTTCAACGACGATGTGTGGGAGGAACTCATCGAACTGCTCGAACGCTCAGGCAGCCTCGAGTACGCCAGCGTGCTGGTGAACAACCACCTCACCCGCGCTCTCGACAGCCTGCTCACCTTCCCTGAGAGCGAACTTCGCGATGCGCTCGAATGGCTCACGCGCCAGGTGATGGAGCGCAACGAATGACCGTGGAGGGCCAGGATGAGCAGAGGCGAGGTCGAACATCGTCAGGTGCTGGTGGTCGGTGCGGGGCCCGGAGGCAGCGCCACCGCACAGCGACTGGCGGAGCAGGGGTTGGACGTACTCGTGCTCGAGCGCAGGCAGGTGGTGGGCAATCCGGCCAACTGCGGAGAGTGCGTTCCTCTATGGGGTGAGATGCACGATACATACCCGAAAATCCGTGACGATGAATGGCTTCAGGACTACTTCCAGTTCCCACACTGGGTGATTGCCAAGAATCTCAACTGGATGCGGCTCTATGGGCCGTCGATGCGCGCCTATGGATTCGAACTCCAATGCATCAGCGTCCACCGTCTGCAGTACGACGGACACCTCGCCGACCGTGCCATCAACGCCGGTGCCGAGGTCAGAACAGGAATCGAACTGCGCAACGTGAAGGCGCAGCCGAAACTGGGCCGCGATCTCTACGTCACCAATGAAGGCAGGTTCTCCGCCGACTACGTCATCGACGCCACCGGATCGCTGGCACATGTAGCCCGCTTGCGGGGCCAGGGTTCGCGCCCGGGAGTACAACTGCCGACGGTGTTCTGTCAGGCATCCGGTGAGATGCCCGATTCGTTCGACATCTTCATCGGAAGCGTGGCACCGGGGGGCTATGCGTGGATCATTCCCAAGGGTGACGACATCGCCAATGTCGGTCTGGGGGTGCACCACAGGCACATCGACGGGTCGCTGAAGGACCGGCTGGATGAGTTCTGCCAAGGCCTGGGTTACGAGGTCCTCTCCTGGGGTGGTGGTTGGATTCCTCTCGGTGGGATGGTCAAGACCGCCGTCCACGACAACGTGCTCGCTGTAGGTGACGCCGCGGGCCTGGTGATGCCCTCCAACGGGGGTGGCATAGGCCAAGCGATCGTCTCCGGGAAAATGGCGGCCGATGCGGTCGTTGCTCACCTGAAGGATGGGACGCCGTTGGCCGCGTATGATGCGACCATGAGGGGGGCGATGGGCAAGCAGCTCGCCATCAGCACGCGGACCAAGAACCTGTTCTGGACCTTCTGTCGCAACGATTGGATGACCAGCGCCGCCATGCGCTTCCTAGGAGTCAACGGGCTGCGCAGGGCCGTCGATTGCCGGCGGCCGTTC
>CAZUBQ010000037.1:0-14331 GCA_964618995.1 uncultured Candidatus Poseidoniales archaeon | reverse complement strand
ACTCATTTCGAGCCGTGCCAGCGGGTGGCCATGCCGGGGAACAGGAGTTTGGATTTGACATCGGTGAATCCGGTCTCGATCAGCATGGTTCTGTACTGCTTGGAGGTGCCGAAGCCTGCGTAGGTCTTCGCCAGCCAGCGCCACGGATGGTCGCGCTTTCCACACACAACGCGTGCGTAGGTGCCCATCCAGAGTTTCATCCACAGCCAGCCGAACCAGCCGTGCACGAAGTTCAGTTTGGCCGCATCGAGGATGATCAGTTGCCCGCCCGGCTTCAAGACCCTGAGGATCTCCGCCAGTCCCTTCGGTTTGTCATGGAAATCGCGGAACGAGAACAGGCAGCAGACGACATCGAACGAATCCTGTTCGAACGGCATGTCTTCTGCAGTCGCCTCGACGAATGTCGCCTCATCTTCGCCTCTCGCCGCACGCGCACTGTTCACACGTGCTTTCGCCGCGTCGAGCATTGCCGGGATTGGGTCGAGACAGGTCACATCACAACCCTCGATGGCCTCAGCGAAAGTGCCTGGCCCACATCCTATTTCGAGCACCTTGGAGGATGAGGGTATGAGGGAGCGCACCCCCCTGCGCCAGCGTTGGTCGAATCCCAGAGTGCCGAAGCGATTCACGCGGTCGTAGACAGGTATGGTGGCCTCGAGATTGCGTTGCAGTTCCGACCAGTCGTCGTCGTCGATGCCCGCACTGTCCACGTCTCTCCCCAAGGTCGGCTCACCGAGGCATTCGTTTGAACGCGTCGGAGTGGTCGTGCGGGGCGTGAGGTCAACCTTTTGAACCGTTCACAGGTCGCCCTTCACCCATAGGGTGAACATCATGTCTAGAGAAGATGTCCTGCGCTCCATCAAAGAGGCCGAGAACAAGGCCAGCGCCAAGCTTGACAAGGCTCGTTCAGATGCCACAGAAATCGCCAACAAAGCACGTGCCGAGGCTGCTGAACTGGTAGCCACTGGACGGACAGATGCCGATGCTGAGGCACGAGCGATGCTCGACGATGCTCGGGACTCAGCCGACAAGGAAGCGAAGAGTGTTCGCAAGGAGGGTGATGCGGCCCTCAAGGCGATTCACAAGCGAGGGGAGAAGAACCGCTCGGATGCAGTTTCATCTGTACTCGACACCTTCCGAGGTTGAGAGATTACGACAACAGCACAGGAGGTAGAGCAGATGGGGAAACTCACGACACAGGCGATGTCCCGCCTCACTGCTGCCGGTTCCCTTTCCAAGGTGGATGAGGCGGTCAAGGCTCTTGCTGATCTCAATGCCCTGCACATCATCGACTACTCAGGGGACGAGGAGGGATTCTCCCTCGGCAACCCGACTGCGGAATCGGAGGAGATTGGTCGTGACCTGAATCGCTACCGCAGCGCGTCTTCACAGATATCTGTCGCCGCTCCTAAGGTGCCGTTGTCGGCGGAGCCGGTGCGCGAGCAGTTGCGTAACGACCTGCCCGACCTGGTTGAAGAGATGGTCACTCGGGCTGACCGCATCGATGCCATCGAGAGCGAACTTTCGGACATCGATGCTGAGAGGGAAGCACTCGAACAACTCCAACCTCTGGGGCTTGACCTCGATATGCTCACTGGCTACGAATCGCTGAGTGTCTTCGTCGGCACAGTCAAGGATGCTCAGGCGGCAAAGACTGCCGCCAAAGGAGGCATCATATTCACCGCTGGAGTGAAGCCGACCGTGGTTGCGGCATTCTGTGAGAATGATTCTGCAGCCACTCTGCAATCTGGCTTGGAGGACGTTGACTTCAATGTCTTGGCAGTACCTGAGGGTGAAGGTTCAATCGATGCGCGCCTCGTTGAACTTGAAGGTAACCACAAGGAACTGAGCACAGAGCAGCGCAAACTGCGTTACCAACTCGAAGGCTGGTCGGATGAGCATGGGAATTCCCTGCTCGCCGGCATCGAACTGCTCGAGCGTGACATGTCGCTGGCTCTAGGTCCGGTGCGTGTCGCCGTCAGCGAGCACGCATTCGTGCTCGATGGTTGGGTCGAGACCTCTCGCAGTGATGAGATTCATGAGGCTCTGTCGGAAACATGCCTCGACATCGACATCCAGCCGTTCAAGATTACACCCGGAGGAGGAGGTCATGCTCACCACGGTCCAGAGCAGCAGTTCCCGCCAATCAAATTCGCGGACAGGCACACGAGCAAGCCATTGGAGTTGCTCACCGATCTCATGGGAAGACCCGCATACGGCAAGGTCGATCCGACGCTGTTCATGCTGTTCACCTACCCGCTGTTCTTCGGTCTGATTCTCGGGGACATGGTCTATGGAGCCATGACAATGATGCTCGCATGGTTCCTCTACAAGCGCATAGGGCATTTCGAGACCGGCTTGCTAGCCTCCAAGTTCATCCTCTACATCGGAATCTCGACAGTCGTGTTCGGCTACATATTCGGTGAATTCGCCGGATTCGAGATACTGCCACACGGACACTGTGACTTCGCTGGAGCCGTCACTGCTCACGCGTGCGCGGAAGCAGGGGGGCACTGGGGATGGACACCCTCACACGCACCGGACTGGGCGACGTGGTTCGCAAACTTCTACCCGAATGCAGGGCAGTTCCACTTGTCGACCGATTCGCTTTCGTGGTTCGCTTTCGCTGGAATCGAGCACGGGTTGCCCTTCGGTGTGGAGATAGCCTTCCCCTACCACAGGGTGGTCCCGGTGGACGCCGGTGGCAACCTCGAGGACCTCATCCTGCTGACCATCTACATGGGGGTCGTGCACGTGCTCCTCGGTCTGTTCATCGGATTCAGGGACATCTGGTTCTTTGGTGACAGCCATGGGAACACCGGGCCGATAGTGGCCCTGTTCGATCGCGGCTCGTGGATCGTCATCCTGGTTGGTGGATTCATGTTCGCCTACGGATTCCTAGGATTAGGCGGGGGGCACTCGGACGAAGGCTACGTCGCTCTCCTGACCTCGATGCGTAACATCGGGGCGATGATGGCGGGAGTCGGCATGCTGATGCTCATCTACGCCAGTTATGCCTACCACGGAATGCCAGCGCTCATCGCCGCCTTCCTCGGACCTATCGAGGCCATCGGCATGATGCCGACGGTCATCTCCTACGTGCGCCTGTTCGCGGTGGGGATGGCTGGGGTCAAGATCGCTGAGACGGGCAACAACATGCTCTACGGACACATCGAAGATGGTCATGGAGTCGGTATGCTTGGCGCAATCGCAGATCTAGGACATCATCACATAGAGGGCTCCGTGCTGCTGCTGGCGGTTTCACCGGTTCTGATAGCGATTGCAATCAAGATGTTCAGCAGCAAGTTACCTGCGGACGCAAGTAGGTTCGGGCTGCTGCACGGAATGACGTTCAGTGGCCTATTCGGAATGGTGCTGCTCGATGTCGATGTGGTGACCGTACTCACTGTGCTCTCACCGTTCGCCATAGTGCCGGGGCTGGCATTCGTACTCGCTTCGCTTGAGAAGGCGAACATCTCCATCGATGCCCAAATCAAGCTAGCCATGCTATCATCATGGTTCGTCGGACTGATCGTCGTCGGCGGTGTCTACATGGTAGTCACGCTCGCGCTCGCTTGGTTGGGTGTACAAGTCTTCGCTTGGGGTCTGGGAGTCGCCAGCCCCAACATCCACACCGCGAGGTTGCACCTCGTCGAGTGGATGAAGCAGTTCTACGAGGCCGTTGGTGAGGCGTTTGAGCCGTTCGGGTTCACCGCAGCCGCGGTGGAGGTTGAGTGACAGATATTAGGTTCCAGTGCAATGCATAGGAAAAATGGAGGAATGAAAAATGAGAGAAATGAAATTGGTGCGAATGGGCATGCGAATGCTGCTTGTTCTGAGCGGACTGACCCTGCTCGCTGGCGTTGTCAGCGCAGCGTTGACAGATGCTGAGATCGCAGAGAAGAATACCATGGCAAAACTCGGTGCTGGGATTGCACTGGGCGGTTGTGGTATTGGGACCGGACTAGGTCAGGGCCAGATTGGCGCTGCCGCAGTCGGATGGGTCGCTGAAGACGGCTCGAAGATCGGTCTTGCTCTGATGTTCACAGTGCTGCCTGAGACCATCCTGATGTTCGGATTCATCGGGATGTTCCTGCTCTGAGCAACTGGGACTGAACGACGAATGAACCAGGGAGGACGAAGAGAGATGACGTTGGACGCGTTGGCCAAAGAGATCGCCGCGGCGGCTAGGAAGGAGGCGAAAGCCATCACCGATGCCGCCAAGGCGGAAGCGAAAGAAACCCTGAGTGAAGCGAAGGCTGAGGCTCAGGGGAATCGTGACGAGGTGGTTGCCAAAGCGGAGCGCGACTGCGCGCAGAACCGCACTGAAACGGTTGCCTCAGCACGACAAGCGAACCAGAAACAGATGCTCATCGCACGACGCGAAGAGCTGGACGCCACTAAGCAAGATGTCGGCGAGATGGTCGGATCGGCTCGCATGAAGGGACGTGCTGACCTGCTGAAAGCGCTAGTGAGCGAAGCGAAAGGGGAAGCGGACTCCGATATGGTGCTGCGACCCGTGGCACTAGATCGCTCTGCACTGCAGAAGATCGGGGGCAACTTCGACATCGGGGATGATATCGATGGGATCGGTGGATTCGTGCTGGAGTCGGCGGACGGCTCCATCGTTCTCGACTACCGTTTCGACGGTCGGCTGGACGAAGCGTGGGTGGCGGCGCTGCCCGTAGTGAACACAGCACTGTTCGGGGACGAATGAGCAAGGAGGGAGTCGAATGGCAACGGTGGCGACTGGACAGGCGAATTGGGCCAATGCATCCGCGCGCGGCAAGTCGCGCAAGGCACAGCTCATCGACGCCACCCGCATGCGCCAACTGCTGCAACTCGCTCCCGATGCCATTGCCGCCAGCATCGCTGAAATGGGCTACCGGGCCGAACTGGACCTCTACGCCGACAAACTGACTGGCATCGATCTGGTCGAGGCGGCGCTCAACCATAACATGGACAACGACCTGCAGCAGGTGCTGGGATTCTGCCAGGGCCAACTGAAGAATCTGGTATCCATCTACGTCGAGCGCTTCACCTACCAGAAGGTGAAGACCGCTCTACGGGCGATTCGTAGCGGAGTATCGTACGAACATGTCTCCGAGCAGGTTCTGCCTGCGGAGAATGACGCTAACCGACAATGGCTGAATCTGGTCAGGGATTCTGATACCTTGCAGGATGCAGCCACGGCCCTCGATGGTACCCAGTTCGGCAAGGTGCTCGCTGGTCTCGATGCAGATGATGATTTGGTAGCGTACGAGGACGCTCTCGACCGGCAGTACTACGCGGCAGCGACCAAGAAACTCCGCGAAGGAACGACTCGCCACCCGATGCTGCTGCGCTACCTGCGCACTGAGATAGACCACCGTAACGTCATCAACATGTTCCGCGCTCTCAGGCAGGGACTCTCCTCTGAGGAGAGAGCGGAATTGACGCTCACAGGAGGCAAGGCGATCACCGCCACCTTCCTGCGTCAAGCTGCTGAGGCGGACAACGAAGATGCGCTGCTGGAGATTCTCCGACGGGCGCCCGGCTTCGATGACGAGGGCTTCGATGACGCGTTGACCGAATCCCGCGAACGAGGGACCTTGGACCCGATTGTCAACGTGCTCACAACCCAGCGACTCAAACTGCTGAGCCGGATGAACATGCTCAACCCTCTCTCAGCATTCCCCCTCATTCACTACATCGAGCGCAAGGTGCTCGAAGTGACCAACCTGCGCTTACTCGTGCGCGGAAAGGCCGCCGGCCTTGACGACGACGTGATTGAAGCGCACATGATGTTCTGATGGAGGCGAAATAATGGAAATTGCAGTCGTCGGAACCCCGGAATTCACCCTTGGATTCCAACTTGCGGGCATCACCCGCATCCTTAACCCTCCAGACGACGAAGAACTGCAGCGCGATATGAGAGAGCTGCTCAATGACAAGGAGGTCGGAATCGTCGTCGTCGATTCAGGAGACCTCCTGAAACTGCCCGAGAGGCTTCGCATCCAACTCTCGGACAGTATCTCGCCGACATTCCTGGGTATCGGAACCACCGAAGACACAACACTTCGGGAATCGATTCGCAAGGCAATCGGCGTGGACCTATGGAAGTGAACCCAGAACAAAAGGAAGTGAAAAAATGAGTGACAAAGGACAGATCTATCGAATATCGGGACCAGTCGTGACAGCCACCGGAATCGACGCGCGCATGTATGACATGTGCCGCGTCGGCGATGAAGGGCTGATGGGCGAGGTCATTGAACTGCACGGAGACAAGGCGGTCATCCAAGTCTACGAGGACACATCGGGCATCAGGCCAGGTGAACCTGTAATCAACACAGGGGACACCCTGTCGGTGCAGTTGGGCCCCGGTCTGCTGAAGCAGATCTATGACGGAATCCAGCGCCCGTTGGCAACCCTGGAGGAGAAGATGGG
The DNA here is from genome assembly GCA_964618995.1 of uncultured Candidatus Poseidoniales archaeon. Lineage (GTDB taxonomy): Archaea > Thermoplasmatota > Poseidoniia > Poseidoniales > Thalassarchaeaceae > JAKUTA01. The sequence goes on along the minus strand of CAZUBQ010000037.1, from coordinate 7,905 downwards.
TGTGTTCATCACCCGCGGCGTCGATGCTGACGGGCTGGACATGAAGAAGAAATGGCAGTTCGATGCGACTGTCAAGAAGGGGGATGAGGTAACTGGCGGCCAGGCCATCGGCACCGTCCAAGAGACTGAGACGATTCTGCACAAGGTCATGGTACCGCCCGGCAAAGGAGGCACCGTGGAGTCGATCAGTTCAGGTGAATACAACATCACTGAGACGGTCTGCACCCTCTCCGACGGCAGCGAACTGGCGATGATGCAGCGCTGGCCTGTGCGCTCACCCAGACCCTACGTCCGCAAGCACGCGCCCGACGTACCGCTGGTCACCGGCCAGAGGATTCTCGACTTCCTGTTCCCGCTCGCCAAAGGTGGTACCGCCGGCATTCCTGGTCCATTCGGGAGTGGCAAGACGGTCGCCCAACAGGCGCTCGCCAAGTGGTCGGACGCGCAAATCGTGGTCTACATCGGCTGTGGAGAACGGGGTAACGAGATGACCGAGGTGCTCACCGAGTTCCCCGAACTCATCGACCCGAACACCGGCAAGCCGTTGATGAACCGCACCTGCATGATCGCCAACACGTCGAACATGCCTGTGGCTGCTCGTGAGGCTTCGGTCTACACCGGCGTCACCATTGCCGAATATTTCCGCGACATGGGATACGATGTGGCGCTGATGGCCGACTCGACTTCTCGCTGGGCTGAGGCCATGCGTGAAATCTCCAGCCGACTCGAAGAGATGCCCGGTGAAGAGGGATATCCCGCATACCTCTCCAGCAGACTTGCTGAGTTCTACGAGCGCTCTGGACGTGTCGAGACGCTCAATGGCGAGGACGGTTCGATCTCGATCATCGGTGCTGTGTCTCCGCCTGGCGGTGACATCTCCGAGCCGGTCAGTCAGGGGACTCTGCGCATCGTCAAGGTCTACTGGGGACTGGACGCAGGCCTTGCTCGCCAGCGCCACTTCCCGTCGATTAACTGGCTGCAGTCCTATTCGCTTTACCCGCAGTCACTGGACCCGTGGTACCGCGAGAACATCGCTCCGGACTTCCCTGAGGTGCGTATCGAGATCAGCAGCCTGCTGCAGGTCGAGGCGGAACTGCAGGAGATTGTACAACTGGTAGGTTCAGACGCACTGCCAGTCGACCAGCAACTGACTCTCGAGGTGGCGCGCATGATTCGCGAATATTTCCTGCAGCAGAACGCCTTCCATCCGGTGGATACCTACTCCACCCTCAAGTTGCAATACGCCATGACCAAGGCGATTCTCACCTTCCAGGAGGAGTCGAAGAAGGCGATTGCGGCTGGAGCATTGCTCGAGGACGTGGTCAACGTGCCAGCGCGCACCACCCTGATGCGTGGCAGACTGGAGGAGGGCTATCCGGAGAAGATGGAGGGTCTGGTTGCAGATATGTGCAGCGAGATTCAAGCAGCGGCGGAGGCCAACTGAGGAGGGATTTGAATGAGTGCGAAAGAATACCGAACAATAACCGACGTGAAGGGACCTCTGGTCTTCCTCACAGATACCGAACCTGTGGCCTTCGGCGAGATCGTCAGCCTGCGAATGGCGGATGGCAGCATGAAGAACGGACAGGTGCTCGACACCAGCGACGACATGGTCGCAGTGCAGGTGTTCGAAGGGACCGCCGGAATCGACCTACAGACAGGAGTGAAATTCCTCGGTGATGTGTTCCGACTGCCTGTGAGCAAGGGCCTTGTCGGACGCATCCTGTCCGGCTCGGGCAAGCCGCGCGACGACGGACCGGAGATTGTTCCCGAGGAGAACGCCGACATCATTGGCGCGGCGATCAACCCCTACAGCCGAGAGATGCCAGAGGAGTTCATCCAGACCGGAATCTCGGCCATCGACTGCTGCACCACGCTGGTGCGCGGTCAGAAGTTGCCGATCTTCTCCGCCTCGGGCCTGCCGCACAACGACATCGCGCTGCAGATCGCTCGGCAAGCGAAGATCATCTCCTCCGACGAGCAGTTCATCGTCGTGTTCTGCGCCATGGGAATCACTGCCGAGGAATACAACTTCTTCGTGCACGATTTGGAGCGCACAGGTGCGCTGGAGAACGCGGTGCTGTTCGTGAATCTCGCAGACGACCCGGCGGTCGAGCGGCTGATTACGCCTCGTCTGGCGCTGACCGCCGCCGAATACCTAGCATTCGAGCACGATTACCACGTGCTCGTCATCTACACTGACATGACCAACTACTGTGAGTCATTGAGGCAGATTGGAGCCGCCCGTGAGGAGGTTCCTGGACGACGTGGATATCCCGGTTACATGTACACCGATCTGGCGATGATGTACGAGCGTGCCGGCATGGTGAAGGGCAAGAAGGGGTCGATTACCCAGTTCCCTATTCTCACGATGCCCGGTGACGACATCACCCACCCAATTCCTGACCTTTCAGGATACATCACTGAGGGACAGGTGGTCATTTCGCGTGAGTTGCATCAGAAGGGAATCTACCCACCGATTAACGTGCTTCCATCACTTTCCCGGCTGATGAACGCCGGAATCGGAGAAGGCAAGACCCGCGAGGACCACAAGTCTGTGTCCGACCAACTCTACGCCGCGTATGCGCAGGGCAAGGAACTCAGGGGACTGGTGGCCATCGTCGGTGAGGACGCGCTCAACGAGCGTGACCTGCAGATGCTGAAGTTCGCTGACATCTTCGAGGACAAGTTCCTGCGCCAAGGTCGTGACGAGGAGCGCACCATCTTCGAGACTCTCGACCTGTCGTGGGAGTTGCTGACCAACGTGAACACGAAGTATCTCGTCAGGCTCGACCAGAAGTGGATTGACAAGTACCATCCGGACGAGAAGAAGGAGTGAACCGACTCTCTGGAAGGAATGATTGTTGGAGGTGAGAACAGATGGCGCTGGACATTCAACCGACACGCAGCGAGCTCATCAACCTCAAGCGACGCATCACGCAGACGCAGAACGGTTACCAGTTGCTGAAGATGAAGCGCGACGGGCTGTTCCACGAGTTCCGCACCCTGCTCTCTGAGATGATCGAGGCCAAGGAAGGACTCGTCACGGTCTACCGAGATGCCATCAAGGCGATTTCGCTCGCCTCCGCCATCGAAGGCGGACTGGCGGTCAAGAGTGCGGCCATCGCGGTCGCAGAGCACCCCGAAGTCGAGGTCAGCCGGCACAACATCATGGGTGTCGTGGTGCCCAAGGTCGTGGGTTCTCACCTTTCGCAGACGATGCTCGAGCGAGGTTTGGGTCTGGTGGGTGGTTCCCCTTACTTGGATGAGGCCGCCGACGCTTATGGGACACTGATTGAGAGCATCGTCAAGGCTGCCGAGATGGAATCGACGCTGAAGCGGCTGTTGGTGGAGATTGAAGCGACCAAGCGCCGAGTCAACGCGCTTGAATTCAAGGTCATCCCAGAGATGGAAGAGGCCCGTGATTTCATCCAACTACGGCTTGAAGAGGTCGAACGTGAAGAGACATTCCGCCTCAAGCGGTTCAAGAACAAGTGACGAGTGGCGGACCCGGAGGGTCCGACATGTCAGCTGAAGATGCACCACTGAAGCCGCTGAAGGTGCAGCGCCATTCGTGGAGTCAACGGGAGTTCCTCACCGTCATCGTTGAACGCTATTTCATCGTCCACGAGGAGGCATCTGGGATTCATTACGGCTGGGATGTGCGACCGCGTAAGGGCGGGAATGTGCATCGACAGGCGGAGAAACTCGACCAGCATCTAACAAAACTCGGATGGAGGGCGAGCCTGCGCGAAGGAGACCCGTGGTCGATTTCGCTGATTCCCGAACCGTACGATATACCTGCTCTGCCGCGTCGTCTGCAGTACGCTGCATGGTTGCTCATGTTCCTGTTCTCCTGGGCCTCTGGCGCCGCTTGGGTGACGCACCAGAACGCTGAGGCGCAACTGCTCGATGCCTGGGTGCTAGAGCGGGCGTTCGCCTCGTTCGCGCTGCCGCTCACCGGCGCGCTGCTGCTCGTATCCTCCATTCGCAAGAGGGTGGCTGCTCGCTTCGCTGTGGACACGGACCACCTGCTGCCGGTCGCCGTGCCGTTCATCATCCAGACCTCGACACCCTTCTGGCCGTTCAGTCTGATTGGGCTGCTTAACCAACGCAGTATCGAACAGTTGCCGTGGCCTAATCGTCTCAGGCTCGCTCAAATCAGCCTGGTGATGCCGCTCGCGCTGCTCACACTGGGACTGCTCTACTCTCTCGCCGGACTGCTGTTCACGCCGACCACTGCACCCGCTATGCGCGAAGCTCCGATTCAGATTCAACTCAACGCGATCGTTCAGTTACTATCACTGTCGTTCATCCCACTCGATGTCCTCGCTCTGCGCTCGGCGTGGCTGCACCCGCTGGCACTCGCCGGCCAGACGCTGATGCTGTTCGGTTGGGTTCTGCTGATTCCCGTTCCCGGCTTCCCCGGACATCGACTGCTGACCGCTCTGCTCGGGCCGGAACGCATGCTCGAGCAGACACTGCAACTGAGCATGCTGGGGTTGTTCATGCTCGCTGCCATGTTCACGTTGATTATCTCGGATTTCATGCCGTGGTTCATCGTGTTCGCGCTCGGTGCGTGGCGGACGTTCAATCAGGACATGGGACAGAACCTGCCACTTCTGCTCGACGAGGTCGCTCCGTTGGAACCACCCGCGCAGATGCGGCTGGCTGCATTGGCAGTGTTCGCCCTGTTGATCGCCTTCCCGGGGATGCAGGCGGTGGCACCTGTGGCCGATTGGGACGAAGGTGTGGCGCTCGACTGGCCCGACGAGGTTGATTGGGCAGCGGGCGAGCAGAACTCGCTGGAACTCATCATCGACCTGACGGGTGTGCACGGTCGCGAGGTGCTGGTGTCCGCGTGGCTCTCTCCGCCGCGCGACGGATGGAACGCGACACTCACCTGTGACCCGGGAAGCGCCGCCAACCAATCACTGCCCACCACCTGTTCGGCGGGTCATGTCGACCCACTCAGTGATGGCGAATTGCTGATCGAGGCCGTGCTTCCTTCCGATGGCTCGGAATTGACCCCAACTGATCTCGTGCTGCTTGTGCGTGAAGGCATGCAGGTGCGCAGTCACACCATCAGGCTGAATCCTGCAACCGACCTGCGCCCGAGCGGACCTGATTGGAAGTTCGAGGGCGACTGGGGAACTTACGCCACCCGCTCTCTGCCGCTGCTGTGCAGCAACGTCTCGATATTCGCAGACAGCATGCCCGGCAACCTGAGTCTGGCCCATCCTCTGTGGACGGTCGAAACTCCTTCCGATTCGGCGTTCAACCCGGTCTCCGATTCTCACATGGTGTGCGTGCGCGGCGCAGAGGGTGCGCTGGTTGCGCTTGAGAGGGATGTGCATGGCGCGTTGCTGCCGTTGACTCTGACGCTCGACGACGGAAGTGAGTTCACCTGGCCACTCCGACTGGACGTCCCACTCTCCCTGCTTCCCTCTCCCACCCTCGGATGGCATGCTCATGGTGAGCAGGTGTGGATTCCAACATGGTTGCATTCGGGAGCGGGACTGGAACTCGGCGAAGGTGAGCTGGTCTGCTCTGGGACCGATGCCGCGAGGGAACCGGGAATCGAGGACGGCGTCTACGTATGGGAGGCCTACGAGCAGGCGATGATGAGGGTCCCCGACCTTGCCAGCGGTGCGAATCTCTCGCTGCTGTTGCCGGCGGAGGGAATGCTGGCGGTGTGTGACGATGATGCGGATGACGTACTACCGGTGTCGCAGTACTTCTCGCTGGCCCCTGGTCCCGCGTTGGCTCTCGGAGTGGATGGCGAAATCAAGTGGGGATGGGGCGGCATCTCCCTGCCCGACAAGGATGTCGAACTGTTCAATCTCGGTGAAGAGAACATCACCATCCAGATTCGCTATTCGGGTGACGTGCGCTCAGATTTCGCATGGGGTGACGTGCACATATCGACGGTTCATCAGGGCGAATCAGAACCGATGACGATTGGTGTTGGGCCGGCGACTGACGATGCTGTGCTGCGCCTGGCATGGTTGGATATCGACAACGGTGCGGCGGTGCTCAACCTCGCGGCCCATTGCTTGACTCCCGAGGTTGCGGGCGCCTGCGGTCCGGGGTTCGATGAGGGGTGATCAGGTGCGAGTGGCTGTGCTTGGGGTCGGCGCGATAGGTGGACTGATTGCTGCGCGGCTGGCCACCACCGACGCCGACCTGCTGCTCTACGCCCGCGGCGACACGGCGCGGATGCTGGCCAGTGTCGGTCTGCGGCTCGAGGCCGCTGACGGCAAGATGGAGCAGATTTCTGCTGACCGTTGGGTTGTCTCCGAGGGCGAACCAGCCGAGCCCCTGCTCGGGTGCGCCGATGTCGCTCTGGTGTGCGGCAAGGCCGACTCCACTCCCGGGCTGGCACTGATTGCACAGGCCCTGCTACATCCGAATGGCATAGCGGTCAGCCTGCAGAACGGGATTGGACACGCGCAGGTGCTCACAACCCGTCTCGGACGCCACCGCGTGCTAGGTGGCAGCACCACGCACGCTGCCCTGCGTTCCACTCCCGGGGAGCTTCGCTGGACCGGGCGCGGCAGCATCGAGTTGGGTGTGCTGCAAGGCAGCGATCTTGCTGCCGAGGATTCACGCGTGCGGGAGTTGGTAGGTCTGCTCCATGACGCTGGGCTGTCCCCGAACTGGGTCGATGACATCCACAGGACTCTGATGCTCAAACTGCTGCTGAACGTTGCCATCAATCCTCTCGCATCCATCTGCGGAGTGCGCAATGGCGAGATATTGTCTCGCTCCGATCTGCGTGACCAGGCTCAGGCGGCCATGCACGAAGCGGCGCTGGTGGTGGCCGCTGAAGGAACCGAACTCTCAGACATCGACCTTGAGCGGCGGCTGGACGAGGTACTCGGCGCGACCGCGGACAACCGTTGCTCGATGCTGCAGGACGTGATGGCTGGCCGCACCACGGAAATCGATGCAATCTGTGGTGAAGTGGTGCGCATGGCCGAAGAGCACGGCATCCCCACGCCACTCAACCAGCAGCTGCTCACGATGGTCAAAGGAATCGAGCATTCACTCCAGACCGATTGACCTAGGCTCCGCTCAACCAGAAGCCTGTCAGAAACCTAGTTGGTGAGTGTTCAGTCGTCGATCTTCCGGACGTTCGTTGCATTGGGTCCTTTGTCGGTTTCACCGACTTCGAACTCAACCGCGTCTCCATCTTTTATCGTTCCTTCAACGTTGGACTTGTGAACGAAGAGGTCAGCCCCTTCGTCACGCTCGATGAAACCGAAGCCCTTCATCTGGTTGAACCACTTCACAGTGCCTTGTGCCATAAAGTCACGTCGCCACACATCTACTACTTCATCCTAACCCGTGCAAAGAGTGTCTTCATATCGTCTATGTGAGGTCTATATTGTGGTGCAGCCCAACGTTTTTGCGGCGCACTAGCGATGCCGCGGTGACGAGTCTCGCCAGAAGGGCCATGTTGCGCAGTTCGACCAGTTCGACGGTCGGCTGACAGCGCAGCCAGATACGCTCAACCTCCTCGGAGAGCAGGTCGAGTCGGCGGATTGCCCTTCGTAGACGTGCATCGCGCTTGACCAGACCGACGTCGTCACTCATGGTCGATCTGAGTTGAGCGCGGTCGTGCACCAGAGGCGCGTGCTCCTCAAGGTCGGTCAGCCCGTCAACTCTCCAGTCAGGGAGGTCCACCTGCGGTGATTCCGGACCTTCACTCAGTCCCTCTATGACTCGTGCGCCCGCCCGATGGCTGAAAACGACCGCTTCGAGCAGTGAGTTCGAAGCCAATCGATTTGCTCCGTGCAGACCGGTGCAGGATGCCTCGCCGATCGCGTACAGCCCTGCGAGCACGTTCCCGGAGCGGCTTGTGTTGGTCGGGTCGGCGGCGGCGAGGTCGCGCTGCCACAC
>CAZUBQ010000036.1:0-16804 GCA_964618995.1 uncultured Candidatus Poseidoniales archaeon | reverse complement strand
AATGTGGCTGAGTTGATGCAACGGCTGATATAGCGGACGCTGGACGGCGAAGCGGAGAACGGCATGGATTTGGAGAGGCACGACTTTGAACTTGATGAGCTGGCGGAGCGCATCGCCAAGGGCGACCACCGTCTGGTGGCGCTGCAGGTTCCCGAGGGGCTGAAGATCCAGGCACTGGAGATAATCGACGACATCGAATCGCGCACCGACGCCAACGTCATCCTCTCCGGAGACCCCTGCTTCGGGGCGTGTGACCTCGTGCACAACAAGATGGGCTCGATGGGGATTGACCTGGTGGCGCACATGGGCCACAGCCAGATGAACATCGATTCGGGCATCGACACCCAGTTCATCGAGGTCACTTACGACGGTGACCCGGAACTCAGTCCGGTTCTCCCATTACTGCACCAGCACCGCGAGATGGCGCGCGCACGCCTGAAGGAGTCAGGTGAAGAGCAAACGGCGGAGAGCGAGGAGGAGGCACAGGAGAAGTTCCTCGATTCTGTGGGCAGGATGGCTCCATTGTCGGACGCCAAGTTGGGGCTCGTGGGGGCCATTCAGCACCTGCATCTGCTTCCCGAGTTCAAGCAACGATTGGAGGACGCCGGATTCGACGTGACGATTCCCGTGGGGGGTGCACGGCTCTCCTTCCCCGGCCAGGTGCTCGGCTGCAACTACTCCGGAGACGATTCCTCCATCGGCCACTACTTCTTCCTCGGCAGCGGTGACTTCCACCCCATCGGTCTCGTGCTGCACACCGGCAAACCATTGGCCATGCTCGACCCCTACACCGGCGACGCCAGCGAGATGGGGCGAGAACGAATCGATCGCATCCTGCGCCAACGCTTCGGGTTGATAATGCAGGTCGACGACGCCAAGGTGTTCGGGATTCTCATCGGCGAGAAGCCCGGCCAGATGCGCAGAAGCCTGGCGATGAGGCTGAAGCGGATGCTTGAGCGCCACGGCAAGAAGGGCTACCTGATCGCGCTCGAATACATCGGGCCGGAGCTGATTGACTTCTATCCGGTCGATGCGTTCGTGAACACGGCCTGTCCGAGAATCGCCATCGATGACTCGACGCGATATTCCAAGCCGCTCATCACTCCGTTCGAACTCGAGGTCGCATTGGGCGAGAAGAAGTGGGAAGAGGGCTACCGCTTCGACGAGATCCCGTGATACCGCTCAAGAGTTCTTGTTCGGCGACTACAGCGCTTCGGACGACGCAATCAGTTTGAGGCTCTCATCCAGTTCAGTCAGCCTTTCTTCGGCAGCATCGATGAACGGTTGCAGCGAGATGGAGAGGTCATCCTTCAACTGGTAGAGGTGGCGTGGGCGTCCTCGGTTGCCGGTCTTCTCTGATTGAATCTCGACCAGACCCCTGCGCACCAACTCGCGCATCGCCGTGCTCACCTCTGGCTGGCGCATTCCGGTCGCCTCCTGCAGGTTGCGGCTGTCCATCCACTCCTCCTCGTTGAGTTCGACGAGCAGCCTCCCGACATTCTCTCGTATGCCGATGCGCGCCAACAACTCGACCAACTCCATCTGGCCATTCAATTCTGCGGCGCGGGAGCCGTTCTGTCTTCCTAAGGTCACGCTGGAGGTGGACATCTCCCCCAAGCCGGTCTCATGAGAATATAATGGCTGTCCCGAATCAGTCCACTAGGCGCAGGGCGGAACCGCCTACAACCTCGATGATCTGCGAACCTTCTGCGACCAATCTGCGCTTCAGTTCGCGGTCCACCGTCAGCACCGGGCACTGCAATTGAGCCGCCAATTGAATCAGTTGATCATCGGTGTGACTCACTCCCTCAGGTGCCTGCACCACCTCAGCACGCGAATCGAGCAGGCCGAGCAGCAACGAGCCGCTGCGCTCACCCTGCAAGCGCTGCAACTCGGCACGACCTGCAGGGGTGATGGCAAGTTCGACTGGGCCCACCTGTTCAGCGAGCGCATGGTCGATGTGTATTCCTCCATCTACCACGGCAACCCAGCCGCACGCATCGATGAGTACTGTGGGCATCGCTCCACCTCACTGGATGGTGGCGTATCCAATCAGCCGCCAACGAGAACCGACTCGCCGTGAGAGCGTGATGCGACTTCCATCATTGGCGCAGATTGGCAAGCGCAGGCCGAGCGTCGCCTGTTTGCCCTTGACGTGGCTCACTACACCTACCGATGTCGCCGTGGCGGAGTTGACCATCAGCATCTCGTTCGGTTGCAATGGCCTCACGGAGTCGGCAGAACCACCTTCTCCGGTGACCATCTTCTCGAGCAGTGTGAGTTCCAGTTCAACCGAATCTCGCACAGGAGGTGTCTCACCCTCCCGGGAGACCACCTGGCCGGACAGTTCGTCCGCCTTCGTCAGTGAAGGGTCTAGCGGCGTCGCCATACCACACAGCCCGCCTGCATGCATCGAATCCCGCAGGGCTCCACCCCCGCGTAGAGAGTCAATAATCGTCACCAGCGGCTCCCAGGCAGCCTTGCTGCCATCTGTCACCTTGCGCCCTGGCGCAATCACCACACGGTCGCCGACGTTGAACGTGCCCTCGACGATGCTGCCGCCGATGACGCCGCCCTTCAGTTCCGGCGGGCGCGCCCCCGGCCGATTGATGTCGAACGATCGCGCGATGTGCAGCAGACCGTTCGCACCAGCATCCCTATCCGGTGTCGGAATGGTCTGCTCGATGGCCGATATCAGGATGTCCAGATTGACATCGTGGTGAGCGGAAACAGGAATTATCGGCGCATTCTCAGCGATGGTCCCCTTGACGAACTCCTTGATCTCGTTGTAGGACTCGACGGCCCGCTCGCGGCTGACGAGGTCGATCTTGTTCTGCACGACAACGATTTTTTCGATGCCGGCGATCTCCAGCGCCATCAGGTGCTCGTTGGTCTGCGCCTGTGGACAATCCTCGTTGGCGGCGATTAGCAACAGCGCACCATCCATGATGCTGGCACCGGTAATCATCACCGCCATCAGCGTCTCGTGACCGGGAGCATCGACGAATGAGATGACACGCTGCAACTCCTTGTCTACGTCCTCCTTTCCCTTGGGGTGCTTCCCGGTAGCGTAGTACGCTCCCTTCTTCGTCTTGTAGAAGGCGGTGTCGGCGTAACCGAGCTTGATCGATATGCCCCGCTTGCGCTCTTCGGAGTGTGTGTCAGTCCAAGTGCCCGAGAGGGCTTGAGTGAGCGTGGTCTTACCGTGGTCGACGTGACCTACCAGTCCGATGTTGACCTCAGGCTGTTCGGGGAGAACTCTCTCTGCCAGTTCTCATCCCTCCTGCCGGTTCACTCCTCTTCCCCAGAGGGCTCCCCGACAGTTGCGGCCTCCTCGACGAGACCGAAGATCACTCCGAGTGACTTCTTGCCACTCTCGACTACCTTCAGGTTGAGTTGAACGGTGTCCTGGGTGATGGTGTTCCCGCGGAAGTTGCGCCGCATCCGCAGACCAGCGTAGGTCCAACGGTAGCGCTTGCCCTTCTTGTGAATCAGCTTGTGCCCCTTGAACCCCACACCGGGTGAGACGAGCACGCCCTTGCGCATGCCCCCCTCCACGTCCCGCCTCATGGGGGTGCCCGTTCGATCTGAGCCGCCAGTGATCTGCAGTTGGTAACCGAGCAGCGACTGATCTCCCTCGCCGACGAACTGGCCATCGACCATGTCTCCGATGCGCTTTCCGAGGAAGTGGTTGTAGTTGGCTCCCGTGACATCGACGGCGTACGACCTGCCGTTGCTGGCGGGGTCGGTGTCGTTGACGACCGCCTTGAACGCAGCCTCTTGCTTCTTCGCCATTACATCACTCAGCGTCCCGCCGACAAGCGGCCCCTATATGTGGATTCCCACCGGTCCGTAGGACCGAGTCCAACGAGTCCATGTGTCAAAGCCGGGCTTTACGCACAGAGCGCTCGATTGCGCCCTCGACCCGCTTCTCAAGCGTGCCTGGAAGGGCGGCGGGCATTGACAGATGCTGGGTGCGGCCGCGGCCAGTGGTTCGGTTGGCTGTGCGCGACTCGATCAACTGCTGCTGCTCCAGCGTCTTGAGATGCTTCCAGAAGGTGGTGTGGCTACGCGGTTCGACCTCGTACTCCTCGCATACGACGTGGTAGAGTTTCTCGGCGTCGCCGGTGGTCACCTCGTCCTCCTTGCGCAGACGGCGACAGAGCGACAGCAGGGAGAGTTGTGCGTGCAGAGTGAGATTTTCGACCACGTTCGGCTCTACCGTCTGTCCCACCTCGTGAGCGACGATGCGCACATCATCGGGAATTATCTCGCCGCGGCCGGCCCGCTCCGCCTTCTTTGCTGAATCCTCGAGCAGTTCGATGGCGAGCCGAGCGTCCCCGGTCTCGGCCGCCCGCTGGCCGATGGTGCGCAGCACGCCGTCAGGAACGGTGCCCTCGATACAGGCCGCCTCAGCACGCTGGCGGGCGATGGCTTCGAGTTGTTCAGCAGCGTAGACTTCGAGATGGACGTGGTTGCTTGTGCCAAAGCGAGAGATGATCGCTGGCTCCAGCAGGTCGAGCACCTGTGTCTGGCTGATGATGATCAGTGAGAGCGTTCCGGACTGCTCCAGCCCCTCATCGATGCGCAGCAACTGGTAGAGCAGGTCGCCCTTGTCGCTGCGCAGCAGATGGTCGACCTCGTCGAGCACCAGCAGCAGGTGTTCCTTGTTGCCGTGCAACTGGCGGCGCAGTGACTGCATGATCTCCCCGCTGCCGAGTCCGCGCTCGGGATGACCGCTGTCCAGCGCGGTGATCAGGCGCTGCAGCACCTGTGTCTTCGACGGGTGATTGCGGCAGTTGACATGTACCGGCCTGATATCACGCGTCCCTGCAAAGTGCCGCTGCAGGTCCTTGGAGAAGCAATGCGACAGCACGGTCTTGCCGCTGCCGACCTGTCCGGTGATGACCGCACGGCAGGAGACCCGCCCGTCCTCGATGCCGGAGAATATCTCGCCCAACTTGGTCAGTTCAGCATCCCTGCCCACCAACCCGTCAGGAATGTGGTCGAAGGTGAGCGGGGCGTGGTCGCGGATGATGCTGCCCGCTCCGATGCGATCGAGATATCCTGTCATCGTTTCAGCCTCCTCTGTGACACCTTCGCCGTCGCCCGCGGTCCGTGAACCGTTCCCTTCCTCGCTCCGCCGTTCTTAGAGATTCGGAATGCCAACGTGCGCGCGCCGCCATAGAGGTGTGTCCGCGCGTGAGGGAGTCAAGGAGGGAGTGTGAACAGTTGGTCGTCACCGTGACCGTCCAAGAATCCTATCCTGACCGCCGCATCGAGCCAGGCGTGGGCGTAGTTGATCGCGCCGAAGGCGCGCACCATGTCCCCTGACTCCATGAAATGCCGAGCGTCGGAGGAGTAATCGTCGACCATGCGCAGCATGTCAGCCAACTTCTCCGCATCATCGCTCCCGTCTTCGGTGAGCGGGGTGGCTTTTTCTCGAGCCTGTGCGGTCAGGTCGAGATAGCGCGTCACCAATTCCTCTGTTACCTCAGTACTCATGACATTCACCCGCCTGCGGAGGCCTGTTCCTGTTGTCCGAGCAATCTCCTGACATCCTCGGTTCGTCCAAGCGCCTGATAGAGTTCGATGGCATTCGTAAGCATGCCTTCATCCTCTGCAGCAAGCGCCGCCTCGAACATCACCTGACGCTGCTCCCAGTCGATACGTCGGCGCTCGCTGACCACCAGCCGCTTGAGAATCTCGCTGCGCCGACTGGCGAGTTGGGGCGACTCCCACCAGCGCACCAGACCATCGCGGGTGGCTGTGCACATCACGTCAGCACCATTGGATGAAAGCAGGTGACCGGCAGGCATCTCTCCCTCGGAAGTGGGCGGAACCTGTTCCAGAGTCTCGGAGAGCGTGAGCACCCACCATCCATCACCACAGCGGTCAGCGGCCAGCGGATCCGCAGCCAATTCCCGCAACTGCTCCAGAGAATCCCATCCGAACGGGTTCGGAGTCCCTTCGTAGAGACTACCTTCGGGAGACTGCACCAGCAGCCTTCCACCGGACAGACGACTCACCCAAGACCAGCGCCGTCCCTCGATGACTCGTTGGCCATCATCTCCCGACAGGCGTAGGCAGCGCAGGTATCCGTCGTCGTCATGCGCCAGCAGATGTTCGCGATCCAGCCAACCCACCAGATAGCGGATCCTTCCTGGCCTCAGCCTCCTGATGCCTCTGCCGTTGCTGTCGAACAGGTGCATGTGGTCACCTCGGTCCTGCAGCACCCAGCCGCCCCCTGGGCGGGCGATGACCGAGCGAAAGCCCCCAGAGACGCTCCTCCCTTCACCGAGAGGCTCACCGGTGGCGATGTCCAGCAAATGGAATCCGGGGCCCGCCAGCACTGCAACGGTATGCAGGTCAATCTCTAGATGGTAGACATCGAATGCGATCTCCCTACGCCAGACAAACTCACCCTCGGTGTCCAGCATGCGAATGACCCCGCCAGCAGCGACGATCATTCCGGCGGCATCGGCGGCGATTGCACACACCTTGCCCTCCAGCTGGTGGCTCCAGCCGACACGCCAGTCCTGTTGCACAGTCATTCCTCCTTGCCGAGGCGGTAGAGATGGTCGCGGGCCTGTTCACTGATGCGATAAAGCCGACTCCTGCCCTGTCTGCGCACGGTCAGCACACCGGCCTTGAGCATGCCATTGAACAGCTGCGACAACCGCGGTCTGCCCACGTCAAGACCCCGCTGCAGTACATCATCTGAAGGTGACACCTCTCTTTCGAGAGCCTCCTCGAGGATGCGCACCTGGGAATCTCCCAATGTGCTGAGGAAGTCGACGTCGAGTGTCGGAGCGGCTGCGACCGCCGGCTCGGGCGGGCGCATGGCTTGCAATGCTTCGCGCATGACCGTCGGTTCTGGTTCAGGTGGTCTAGAATCGCCCTCGTAGGCGATCTCGGGAACAGGGGGCTCGCTCCCCGAATCCATCCACAGGGCCGCTTCCGGGGTCATGACGTCTGGTTCACGGTCAAGGTCGGTTGTAGGCCCGTCTTCCGACAGGCGTGCCTGACGAGGGCCTTCCTCCTCCTCATACGCCTCAAGTGGTATCTCAGGTTCAGACGTGGGTTCTGAGTAGAGCGGTTCTCCAGCAATCTCGACCGGTGCAATCGGACTGTCGTCCAACTGCTGGCCGATGTTCGCCTCCTTGTTGCGGCTGAGCAGCCCCCCGAAGCCGCGCACGGTTGGTGGAGGGGCTGTACCTGGCGCCATCTCGAGTATCTCGGCGCCGTCGTCGGGCGATGAGAAGTCGTCCTCATCGGGTAGTGGTGTGAACTCCTCTGGTTCCGGAAGGGGATCGGACTCCTCCTCATCCACTGGTTCCTCATCCTCGAACACCTCGTCGAAACTGAGTTCGGGTAGGCTTGTATCCGGCTCCCAGCCATCATCCTCGTCTCCTGTATCGTCGTAGCCTACTTCGGGCACGTCGTCGGCATGATCGTCATCATCCTCCTCATTCTGACTGTCCCATGTGTCCTGCGCATCCGAGTCCTTGATCACTATCTGCGGATCGATGATCGGCTTAGCCTCGCCAACGACCCGTTGGAAACTCTCGTCCTCGACCTCGGTGGGCTCCCGCAGCTCCAGACTGAGTTCCAAGTCAATGCGCCGCGTGTTAGCCATCTGCACTCCCCGCGAGTGGTCCACCAGGTCGCGCAGATGGCGTACCACTCGGCCCGCGTGGCCGCCAGTCTCATCGAGCAGATTGTCGATGACGTGCTCTGGAGGAGCCCAGCGCACCCTGGACGCCAAAGACATCCTGCGCTGAATCAGATCCTGCACTTCGGAGCGCTCCAGCGGCTCGAGCGAATCAGTGACATCCATCTCCTGCGTCAGGTCCTCAGGGAAGGCACTCAACTGCCCGGGAGTGACAGTGATCAGCACAAGCGCACGCAGGCGTCCGAGCAGGGGCATCAGGTTGGACATGGCGGAGGCCAGATCGGCGCCCGAGACATTGGCGAAATCGAAGGTTATCATCGGCATGTTCCCCGTACGTGATTGCAGTTCGGTGACCAGCCTGTCAACGAGCACTCCGCGGACCGGTGGAACTTCGAAAACATCGAGCAGACTACAGTACATCTCCTCTAGGAATCGGGTGGCTACATCGCCGCTCGGCCAGAAGGGAGGGGAATAGTATTGGTCGGTCATTGAAGACAACGTCTGTACCAGTGAAGTGCGTCCACTCCTACGCTCCCCGACCAGACAGATTACCCTGGGTGAATGGAACCTCAGATGGTGTGACAGGGTGCCTAGCAGATCCTTCCTCCCAACCAGCAGTTTCAGCTGGTCCCGCTCCAACGGCCGGATGTCGAATGGGTTGGACCTCATCTGAGGGAAATCGAGCCTTCTGCCGCCTTGTGTCTGCATATTGGCAGGCAACTCACGAGTCGCTTAACATGTTTACGCGTGTTTCGTCGAATTCGGGACGCGTTCGCATACGTTGAACGAAGCGCCGAAGCGCTGACAGCCCTTATTTCTGAAACAAACACGCGCGATTATCTATACAATTAACGCGTTAATAACACATAACCTGATTCGTTGCACCCGTTAACCACCCCCGATTAACGGAATATTAACGCATTAGTGTCTTGGATTTGTATGGGCGTCCCACTAGTTCTCAATCACCTGTCACGTGTGATTTGGTCCGCCAAGAATGATTTAGGGGGCGGGTCGGCTGGCCTCGTCGCGAGGGGTGGACGTGCCGGTCGAGAACAGCCGTCTGAAGGGGTTCTATCGACTCAGCGTTTCCGAGCGTCGTGAACTCCTCCGCGATCTCGCTGGCCTGTCAGATGAGCAGGTCGAGGCGTGGGCTCAAACAGGGGAGTTGAGCGAGTCTGCGGCGGACAGAATCATCGAGAATGTTGTCGGAACCCTGGCCCTTCCGGTGGGGGTGGCGACCAACTTCATCATCGATGACGAACACTACCTCGTACCCTTCGCTCTCGAGGAGCCGAGCGTGGTGGCTGCGGCCTCCAATATTGCCAAGAGATGCCACGCGAAAGGGGGGTTCGTCAGCGACAACACGGACCCCATCATGATCGGTCAGATTCAAGTGGTCGAATGTGCCGATGCAGAGGCCTCGAAACAGGCCGTTCTGGATGCCAAGGATGAGCTCATCGAAAGGTGCAACGAAGTGGACCCGATTCTCGTACGATTCGGGGGTGGATGCAAAGACCTCGAAGCGCGCGTTCTGGACACTGAATCAGGCCAGATGGTCATCGTGCACATCCTCGTCGACTGCCGCGATGCGATGGGTGCGAACGCGGTCAACACGATGGCTGAGACCATCGCTCCACGAGTGGAGGCGCTCACCGGTGGTACAGTCATCCTGCGCATCATCAGCAACCTGGCCGTGCACCGATTGGCACGGGTGAGCGCGACTTTCACCGCTGCAGAACTCTCCGACACCGGAGATGACGCTGAAGCGGGTGGAAAGGTGATTGACGGCATCATCCAAGCATACCATTTCGCCAAGGCTGACCCCTTCCGTGCCACCACGCACAACAAGGGCATCATGAACGCCATCTCGGCCATCGCCCTCGCCTGCGGGCAGGATTGGCGCGCCATCGAGTCAGGTGCCCACTCCTACGCCGCTCACGAGCGCACATACACGTCGCTGACCCACTGGGAGAAGGATACGGACGGCAACCTGCACGGCTCGATCGAACTGCCCATGGCAGTCGGTCTGGTCGGTGGCGCGGTGACAGTCCACCCCACCGCCAAGGCGAACATCGCCCTGCTGGGTGTGCGCAGCGCTGACGACCTTGCCAAGGTGATTGCCGCCGCGGGAATGGCACAGAACCTCGGGGCGCTGCGTGCACTGGCCACCGTAGGCATCCAGGCAGGGCACATGAAGCTCCACGCTCGCAACATGGCGGTCTCAGCGGGTGCGACCGAGGACGAGGTCGACAAAGTGGTAGGACTCGCCCGTGCAGAGGGTAGAATCACTGCCGAAGCCATCCAGAACGCCCTCAAGCAGGTCCGCGGCGAGTGAACCATCACTCGGCGGCTTCTTCAGCGGCGTCGATATCTTCTGATGTGGTCGCATCTCCTTCGAGGATTTCCTCTACTGGAGCATCATCTACCTCAATCCCGGACTCCTCGTGTTCCTGCTCATCGAATTCATCCTCGTCATCGCCTGATCCAGCCTGTGCAAGGGCCCTTGCCAGTTGGTTGGCGGTGAGCCCAGCGGCGCTCGCCTGCTCCTTGAACCAGCCCGCCACGGAGGCGGTGTCGGTGTACGGGCAGCCGAAGTATTCGGAGAAGCGGCGGGTCGTGGTGAGGCGACGGGTGTTGCCATCCCGACGCTTGTCGACCAGCCCCAGTTCCCTGAGATCTCCGACATGCTCGTAGGTCACCTGACCCAACATGTCGACCAACTGACTCTGCTGCATCGGCTGGTGGTAGGCTATCAGCGCGGCGGCGCGCAACAGCCGCTTCGGAATCTCGGTGCGAGCGATTCTCGGGATGAAGTCGGACAGTTCCGGCTTGACCTCAAGCACCCAGTAGCGGTTGATCTCGGTCAGTTGCAGGGCGCAGTCCTCGCGGGATGCGATGTTCTCCTTGAGTTCCAGCAGCGCCATGCGGATGGTCGACTCCTTTGCGTCGAACTGCTCCACCAGATTGGCCTGCGAGAGTGACTTGCCGGCACCGAACAGCGTCGCCTCCAACAGTGTCGTAAGCGATGGCGATTCCACGACTGGTATATCCAGAATCTCTGGCTCCGGGTGAACATCATCCACGGGCTCCACGACGACCTCTTCCTCTGAGGTAGGGGTGGTCTGCGTCTCTTCGTTCATGCGGTCACCCCGTTTGTCCTGACATCCAACTTCTTGGTGATGGAATCGAAATCGGAGTGTTCCGGCCACTTGTCCTGCAGGAATATGTCCCCGTTGGGCTGCTCCAACTGCCAGATGTCGGTGTAGCCGCGGTGGGTGAGGAACAGCGCCGAGACGAACCCAGCCACCTGACCCTCCTGTTCTGCTTCCTTGGCACCCCAGCCTGCGGCCTCACCCTCAGCCTGCAACAGTTCACAGATCTGGTCGATAGTGACCGGCTCCCCCTCACTCGACAACGAGCGGAGTGCCGTCCAGCAGCGGCGGATGTCCTCTTCTATGTCCTCGTTATGAACGCGAGATTTGACGTTGGCGATCGCGTGCTGCAAATCGATTTGATGGCGCTTACGACTCTCTTCTCGTAGGCGCCTCTCAGCTGCTTCCTCGTGCGCATCAGCCAGTGACAGCAGCAACTCGCCAAGCGTCACCGGTCGACCAGCGTCCCGCTTGATTCTACCATCGAACAAGTTTGGCAGTGCGTCACCAGCCTGGCCAGAGAGCACGCGGTTGGTGAAAGCAAAGTCGTCGTCTCCGAAGTCGGTCTCCCAACCAGAGTCGAACGCCCACGGGTCCTCATCCCACGCATCAGCCCTCTCCTGTCGCTCCATCAGAGTCGCAGCCTGACCGTGCAGCACCCCCCAGGCCAGCCGAATCAGCCGTCCACATGTTGGTAGGTCGATGTCCTCCGCATCGGAGATGCGCTCCTTGAACAGGGTGATGAATTTGGACAGGTCGATGTCCCACGGGTCAAGGGAGTCATCGCTGAACATCTGCAGCACGATGGCTATGCTGCGGTCGAACGGATCGGAGAGCGTCTGATGCTCCGACTGCTCCAGTTCAGCCAGTTCGACCAAGTGATCCATGTACTGGCTCTTCTGCAGTTCGCCGTTCTCATGACCGAGCATCGAGGCGATGATGTCCGAGCGAAGTTCCATCTTGTCGAGTGCGCTCATGTAATCCCCCCTCACTCGACTTCGTCGTCCTCAGTCACCTCGAGAGTGACGGTGTCAACATCAACGGCCTCTGCAGCCTCTTCCTCCACATCGCGGGCGTCGAGTTCTTCCTGTTCGGACTGCTGGATGGCGAGTTCGACATCGAGTTTCTCCTCCATGTCCTCACGGGAGTCATCAGCACGGTCGGAAAGTGATTCCAAGGTGCTGTCCGCCGCCTCAGAATCCTCCTCAAGTGAACTTCCCCCCAGACTCTCGGGGGCCGGCAGTTCCTCCGGAGTGCGCGGCATCTCGTCGACCACGGGCAGGTCGTCGAGTTCCCCCTTGCGTCGCTCGCTCTCCTTCTGCGCCTCCAACTCGGCAAATGCCGCATCGCCGACCTCGATGGCCGCTTCGCGGCCGAAGTCGGTAATCAGGCGGCTGCAGCCGTCGCCGGCGTGGGTGATGCCGATGTGATGGTCGGCCATCTCCAGCGAGACCTTCCTGAGTGTGACCATGATGAACTGCGCAGACTGGGCGCGCAGTTTGCACAACGATGCGGTCGCCTCGGCGTTGAAGGTGTCCAGATTCTGGTCGACCTCGTCGAAGTAGTAGAACGGAGAGGGATCGTAATCCTGAATAGCGAAGATCAGGGCCAGCGCCGCCATCGATTTCTCTCCACCTGAAAGCAGATTCAGCCCGCTCGCCTTTCCGGGGGGACGGGCCCACATCTCGAGACCACCCTCGAACGGTTTCTTCGGATTCTCCAACTTGAGTTCCCCATGGCCGCCAGGTTGCAGGTGGGAATATGTGCGAGTGAAGTTGTCACTGACTATCTCCAATACCGCGGTGAGTCTCTCCTTGCGCTCTCCCTCCAGCTGCTCCGCAAGTTCGATCAGTTCCGTTCGGTGAGTCCTGAGTTCCTTCGATTCATCGGTGAGTTTCTCCAGACGCTCCTCTGTCTCGTCGTACTGCTCTATTGCGTGCATGTTGACGTCGCCCAGATTGGACACCTTGCGATCCAGTGTCCTGACGCTGGCCTCCGCCTCCTGCACCGTTGGCAGCACAGCATCACCATCCGGTGGTGCCACCTCGAGTTCGGCCATCTCCTCAGTGAGTTCCTCTAGTGAGCGGCGCTTCTGGGCGATTTGCAGCGAGAGGTCGTCGATTCGCTTGCGCATGCTGTCACGGTCGCGCGCCTTCTGCTCGAGTCGGGTTCTGAGAGCTGTGCGCTCGTCGCGCAGCGCCAAGCGCTGCTCGTCAAGTTCCTGATGCTCGTCGGACACCTCTTGGTGCGCTGCGCGCACCTGTTCGAGTTCAATCTCCGAGGCAGCGATATCGACCTCCTTCTCCTCGATGAGTCTGCGGAACGTGTCGGCTGAATTCACCTGGTCGTTGTTGCGCCGCTCCAGATCTGCGACCTGCTTCTCGAGCAGTTCCGAATGACCTTGCCCAGACGTGAGCACCTGCTCTGCGGCGTTCTGCGCTCGCTCGGCGTCGGTGCGCTTGCGCTCCGCTTCGCGGAGTTGCTTGGAGAGGTGTTCAGGCGTTGCATCCTGCAGGGCCGTCGCCGCCGCCGCTCTGGCCTCTACCGCATCCTCGTGCGCGGTGCGCGCCTCGGTGAGTCGGTCGGCGTGGATGTTCGCCTCGGTCTGCGCCGAGGATAGTTTGCTGCGCGCCTGCTTGACCCGGTTGTCAGTCTGGTCGAACAGAGCCTCAGCTCGCTTCACGTCCTCCTGCCACAAGCGCATCTTGAGAGAGTGATCGTCGTTGGTCAGGTTCGAGATATTGGCGCGCAGTTCCTGCTCGTTGCGCCGGAGTTCCGTGAGCGCTGCCTCGGTCGTCTCTGAGACCAAGCGCAGGCGCTCGACCTCCTGCTCGCAGCGACTGACTTCGGCCACTCCGGGCAGCCGTCCTCCGAACTGCGGGCGACGCCCGCGGGTGGAACCACCGATCATCGCGCCGCTGCCATCTACCACGCTGCCGTCGAGCGTTACCATACGCAATCCACCCATGTGGCGGCGTGCCACATCCATGCTATCGACGATCAGTGTATCGCGCACCGCGTTGATTACGGCAGCCTCAATCGATTCGTCGTACTCTAGCAGTTCTGAAGCGAAGCCCACTACGCCGGGTTGCCGCGCAACCATCAGCGCCTTACCCTGCGGACGCCGCGTCGTGAGTTTGTTGAGTGGAAGGAAGGTCGCCCTGCCCGCCCGGTTGCTGCGCAGCCAGGTGATGCACCTGTCCGCCACCTCGTCGTTGGAGACGACTATGCTGTTCATGCCACCACCCATCGCGTAGGCGAGCGCCTCCTCGTGTGCCTCATCCTTGGGGGCGCACAATTCGCTGAGCGAGCCAAGAATGCCTTGAATCTCGCGTGAATCCCTGAGTTGAGTGATTGACTGCACTGCCTGAGCCATGCTCGCTCGGGCACCTGAGCGATTCTCGAGTTCGCCGCGGGCGCGAGCGAGTGCAGTCTCGGCGGCGCGCAAGGCTTCGCGGCATAGTTCAGCGTCTTCGAGCAGTTGTCGCTCCTGTCGCTGGAGTCGGTTGACCTCGGCTCCGAGAGCCTCACGGTCCTGAGCGGGCGCCTCTTCCTCGAGATCCTCGCCCTGCAGCAGCAGGTCATCGCGGGCAAGCCGGTTCTCCTGCAGTTCTTCCTCGAGCGTAGCCAGCTGCTCATGAAGCAGTTCGACCTGTGAGCCTGCTCGATCAGCCTCGAGTTGAACCGTCGTCAATTCGTCGGCCAATTCTCCGACCTGTTCAGTCGCCTTGCCGAACGCCCGGTTGAGTGCGTGTGTCTCCTTGTCCCCTGAATCAAGAGCTTCACGCGCCTCCTCTTCCTGACGAGCAGAGTCAGCGTTGTCCTTCTGCACCTGCACCAACGTCTCGCGCGCCTGCACCAATGCCGCCTGGTGCTCTTCCTGCGCCTGCTGTGCATCCTGTAACTCGGTTTCAAGCACCGCCGCTTCGCGCTCGCAGTCCTCAATGTCTCGTTGGTGATCTGTCACTCGGTCCCTGAGCGTACCGACGAGCACCTCCAGTCGGCGCAACTCTTCGAGCAACTTGCGGTCATCGTCGCCGACGACCTCGTTCAACTGGCGTTGGACCTCGACGATCGCCTTGTCCAACTCGTGTGATTCCTTCTCGCCGGCCTCGAGTTCATCGCCCAGAATCTCCAGGCGCTCGATGTAGTTCGTGCGCTCGTCGCTGACCAACTCGATCTCTTCGAAGCGGCTGCGATGCTGTGAGTGGAGCAGCACTCGCCGCGCGTTCTCCAGCGATTCCTGCAACTCACGGTGCTTGAGCGCCTGCTTGCGTTCCTTTGAGAGTGTCTTGATGCGTACGCTGAGTTCCTCCTCAAGAACCCCTATTTGCTCGAGATAATCCTCGACCTTCGACTGCTGCTTGCCAGCCTTACGCAGTTCCTCGTCATAGGCGGTGACTCCCGCGACGTCCTCGAGCACCCGCCGACGTTCCCTTCCGCTCATGATGGCGAGTTGCGTCACATCACCTTGCAGCACGATGTTGTAGCCATCTCCGCGGGCACCGGCCTCGGTGAGCAGGCGGCGGAATTCGGTGGCGGAGGATGGGCGCTCGTTGAGATGATAGGAGGAGTTGATGTTGTCCTTGCGACCTAGCTTGATTGTCCGCGTGAGTCGTACTTCATCAGAATCCAACTTCAGACGACGTCGCCCACCGTTGCGCGAACTGTTGCTGAACACGAGGGTCGCCTTGCAGAACTTGGCAGCCCTGCCCTTCTCCCCTCCGTTGAAGATCAGTTGCTTGAGGTTCTGCGCGCGCAGGCTCTTGGATGACTTCGGGCCGAGTACGAACTGGACTGCATCGCCGATGTTCGACTTGCCGCTTCCGTTAGGTCCGGTCACGGCGGTGAAGCCTTCCTCGAGGGGTATCGTCACCTCGCCTTTGAACGACTTGAAATTCTCCAGTTCAAGTGCCACTAGGTGCATATCCCATCCCTCGTGGTCAGGTCAGCGACCCGACCCCAGAACTGACCGCCGCTTTCAACTGAATATAAAGCATAGTGGAAGTACACCATCGCGGGCGCGATTTGAGAACAGTCAATTCAGCGCCACGTGGTCCGTTCTAGAGATGAACGGAGATTATCAGACGACCCACAAACAGTTGTGCGAGGATGGTAGCGACGCTCTCAGTCCAGTTCTCCGGTGAAATTGCACACCTCGCATCCTTGGCCGTTGCAGTAGTGGCATTTGCGCCCCACTCTCATGCTGTCGAGATCGCTGCTGGTCCCAATCTGGAATATGTCCTCGTATTCGTCCAGTTTCAATGAGGCCCTGAGGTCACCCACCGTCGGCGGTCCGCCCTCCTGCTTACGCCGCTCCATCGACCCCTTCCATTGAGGGGAGCCGCCCTGTCGTTCCCACGGTTCAGCGAACCTATCCGATGCCCCACCGATGTTCTTGAGCCTGACCAGGCTCTTGCGAATCGTGTACGCACCGAGACCAATCAGCAGCACATCGACCAGCATCGAGGGCAGCGGGAGGCCGAACACGGCCGTCCAATCGAGTTGGGAGCCGTCGCCGGTGAGCATGCCAAGCGCATCAGCGATGCCGGTGAGCGAGAGCACGACTCCAAGAAGCAGGCGCATACGGGCGAGCAGTTTCGCCATTTCGCGGCTCACCTTGACACCCCCTTCTTCCGACAACGCCAGCGCTGGCGCCGCGGCGATGGCGAACAACGCGAAGGCGGCGAGTGTGAAGTCGGTGGCCGCGTATGAGCCCAATGGTGCAATGCAGTCACTCATTCGATTAGCACCGAGATCGGCGTTGATGGTGGTCGAGGAACAGTCGCCGGAGGCGAACTCGGTGAACAGAAGTTTGTAGCGCGTACTCTCGTCAGCCTCGGTGTACTCGTAGAAGCCAACCTCCGAGTTGTAGAGCACCAAGACCAGCAGCAGCACTCCGGACAGAGCCAACAGGACGTGGCGCAGCCTAGCCATGCCAAGTGTAATCGTTCCCGACGCCTGATAGCGGTTTTGC
>CAZUBQ010000035.1:0-17078 GCA_964618995.1 uncultured Candidatus Poseidoniales archaeon | reverse complement strand
AATTACTTCAGAATGGAATGGAGCATCGTCTTCATGGCTGATGCAAACCTTACCCAATGCCATTACGATTGTTGTAAGAATGCAATATTCAGAAGGATGTGACCCAAACCAATCCGCATCTCTATGGTTTTCAATTGCCTTCAGCAATGCATCCGCGGAATCACCCAAACAATCTATTTTTGAAAGTGAATATGCCGCCGACTCTCTGACATCGAGGCTCTTGTCTCTAAGCAGGCTTTCACAGAGTGGTTGGATTGCACGGTCGTCTCCATTCTCACCGAGGAATCTTACAGCCTCAAGGCGGGCTTGGGTGTCTTGGCTGCCGATATCCCCCAGAATACGCAGCATCTGCGACATCTCGTCCATTCAGCATCACTCCTCAGGCGACCGGCTCGGTCTCGGTGGCATACTCGGTCGGCAGGAGCAACTCGACGCCGAACAGCGGATCGGGGTCGGTGAGGTCGTGGTAGGCAATCACCGCACCGCCATCGGGAAGGATGGTCATGCTGGCGAAGTCGAAGCGCACATCGTTGCCCGCTCCACTCGTCGAGTCGGAGTCACCCTGGCCGAGGTAGGTCATGCTGTCCGGTTCCATCGACTCGCTGAATCCGCGGATGTGCCAAGCGACATCGACGTCTGGCCCCTCGGAGCTCTGGTAGCGCACATTGAGCACGAACAGGTCGTGCACCCCGTTGGAATGGAACTCCCATTCCTCGATGTCGGCAGCTACGGCCGAGATGTCGTAACTCTGGTTGGTCCAGTTGTCACCCCCATCCCAAGAGAGCATGTGGGTGATGTTGAGGCCGGTACGCTTGACGCAGTGCAGGGCGGTGGAGGAGTCGATGGCGCAGTATTGGGAAGGCAGTGAATTCCCGTCCGGAGTCTCAGCCCGCCACCAGTCGAGGTTGGTGTCCACCCAGGCGTCACCACCGTCCTGGAAGTAATCCGGGAAGTAGAGCCCACCTGAGGGTACCGGGAATGAGCGCATCTCCTTGTGCGGCTTGTGGTAATCCCAGGATACCGGCAGTTCGTCGAACTCGAGGTCCACTTGTGTGGTGGGAAGGTTGGCATCTCTGTCAGGGAAACCGAAGGGGTAGTAGTTCAGTCCGTCCACGCTGATCTCCCCGCCGCGGTTGCTGCTCTGGTGCCAGAAGTTGGAGATGACTAGGCTCGCCCACTCCCCGCTGCCGATGTTGCTGCTGATTGGCCCGACCACCTCCACCTGCCACGAGCGGTCGTAGAACGGCTCGGTGTAGCGGTTGTAGCACCAGGTCCACTCTTGATCGTCGGCGTCCCAGAGGAAGGCGTAGAACTGATCTGCACCAGATGAACTCGGATAGGGGAACCAGCCCATGGCGATGATGTCCCCCGTCGTCGTCTGCACGATGCTCCCCTCGCCCAGCCCCTCTTGGCCGGGAATAGTGATCTTCGGGGTCCGGCAACTGAAATCCTGCAGCACAGGTGGCACCCACTCCTTCCAGGTGTGACCCCTGTCCTCGGACCAGGTGGGATATTCGCCACCGAAGTTGAGGATCCATCCCCATTCGGTGGCCGCCAGATAGTGTTCGCAGCAGTTTCCGCCCTCGGCGTTGGTGAACACCGCCCACGATGCGTTGCCCCACAGAGTTCGGTTGACCCATGTCTCTGCGGATGCGGCCCAATCTCCGGTGCTCGTGTTGTCCAGCGGGTCGGCGACGTCGAAGTTCTTCGGCATTTGATGGGTGACCGGGTCGTCGATGTACGCCATGCCCATATCCCACGGTGGTGCGGGTTGCTCCGGCGTTGAATCTTCACCGAAGCAGCCGGCGAACAGCTGTGTCAGAACGACCAGTCCGATGAGCATCGCTCGGAACACATGGCGCTGTGACATCTGATTCCGGCTCGCATGCCGGGTACTTTGGCCTATCGGGGCGCTCAGCGCCCCGCGCACGAGGGGGTTCTGGGAGTGCCAGCGATTATCAATCGGAAGAAATGTCGGGTGTTGATGGGAGCCCGCCGCCAGAGCCTGACCCTCGCTGGTTTGTTCCTGCTTTCGCTGTTCGCAGCGCTCGCTCCGCCGAGCGCCGCTCACGTGGTCGAGGCACCCGAATCTGAGCACGAGCACGTAGTCATCAGCGAGTTTCTGGTGAGTTCGTCAAGTGAGGATTACAACGGCACCGATTGGAACGGCGACGGCTACTACGGATCGGATGGCGACCAGTTCATCGAACTCTACAACCCGACTCCGTACGAGGCGAACATCTCCGGTTGGTGGCTGGACGACGACCCAGACGGCGGCTCACCGAGATGCCAGATCGGCTGGGGCACGCTCCTGCAGGCGGGCGAGCGGATGGCTTTCTACCGGGCCAAGACGGGAATAGAACTCGACTACTGGGACGGCGACGTCATTCGGCTCGAGGACTCGTGGGGCGACCTCGTCGACTCCGCCTCATTCCCGGCTGAAGACTCGTATTGGGACACTTCGTACGGTCGCGACTCTACCGGCAGTTGGGTGCACATCGGCTCACCCACACCCGGCTCCCCCAACGATGGGAACTACGTCGGACCGAACCACCTGCAAGGCTCCTGCTACACAGTGCGCGACCACATCCACGAAGGCCAGTACATCCTCAAGGGCAGGGTGGTCACCATGAACTCGGAGGATGCGGTGCTCGACCGCGGCAACGTGTTCGTCAAGGATGGCGTCATTCAGGCGGTCTGGGAGGACGGACAACCTCCGGGGGCCGACGTCTGGAGTGTTCCGGAGGTTGACAGCGGCGGAACGATCTACCCGGGCCTCATTGACATGCACAACCACATCCACTACAACATGCTGCCACTGTGGGATTACGAACTACAGGGAGATTTCTACACCAACCGCTACCAGTGGAAGAACAACGCGGGATACAAGCCGTCGGTCACCTGGCCGAAGAGCCTGATCCAGAGCGGCCCCTACTGGAACCTCGAGGAATCGTCGGTCAAGTATGCCGAGATGAAGGAGATCGCTGGCGGGACGACCGCCGTTCAAGGTGGTCCATCTGACGACGACGAGTCCTTCGCATGGATTCTGACACGCAACATCGAGTACTACAACTTCGGGCGCGACGAGATGCACACCAAGGTGACTGAACTCGAAGAGGAATACATCGGCGCGCACATCACAAATGGAAATGCGAGCGGTGAACTGGATGGCTGGTTCCTGCATCTTTCCGAGGGCACAGATGCCTCTTCTCTCAACGAGTTCCGTATCCTGCAGGAGAACAACCTGCTGGTAGGGGAGACAATTGTCATCCACGGGGTTCCACTACGCGAGGCCGAGTTCGCGGCGATGGCCGCGGTTGGCTCGTCATTGGTCTGGTCGCCGACCTCGAACATGCTGCTCTACGGGGATACAGCCCGTGTCGACCTCGCACGCGCCGCCGGAGTGAACATCGCTCTCGCTCCGGATTGGGCTCCGTCTGGAACCAAGAGCCCATTGCACGAACTCAAGACCGCCGACTGGTGGAACAAGAACAAACTGGATGGTGTGTTCAGCGACTACGAACTGGTACAGATGGTCACCAGCAACGCTGCCGACGCGATGAACTGGGAGGCGCATGTCGGCCGCATCGGTGTGGGCAAGGCCGCCGATCTGGTGGTCATCGACTCGTTCGCCGACGATCCGTACCGCAATCTCATCCAGGCGATCGACCCGGATGTGCGGCTCACCATAGTCGGTGGGCTGCCGCTCTACGGGGATGTCGACCTGATGACCCTGCTCAAGGGTGATGACAAGGAGATCGTGCAGGGCGAGGGATTCCAGAAGGCCTTGGACATCACATTCTCCGGAGTGCCGCTAGGGCAGGACTCGTGGGCGACGATCGAGTCGTCGCTCACCACCGCGCTGCACTTCTCTCCGGATGAGATGTACGAAGTGTGGTCCGAGGCCTCGAACCACGAGTCTGTGGAATCGTTCGCCGCCTGGTTCGCCCAGCAGTATCCAGGACTCGATTCGATAGAACTCGACCCGATATTCACCTACGGCGATCAACGCTATTTCTCCGTGCTGAATGGCTCCGCTTCATTCAACTCTCAGGGCAATATCGCAATCTACGACGACTATTACAATCTCACCTTCGACGCGGACGGAAACCGTTCCAGCGGATGGGTGGCTCCTCCACCCGTGGATCCACCCGATGATCCACCGGACGAACCCGACCAGCCTGATGATACGGACAACACCGCGAACATCACCGATGACGGCCCTCCCGCGTCTGAAGAAGAGGAGTCTTCCTCAGGGGGTCTCTTGGACGCTTCTTCACCGATTTACTGGATGGCGATGTTGTTCACCTTGCTGATTCTCGGCGGCTCCGTGTTCGTGATCATCCGGCTGACGCGCAAAGGTGGTCAACCACCACCAGGTGACACCGGCATCGGTACACCGAATCTTGGAATCGAGCCACCCTTCGGTTGACGCCCACTCATTCGAGGGACCATTCGGGCCCGTCGGCGGTGTCGACGACGGTCACGCCCATGGCGGCGAGCTCGTCGCGGATGGTGTCGGCGGAATCCCAGTCCTTGGCCTCACGGGCTATCTGGCGGCGCATCAGCAATTCATCGACTTGGCCTGAGATTTCCAAGCGTCGTGGGTCATCTTCTGGACCGGCGAGCGCCTCTTCGCGGGACGGCAGCAGTCCGAGAACGGACCCTGCCAACTCCTCGAGCCACTCGGCACAGTAGAGCCCGAAGGCTGCACGGTCGTCGTCATCGAGTCCGCCCGAATCGAGTGTTTTCTTCATTTCTCTCGTAGCGGCCATCACCTTGGCCAGCGCCTCGCGGCTGTTGAAGTCGTCATCCATCGCCAGCGCCGTCTCCTCGCCCAATTTCTCTAGCGCGCCGAGGGTTCGTGCCAGGCCCCCCGAATCGCCTCCGGTTTCGGCGTCCGCGTCACCGCCTGCGGCATTGGCGTCAGCATTGGCGTCAGGCTTGGGGAGCGAGACGAGATCGGCGCGAGCAACTCCTCCCCAGGCCTCCAGAGCGTTCAGGTAGGCCGCCTCCAACCGTTGCTGGTTGCGCTTTCCGTCGTCGAGGAAATCCTCGGAGAGGTCGATTGGGTTGCGATAGTGAGCATTGAGCAGGGCGTGCCTGAGAGTGAGTCCGCTGAAGTTGTCGAGCGCGTCAGTGATCGTCCAGAAGTTCCCTAGGGACTTGGACATCTTCTCGCCGTCGACGTTTACGAAGCCGTTGTGCATCCACCACTGGACCACGGGAGATTTACCACTCGCACACTCGCCCTGGAAGATCTCCGCCTCGTGGTGCGGGAACCTGAGGTCATGACCACCCCCATGGATGTCGAACTGCTCGCCGAGGAAGGAGGAGCTCATCACGCTGCACTCGATGTGCCACCCCGGTCGGCCCGCACCCCACGGAGAGTCCCACTCCGGCTCGCCGGGCTTGCTGAACTTCCACAGCGCGAAATCCTTGTGATCACGCTTCCCGGTCCCAGTCCCCCCGACCCGACCGCCGGCGCCCGCACGCACTGCCTCGATTGACTGACCTGTCAGCAGACCGTACTTCTCCGGTGCTGATCCGACCTCGAAGTAGACGCCGTCGTCACCGACGTAGGCGTGCTCCTTGTCGATGAGCGTCTGCACCATCTCGATGATGCCCGGGATGGTGCCGGTCACGCGCGGATACTCGTCAGCGCGCAGGACGTTGAGCGCATCCATGTTGGAGAAGTAAGCCTCGATGTAGCGCTCTGACACCACCGAGAAATCGACCCCCTCCTCTTCGGCGACCACGAGGATCTTGTCGTCGATGTCGGTGAAGTTCTGCACGTAGAGAACATCGTAGCCCTTGGCTTCGAGCCAGCGGTGAACGAGGTCGAAGGCGACGTAACAGCGGGCGTGACCGAGGTGTGAGGGGCCGTAGGGGGTGATCCCGCAGACGTACATGTTGACTCTGCCCGGCTCGAGCGTGGCGAACTCCACCTTCTGGCGCCGGCGCGTGTCATGGATGCGAAGTGGCATTGGCTCACCTGTGCAGCGTCGCTCGGCCCGCGACTATTGAATCATTGTCAGCAGAAGAGATGACAGCAAGGTTGACGGAGGTGTTGTGTACGAGGGAACACCATGGAAGAGTTCCAGTGCTGCAACATGAGCGTGCCCAAGATATCGAAGATTGCCGGTGGAATCCTGACCGCCTGGGGAGTGTTCGCCTACGTCTACAGCGGGATGGAGAGCATCACCGCGATGATTCCGGCGTTCATGGGTGTACCGATCCTGCTCATGGGAGTGCTCAGTGACAAGATGCCTGAGAAGCGCAAGCTGTTCATGCATATCGCCGTCACCTTCGGCCTTCTCGCTGCCCTTGGTGGTGCGCGCATCTTCACGATGTTCGGCGGCGATGCCAGCAATCTTGCGCTCGCTTCACACGCCATCCTGCTCATTGTCGGTGGCGTCTACACAGGCATCTGCGTCAAGTCGTTCATCCACGCCCGCAAACAGCGTGCTGACGAGTGACTCATTCCTCGCCACCGGCGACTGCGACTTCCTCGAGTTTCTCTGCTTCGGCGAGTTGCGTCTGCATCTGCTCCCAGAGCAGTTCGGCCACATCCATCACGTCCATCTCGGCGCCGACCGAGTTCAGGCCGTCATTGACCATGATCGAGCAGAACGGGCAACCAACGGCGACGGTGTCGCAGCCGGTTTCGGCGAGCTCTTTGGCACGAATCTCGTTGACCCGCTTGTCCGGGTCCTCCTCCATCCACATCTGTGCGCCCCCGGCGCCGCAGCAGAACGAGTCCTTACCGTGCCGTTCCGGCTCGACATCCACTCCACCGATGACCGCTCTCGGCTCCTCAGTGATGCCGCCGATGCGGCCGAGGTAACAGGGGTCGTGGAATGTGATGTTGCGACCGTTCTTCTCCATATCCGGAAGTTTTCCTTCCTCCTGCAGTTTGGCGATAATCTCTGAGTGGTGCATCACCTCGAGCAGGTCTCCTCCGTAGTCTCCGTATTCCTTACCCAGAGTGTGGAAGCAGTGCGGGCACGAGGCGATGATGCGCTTGACGCCGAGTTCCTGAAAGGTCGCCATGTTGCTCTCTGCCAGCATCTGGAACAGGTACTCGTTACCCATTCGTCGCGCAGGATCTCCCGAACAGCCCTCCGACATGCCGAGTATTCCCACATCCACTCCCGCCTCTTGCAGCAGGGAGATGGTCGCCCGTGCCACCTTCTGGTTGCGCTCGTCGAATGAAGCCGCACAGCCGACGAAGTAGATGTACTCCGCAGGCTCGTTGATTTTGACTCCAAGGTCAGCCGCCCAGTCACCGCGCTCATGAGAGCCGAATCCGTATGGGTTGGAGGAATTCTCGAGGTTGCCCATCGCCACGTTGAGTTGTTCGGGATACTCCATCGCCTCCATCACCAAATGGCGCCGGGCGTCGGTCAGTTTGGGAACGTGCTCAATGTAGACCGGGCAAGCGTCCACGCATGCGTTGCAGGTGGTACACGCCCAGATAGCTTCAGGCGTGAAGCGGTCGATGATCGACTCCTCAGGCGTCTCCCCTGCGAGCAGGATGGGGGCGTGCTCGTTGGCGTAGTCGCGCACGTCGTGGATAATCTGCATCGGGTTGAGACCCTTGCCGGATTCGTAGGCCGGACAGACGTCCTGGCAGCGGGCGCAGGTGGTACACGTCCAACCGTCGATGAGTTGGCGCCAAGTGAACTGAGAGTAGGAACTCACTCCAAACTCCTCGATGTCGAGGTCGTCCAGCGGGACAGCCCTTCCGTCATCTCCGATTGCGAGTGGGCGCATCCGTCCGGTCGCGTCTCGATCGTAGGTGAGCACAGCGGGGAGAGCCATCACAAGATGCATGTGCTTACTGAAGGGAATTGCTACGAGGAATCCGGCGATGAGCATCATGTGCAGCCAGTAACTACTGGCGGCGATACCCGCTTGGGTGGTCGTCGACATACCTGACATCAGCCCGGCTACGTAGACCCCCACAGGCTCCCACTTCCCCGCGCCCGCGTGCGCCTCGACGATGAAGGCCGTCGAGCAGATGCCAATGATGGAGCACAGAATCAGAATACCCTCGGTCTGAGATTCGTGCTTGAGTTTCTCCGGTCGGACCACCACCCTCCTGTAGAGCGCCCCAAGAGTTCCGAGCAGAGCGAGGGCGTATCCGAAGTCGACGAGCAGATTCCACACATCTGCCAGATTCTGGTTGATGCCGGCTAGCAGTGGTTCGAATCTCCCTCCAGTGGCAAGGTCGAACATGTCTGTGGCAAGGCAGAGGAACCCCCAGAAGATCATCGCGTGCAGCGTGCCGATGAAGCGGTCCTCGAGCACCTTCTTCTGCCCCAGCCAGCCGGTGAGGAATTCCTTGAACCGTGCACCTTTGTCCTGAAAGCGGTCGTCGGGACGTCCGAGCATGATCAAGCGGGTCGCTTGTCGCAGTTGCACTCCGAACAGAACACCGGCCGCACCCCAGATAAACACGATGACCGCCCAACCGGGCACTGACCCGAAGTAGGTCGCCTCGAAAGCGTCAATCATCATCTATCCCTCTCGCGACCTACGCACGTCGCCATCACGCCCACATCGAAGTCGCCCTTCAACCAACCGCCGGACCCCCCAACTCCTATGGCCTTCTGCCGCCGACAGCCCCGTCATGGTGGCCGCCTCCGCGCCCGGGAAGTGCATCCTGTTCGGGGAGCACGCTGTGGTTTACGGTGAACCGGCGGTCGCCGTGGCCATCGATGCGCGGGTCTCAGTATCTCTAGAACCGTGTCAGGGTTTCTGGAAACTCGGCGGCGCTCCATTGAACGAGCGTCATCCACACGCACGCTTCCTGCACAGCCAGCTGGTCGGGGATGATTCTGAGCCACACTCGATTGTGGTGACCAGCGAGTTGTTCCCGGCGGCGGGTCTCGGTTCGTCTGCGGCTCTGTCGGCGGCGATTAGCGCCGCGCTGATGCACAGCGAGGGCGACCGAGGAGGTGTGTTGAATCTTGAGCGCATCTCTCATCTGGCGCACATTGCTGAGGCTGAGGCGCAGTCCGGCCGGGCGAGTCCGACAGACACCTCGACGGCAACACTGGGAGGTTGCGTTCTGGTCTCGGACAGACGCGAGCAGAGCGCAGATTGGCGCTGGACTCGCACATTGGACACTCCCGAAGGGGAACGGCGTTGGGAGATTCACAGCGTCTCTCTACCGGAATCCGTGCGCGAGGCACACCTCGTGGTAGGCTCAACTGGAATCCATTCGCCGACTGGCGAAATGGTCACCAAGGTGGCCGGACTGCTCGAACTTCACCCTGACAGAATGGATGAGATAGCGCGCATGGGGGAACTGAGCAGGGTCGGTGCAGGCGCGTTGGCTGCGGGAGATCTGGTTCTGGCCGGCCGACTGATGGACGAGGCCCACGACCTGCTGGCAGGTCTCGGCGTATCCTGTCCGGAACTCGAGCAACTTGTTGCCGCCGCCCGTCCGACATCGCTCGGAGCGAAGCTGACTGGAGCAGGTGGCGGAGGATGTATGCTGGCACTGACGACCGAGCCAGAAGCAACCGCGGAAGCCATCGAGATGAGAGGCGGTAGAGTCATAACCACGCCTCTCGGGGCGCCGGGCGTCAGAATTGAGCGTTGATTGGCGCTCATTCACCCATCCAGACCATATTTCAAACGGCCTCGTCTTTAAATAGGGCGGTCAGGTGCCGGCCCTTTATGAGCAGTGATGAAGAACGCCTGACCGTCGTGAACGTGGTTGCCTCGACCC
Organism: uncultured Candidatus Poseidoniales archaeon; assembly: GCA_964618995.1. Taxonomy (GTDB): domain Archaea; phylum Thermoplasmatota; class Poseidoniia; order Poseidoniales; family Thalassarchaeaceae; genus JAKUTA01. The sequence goes on along the minus strand of CAZUBQ010000035.1, from coordinate 7,336 downwards.
GAGTGGCCGAGGAATTGAATCTCCCGGACATCGCAATCCAACTGAATTGCGAGTACGAACCCGAGCAGTTCCCTGGTGTCGTCTACCGTGTCGTCACCCCGAAACTCGCCATCCTGATGTTCCGCTCCGGTCGCGCCGTGTGCACCGGTGGCAAGAACGAGGGTAACATCCATGCCGGCATCCAGATGATGATTGAGGATCTGGTCCACTCTGGAATCACCACTTGGAGCCTCAGCCCCAACAAGGACCCCGTGCGTGTGATGGCTTCCTCTCCACTTCCTGGAAAGCCGACCTACGACAACAAGGACTGGTACGCTGATGAGGAGTTCGTCATGAAGGCGAAGGCGAAGCGCAAGAAGATCGAGGAGAAACTCAAGAGTAAGATGGAGACCGTCAACTGGCGGCACATCGAGGACGGCTCGAAGAGTGCCAGCCCGGCCACCTTGCTGCGCGGCGGAGTCGGCGCCACGCTGACCTCACGCAACAAGACGCTGACTGTAGACGGAGTCAAACTGGCTGTCGGCGACAGACTGCTCGTGGCAGGAGAGGAGAACCCCACACACAATGGAATCTACGTGGTGACCTCGCTCGGCCCGACGGTGCTGACTCGGTCTGATGATTGTGACAACCTCGACGAAGAAGATGAATCAGGCGTACCCAAGGGATACGCCGGCATCATCGGGAGCCACAAGGTCGCCACCGGAATGCTGGTGCCAATCACTGAGGGCAAGGAGCACGCGGGAGAAATCCAGATTCTCGAAGGGGTACACCAGATTGCTTTGGGAGTGACTCCGGGTGGAAGCATCCCGGGAGATGGCACGATGAAGTTCACTCTGGATGACGATGTCACAGGAAGCGACTTGTTCTCCATCACACTCACCCCCGAGAGCGATGAGAAGAGCAGGGTACGCGAGAAGAAGCAGCTCATCGAACACGAGATTGAGTCGGGTATGTCCAAGAAGAAGGCCGAGGAGGCCTACAAGAACGCGCTACAGGAGATGCACAGGGAGAAGGCAGAGTATCTGCTTTCAATCATGGATGTAAAATTCGGTGGAGATGTTCCTGACGGTGAGGGTGGACTCAACGAGGACAAGGCGAAGGAGAAGCACGCCAAGGATATCATCGAGGAGCCCGACCTGTTCCCCTGTCTGGCTGCACTCAAGGCACCCTGCACCCGATACCCCACCTACTCTGAGTGGTTCAAGGAGACCTACGCCACCACGCAGGACTACAATCTTCCAATCGATGATCAGGGGACTGTGGAAATCTCTCCGAGTCACTTCTGGCGCGAGGGCAAGTCTGGCGATGTCACCATCGAGGTACAGAACATGGTCGCCACCTACGCACTGCACTACCCCGAAGATTACGACGGCCACGATCGCTGGACCGGTGAGGCACAGGCCGACCAACCGCGCAAGTTGAACCTCAACAACCTCACCTTCCATCTGCCGTTCGACAAGGTCGAGTATGAACCGGAGCAGTTCCCCGGTCTAATCTACCGCCTCGATTACCCGAAGGTCGTCTGCCTCATCTTCGGCAGCGGCAAGATGGTGATTACTGGAGCACGGCACAAGGACGAGATCCTTGAGGCTGTGCAAATCATCCAAGACGAGCTCGCCGACCTGCTCTGAGCAGTTCGCAGGGGCGAAGTGAGATAGAGTTGAGCCGTTTAGGCACATCATGGAGTCGGGCGCACACGTCGACGCCGAGTTGCCGCTAGACATCGGCAAGATTCGCCTCACTTCCGCTGAACTGGTTCGATTGCTGCACATCGGCATAGTCATCTTCACGGGTATCGGTTGGGCCTTCTCATCCGTACAGGTACTCTGGGCTCATCTGGTGCTAGTGCCAGCGATGAAACTGCACTGGCTCACCAATGGTGGTATCTGCATCCTGACGTCGGTCGAACATCGCCTGCGCGGCAACCCTACCGCTGGCACCGTCGATCAACCTGGATTCATCTATCAATTCGTCTGCATGTTAATTGACAATCCACCTCAGGAGGAGAAAGTCACCATCTGGATGGAGCGTGGAATGTGGGCAGGATGGATTGTCACCATTCTGAAACTGTTTGTGCTCTGAGGTGAACCGGTGGGGCATGAGGTCTCTCTGATTCGTCGCTCGCTAGCAAATGCGGCCCGTCTGTCACACTGGATGGTCAGTTTCTTCATCATGCTCGGCTGGGCTCTCCCTTGGCCGCTCGCCTGGTGGATACACGTAATCCTCACCCCGCTGGTCCGCGCTCACTGGAGGTTCAACGACCGCACCTGCATCCTCACCACGTGGGAGCACCGATTGCTCGACATCCCACTCGATGAGTCGCACGAGGAGGGCTGGTTCGTGCGCATCCTGCTCAGACTGGTTCACCGGGGAGAACTCTCGAACGAGTTCGTGCGCCGGCTGATGTTCTGGGTTATGTGGCTGGGAACAGCAATCTCCGCGCTGCGGTTATCCAATCACTACAATCTGCTCTGAAAGAGCAGCATCAGATTAGCGGATGCTTGATGTGCGACATCAGTCTGCCCATTTCATGGACAGCCTCGGACGCGCTGGCGCACGAGGCATCGTCCCTCTGCTGATTGTCTCCTTGATGCTCGCCTCAAGTTGGGGCATGTTCTGGGTGTACGAACCACCTACGAATGAACCACTCGATAATTCCGAGTCGCCGCTCGAGGCGTCTGCTCGCGGAAGCGGGGGTCGTGTGGACGTCGGCAACTGGCAGATTGGCGACGAATGGATATTCGCTGGAGCCATGGATGTCGATGAACTGGTGGCCACCGCTGAGACAGTCACATCGGACGCTTCGCTACTGCTCACCAACATGACCCAGACGGTCGTCGACATCTACGAGATGGACGTCGATAACGTGTCCACGCTCGTCTACGAGGTCTTCGGCAGCGGACTGTTCGAGGAGAACAACGTCTCGATGGACCGCTACCGCGGCGATCTCGATGTCATCTGGGAATCGACCGACATCTTCCGCGCCAGCGATTTGGCGATTGTTTCGACGAGTTTGGCCGTGGAAGTGGAATTCACCGCATTCGATCGCATCGTCGTCTATATCGCCAACATGTCGGTCATCGACACCTACCACCCGCCGAAGGAGATATACGACTTCCCGCTGCGAGTCGGTGATTCGTGGACGAACAATTACTCGCACGACATGGACTATTCAGGATACAGCCCGTACTTCCCGGTCTCGGAGGATCACATCAGGTTCAACGAAAGTGAGCACATGGTGGTGGCGCAGGGCAATCCCAATGTGCCCTATGGAAGCGGCTGTGCCAACTCCTACAACGCCACCGACACCAACGAGACGGGTCTGGTGCAGGACTACCGCTGGTGGTGCCCTGAGGTGAACAACTACGCTTGGCGGCACTATCGCAACAACATCGGGCTGTGGATAGATTTCAAGCTGAAGGAATACAATCCTGTGCCCCGTGACTTGAATATCGACGTGGATTTGCTGTACCCCTCGTGGGCGACAGACACGGACATCGACGCCTGGGTGAACGTCACCGACGACCAAGGCGCTCCGGTCTCTGGTCAGGACGTCCTGTTCCGCTACGCCGGCAGTGGTTCCAACTCCACCATTACCACCGATGCCAACGGCTCAGCGCACGTCGTGTTCAACACCGGTCACGCTCTCGATCCATCTCCCTCTCCGGATGACACTGCCAGCCATGGGGTGTTCGCCTGGGTGGCGGGTATCGATGCTACTAGCCAGAACTGGACGTGGATGTCTGGCGGCGGTGCCACGATGGTACTCGACGACGGTCTGCTCTCACTCGACTACCAGCCGCGGGCGGCCGGGGTTTCTGTAGAGCGAACGCGAAGTGGCGACATGGTCGTCCTGAATCCAGTGTTCGGATTCCATGCGATTCCCGGAGACTTGCTGGAGTTCACTGTCCCGGTCTACAACCGCGGCATCAACGGTGGACCTGCCACTGAGTTGGAGGTAACTGCTCCCGATGGGTCGACCAGCCGGGCGTCCGTCTCAGCACTAGGGCCGATGCAGGAGGAACTGGTGGACTTGAGTTGGATTGTTCCGGGCGGACAGGCGGTCGGGGACGTGACCATCACGTTCACAGTCGACCCCGATGGACTCGTCACCGCGGATGCAGACCCCTCGAACAATGTCGGCACCTTCTCGATGTTCATCGGCAGGTTGCCGATTGCGGCAATCAACCAACCGGAGCCGGTGTTCACGCAGGTGGCGATGCTTCTTGACGCCACTCCGTCCAACGATCCTGACGGTGGGTCGGTCAGCTGTACCTTCACCATCGATTCGTATGACAATGCCATCGGAGAGGGAATCTTTCCCGAGGACGATTGCCAGATGGAACACACGTGGGATCAGAACGGCGTCTACGGAATCCACGTGGCAATCATCGACGAGGAGCGGGACACCGATTCAGTGAGTTTCTCGGTGGAGGTACTCAACCGCCTGCCATGGGTGAACATCACCTCGCCGAGCCAGTCTAATCCGGCGGAGAGCAGCATCACATTCGATGCTTATGACCACGGAGATCTTGACACCGAGGACGAGGATTCTCCGGCTAGGTTCCTCTGGGACAGGCAGTGCGAGGAAGGACGTGTGGCGATCGTCTGCACAGTGACACCGATGATCGAGGGCATCTACACCATCTCGTTGACAGCAGAGGATGACGACGGTGCCATGGTGAGCGCCTCGTACGACCTCGAGGTCACCAACATCGCCCCTTCAGAGGTGGATATGACAGCCTGGTCGGGTACACAACGGCTCGACGCAGATTCTGATGGAGTCTGGCAGGTGCATGAGGATGCGCCGGTCACCCTGCGCGCTACCGCCCACGACTCGAGCAACGACATGTATTCACTCGCTTGGACATGGCTTCCAGACAGCGACATCGACGCCGACTGGGCCGTGCAGACCACCGGTGCCGACTCGCAGGCGGACGTTGCTTGGACCGATGCAGGAATGCACACCATCTCTCTCGAGGTCGTCGATGACGATGGCGAGAGCAGCGGGATGGAATTCGGTCAGGTAGAGGTACTCAACGTGAATCCGACCGTCGAAGAGATTCCACCGCAGTTCCCCATCGGCGAGGACCAGGTGTTGCTACTCACCGGCGAGTTCTGGGACACCTCTTCGGACGTCCCGACGATGGCAATCTGCTGGGATATGGACCTCGACACCGACGCCGACGACGACAACAACCGTACCAACGACTGCGACATCGAGGGTGTGGAACTCAGTTGGACGTGGGGGAAGAAGGGAACGCACTCACTGCGCTTCTTCGTCACTGACGACGACGGGGCGTTCGCTGACGCGTTCATCGACATACAGGTGCGCAACATGCGGCCGAAGGCGGCAGCTGAGGCGGAGCGGACCACGGTCGCAGTGGGCGAGGAGGTAGTGATCTGGTCTAACGGAACCACCGATTCACCATCCGACATGGGCTGGTTGCTCTACTCGTGGGACCTGGACATCAGAACTGACTCAGACGGCGATGGGGATCCCGCTAACGACGCGGACGTAGGGGGCGCTACTCTGCGACACGCGTTCGATTCGGGAGGCACCAAGAACATTCGACTAATCGTCCGCGACGAGGAGTACACTGCCACCTACGACATTCAAGTCGAGGTGACAGGAGGTGGAGTTCTGGGAGTGTTCGGCGGGGACGGCGGAAGCCCCCTCGTCCTCGGGATGATCGTAGTGGTGCTCCTGCTGGTGGTCGCTGGTTCAGCTCTCATCTTCATGCGCCGGCGCAAAGGACCGGCCGACGATGGCTGGGAACCACCTGGTCCTGATGACCATATAGTCGAGGAAATCGCGGATGACATAATCGACGCCGCAACGTGATTTTCAACCAGGCTTGACAGTGGGGGGATATCTAGAAATGGCTTCGAAAAGAGGGAAGACGAAGTATCAGTGCAAGCACTGCAAACAAGAGTTCAGCGCATCGGGAGGGGCGTACAACAAGCACCTCGCAGAGTGTGAATACCGTTGGGAATGTCCTCATTGTAGCAAGGAATTCACCAAGAAGAGCGGTGGTTACAAACGCCATCTGAACCAGTGCAAGGTCAAACAGCAGATGCTTGTCGGAAAAGTCACAGGAAGCCAACGTCAGATCAAATTAGCCGATTGGATTCTTACTTCACTGATATTCTTCAGTGCATTAGTATTGATTTTCAACAATCTATCATTCGGCCTAGATCTCCTCGGCCCCTACATCTCCATAGATCCCGAATTCTCTGTCCGGGTGCAACTCTGGTTCATCGAGAACCCGATCTTGCTGAACTTCATCTCTGGTTGGTTGGTTATCTTCACAATGTATTCGAGGTTCATGCTGAGGAAAATCATCAGGCGCGTGTCACAGCACCTTGAGGATGCATCCACTCTGGCCTAGGTGATCTTCTAGCGAGAAACGGATGCTTTCTGGGCGGGAATACCTCTTTGAGAGGAACAAGCGCTGCCCATTACATGGGCAGGGAAAATCGCGCATGCCTCGGGGGTCCGATTACTCTCGTGATACTGCTGTTAATTGGCGGATGGGCAGGGTTGCTCATTCCCGAGCCGACCGAACCGGAGGAACTGGAATCTCAGCAGTTCCGCTTGGCGGGTGCCAGAGGTTCTGGTGGTGATGTGGATGTGCCTTCGTGGCGAATCGGTGACGAATGGTCGTATGACGGTTTCATGGATGTGGGGACGTTGCTCTCCAGCAACGGAGTCGCATCCAACATCCAGACCATCACGGGTCCTTTCGATATGGAAATCCTGGACATTTTCACGATGACTGTCGATAATCAGAGCACGCTGGTCTACGAAGTGGAATACGATGGCTTGTTTGAGGCTAATGGCGTGTCACTGGACGGTTACAATGGAAATCTGGACGTCGAATACAATGAGATTGACTACATCCGAGTCAGCGACCTTTCCGTGATCGGGATGACGATGGACATCGAAGTCACGTTCACGGTCTTCGGATTCATCAACATCGATGTCGGTCACATCATCATCAACAACGGGTACAGCCCGCCGCAAGAGCAGTATGATTTCCCACTTCGAGTCGGTGAGTCGTGGACCAGCAACTACACCAACACGCTCACTTGGGGGGGACAGTCGGATTACTTCGCGATTCCTGAAGATTCTGAGGAACAATCATCCAGTAACTATGCCGTAGTCGCTCAAGGTGACCCGGGAGTGCCATATACGGGATGCAGCAACTCCTACAACGTTTCTTCGTACAATGCCACGGGGACCTTGAACGGATTCCAGTGGTACTGCCCCGGGGCCCTCAACAACGCCTGGAGGTACATCGAGATTGATTTCGGGCTGCAGATCGACTTCAAA
>CAZUBQ010000034.1:0-18028 GCA_964618995.1 uncultured Candidatus Poseidoniales archaeon | reverse complement strand
GGTCGCTTCGGCTCTTCGAGGATTGTGTGCACCAGATTGCGCTGCTCGTAGACCTCGAACTGGTCCTCGACGCTGCGCGACACCTTGCGCATCACCTGTTGATGCAGGGCGATGAGCGCGTCCCGTTCCGAATCGAGCCTCTCAATCTCCTCGTTCAACTGCGCCACCAGTTCCATGCCCTCGGCGACAGGAATCTTTCGTCGACTCCCCAAGCGCTCGGCGACCGGACGAGCGCCGCTGGGAAGTTTTGCGGACAACCTTACCGGACCACCAGCGGGAAGGCGGCGATGCTCTGTACGAAACAGATCAGGACCGAGGTCAAGGCGAAGGCTGAACGACTCCTGCACGGAGTAGATTCTCTTCGGAGGACCGCCCTTCTCGCTGGCGACCTTCTGTGATTGGACAAATCCAGCATCTTGGAGAACTTTCAGGTGTTTCATCACCGCCTGCTGGCTCACATCGAGATGTTTCGACAGTTGCAACGGGTAGTGCGGTTCGCGCACGAGCATCTCGAGGATCTTCCGGCGTGTGTGGTTCTCCAACACATTGAGCGCCGTGTCGAAATCAACCATGACTTCCCAACCTCAGGTTGTCTAGTCACCGGGCCGGTAAAAACCCGGCGCCATCAATTCAACCACGTGCATCGATATCGATGACCGTGCCAGAGCCCAGCGCAGCGTCGGCCGCATAGGCGATTGCATGGCCATTCAGGGAGTCAGCTAGATGGGTCGTAGACAGTGATGGTTGCTCACCGCGCACCACTGCCAAAAAGTCAGCCACCAGCCGCAGATCACCTCCACCGTGCATGTCTCCCTTGACCTCCACCTCGACCACCTCTTCGCTCCATTCCTCCCCTTGTGTCGCCGCCGGAACACGAATCGTGAAGCGCCCCTCCTCAAGGTCGCCATCAATCTCCCCCTTACTGCCCACCAGATGCAGCCTGCGGGTCGCGCGAGCGGCGTTGGACACCATGTCATGCGTCGCAACGCAGCCGTCAATGAATTCGATAATCACAGATTGACGGTCGACGACATCGTTGTCCGCCCCCCAGACACAACGGGAGTATGCAGACTGAGCCAGCCAGTCCAACTTCTCCTGGTCGCCCTGCTCCTGCGCATTTTCGTCGTCACGCCCTTCCCAACCAGGGTCTCCAGCAAAGGCGTAGAATGGCCACCAGTCGTTGTCCACGTGATGCCGCCGAGCCGAATACTGGCAATTCCGCTCGATGTCGCAGTCGGTGACGCAGTTCGTGCCCGCACCCTCGGGCGCGTTCTCGGGTGTGAAGAAGTGGCGGCCCCCGAATGAGGCTACCTTGGTAGGAGATATCCCCGACTTGAACCAGCAAAGCAGGTCGAGGTCGTGGCAACATTTGGCGAGCAGCATCGGATTCACCTCGCGGCGATTCCACTTACCGCGCACGAACGCCACAGCCATGTGGTGGTAGGAGACGTTCTCAGTCGTGTGCATGTGCATGATATCGCCGATGTCTCCCGCCACCAGCCGCTTCTTGATCGCCGCATAGAAGGGAGCGTAGCGCAGCACATGGCAGATGACGACCTTCGCTGACGTTTTCTCTACCACCGATGCCAATCTCTCCAGTTCGGCCGCGGAAGGTGCGATGGGCTTCTCCAGGAGCACGTCGTATCCGGCCTCGGCCAGAGGGATTGTAGTCGCCACATGTTCGCCATCCATCGTCCCGTTGATCGCCACATCAGCGAATTTCGGTGCAGCAGCCAGTTCCTCACCGCTGGTGAAGCACGCCTCGGCTGAGACCTGCCATTTGTCGGCGAAGCGCGCTACCCTGTCCGCATCGGGGTCTGCTAGCCCAACGACTGTCAGTTCGTCCGGATTCTGGCGCGCATAGGCAGCGTAGCAAGCGGTGCGATGACCGAGGCCGACGAGTACAGCACGCAGTGCGGGCATCCACTTCCCCAGTGACGGAGGTGTGCGGCCACTCTTGACACCCGCGCATGAAGTAAGGTAGGGAATGCACTGGTGGTGCGTCGCGGGCGCGCAAGCGTGAAAGAGGGCAGGTTAGAGCCGGGAGCGGTGAACCGATGGCAATAGGGCGAAAGTGGTTGATGCGGCAGTACTGGAGACTGCAGCAGAGTCAGACACTCATCTCGATGGGTTTCTGGTGCACCACGCTCACACTGCTCATCTGGCCGTACGTCCGCTGGAGATTCGATTCAGAGGAGATGAAATTCGGCCTGCCGATGACCTACTGGGGGCTGATGAGCATTGCCTTCGGGGTACTCATCGTGGTACTCTCAATCGGCTACATCTACGACCAGTTCCTCTCACTGTGGAAGGAACAGCGAACTGTGGACACAGAACGAAACCCGTTCGGCACCTACGCCTTGATTCCCGCCAACGTCATCATTCTAGGACAACTCAACGAACTGCTCAAGCGAACCGCCGCCGATGACGAGGAGGTGCAGAAGACCTGCAACTGGATCGACGAATGGCTCGCTTGGTGTTCCAGCCAGGAGATTTGGGCGCGCAGCCAGCGATTCTGGGATGAGGAGTTGCCCGGTCCCGTGCCACCCCTGAGCTTCCTCCCCGAGGGTGCGGTGGAAGCCGCGCGTGGTGCCGCCGCCGAACTTGAAGACTGAGGCGCGCTCCGCTATCATCCCGTATCCCATTGCTTCCAATCATCGATTTCAGCATCATCGAGATCAGGCTTGCTCTTCGCTTCAGGTGCTGAATCCACCTCATCGGCCTGGAGATGATGCACAGATGATGATTCGGGCTCATCTGGCCTGTCAGCGAACGGAGGTGCGATTGCTTGTTCATCGGGTTCTGTCTGTTGTGGTTTGAACTGCACTTCCATGGTCGTATCCGGACCGAGTTGCTCACGGATGCGAGCGAGTTGGTAGATCTGGTCAGTTGTCAACACCGCCTGTCCCGGTTCGATTCCAGTCGATGCCGGGTCGATTCCCAGCGGCACCTCACGGCCGTCGGGAGTCTGCAGCAGCAACGGCTGGCTGGAAGACGCGGCCGACCTGCGGTTGGCCCATCGTATGATCAAGGACAGTGGCAGCAAACAGGTTCCCAGCACCAAGGTGAAACAGGCGCCGGTGAACCCTGGGTCTCCGAGCGCCGCGGAGCTGGCGACGTTCTGGTCAACCACCCAGGTCGTCTGATTCGAGTTCGATTCGAATGTGAAATTACCACCAGAGTTCACCTGCCACCAAACTAGCGGCTCGAACACGGAGCCATCATCAAATTCAATGCGCCCGACACCCACCCACAATGATGGCTGCTCTGCATTGACATTCTCACCCTCAGGTCCGATCAACAGGATATCGCCATCGAGATCGGATGCCGAATCGACCTTCTGGTAGGCTGCATAGATGTGTGACTCCACCAAGTCAACAGAGGCTGATTCACCCGGACCCAATACAATCAGGTTGTTGTTCTCAGGATGCATCTTCTCGGACATGTCTGGCATCACGCTGAACATCCATATCGTGCCTAGAACCAACGACGCCGTTCCAATGATGAGCAGCCTCCTCGGCCACGGATTACCAACATCCGCTTCCTCCTCTGACGAAGAGCGCACATCGCGCATGGGAGATGACACTGACATCAGCACCTTCCAGACGGTCCACCCTCATCAGGCGAGCGGTTCTCCACTGCACGCAGCGGAGGGGAGATGGACCCTAGAACAGGTCGTCCGCAGCCACCAGACTGCTCTGCTCCGCCACACGCTCCAGCGCCTCGCGCCGGCGGCCCCACATCACGAAGCCGGCGACGCCCAGCAGGCTCAGCGTCAGCAGGATGATGATCGCCGGAACGCTCCACGCGCCCAGCTTCTCCACCGCCACGTCCACCCAGCCGTTGTTCGAGCTCAAATCGTCGCTCACCGAGTAGATGTTGTCGCGCTCGTTGGACTCCACGATGTTGTTGTCCGGGTCGAGCACCACGATCACGTCGTGGGCGCCGGCCCTCACAGGGTAGAGCAGTACAATCTCGGCCGAGTCGGTGCGGTCGGCGGCGTCCGGGGGCATCATCGCCCCGATTACCTGCCGGTAGACGACGTTCTCCTCGTCGCAGCCGTTGCGACGGACGTCGTCCTTGTCCTGGTCCTCGCAGATGATCACGTGTACCTCCGTAGCGTGCACGTTGCCGTCGTTGACAATCAGCACCGTGATGGGAATCATCTCCCCTACTGCGGCCGTCTTCTGGTCGACCATGACCTCCTCGAAGCGCAGGTTCGGGGCGCGCAGCCGGATGGTGACGACCAACTCGTTGCTGTCCCGTTCCTCGCCCTCCCACGACTCGCTGTCGTCGAAGTCGCCGCCATCGAGCGCGTTGCCGAACAGCGAGCGGACCTTGAAGCCGACCTCCTGGTTGCCCAGCGCCGCCTCGGAGCTGATCTCGACGATCGCCACCAGGGGCAGCGTCTCGTAGGCCGTCATCTCGGGCAGGATCCAGGTGCCGTCAGCGTGCTGCACGCACTCGTCGACCGGCGCCGCCTCACCGACGTCAAGAGCCCTGCAGGGAATCTCGAACTCGCCGTCCATGGTTGCCCAGCGGATGTTCCACTCCTCCAGATGGCCCATTCCCGGGCGCTCGTTCCACAGGCCGGTGCCCAAGTCGAGGGTGTGATTGTGCAGCGTCGCCCGGTCGGCGACGTTGCCGTTGTTGGTGGCGTTCAGGTTGAAGCGCACTATCCGCCCGGGAGCCGTGGTCTTGACGTCGGACTCGACGAACGGGTCGAGCCACAGCCGCATGTCGTGGAACTCGTTGACGGTGATCGAGAGCGTAATCGTGTCGCGCAGGCGGGTGGAGCGCCCGCTGGCGTCGGGATACGCCTCCTCACTGAACACGTCGATGACCACCTCGTAGTCGCCCGCGGTCACCTGCTCGGGAACGTTGACACGGACCTCGACGGCCTGGGATTCGTCACGCTCCAGCTCGGAGAGCAACGAGCGGGGCACGTCGACGTCCCACAGTACCTCGTCGCCCGAGGCGAGCGAGGTCACCCGCGAGACGCGCATGTCGTAGCGGTCGGGGCCGTTACCGTCGTTCAGCGTCGTGACCGGAACGACCAGCGTGGCGGCCGGATCGACGGCGAACTCCGTCTCCTCGACCGAGGAGTCGAGCGAGTAGACGTGGATGACGTTCGTGGACAGCACGACCGAGTCAGCGACCCGGCTCGAGCCCGCTAGGTGCGCCTTGACGCTGAACGCCGGGCCGAGCCCGGCGCTGGCGTTGTCCGGCGCGCAGATGCTCACGGCCACCGTGTAGGGATAGTCGATGGTCGCCCACAGCCGCGGCTCGCTCATGCCTATGCCGTTGCCTCCGGGTGCGTTGGAGAAGTCGAGCGACATCGTCCAGTGCTCCTCGCGCCAGACGTGCTCCGCCTCGTTCTCCGGCATCGCCTCGGGCGAGCTGGGCGTGGTGAACACCAGATATCCGGGCGCGAAGTGCTTGATGACGTCGATGTCGTACTGCGCGCACTCGCCGGGCAGCACGTACTCCGAGGTGTCGTAGATCTCGAACACGATGTTGCCGGTCGAGCGGATGGAGACGTTAACCCATAGTTCGAGCACATCCATCGTGCCCGCCTCGATGCTCTTGCGCGGCTCGCCTATCGACCAGCCCTTGACGTAGAGCACGAAGGTGCCCGGATCCTGCGTGGTGGGTATGCTCACCTCGAGATTCTTGGTGACCGACTGGCCGGGGTCCAGCGAGACGACCAGCGGGAAGCGAATCTGCCAGCCGAACGGCAGCAGCCACTCTTGCTGGCCCTCGATGGTGCTCGGATCGTAGAAGGCGAACGAGTCGAACACGTTCCCGGTGTTCGTGATGGTGATCGAGAAGATGGCCGTCTGGCCCTGCTCCACGTCAGCCTGCAGGTGCGTGGTGTCCAGCTGTATGCCGTGGCGCACGTCCATCATCGTGAGCGTCAGCCGGTCGGAGCGGATGGCCGGGTCCTTGTGCGATACCGCCGAGACGGTGACGTAGGCGTTCTCGTCATGGTTCGCCTGGTAGACCGACGGAGCGCGTACGCGCAGGTAGATGCGCACCGCCTCGCCGCCCTTGAGGTAGATCGACGTCTCGGGGAAGATCGCCGTGTGGTTGCTGGAGAAGAACAGCGTCGCCGTCCAGTTGGCGCCGTTGCACTCCTGCGAGATTCCGTGCGCATCGGCGATTACCTTGGGCACGACGCACATGACGGTCAGGTTCAGCGAGAACGTGTCCGCGACCAGGTCGATGGGACCGGGCGTCGTGTTGTTGATGGTCATGTTGAACATCGTCTCCTCACCAGGCTCGATGACGTGCAGCCAGTCGGCGTCCCCGTCCTCGAGGAACACGTCCACCTGACCAGTGAGCACGTGGGTGTAGCAGATGGTGTACATGTTGTTGTTCGACTGGTCGTTGCACTTGTTGGTGTCAGACCAGGCGACGTGCGCCCCGCTGCCCAGATCGTTGGAAAGGGCGGGGGGCTGGCCGAGCTCCGGGGCCCAGCCCGAGTTCGGTCCCAGCTTGTCGGACTGCCAGGTGGTCACGGGCACGACCTCCCACTCGTCGATGACGTAGGTCGCCAGCGAGTTGAGCGGTATGCCGTTGGGCCAGTCGTCGTTGGTGTGGTTGAGGCGGGTGTAGACCACCTCCTCGATGGCGCTGGCGTTGCTGTTCTCCAGCCATGAGATGTGCACGTTGTCCTGGTTGTCGGTGATGATCGAGGGCATGATCGAACTGGGCGCATAGGGCCGGTTCGGGGGGATGTTGTTCTTGCCCTCGACGTGGGATATGGGGTAGTCGAAGATCTGCTTGATACCGTAGGTGGGCAGACCGCCGGACACACCGTTCCAGTCGCCCGCGCCGCGCAGGCGCATGCGGGTGTACCACACCTCGTAGTTGTCGTTCTTGTCGAAGCCGTAGCCCCGGCCGTCCATCCATACAAGGTGGGTGTTGCCGTCGGTGTCGATGGCGATGGACGGGTGCAGGCTGAAGGCGTCGTCAATGGTGATGCGGGTGTCGTTGACCACGACGAGGTGGCCGTACCCTTGGCTGTCGAGGGACGGGCCGAGGTCCTCCACGTAGGAGTTGCCCTGAATGCTGTGCCCGGAGTCCCCGTAGAGCCAGCCGTTCGAGGGATTGTCGAGCAGGGCGTGCGGGTCGAGCACGGTCATGTAGATCTCACGCGAGTTGTTGGTGGCGAGGTAGACCATCGCCTCGACGAGGATGGTCATCTGGTTGCCTCCCGATGCAGGGAAGGCGTAGACCTGCCCACCTGCGTCGGTGTTGCGTATGGTCGAACCGGGACAGATGCGGGTGCCGGTGGATATCTGTCCGTTGGGGCACTGGGCGAGGTCCTTCATGTGCGACTGGATGTTGGTTCCCCCACCCCATGTGCTGCCGTGCATCGGCACCGGTATGACGCCGGAGCGCACGCACGCGTCGTGAGCCTCGTTGATGCTCTGGATGTCATTGGCCTGCTGCGACGGATCTCCGCCATACGGGCCTTCATCGGAGATGGGCATGACGATCTTGGTGGCGTTAGGGTTCCACTTGTGATCGCGCAGAGTCGGAGGGTTGCCAGGAACGTTACCATTCGCGTCCATCCATGATAGGCACGCCCAAGTGGCGCCAGGGCCCCAGAACTCGGAGTAGTAGCCGCCGTCACGGGGGAGGTTGACTGCCGAACCACCGAACACCACCTCAGTGAGTGCCCGGATGCCACCAGAGTCATCTCCCGCGACCAGACCTAGAGCAGTCCCGCGGACATTCCCACCCGACCCACCGGTCTGATAGGGAGTGGCGCAGGAACCGGATGTCGCCGCAGATGGCCAGTTACCGCTGAGCGCATACAGCGTCTCATAGACGGTCATGTTGGCATCCTCAAGCATCGGCTTGATGCCGCGGAAGTAGCCGCCGCTGGACCAGGTGCCACCGTAGAGTACTGTGCACATGTCAGCCCACTCGGAGTACATCGAGCCAGAGGTGTCGATGGGAGCGGCGATTTCCACCTTTCCACCGCGGGTGTCATCCCAGACGACCTGCACGTAATCATCGGCGTCCACCGCGATGTCAGGGTGGCCCTTGTGTCCAATGATTGGGGTGAGCAGGGTGTCATCTATGGCAGTCAGTGCTTGACGAGTGACTTCGTCAATCTGAATCATCGAGTAGTAAATCTGTGGCTGGTTGTAGAACTTACCGAGTTGCTCGTAGGAATCTTCCCAGACTATGTGAGCCGCGCCGGTCGAATCCAAGGAGATTGCAGGCCAGTCTCGGTTCTGGTTGCGCTGTGAAACGATTGTGTCGTCCACGATGCTGATGATCGCATCCTCAGCAGGGGAGCCATCCTGAACATCCATGCTCGGATCAATCAAGGTGTACTTGATGGAATGCGAGCCAGCCTTGTCTGCCCAGACAACGTGGACTCGGTCCAGGTCATCTATGTCGATGTCTGGATGCCACGCTCGATGTGCGCCTGAGTTGGATATCTGAGTGGCGGAAATGAGTGTCTGCGCTCGTGGGTCGAGCATCGTGTAGTAGAGATGCTGTGTGTTGCGACTCCAGATTGCGTGGATGTTGCCTTCGCTATCGGCAGCCATCGCCACCATACGATCATTCACAGACCCTCCATCTACAATCTGCACAGCTTCGGTGATTACCACCTGCGCTGCTTCAGCCTCGGGTGCATAGGCAATACCAGCGACGCTGCTGAACAACATCAGCAGCACCATCATCATACTCTTGTTCATTCGACTCATCTTCATCCGCTCCTCAGTATCCACACTGACAACCCCGGTTGGGGTTCAATCCATACTTAATCTCGCTCCCTAACGGTCACGGACGGAGACTACGCGTCATACCCATTCTGAGGGGTCGAATCCCTCTCCAAACGAGCCCGATTCATCGGTCGAAATCATCTGGTCCGAAGGAGGTGGTTGCTGCTCCGCCTGCGCCCAGTCATCCACCGGTCCCGGCCTGCCCACACCCGGACCATAGCTGTACTTGATCTCATGAATGAGTGCGAGTTTTGTCAGCCATATGTGCCTGAGCGTCTGCATCAGGCGGTTCTGCGTCAGCCCGTCGTTCCACACCGGCTGCGAGAGGTTGAACGCCTGTAGCGGACCTGATGGAGTCTGGTTCGAGTTGCGCACGTGCAGTACCCAATCTACGTCGCTGCGCGTCAGGTGCAGACGGGTTTCGTGCAGCCAGCGCTCCCACCCTTCGCCGTCCTCAGTGGAGTTACGTTCCATCTCATCCTGCTGGCCGGCATCGACCTGCGTCACAGAGGAGATGACCAACAGGCTGCGCTGCTTCGGCGAGACGACATTGAACACGTGGCCGTGCGGTGTGGGTGGATATCGCACCAACAGGTGGAAGCGAGCGCGGGGGTCGGGGCGGTCGCGCGACTCAATACCCTCATCGCTCAGCCAGCCGCGTACCCGCGCCTCGATGTCATCGACCATGGCTTGGCCAGCCCTCGC
Source organism: uncultured Candidatus Poseidoniales archaeon (assembly GCA_964618995.1). Lineage (GTDB taxonomy): Archaea > Thermoplasmatota > Poseidoniia > Poseidoniales > Thalassarchaeaceae > JAKUTA01. The sequence continues at coordinate 8,573 of CAZUBQ010000034.1, read as the reverse complement.
ACCTATTTGAGCGCGTGGGGATTCAATCGACCTCATCAGTCAGCAGAGCCGCATCGAGCATCGGTCCGAGGTCAGCGATGAGCGCATCGACCTCCTGCCATGACTGCCCGGCGCGCAGATTGCGCATACGCAGCCGTCGGCGAAATTGACAGATGATGTCGCGACCTCGCAGTGCCGATCTTGTACCCACGTTGATGAACAAACAGGCAACTACGACGGAGATGAGCAGGTTCAGAAGGAGAATATCTGGGAGGATGTCAATTTGACCCATCCCCCACATGGCACCAATAGTGAACAGCACGAAGGAGAGCGGCCAGATGAACACCTGTCCGAGCAGACTGGGGATGAACACGTAGGTTTGCCATTTGTCAGGTGGATCAGGTGTGCGAGATGAAAGCCACCATCCCACTGACCACTGAAAACCGTTGGCTAGCAACGCAAACGGCAGCAGGGAGATGGCCAGCAGCAGTGAGAACACAGAGAGAGTCATCTGCACAGGTGACATCTGAGCGCTGGGGTGCAGGTCACGCCCGTCGAGCCCATGTTCGTCCAACAGACCGTGCAGCAGTTTTGCCTTCTGCGTAACGACCGACGTAGATGCTAGGTCCCTCTCAGCACGCTCCTCCGCCATGGGTCCTGCCCACGGACCTGACTCCTCTGAATTCCTGAGATCATCTCGGATGGCACGCGCGGCGAGCACCTCCTCTCTCCAACTGTCCAGTTGCTTGCCTTCCGCTCGCGCGCGCAGATGTCCCAGCAGTAGCCACGCGCGCCAGGTCGCATCGTCGGGGGCATCCGGAGTCAGCGGTGCGAGCACGTCGCCCACTTCATCGCGCAGCGCGCGAGTGACATCTGCGGCTGGCTCATCCCAATCACCATCGAGTAGTCGAGCGGCGTGCCTCGGGTCATCCAACAACGGCACTTCGAGCGCATCGCCGTATTCGATCCACGTGTCCGTGCGGAACCGTTCGCAGTGGCGGAAGTGCAGACCCACGGGGTGGATGACAGGGAGGGGCAAATTGAGTCGATCAGCGAGCACGGCTGCGTTCAGGACGCTGCGCATCGGGCCGGTGCGCAGGCGAATGAGGTGGGACTCGTTGTGGGAATGGCCTTCAGGGAACAGCGCGGCGGCGTGTCCGTGCGCCAGTTTAGCCGCCACAGTCAACATGCTCGCCGAGTTGATTGCTGCCGCGGTCTGTTCATCGACGCCCCCGCGCAACCGCTCAGCCTGACGCAGCAACGGCTGTACTCCGAGTCGGCGCCCCCACCAACCGACCACGGATCCGGTGAGCATGTCATGGCGTCCAGCGAACACGAAGCGTTTCGGGCTGGGCTCAACCACCACCGCCGCATCGAGGAGGCCGTTGGTATGCCATCCGAGGAACATCGCCCCAACATCAGCTCTCACCTGCTCGAGCCCGGTTACCCGATAACTGCGGAACTGCTGCCTCACCCCGATACTGAGAATCGTCCTGAACAGAGTGTAGATGCCAGGCGTCGCAGGGTGATCACCACTGAAATCGGGATGATGCATGCGGAGTAGTCGCTCCACGTCCAAATCTGCAGAACGGCGTGTCAACTGCGGCAGTTCCTCTCCACGGTGGTCGACCCGGCCATCGACGCCGACGACCATCCGTTCCGGTGAATCGGGCATCTGTCGCAGCGAGCGAGGCCGAGCGAATCAATGCGCTGGCCCTTCATTCTAGTGCCTGTAGTTGCTCCGAGAGTTCAGCCAAGGCAGCGAAATCGGGGTCCGTAGAACCGGGTGAAGGGGTATCAGGCCAGCAGGCGAGCAGTGTCAGTCCACCGTCACCCTCGGTGCGCGGAACGACATGAACATGCACGTGTGGAACCTCTTGGCCGGCGAGTGGCCCGTCATGCACGCCAACACCGAAGTCGGTAGTATCGAAATGGGCGCCGAGTCTTCGCTGCACCTCGATAACTCCCTCCATCAGACCTGCCGTGCTCTCGGGGGAGAGATCAGCGATGTACTGCTTCTGTTCGATGGGAATGACGAGAGTGTGCCCGGGACGACGGGGGAAGATGTCGAGGAAGGCCACCCAGGTATCTCCCTTAGCAACGAACGACGCAGGAATCTCCCCGTTGATGATCTTCGTGAACAGACTCGGTTCCATCACACCACCTCAGTCGCACGCCACTTCCGCCTGCCATGAAAGCGCTACCAGCCGATGAGCGGTCCCGGGGTTGCCCATCGTGTGACTCCCCCCCACCAGATCAGCCCCTCCATCGCCGTCGATATCCCCGACGTCGAAGGTGATTATGTAGCGCTGTGAGTTGCTCAGATCGTGGCGGACGAAGGTGAGATCACCGACGTTCTCCAAGAGTACCAGATCTATCTGATGCACCCCTGGATAAACGAGATCGAATTGTAGTGTGCCAATGACCAGATCAATATCTCCGTCAGCGTCGACATCGAACGGTTTGGCCGTGTATGCACCCCACACGCGTGCTAGTTCGTGCTCTGTGAACTGGCCTGCACCGTCGTTCTCCAACCACGCTGCTCCGTGGACATCATGCGGATACTGCTCCTCTGGTAGATCCATGTCGAGGGTGTCTCCGTTGGTGTAGATGATGTCATCATCTCCATCCCCATCAAGGTCGTACACCTCGAGTCCTGACATGCCGAACCAGGTGTTGTCTGACTTCACCAGCGTCTCGAGAGTGAAGTTGCCCTCACCGTCGTTGCGATACAGATTCACCTCCTCTGAAAGTTGAGACAGGGAGACCGCTAGATCGAGGTCGCCGTCGTCATCGGCATCGAACGGGAAGGCGTGAATCGCGCCCGGGCGGGCATCAATCTCGTGCGATGAGAAGCTGCCGTTCACCCCCTGCTCCAGCCACAACAAGCTGCCGTTCAGGTTGCCGAACTCACACACGACGATGTCGAGGTCGCCGTCGCCGTCCAGATCTGCGGCCTCGGCGCAGGCGACGCGGCCGATGCCGGAATGCAGCGTCTCATTGCTGAAGTTACCCTCAGCATCACGGCGTAGCAGCACCACGCTACCGGCTAGATCGTCGGACGGGGGTAGAATTCCTATGTCGGCGACGAGCAGGTCATTGCTGCCATCCTGATCAAAGTCCACCACCTGCGTACGCACGGGCGCGGTGAGGCCCACGGAGAGGATCTCCTCAGTACAGCCGTCTGCATCACAACGGGTCCAAGAGACCCACCCCTCCAGGGGTTGAGTCGATAGGATGTCCAGTTGGCCGTCACCGTCGAGGTCGCCCATACGCACGTTGGCCGTCGTCATCCTATTGACGTCTGAAACCAGTTCACTAACCTCGAATCCCTCCTCCACGCCCTCACACTCCTCGGGTGGCTCGTTATCGAAGCAGCCGGCCAGAGTGGAGGACAACAGCAGCAGCACCAAGAGCAGAGAAAAGACGCGCACGGACTGACCCAGACAGTCGCTGCTTGACTATGTTGCGACCTGCGCGACGTCACTCAGGAGGAGCCAGCAGCCAGTCGTCGCCAGAGCCTTGATTCACAGGAGAATCGCTGACGTTTCCAGAGGAATCTACGAGCGTGTGCACCAGATCCCCAGCATCATCGGACCCAATGCGGAACTTGGCGCTCGCCACGGACATCGCGGACAACTTCAGCAGCCCCTCCAAGCGCAGCACTTCGACCAGTTCGGTGTTCATCACCGGATTCGAATCAGAGAGCTGCAGACCGGCTGCGCTGATCTCGGAGATGCGCGCAGCAGCCGCTTCCAGTGAATCCGCATCTCGCTCAAGCCCCATGGCATCGCTCATCGCGCTCGACAACTGAAACGCAGCAGCAGCCCGTGTGAGCGCTCCTTCCTCGGCTCCGTGCAGCAGATGCGCCACCTTTTCTCCAGCCGCCGACAGTTCAGCCTTAATCGCGCTTGGAGAGCCAAAGCCGACTGAGGCAGCCGTATCCGAAGCGGCGGCGCCAGCTGCAGCACCACCTACGAGAGAATCCAGCAGATGGTTGCCGGCGACGATGTCGGCGCCGTGGAATCCCGAGTTGCAACAGCCTCCGGCAGCAAACAGGCCATCCACCGGCTCACCCCCTGAAGTGACCTTTCCTGTGCCATCCGTAGGCACTCCGCCGATGGTCAACTCAACGCGCGGGGCGAGCGGGAGCACGTCTGCATCGAGCGCCAGACCACAGCGGCTCTGGACCCGTTCGGCCGTGTCGGAATACCACATCCTGCTGGTCCGCTTGAGCACGCGGGCGTCGAGTACGCACAACTCACCTCCCGAGATGATCTGTTGTGAGGCAGCGTGCAGTCCAGAATCCACTCCGAACTCGACATCGCCTCCTGAAGCAAGCCTCACCTTGGCTCCATCGTCGATGATAGTGAGTGGGAGGGACAGGTCGACCGTCTCCACGTTGAGTGGGTTGCATGCGCTGAACTCCATGTCGCGCAGAGGGATGTCGGCGCCCAGTGCCAGCCAGGCTCCGGTGCCATCCCCGACCCCGTCGCCGTTCCACGCAGACTGGAAGCCGTCGCTGGCGAGAATCACGGTCTTCGCCTGTACGCTGACCAATTCACCATCCTGTACATCGAAGAACACCGCGCCACATGCAGAACCGTCCTGCATTGCCAGACTGACCGCCTGCATGTCCACCCTGCGAGGAATGCCTCGCTTGATGCACTGCTCCTCGAGCAGTTGGTGCAGTTCTCTTCCAGTGCTGTCACCCGTGGATGCCACACGTGGTTCACTGTGTCCAAGGAGTTGTTGCAGCAGCGGTAGCGATGCACCATCCCTGCGCAACACAAGACCCCAGCGCTCGAGTTGCGCCAGTTCCTCGAAGGCAGCGGAGGTACGGGCAGCGGCCACGTCCTGATCGGACAACCACCTTCCAGCACGGATCGTGTCGTCTCTGTGAGCCTTGGAGGTTGCTTCTCCGACTGAAGCCGCTAAGCCACCAGTGTCGGCTGCACCGGCATCTGAACCGTGGGCACGTCCGGAGAACAATGCGACCGAGGCTCCTGCGTCATGCGCAGCGATGGCTGCGCGCATGCCGGCGACGGTCCCGCCGATGACAACGACGTCCCAAGCATCCATTGACACGCGCCACTGCTGGCCGCATCATAAACGCGACGCAGAGTGCCTCCGTAGGAGGCACCGCGATAATGCGGGCGCGGCAGGATTCGAACCCGCGGTCCCCGGCTTAGGAGGCCAGTGCATTATCCGGACTATGCTACGCGCCCGCTGCGCCGACATTGCCGACTCTGATGACGCTTGTGGCAGGTCAGGTGAGCGCCATTCCGTGCCGGACCCCCGAAGCAGCGGTCTCGTGCAGGAAGCGCTCGAACTGGATGCGCGGGTGGATGCTGCGCCGTAGGCGTACATCGCAGCGGGCCAGCGAGTCCAGCAGGTCGAGATGCAGGGCTGGTGCGAGCATCAACCGACCACTGGTGAGCACAAGATGCAGTTGAGAGATGATGTCATCAGCATCTAGCGCCTGTTCGGTCATCATCTTGTCCAACTCTGCAAGCGCCCCCGTCTGCACCTTCTTCTTGCGCCCGCGGAGTTCCTGCCAGCGCCACTCGATGACACGGCCCCTGAGTGCCATCTCAACCATCAGGCGGCCGCCTTGCAGAGTTGAGGAGGCGACCAAGCGATGCACGCTTCCACGATCGCTCAGTCGATTCGTGCGAGCAAGTAATTCGAAGGTGAACAATGCCTTGCGCAGATTACCCGAGCTGACATGGATGATGTCGCCAACAAGCCCTGCGACAGGCTCCAGCCGCTCGCGTGCTGCCACACCCGCGAGCGTCGCCTCCATGCGGCCTGGCTCCACACTGGGAATGCGGATGTGCAGCGTACGGCTGCGCAGCGCGTCGATGATGCGACTAGGAGCGCGGGCGGTGAACATGAAGCGGGCGGTGGCCGATTCCGATTCCATCATGCGGCGCAGATAGGGTTGTCTCTTGGCACCTAGATGATCGGCGTCCTCGATCACGATGATACGGCTGACTGGGGCTCGCTCACCGCTCGCCGCCGGCAACTCTGCGCCTGCAGGGGGAGGGTCGTCACCTTCCTCCGGCTCCCACATTCCACGGTCGAACGCCTCCAAGCTGGTGCGCCCAGCGAGTGTATCGCTGGACTTGCGACCAGCAGGACGCAGGAAGTCCTCGAACTTCACCATGGCTCCACTGGTACCGGCCAAGTCGCGCGCCTGCAGAACATGAGTCGTCGCCTGCCAACCGGGACCGAGCACCTGACGGGCCACCAGCCTCCACACAGCGGTCTTGCCCACTCCAGCAGGACCGGTAATCAACATGTGCGGAGGTGAGCCGGTCAGGCTGGCCGAAGAGAGAGAGCGACGGACGGATTCAGGAGCAGCGAGTTCATCGAAGCGCTTGGGCGCGTGCGTCTGTAACCAACTCGGCATCCTGACCAAGGGGTAACCTAGGTTCACAGTCCTTGAACTCGTCGAAGATGATTGTCACGAGGAGCAGTTGCCCGTCTCAGTTGCAATCGACCATCTTGAAGCCCTTGCGACGGGGTTTGACGAAAACGCGGTAGCCACACGCCTTGCAGGAGATTCCTGTGCGTGAACCGTCGAAGTACTCCAGGCTGCCACAGCGCAGGCACTTGTACTCAACCTCAATCGGTAGACTGCGCATGCCACAGTCAGGACAGTTGACCCCCTCTACCCACCCCATCTGGCGGTGGTCTTTACGGCAGTTCACATCGGTGCAACGGTAGCGAAATTCTCGGTCCATCCTATCCCCTCGGCTGCGGTCGTGCGAACCACCCTTTTTGAATCGTTCCTACGGAACGTGAAGCGCTCCACTAGGCTCAGAACTCAATCAACCATCTCTGGAAGCACGACATATTTCGACGTAGTTCTCCATGATGCGCGCACCGTACTCAGAGTCGTTCACCTCTGGATGGAACTGCAGTCCGAAGCGGTCTGCATGCTCATTCTGCATCGCCTGAACGGCACACGACGGACTGCCGGCGGTGACTTCGAATCCATCAGGTACGATGGTCACCTCGTCGTTGTGGCTCTCCCAGACAATCTGTGTCTCAGGCGTTCCAGCGAACATCGGGCCGCCTCCATCCACCAGCGTGATCTCCATCGCGCCGAACTCCGGCTGGTCGGCCTCACCGCAGTCACCTCCGTAGTGCCGTGCCATGAACTGGTGCCCCGCACAGATGCCGAGGATGGGCATATCGAGCCCTAGGAAGGCCGCGCAGTTACCCAACTCACCGGTTATGCCGACGCGCGCCGCTCCGCCCGAGAGCAACAGGCCATCGAGATCACGGAGTTCATCGATGGGTGAACTGTTCGGGACTATCTGGGTGTCCACCTCGAGGTAACGCAGCATGCGCCACTCACGGTGTGTCCACTGACCTCCGTTGTCAACAACGTCGATGACCAGTCGCTCGCCCAGAACCGCCCCTCCTACCCCGCTGGCTCGACGCCGCCTCGATGAACCTGCCGAAGCGCGGCGGGTCAGTCAGATGTCGATGCCGGCGTCACGCGCCAGGTAGAGTACCTGCATGCTGTGCTCAAGCGCGGCGGCATTGTTCCACGCCTCGTCGAAGGTGGCTCCCACAGCATAGACTCCGTTACCGCGGCTGATCACAACCTTGCTTCCAGACTGCTTCAGTCCCTCGGAAAGCTGGCGTAGGTAGTCGTCGATGTTCTCCTCCTCATAGTCGACTATCACCGCCTTTTCGAACAGTGCTTGGCCGGCCACATCGGGTGGGCGCAGGATGAACAGGTCATCTTTGAGTGACAAAGCCGTGGTGTACGGGGCTTGAACGTGCATGCAGGCAGCGCGACCGTCGTAGTTGAGTGCCGCCACAGCCAACAGCACGGAGTGAATCCTCCACGCCGCGCCGGCCCCCACAGGCTCATCCTCACCGAGTCTTCCAGATACTAGCACGGTCTCATCCATCTGTCCAAGTGCCGTTGACTCGGCGGTCATGTGCACCAAGTTGGGCTGGTCGAGGGAGAGCATAGAGAGAGTGCCCGATATTCCATGGACCAGACCATCGCGATGGATGAGGCGGCCTGTGCGAACGAAGTCACCGACCACGTAGTCCGGGATCACGAATCCCTCACCCACGACAGGGGGCATCGGCTGCTGCTCGATGTCACTGATGTACGAGGTCGCGCCGGCCAATCCAGCCCGCAACTGCTCCACCTCCGCCTGCAGCCGCTCGACCTCGCTGCTGGCGGGAGATTCGACCTGCTTGGTCGCCTTGTGAACCATATGAGCGATTGGATCGGACTCTTCGAAGGCTGCGTCAGCCTCCTCCTCAGAGAACTGCTCTGCCAGACCAGCCACCGAGGTTTGCGTGTCCTCAGAATCTTCCTGCCCAGGTGGAGTTGCGGGTGCTGCGCTGCGGCGTCGGTGTCCTGTCTGACCTGGCGGCATCATCGCCGCACCGCGCGGGCCGGCGCCGGGAGGGCCGCTTGGTGGGGCTCGCGGAGGGGCACGCGAGGGTGCCTTTGCAGCCCGCTTATCGTCGGCCGCGTCGGCCGAGCCCTCCTCATCTCCCATGATGACTCAACCAAGGAGTTGGGTTTTCGTTAAATACCGGTCGGCTGTCGA
>CAZUBQ010000033.1:0-18285 GCA_964618995.1 uncultured Candidatus Poseidoniales archaeon | reverse complement strand
CTCGGGCAGCGCACGGTTCAGCTGTTGAGGACTTCAAGGATCCGAGCCGCCTTCGCTGCACCGATCCCGCTGACCGTGGACAACTCCTCGACCGTGGCAGCGGCCACCCCAGCGACGCTCTCGAACCTCTCGAGCAACCTGTCGGCGGTGGCAGGCCCTACTCCTGGAACGGATTGGAGCATGGCAAGACGGTCGAATTCCAGTTCCTTACGCTCGCGAGTCGCCAGGGCACCTTCAGCGCCGCTCGCATCGAGAATGACTCTCTGACCTTCCCAACCAGCATCGGCTACTTCTCCCGCCTCGACACTGATCACCGTCTGGGCAGCGGCACCTGCCTGCTCCTCCCGAGCGACTTCGGCTCCGGGCTCTCCGGGATGTTGACGTTCGACGAAACGCTCCAGTGATTCGTCGCCACCCTCAGCCGCGCTCAATCGCTGACGCGCAGCCTTGGTGAGCGCTCCGAGCAGCGCCTGTTCACGGCGGGCGGCGATTGCGAGGAAACGTGCGGTCTCCTCACCATCAGCTGTCGTGACCACAGGCAGGCCGAGGTCTACGGTAAGCGTCGCGAGCGCGCCCATCAGCGCGTTCATGTGCACCGCTCGCTGCATGAACAGGTCTGCTCCCTCGATGAGCAGGAGTGGTCTCGGCGCGGCAGCGACCAGCCGGTGCGCCTGTTCGAGCAGCCTACCGTCGAGCAGCGAGTCCACGAAGTCTCGTACGCGCTTGCGCTCGATGAGCACGCGGTCGCCAATCTGGAAGTCACCGACAGCCAGCGTCTGCACGTCGACATCGATTCCCTGCAGGCGCAGCGAGGCGGCGATGGTCGTGTTCAACTCCCGGTGGTCGACCACGATACGGCATGGTATGTCGGTGGCGTGTTCGAGCGGGTCTACTGCGTCGGTGGTGAGCGCCTGCACGATGTCCTCGGCGGCGCGTAATGCCAACCCTTCGAGGTTCACAGGAACCGGCTCCTCCTCTTCCTGAACTCCCAGCATTCTCTCTGGTGCCGCATCGGAGGGATAGAAGTCGAGTCCTCGTTGTCCACGCGGTCTCAGACGCTGGGGGTCCACCCGGTCCTGCGTCAGATCCGGCTGCTCATCCGCATCTGCGTCCTCATCTCCTACGATGCGCTCGATGCGTTCTCTCTGGGTACCGAGTTCAGGAGCCAGTCGCTCCCTCTCGGCCTCGACGAACTCCCACGGTTCCTGATCACCCTCATCGCTCTTGATGGTGAACCCCTGCAACAATTCGCCAGCTTGCTTCCCGGAAGGTGAGCCGCGCAACCTACGGACACGGTTGAGCACCTCGTGCATCCTGCGCTCGCGCGCCAGCGCGCCTGCCCTTGCTCCTTCATCGCGGGTGCCGGTGGCGATGAGCACGAACACCTGTCCCGAGCGATGCCTGCCGGTGCGCCCACGCCTCTGGATGGTGCGGATCTCGCTGCCGACCGGCTCGTAGAAGATGACACGGTCGGCTCTCGGCACATCGAGCCCTTCCTCGCCCACCGAGGTGGCTACGAGCACGTTGCACTCTCCATCTCTGAATCGATGCAGCCCCTCAATCTGCTTCCGTTGGGTCATTCCACGGCTTCCTGCCCGATTCGTTTGACCGACGAATCGTTCGGCGATCACCCCCTCGCATCGGTTGAGTCGACTGACAATCTCGTTGACGGTGTCGCGGAAGTGTGCGAACACGATGACACGGCTGTCTGGGTCCTGACGGAGTTGCTCGAGAACCAGTTCTTGCGTCCGGTCGACCTTCCTGTGCAGTTCCGGTGTTTCTGCCAAGGTCTGTCTGAGTTCGCGGATTCGCGCATCTCCTAGGAATGCCGCGGCGCTCTTCTGCTCGGCACCTGTTGCGTTCTCCATCCGCTGGAGGGATTCGCGTGAGGCGCCCACTCCTTGGCAGAGGAGGTAACCGATCAGGTTGAGCAGCCGTTGTGCGGTCGCGTTCTGCCGGGCGGCGTTGTAGGCCAGCCCCTCACGGCGGTTGATGGCAGCCTGAATGCGCCCGCGTGCGTCGGCCAGAGCGCCCATGGTCACCATTCCTGAATGGACGTAGTAGCCGAGTCGGCGCAGTTGGTCCACCAGAGTGTCGAGCCATCTCTGCAACGGGGCGGCTAGCAAGCGTAGTTCCTCGGGAACCTCGACCGGTACATCCTGCACACGCAGTCCAGCAGCGTACGGTTCGAGCAGCGCATCCTCGGCTCTCCTGGCGTGTATGCGAGACAGGCCGAGTCTCTGGCAAACCTCGGTCACTTGCTCATCGGTCGACCCTGGACTCGCTGTCGCTCCTAGAACGAGGGCATTCGTGGCTTGCTGCCGATAGAGTTCACCGACCTCTCCAGCGGCGTCCTTGCCGATTGCGTGATGGGCTTCGTCGGCGACCAGCAGGCAGACGTCGGTCAGGTCGATGCTGCCCCGCTGGACATCGTTACGAATCACCTGTGGAGTCGCTACGATGACAGTTGCTGCATCCCACAGCTTCTGGCGCTTCTTCCAGTCAATAGAACCGTTCAGTGCGACAATGGATTCAGGTCCGTCGTCGAGCACCAGCATTTCGCGCAGATTCTCCAGATGCTGGTTCAGGAGGGCATTGGTCGGAGCGGTCATCAGCGCCCTACCTCCATGCAGTCTGAGCCTCTCTGCGATCACCATCCATTCGATGGGGGTCTTGCCGAGTGCAGTTGGCAGTACCAACAGCGTGGATGCACCGAGGCAGGCATCGACTGCCTCAAGTTGGTAGGCTCGCGCCTCGACGCCTCCATCAACGAGGCCTGAATGGGAAACTGTGGGCTCCACGGAGCCTGAACTGAACACCCACGGTTCAAAATCGTTGCATCCCAAATCCAACCATCTTGAGTCGATGTTATCAGCATCACATGGTCGATGTCAGAACTGCGGGCCCGTAGGGCCCTCCACAGGCCTCATATAGGGAAGGTTGGTCGGCGGGATGCTCACGCAGTGAGGCACCAGACGTCACAGGGCAATGCAGCAAGCAACCCAAACACCGGATTGGAATTCGGTCGGCGTCACGGTGGCTCCACAACTGCGTGTGCCGGCGGACCCCCCGCCTCGGTGGGGATTTCGTCGAAAACCGCCTGAGGAGGCACCCACATGGGAGACACGCACAAGCCGAAGCGAGGTAGTATGGCGTTCAGCCCGCGCAAGCGGGCGAACCGTCACTTCGGACGTGTCAAGTCGTGGCCAGATACCGATTCCAAAGAAGTCAGAGTACAGGGCTTCGCTGGCTGGAAGGCCGGCATGACCCACGTGCTGCTGCGCGACACCAACCCTGGAAGCCCAAGTTCAGGCCAAGAGGTGCGCAAAGCGGTCACCGTGGTCGAGGTTCCACCAATGAGAGTCCTCGGTGTGCGTGGCTACAGCATGACCGTCTACGGAATGCAGACCGCCGGTGAAGCGTGGGCAGACTCCGAGAAACTCAGTGAGAGCATTCCGGAGTTGTCCCGACGCGTCCCTAAGCGATTGGAACACGACAGCGACGCACATCACGCAGCACTCTGCGAGAAGGCAGGATCAGGAGGGCTGTGTGAAGTCCGCTTGATCGTGGCGACCCAACCTCACACCATGAACAGCACATCCAGCAAGACTCCCGAGTTGATGGAGATGGGCCTCACCGGTGGTGACCTACAGGCCCAGTTGGAGTGGGCGAAGGAGCAGTTCGGAGGTGAGATCGGAATCGATGATGTCTACCTCGACGGTGCGGACATCGATGTCGTCGGTATCACCAAGGGCAAAGGATGGCAGGGCTCAGTCAAGCGCTTCGGCGTCAAACTCCTGAGTCACAAGAACAGCAAGCGCCGCCGCCAAGGTGGTAACATGGGAGACTTCGGCACAAGCTACGTGCGCAAGACGATTCGCCAGGCAGGTCAGTTGGGCTTTCACCAGCGTACCGAGTTCAACAAGCGCATCCTGCGCATCTCGAACCCCGAGGACAACGAGATAACCCCCGACGGTGGATTCCTGCATTACGGCGAGGTCCGCAATCCGTACATCATCATCCAAGGAAGTCTTCCCGGGCCGGCCAAGCGTCTGCTGAGATTCCGCGACGCGGTCCGCCCACGCTCAGGGCAGTCTGCTGTCGAGATTACTTACGTCAGCACAGCGAGCAAGCAGGGGGTATGAACATGCAGGCCACAACAATCAATCTCGTCAACTCCGTAGAACAGGAGGAGTTCGAAGCGGGTCTGCTGTCGGAGTCCTACTCTGTATCCAGCAAGAAGGGCAAGAAGTTCAAGCTTCCAACCGCTTTCGACTCCGAGGTACGCGAGGACCTCATCCGTCAGGCAGTCCTCTCTTCACGCGCCAACCGTCGTCAGCGCTACGGCCACCGCCGCCACAAAGGCCGCCGCCGCCCGCAACCGGGAATGAAGCACTCAGTCGAGTGGTGGGGCAAGGGTCGTGGTGTCTCTCGAATCATGCGCAAGACCGGAAGTCGTACTGGTGCCGAGAACCCCCACACCCGTGGAGGCCGTCGTGCCCACGGTCCGCTCTCAGAGCGAGATTGGTCACAGAAGATGAACTCACGCACTCGAACTCAGGCCAGGGACTCCGCCATCGCTGCTACCACCGACGCCACTCGTGTGTCAGCCCGTGGCCACCGCTTCGCGGATGACGTCAAGTTCCCGATCATCATCGATGGTTACACTGAGGAGCGCTCCGGTAAGAAGGAGAAGTTCGACGTCGAGGAGATTCCCGCTCTAGCATCTACGCGCAAGTTCATCGCCATGATGGAGGCGCTGGGAATCGCAGATGACCTTGAGCGGGCGAAGAACGGTCGCTCGATTCGAGCTGGCAAGGGCAAGATGCGCGGCAGGCGTCGGCGCACCCCGAAGAGCGTCCTGCTGGTCGTCTCAGAACGGGATGGCTTGGCTAAGGGAGCACGCAACGTCCCCGGTGTCGATGTCGCGGTGGCCCAGCACCTGTGCGCTGAGGATCTCGCTCCGGGCGGCGACTGCGCTCGATTGACCGTGTGGACGAAGGCAGCAATTGAGGCACTCTGAGGTGAATGACATGGATCCGTATAACGTAATCAAGATGCCGTGGATAACTGAGAAGTCGCTCGAGGCTCGCCGGCACGCTGACCCTGAAATGGGATATTTCCAGAATAACAACCGGCTCGAGTTCATCGTCGCTCTTGAAGCGACCAAGGAGGATGTCAAGGAGGCTGTTGAGCGGATGTTCGAGGTCAAGGTCGCCAAGGTCAACACACGCATCACGAAGAATGGCAAGCACGCCACCGTCAAACTGGCGGAAGGCTATGATGCAGAGGAGACGGCGCTCAAGCTAGGCGCCTTCTGAGGTGAGAAGATGGGTAAGAGAATACGTGCACAACGCAAGGGCTCCAGCCCCAACTACAGAGTGTCCAGCCACCGCTTCGGTGGGGAATCACGACTGCCGCGGGTGAACGGGGAGATGGGTACGGTCACTGAGATTATCCACTCCTCAGGGCACACCGCTCCACTGGCAACCCTCGTTCTGGAGGATGGGACTTCGGCGACCGTCGTGGCCACTGAAGGACTCGCCATCGGACAATCGATTGCCATCGGTGACAAGGTCCAACTCAAGCCCGGTAACATCACTGAACTCGCCCAGATTCCAGAAGGGACTCCCATCAACAACGTCGAACTTCGGCCAGGCGACGGAGGTCGTCTGGCGCGCAGTGGCGGCAACCACGCTACCCTCGAGACCCGCATGGGTGACAGGGTACGCATCCGCCTGCCCTCAGGTCGGCTGAAGGATCTGCCTGCAGCCTGCCGTGCAAGCATCGGTGTTCTGGCTGGAGGCGGCCGAGCAGAGAAGCCGCTGATGAAGGCGGGTACGGCGTTCCACAAGGCGAAGGCGCGCGGCAAGAAGTACCCCACAGTCAGCGGCGTGGCGATGAACCCCGTCGACCACCCCCACGGCGGTGGCAACCACCAGGCCGTCCACGGCCCCAACTCAGTATCACACGGTTCACCACCCGGACAGAAGGTCGGCCACATCGCGCCGAGCAGGACTGGGCGCGGCGGACGCAGTAAGAAGAAGCAGGAGTGATGGTCATGGCACGTAAACGCAAGAAGTCATTCCGCACACCGAAGGCTGTTCGTCGTCAGGCGCGCAAGCGTAAGATGGGCGTGGCCGAGCGTCGCAAGCGAGAGTTCACCTATCGTGGTTACACGTTGGACCAACTACAGGCCATGCCGTTGTGGGCAGAGGAAGATGATGATGAGACTCTAGCCATCATCGACCTGCTCTCCGCACGCGCACGCCGTTCACTCTCACGCACTCTTTCTCGGGAGAATGAGCACTTGCTCGAACGCATCCGGAACAGCGGCGAGAACGACGTAGTGCGTACACATCGCCGCGACATGGTCGTTCTGCCCGAGATGGTTGGCAAGAAGATCGCCGTACACAACGGCCGTCAGTTCGTGCAAGTCGATATCCAGCCCGAGATGATCGGGGGATTCCTCGGGGAGTATGCCCTAACCCGGAATCGTGGGACACACAGTGGTCCTGGAGTGGGTGCAACCAGATCGAGCAAGCACGTGGCATTGAAGTGAGGTGATAGAATGAGTCGTAACCGAGAAAAGCCGCAGAAGGGATACACCCAGTTGCTCGAAGGCAACCGTCTCGCCACTGCCCGCGTCACGAATGTCGACATCCATCACAAGCACTCAGTGCAGATAGCCCGGCACATCAAGGGGATGTTCGCTGGAGCTGCTATCGATTACCTCGAGCAGGTAACCGAACTGAAGCGCGCGGTACCATACGTCGCTCGTCATCGCAAGGGTCGCGGCGGCAACACGATGGCGGGCCACCGCAAGGGAGCGATGGGACCCGGACGCTTCCCCGTGAAGGCCTCGATGGTGTTCATCAAACTCATCCGGAGCGCCATGGACAACGCTCGCCAGCATCATGAGGACATAGAGGCTGAAGGGATGCTCATCACGCACATCGCCGCACACCGCGGGGAGATTAGTGAGGGCATTCGCCCGCGAGCGCAGGGGCGCGCTACACCCAAGAATCACTATCAGGTCAATCTTGAGATCTTCCTAGAGGCGTATGGAGACGACGAAGCGGAAGAAGAGGAGTTCTGAGGAGGACGACAATCATGGGTAACAAGAGTCAGATTCGCAAGTTCGTTGACATCAACGTCGAGCGTCAGCTCGTGCGCGAATACCTGCTGAAGGAGACCGAGAGGGCTGGCTTCGGAGGGTTGCACTTCGAGAGAGCGTTCGAAGGCACTTCGATGTGCACCAAGATCACGCTCAAGGCTGAGCGGGTTGGCATGGTCATCGGCCGCAAGGGGAAGATCATCAACGAGTTGCAGCGCCGAATCCGCGAGGACTTCAATCTTGAGAATCCGAAACTCCAAGTGGAGGAAATCAGCAATCCATCTCTGAACGCCCAAGTGATGGCTAGCAAGTTGGCCAGCGCACTCGAGCGCGGCTGGTACTTCCGCCGCGCTGGGCACAGCACCGTACTGAACATCATGGAGTCGGGCGCCCGAGGAGTACTCATTGTCCTGAATGGAAAGGTAACAGGTGGTCGACATCGCACTCAGAAGTTCACGGCTGGCCACATCAAGTATTGTGGAGAAACGGCGCTTGAACACATGGAGATCGGGTTCGCGACCGCCGTGAAGAAACTTGGTACCATCGGCTGCACTGTCGCCGTCATGCGCGCAGGCGCCAAATTGCCTCATGAGATTGAGTTGCGCGCACGGCACGAGGTCGGACTGGATCCAATCGTCATCCCAACAATCACGTCCAAGGACATCGTCGAGGAAGAGTTGGACGAAGAGCAGGCGGCTGAAGAGATGGAGCGACTTGAAGAAGTCGCTGCGGAGGCCGAGTTCACCGATTCTACCGAGAACGATGATGCCGGAGATGAGGCAGAATCTGAGACAGAGGAAGCCGCAGAGGAATCCGAGGCAGAAGTGGATGATGCGCAAGAATCAGAATCAGCAGACGAGGAAGCCGCAGAGGAACCAGAGGAATCCGAGGAAGCGGTGGCGGCTGAGGAAGATTCCAACGACTCAGAACAGGAGGATGAGACATGACCTACCTGTCAGCGCGCGATATCGCCGAAATGAGTTCCGAGGCGCGGCAACGCAGACTCAAGGAGTTGCAAGAGGAACTGCTGCAACTGCGTGCGCAGCAGTCTCTCGGTGGTTCGGTATCCAATCCAGGCTCATACAAACAGGTGCGTCGCACCATCGCGCGGTTGAAGACCGCCATGAATGCGGAAAAGAGGGAGTAGAAATCGATGGCGAGCATCTGTAACCTGTGTGGATTGCCAGAGGAACTATGCATCTGTGAGGAGATAGCGAAGGAGCAACAGAAAGCGGTGATCTCAACGGTTCGCAGGCGATATGGAAAGGTGGTGACAATCGTGGAGGGAATCGACGACACGGCAATCGATATCGGCGAGTTGGCGAAGATTCTCAAGTCTTCATGCGCCAGCGGTGGCACGGTCAAGGGCCGCACCATCGAACTGCAGGGCGACCACAAGAAGCGCGCTGCCAAGGTACTCGAGCAGAATGGCTACCAAGTGGAGGTGCGCTGATGGAGGAATGGCACATGCCATGGCTTGCTCGACGACTCGCGGTGGTTGATTCCACCGATTCCGGCTTGATCGGACTCTCTGGGATGGTGCTGGAAGAGACCCGCAGAACGCTGCTCGTCGACACCGGTGATAAGCAGGTCAAACTTGCGAAGAACGTCATCCAGTTCACAATCGATGACAGTGATCTAATCGATGGCAGCAAGGTATGCCAGCGATCTGAGGATCGAATACACAGGAGGTACTGAAAATGCGAGATATTGGAGTAGATGTGAGTCCCCCTGGCGCTGACTGGGATGGTGATGAGAACTGTCCGTTCCACGGTTCGCTCAGGCTGCGCGGTCAGATCATCGAGGGAAACATCGCTCAGGTCGGGATGATCAAGACAGTGGTGGTCGAGCGTCAGCAGACACGTCAGATGCCGAAGTACGAGCGTTACGAGAAGCGTACTAACCGCTACCTGGCACATCTTCCCAGTTGCATCGGAGAGGTCGCTGTCGGCGACAGCGTCCGCATCATGGAATGCCGCCCGCTGTCCAAGAAGGTCTCCTTCTGTGTCATCGAGAAGGGAGGTGACTCTGAATGAAGGGCCTATCCTCCCGCGTGACGCGCGGACTACCCACTCAGGCGCGCTTGAACTGCGTCGACAACAGCGGTGCCAAAATCGTGCAGATTATCTCTGTGCTCAAGATTGGCGGCGTTCATCGACGTTACCCGGCCGGCGGTGTAGGCGACCTCATCAACGTCACAGTGCGCCGCGGCACCCCGGAGCGCCGCCGTCAGATCTTCAAGGCTGTAATCGTGCGCCAGCGACGTCCATTCCGACGGGCTGACGGCACTTGGGTGTCGTTCGAGGACAACGCCTGTGTGCTCGTGTCCAACGACCGGGGAGAGATAGTCGGCTCCGATATCAAGGGGCCCGTGTCCCGCGAGGCAGCCGAGCGCTGGCCACGTATCGCGGCGACGGCGAAGCAGATTGTATGAGGTGTGAATCATGAGCAAGAGCAGCAAACCGAACAAGCAGCGGCTGGGAATCAACTCCGCGCCCGCACACGCGAGGAGAAAGCGAATGCGGGCGCGCTGCCTCGACCCGACCTGGAGCTCCATACGCAACATCACCGTCCGCGTCGGCGACATCGTCTCTGTTCGCCGTGGTGACTGGGGTAATCCCGGTCACGACAAGGAAGAGGGCGGCAAGCGACATGGCGGAAAGCGAGGCAAATTCGGCGTAGAAGGCCGGGTGTTACGCGTCGATGGGAAGTCTGGCACCCTGTACATCGAAGGGGTCGGCCACTCCACGGCAGATGGCAAGGAGGAGGGAGTCCCTATCCATCCTTCCAACGTCGTCGTCACCAAGGTCGACGAGGGAGACCCAATCCGACTCAAGAAACTCCAAGAACGCATCGGAGGTGATGAGTGATGAGTTCCAGCCACCTGAAGCGATTAGCTATGCCGCGTAGTTGGGCTCTGCCGCGAAAGACAACGGTTTGGGTCACCCGTCCACGACCGAGTGGCCACTCTCTCGACCGCTGTATGGCGCTGACTGTCATCCTCAGGGACGTTCTCGGCATCGCCGGTAACAAGCGTGAGGTGAAGCGTCTGCTAGCCACTCGCAAGGTGCTCGTAGACGGCCACATCGAGACCGATGCCCGTCGTGGAGTAGGCCTGATGGACGTACTCACCGTCGGAGAGGACAACTATCGCTGTGTGCTCGACGAGAACGGCAAGTTGCGCTACCGCCAGATCGACAGTAAGGATGCTGCATGGAAGGTTTGCCGCATTGACGACAAGACGACCGTCAGGGGAGGAAGTACACAGTACAACCTGCACGACGGCAGAAACATCATCGACGAGAGCGCCAAGACCTACAACACTGGCGACAGCCTCCGAATTTCGCTTCCTGAGCAGAAGGTGCTCGATCACTTCGTGTTCGAAAAGGGAGCCACCGCCTACCTTGTCGGAGGCCAGCACATAGGTAGCCTCGCCACTGTCGATGAGCGCGTCGAAAAGCGCTCCAGCATGCCTAACGAGGTGCAGTTCAGCGATTTCGGCACCGTCGAGCGCAATGTGTTCGTAGTCGGCAACGCAGTTCTCCCAGGAATCGAGGTGATCTCATGAGCGAATCTGACAATCCGATGCTCGAACCGCGCATCACCAAGGTGACCGTGAACATCGGTGTCGGTGAGAGCGGCGAACGGCTGCTGCTCGCCGAGCGGGTACTCACCCTGCTCACTGGAATGACGCCTGTGCGCACCATCTCCCGAACGACCAACCGCGACCTCAAGGTGCGCGAAGGCAGCCCGATTGGCTGCAAGGTGACGATGCGCGACCAGGAGAAGATTGCCGTATTCCTAAAGGACGCCTTGTGGGCGAGGGATAACACCCTTCCAGCCTACAACTTCGATGCTCAGGGCAACCTCTCCTTCGGCGTCCAAGACTACACCGACTTTGCAGATATGAAGTACGACCCGCAGATCGGTATCTTTGGCATGGACATCAACGTCGTGCTTGAGCGGCCCGGCCACCGAGTGAGTCGTCGGCGCAAGCGCAAGCACTCGGTGAACAGGTCCCATTGGGTTGGGCAGTCCGAGTCGCAGGATTGGTTTCGTGAGAAGTATGGTCTCACCATCATGGAGGAGTGAAGCATGAGCAAGGAACATGGGGAGCGTATCGGGCGCAGCACCGGATGTCGCAGGTGTGGCCGTAAGCGGGGAATGATTCGCCGCCACGGACTCAGGCTCTGTCGCCAGTGCTTCCGCGACATCGCTCCGGATATCGGGTTCAAGAAATACAGTTGAGGAGGTGAATGAGATGCAATTTGATCCATTGAACGATGCTCTCGCGAGTATCTACAACGCAGAACAGGCTGGCTTCTACGAGGTCACTGTGCAACCGATGAGCAAACTGCTTGGCCGCATGCTGGATATCATGCAGCATAGCGGATACATCGGAGAATATGAGGAACTGGAGGACGGCCGCGGTGGAGCATTCAAGATCACGTTGGTCGGTAGAATCAACCAGTGCGGCGTCATCAAGCCGCGTCACTCGGTAAGGCGTACCGATTTTGAGAAGTGGGAGTCACGCTACCTGCCAGCGCAGGATTTCGGCCTGCTCATCGTCACCACCAACAGCGGGGTGATGCATCACAACGATGCCAAGGAAGCACGCATCGGAGGGCGCCTTCTGGCGTATATCTACTGAGGTGAACAGATGGCGAAAATCGACCACATCCGACACGAGATTGCGCTTCCCGAAGGCGTCAGCGCCAACCTCTCGGAGTCCACACTCACAGTCGAAGGACCCAACGGGAGCATTAGCCGTGATTTCCAACACAGCCGCGTGCAACTCACTCAGCAGAATGGCTCACTGGTCGTAGATATCGAGTTGCCTAGGCGCAAGGAGAAGGCGCTAGCCGGCACCTGGAGGGCCCACGTCGCCAACATGGTTCACGGTGTGGCTGAAGGGTTCGAATACCGCATGAAGGCGGTCTACAGCCACTTCCCAATGGCACTCTCGGTCAATTCTGACCACTCTGAATTCACAATCAAGAATCTGCTCGGTGAGAAGGTCCCGCGCATTGCTGACCTGATGTATCACAAGAACGGTATCGAGGTGAAGGTCGAGAAGAAGGTGCACGTGGTCATCACGGGAGTCGACAAAGAGAAGGTCGGACAGACAGCAGCGATCATCGAACGCGCCTGCCGCATCCGCGGACGGGACCGCCGTGTGTTCCAGGACGGCATCTACATCATATCCAAGGGGGACTGAGAAATGAGTGAGTACGAGGATTTGACAGTCGCTGAACTCAAGGATCTCTTGCGTGAGCAGGGCCTTCCACTGTCAGGGAAGAAGGCTGACTTGATCACCCGCCTGCTCGAAAATAACCTTGATTCAGCGGACGAGGAGGACGAGGAGTTCGATGACGACTTCGATGACCTCGAAGATGATGACGACTGGGATGAGGAGAGGATCCACGTAGCCCGTCAGAAGCCGAAACTCGACGATGCGACCAAGGAAGCGCTCGCTTTCCGCAAGGCGCAATTGAAGAAGCAGCCCGCCTTCAAGCGTCAGGAGTGGTTCCGCTATCGTCGCCTTGCCCGTACCGGCTGGCGCAAACCGAAGGGCAATGACAGCTCTATGCGCAAGAATCGCAAGTACCGCCCGCCGATGGCGCGGGTCGGCTTCGGCAAGCTTGCTTCCGTGCGTGGCCTGCACCCGTCAGGATTCCGCGAAGTGATGGTCCACCGACCAGACGACCTCGATGATATCGATCCGAACACAGAGGCGGCGCGCGTCGGTGCCCGCGTGGGTAGGCGCAAGCGAGTGATCATCCATGAGCGAGCCGACGAACTCGGTATTCGCGTGCTTAACCGAAGGAGGGGTGTCTGATGCAATTGACGAACCAGAAACGCCTTGCAGCGGAGATTCTCTCCACGAATCTCGGTGAAGAGGTCGGTGAGAACCGTGTGTGGGTCAACCCGAACTATCTCGACCAGGTATCCAGCGCAGTGCAGAAGGAGGACATACGCGAACTCATCGAGATGGATGTCATCCGTGCCAAGCCGGTGCAGGGAACCAGCAGGGTGCGAGCGCGCAAGTTGAAGAAGCAACGTTCCAAGGGGCGTCGCAAGGGCCACGGCAGCAGATTGGGGTCAGCCAATGCCCGCGACCCGAGGAAGAACCGCTGGATGCGCCACATCCGTGCACAGCGTCGCATGCTCAAGGAACTGCGCGACTCCGACAGCCTGACTCCGTCGGAGTATCGTTACTACTACCGCAAGGCGAAGGGTGGTTCCTACCGCTCTGTAGCGCACATGCAGGCGAACATGAAACTCGATGGAATCAAAGTTGGAGGTGATGAATGATGGCACACGGAAAGCGACAAAGGATGCGCTACAGGCGCCGAGAGAGCGGCGTGACTGACTACCGCAGGCGACTGAAGTTGCTGCGCGGGGGCAAGCCGCGAGCGGTCGTACGCGTGTCAAACACGCAGGTCGTATGCCAACTAGTCGATTATCAGCCGGACGGCGACAGCGTGCTAGCTGCCAGCAGCGGCGCTACGCTGGTCAAGGATTTCAAGTGGCCCAAGAAGGCGTCGCGCAAGTCTGTTCCCGCCTGCTATCTCGCTGGTTATGCGCTCGCCAAGCGGGCGACGGCAGCCGGTCACGATGCTGCGGTGCTTGACATCGGGCTTGCCGCCTCAACACGTGGCAACCGTGTGTTCGCTGCTCTCAAGGGCATGGTCGACGGCGGCTTGGACATCCCACATTCCGAATCCGTGATTCCAGACGAGAAGCGTCTCGCAGGCGAGCATATCGACGCCAAACTCGCCAAGGCAATCGAGAAGACGCGCAAGTCGATTGAGGGGGCATGATGTATGACTGACGAAACTACTGAACCGATTCCACCCGAGGACCTGACTAAGCTCGCTCCGGGTATCGCACTCGCGCTTGCTCCGCAACCCGAAGTATCCGACGATGCCCCGCGGCGCCGTCGCCGAGGAGAGCAGGACGCCTACTCCGCGCTGCGCAATTGGCAGCCCAAGACTCGCCTCGGTCGGATGGTGATCGACGGGAACATCCTCTCCTACGAGCAGGCGCTCGACACCGGCCTGCCTATCAGGGAGGTCGAGATAATCGATGCGCTCCTGCCAGGTCTCGAGGACCATGTGATCAACGTCAACATGATTCAGAGAATGACCGACTCGGGGCGCCGCGTGCGCTTCAACGTCATGGCGTGCGTCGGCAACGGCGACGGCTATGTGGGACTATCAATCTGCAAGGGCAAGGACGTCGCCAGCACGATTCGCAAGGCAATCGACGTAGCCAAACTGGATATCATTCAGGTGATGCGCGGCAACGGCTCGTGGGAATCTGGACCAGGTGGCGGCACCAGCATCCCGTTCAAGGTGACGGGACGCTGCGGCTCGACCCGTGTTACTCTCATACCCGCGCCCGCAGGCAAGGGGCTGGTCATCGGTGAGACCGGAGGGGCGGTACTCCGTCTGGCAGGCATCACTGACATCTACTCGAAGACCAGGGGCCAGACCCGCACGACGATCAACTTCGCCCGCGCCACCTTCAACGCCCTCAAGCAATTGAACGCGGCCAGAGTCAGTGACGAGCAGAAGAATCGCATGTTCATGAGTTCAGGGAGGAATCTCGGATGACCTGGCTCGTGATTCGTGCCCGCGCCAATCAGGGCGTCGAGCGTTCCATCAAGGAGACGATGGCCAACCTCAACCTGACTCGAGTGAACCACGCCGTGCTGATACCCGAGAGTGAGACCTACGCCGGTATGCTGCAGAAGTCGAAGGACTACGTCACCTGGGGAGAGGTAACCGCCGAAGCGATCGCAGAACTCATCCGCGAACGAGGCCGTCTCATAGGCGACAAACCTGTCACCGACGCCGATGTGAAGTCTGAGACCGAGCACAAGTCAATCGATGCGTTCGCAGCCGCCATCGCGAGCGGCGAGGCTACCGTGAAGGACATGCCTTCACTCAAGCGAGTGTTCCGCATGCATCCACCGCGTGGTGCCCAAGGATGGGGCGGAATCAAGCGCGCTTTCTCCATCGGCGGGGCGCTCGGACACAGAGGTCCGGCAATCACCGATCTAGCTGAGAGGATGTTGTAGGAGGAATAGAAATGCCATCACGCACGAACAAGTTCCGCGGCAGCCGTTACCACGGCCGCGGCAAGAAGGCCGGAAGAGGCGCGGGGAAGCGCGGCGGACGTGGACTTGCGGGAATCAACAAGCATCGCTTGCTTACCCGCATCAAGTACATGCCCGGACACTGGGGCATGCACGGATTCAACCGGCACCCCAGCCTTCGCAGCGTACACGTCACCGTCAACGTCTCCGAGGTGTCTGACCTTGCAGGAGATTCCGATTCCATAGACCTCGGTGGGCATGCCATCGACAAGTTGCTTGGAGGCGGCAAGATCGACCGTGCCATCGCAATCACGGTCGAGCACGCAAGTGCGCGGGCCGTGGAGAAGATCGAGGCGGCAGGCGGCACGGTCACACTCTCTGAAGGCGATGATGAGCGGGTGACTGAGGAAGAGGAGTGAGGCCGCGCTCTGGAAGTAGAAGACAATCAAGACAGCGAGCAGGAGGATGACCGATGTCAAGGCAGCCGGCACCCTTTGGCATTCTGGCTATCTCACTCATTTACTGGGGTTCGCTGCTCTACTGGCGCTGGGGCGAGCTCACTGGTGAAGACACAGCCGCGATGAATCTGGCACTCCAAGGTATTGTACTCAGCGTCATTTACGTCGGTTTGGTGATGCTTGGGCTTACCAAGGACCTGCCTGATGAAATCAGGCAGATTCGCTACATCGGCGGTTCGCTGAAATTCTTCATCTGGCTGTCAGCGGTGCTGGCACTCGCCTACTGGGCGTGGCTCGATGACTCGCTGGTCGGGTTCAATCTCGTCGGCATCGCCCTGATGGGACTTGGAACGGCCATGATCCTGTCATGCCTGTTGTACACAGGTGACGAGTCAAGCCGACTGTATGGCCTGCAGAAGGTGGTTGACGTCTATCCGTCAATCACCAAACCCGATGGTCACGTGCGCTTCAGCCAGAAGATGTGGACGACCACGCTGGTGCTCATCATCTACTTCGCCATGACCAATGTGATGATTTGGGGACTGGCGGAGGCGACGATGGACATCTTCTCCTCGTTCCGTGCCATCATGGCCGGTGCGTCAGGTTCTGTGATGCACCTCGGCATCGGCCCGATTGTCACCGCATCAATCATCATGCAACTGTTCGCCGGAGCGAAGATCATCAAGCTCGACCTCCAAGAACCTGGTGACAAGCAACTCTACCAGGGTGTGCAGAAAGTTCTCGTGCTGATGATGATCCCGGTCGAGTCGATTCCACAGGTCTACGGTTTCCTCGACCCGCACCAGAACATCGTCTCCGACTTCGGTCTCGGTTGGGCAAACGTCATCATCGTCTCTCAGTTGTTCGTGGGCTCTTATCTGGTGTTCCTGCTCGACGAGTTGGTCTCCAAATGGGGCATCGGTTCGGGAATCTCGCTGTTCATTGCTGCCGGTGTCGCTCAGTCCACCTTCGTGGGCACACTCTCACCACTCCCCTCTACAGCAGGAGCGGACTTCAGCCTGCAGAATCCTCCTGCCGGCACGCTGCCGATGATCTTCTACACACTGCGCACCGCTACGAGTTCAGATCTCATTTCGCAGAACGGATTCGAACTGATATTGCTGAATCACTCGAATCCGTTGATAGCGCTAGCTTCGTCGATAATCGTGTTCCTGGTGGTAGCGTTAGCTGAATCGAGCAAACTGGAATTGCCCCTGACTCACGGAAAGGTCCGGGGCCATCGCGGGAAATATCCGATCAGGCTGGTCTACGCAAGCAACATTCCAGTGATTCTGATGGCCGCGCTGCTCGCCAACCTGAACATGTTCACGCTGCTCTTCTGGAGTCATCCGGTGCTCTCAACTGTACCTGTACTCGGTGCCAATGGAGAGTACAGCATAGCCACTTGGCTGGGCTCCTACCAAGCAGGCTCGACTACCGCGTCGGACGGTTTCGCTTGGTACGCCTCGATGGTCAATGGTGTGCAGTCTTGGCTGATACCGTTACTCGACCAACGAGGGGACGGTTTCGGACACTCGCTGGGTCAAATCATGCTGCATGTGTTCACTTACGTGACGATCATGACCCTCGGGTCCATGGTGTTCGCCAAATTCTGGATCGAGACCACGAACATGTCCGCCAAGGACGTGGCCAAACAGATCGAGAGGACGGGGATGCAGATTCCTGGTTTCAGGAAGAATCCTATCGTACTCGAACGTATTTTGGAGCGTTACATCCCACCTGTGACGCTGTTTTCGGGTGCTTTCGTGGGGCTGTTAGCGTCAGGAGCAGACCTGCTCGGTACCGTAGGTAACGCCACCGGAACCGGGTTACTGCTAGCCGTAGGTATCATCCTCAGGACGTACGAGCAGATCCAGAAGGAACAGGCGATGGAGATGCATCCGATGCTCCGTGAGTTCTTCGGCGCCGAATGAGGTTCAAAACGCGCCACTGCGCTGCGACTGCGGCCCTGACCTGTTCCATCAATTTCTTATACCGCAGGTAGGTCGGCAGGATGCTGCTTCGCAGCACGGCGTTGATGTCAGAGACCGGTATCTCCGGTCGATGACGAACATCATCCGCAGCGTGAGCAGCCGAGGCGATGCGGCCGCGAGTACAACTCGTAGCCAAGAGGTGATACAAGTAACGACACACATTAGATGTGTGCAATAGAGTAGATTTTGGTGCAAGATGAAACTTGCCAAATTCCATGAACAAACCATCAGTTAGACGACCAGTGAAATTCTCCTAGGGATTGCAGAGATGACACGCTCGACTTCGGTCGAGCGGGAAATCCGGTTGATCCTGCCGGAGGCGACCGCTGTGGGAGTCCGATTAAGCCATGCGAGTCGAGAGAATTAGATTCTCGGCATACCGCTCAGTAACACGTGGATAACCTGCCCTGTGCTGGGGGATAACCTCGCGAAAGTGAGAACAATACCCCATGGGTCACTACGCCTGGAACGGTGAGTGGCTGAAAGCTCCGGCGGCACAGGATGGGTCTGCGGCGTATCAGGTTGTAGGGGGTGTAACGGACCTCCTAGCCTTCAACGCGTACGGGTTGTGAGAGCAATTGCCCGGAGATGGATTCTGAGACACGAATCCAG
>CAZUBQ010000032.1:4925-19551 GCA_964618995.1 uncultured Candidatus Poseidoniales archaeon | reverse complement strand
GAGACCAGCGGCTCGATGTGGTACGAGTTGTGGGTGCCCTTCATCTGGATGTGATTCAACCGTAATGGTTCCACCACTTCCTCTTCCCGCTGCTCCTCAACGTCATCCGTGAATAATAGACAACCTGAGAGCGATGTGGCCAGCAGCAACGTGAGCATAAGCAGCACAGCGGGTGCTGCGCCCTGTACACTGGCAGTGTGAGTCCACATCATCTGAGCACCCCTCTCAGGATTTCGTCTTCCATGCGCCAGTCCACCATCCCCAGATGAGGAAGCCGTAGGCCATGCTCATCATGTGCGCCACCGAGGTGAACGTGCTGATGCCGTGCGTGTAGTAGTTCCATATCTCGAATATCACCGCTATCAGAATGACGAGCCATCTGCTGTTACTCTGGTGTGCTGAGGCTCCGATGATGCCGAAGAATCCGGCCGAGCCACCCTTCCAATTTCTCCCCATGCCTTGGTTGATGATTTCGTTGTTCGGCCACAGCACGTCGCCAATGTTCATCGTCAAAGCAACCAGAATACCGGCGACTGCAACTGAGGAGAAGAACATCAGGGTGGCTTTGACGCTGCCCTCACGCACCTCGAAAGATTGCATGAAAAGCATGAATCCGAGGGTGACGAAGAAGATGTGTTCCCCTCCTCCGTGGTGAAACCATGGTGCCAACACAAGACTGACTAGAAATTTCAACGGGTTGCTGATGATTTCCTCAGGCCACAATGCTCCCACGCAACCGAGGGTTCCTCCGACGTCGATGCATTCCAAATCTCCTCCATATCCAAGCCATATCGGCCAGATCACAGCGAGATACAGTATGCTGAACTTACGCGATAGGAGCAGTTCAAACGGCCGCAGCGGCCGCCCGTCCACTGCGCACCACGGCCATGTCCAAGGCAGTGCTGGAAGTCTCTCACCTGCCAACGCTTCACCCCTGTGGTGGGTTCACTCCATCGTAGTATTCTGCAACAACTTCGTCAAGTTGAGCGGAGATGGTTGATTCATCAAGCGTTAGTGTATTTCCGTCTCGGCGCAGGCATTCACCATTTACCCAAACATCCAGACATTCGGCTGTTGAATAGAGCAGGTTTGCCAGCAAGCGTCTGTCAGCAATCCCTCGCGGGCGCATGCGCACGTCGTCGAGGGACCATGCGACCCAGTCGGTCGATCCCTTGGTAGCGAGTTGCCAGGTTTCGGCTGGAGGCAGGATGGTCGGGTCCCAGTGGTCATGGCGCTGGATGAGTGAGGCGGCCTTCGCTTCCGCCCGCATATCCAGACTGTTGTTCGAGGCCGCTCCGTCGGTACCGAGCCTGATGTCCACACCTGCCTCCACCATCGCTGGATAGGACATCGTTCCACCCACCCCCAACTTCTGGTTGCTGATTGGACAGTGCACCGCGTGGGCTCCGTGGCCGGCGAGAATCCGCATCTCTCGCTTGGTAACCCAGCCGCAGTGGGCGCAGACAGTTCCTTCGGAGAAATAGTCGATTGAGTCGAGGTACTCGATGGGGTACATGCCATGCTCAGCGTGGCAGTCAGCGACTTCCTTGCGGGTCTCGCTGGCGTGGATGTGAAGTCGACATTCGTGCTCTCTGGCCATCTCGGCGGCCTTCAGCAGCGTCTCTTCGCTACAGGTGTAGATCGCGTGAGTGCCAATTCCGTACTCGACTCGCTCGCTCGGAGGGTCCGATCTCAATAGTGCATCCATCTTCTGAAGGGCTTCCGAGCCGCCTGACGGATAGGAGGGTGTGGGGAAATCGGTGATGGGTCCGCAAGCCACCCCACGAATCCCCGCATTGATGAGGACATCCGCAACGACGTCGGGATGGTAGTACATGTCGCAAGCGAAGGTTGTGCCAGTCGCAATCAACTCACACGCCGCGGCCCGCGTGCCGACCGCCACATAGTCTGCAGTCAGTCGCTTCTCGACCACGAAGATGTTCTCCTCCAGCCAACGCATCAGCGGAAGCCCCTCTCCCATGCCTCGGTTGAGCACCATACCGAGATGGGTGTGCCAGTTCTGCAGCGAGCGGGTGATGAGTCGGTTTGAGCCGTCGATTGTCGTGGCGACGTCCTCGTCGCCGTTGGAGGGCGACCAGGAACCGTCAGGATGGAGCAGAAAGTCGCCGCTCTGGAGGGCGCAATCGTGGTCGAGCAACCTAGTGTTGAGGTAGCGAGTGACACCAGCACTGTCGTCGGCCATGGCTTCTCCTCCAACCTGCTCACGGCAGGGGTTGTGGCATGAGCATTGTCACGCCGAAAATGCGGCGTTTCTCAGCGAATGCCTGTCTAATTGGTCGGGACGTACGGAATGATCATGCCTGCCAGAGCGGGGACAGCGCGTGTCTGAATCCAGATGGACCCCTGTCCACTGAAATGCATCACCAATCCTTCACCACCGAACATGAATGACTTCATCCCGCCGACTTTGCCGATCTGATACTGTAGCGAATCCTCGAATGCTACCACGTGACCAGTGTCCACAGTGACAGTCTGGCCCGCTTGGACTGGAATCTGCTTGATTGCGCCATAGGAGTTGTAGTAGACACGTCCAGGCACACCGTCTTCTGTGAAGGCGCGAATGAAGAACAGACTCTCGCCACTGAAGGCGCCCTTGAGTCCTTGGAACTGTGTGTCGGTCTGCACGTTGCTGGTCGATGCCAGGAACGAGCCTGATTGGATGAACAGTTGTCGTCCCGGCTGCACATCGAACCAGGCGAGGTCACCCGGTGGTGAAGGTGCGAGGGAAATCCACCCACCCCCTGCACCACCAGTGAAGGTGTTCAGGAAGAACGACTCGCCTCCCAATACTGCTTTCTTCAGTCCTTTGAGGAATCCACCACTCGATTTTGTCTCCATCGTCACATTCTCTTGAGCGACCATCGCCCCCGGTTCCACTCGCACAGCCTCTCCAGCCGCCAGACTCAGCGTCAGCATCGCGTAGGCTGGCTGGAATTCCACCTGTTCCTCCATGCGTCAGTCTGACTGATTCGCGTACAAATACATGACTCCGCCCCCTCTTCTTGAAAGGAGACGGACTCTGCCGGTGATTATGGCGGACGACCCGTACCGCGTGCTCGGAGTTGGGTCTGACGCTTCGGATGCAGAGATTAAGCGGGCGTATCGCAAACTAGCGCGGCAGTACCATCCTGACCGTAATCCCGGAGACGCAGCTGCCGAGGAGCGCTTCAAGGCCATTCAAGCCGCACATGAACAGGTCGAATCGCCTCAGAAGCGACGAGAGTACGATGAACAGCAGCGAATGCAGAATATGTTCGGTGGTGGCGATTTAGGCAATATCGACTTCAATTTCGAGGGCGGCGCTCCCGGAGGAATCGAGGACATCATCGCCCAGTTCTTCGGCGCCCGCGGCTCGCGAGCTCCACCCGGAGCCGGTGGTGGCGGTGTCATTTTCGACCAGCAAGGGAGAGTTAAGGCCGGTTCCAGCCAGTCAAGCGGTAGGTCGGCAGCAAGCGGGAAGGTGATTGAAGCACCTCTGGATCTGACCATCGATGAGGCGCTCGCGGGTGGCGATAAACAGTTCAGTATCTCACGGCTGAAACGCTGCAAGGATTGCCGCGGAGGCGGTTGTGCGACATGTGACAGGCAGGGAGTATCACGCGCCACGAGCAAGGTCACGGTGAACGTGCCCCGCGGAGCTGAACATTCGTCTGTCATGCGTCTCAAGGGGATGGGTCACGAGCACCCCCAGGGTCCATCTGGAGACTTGTTGCTGACAGTGCGCATCGATGCCGACGAAGGACGTCGTTGGGAGGACGGACGAATCGTTCAGACAGTCGATATTCCCTACAGCACGATGTTGTTGGGAGGTGAGGTGAGCCTACGTACCCCGACGGGGAAGTTGGTGGAGGTGAAGGTTCCTCCATCCACCCAAAGGGGTGACCGACAGCGCCTCAAAGATCTGGGTTACGCTGGTGGCCATCTGGACATCGAATTCGATCTCGTGGCTGCTGATGACCTGACTGCGGCCCAACTTGCATTGTTGGAACAACTACGAGATAGTGGGCTGTAATCTCTCTCGGACCCTTCAATAGCCGATGTTCCCCAGACCGGTTCGGGTGTGCGCGTGCGAGACTTTAGCCGGGTAGCCGAAGTGCTCCTTCCTCGCCGCAAAATGGCTCACGTTGTGGTCGCGCTTGTCTCGTTGCTGATGCTCCCTGGCATCGCGGCTATATTGGAACCGATTGATATCGAATCTTACAATCTGGACTCTCCAGAACTGGAAGCACAGGAGATTGCAGGTGAGAAATTCAACAGCCGTGACACTACGATTGGCTACATGGTCATCCTGCGCGAACAGGGTCGCATAGAATCTCCACCCGGACTGGAATACGTCGACGAGGTGCATTCGTTTAGTGGCGTGGGCGCAGGAATCGAAGAGCCGGAGGGTGGAATTCTCAATCTGACTGTCCTGCGGGAGATGGAACTCAAGATTACCGCCGCCAGATTAGATCCGCTGGAGCCCTACTTCATGCCGCTCATATCCGATGTTACAGTCACTCAGGTGGATGGCATACTATCGCTGCCGCAGGTGATGGACGACTTCATGGCTAACAGGTCTATTCTCACCCGGACCACAGTCGATGTCTATGGTCACGTGCAACCCCCTAGAACTAACTGGACAGATTGTGGGGAATTGGAGTGCCTGCTCTACCACGACAGCAACCTCACTCAGGATCACGTCGACCTCGCTGCCGCGCGCATGGCTAACAATAGCGACGGTGCTTTCCTGCGCTGGCTAAGCCACGATCGTGCCTTTCTTCCCGACCCCGATGGAGCAGCCATAGGGCCTGTTGGGGGTACGTTGACTGAGGGAGAGGGATTCGTTGGGGCGGACTGGCAAGCCGGTCGTTGGTCGGCGGGAGCATCTTGGATTCTCGTGCAGTTGGATCAGGATGCACTGGAACTCGATGGTTGGACATTTGATTGGGCTGAAGCACGCGCCGAGGATGCATACGAATGGGACGGAGTGAGACTGCGAACAGTTCCACCAAGCCACGACTCACAATTCTGTCTCAATTCCTCCATATCGGGAGATGGTCCATGTGCGGCCGAGTGGTCAATCATCTCGCTTGAGCACCACATGCGTGAGTCAGACAATCAACTGGTGACGATGGCGGTGGCCGAGGGAATCAACGTAGAGGTGAACAAGGAACTGAAGGAGAGTATCAGTTTGATCGTTGGCATGGTGCTGGCGATTGTGGTTCTATTGTGGGCTAGTCTCAGGCGTTGGTCGGATGTAGGGGTGGTTTCAGTCTCACTCGGATTGTGTCTGCTGTGGATGCACGGACTGATTGGCTGGGGGATGATAATTGGTAACTCAATCGGTCACCCATTCATCGAACGTAGTCAATTCTCCAACCTATTACCTATTCTAATTCTAGCTCTAGGTATAGACGACAGCCTGCATGTGCTGCACCGCTACAAGGAGGAGCGGCGTGCTGGGTTAACACCTCATTCCGCTGCTGATGTCGCTCTGACTAGGGTGGGTCGAGCGATAATGCTCACCACATTGACGACCATGGCAGCCTTCGCTGCCAACCTCACCTCTGACATCCCCGCTCTGAGGTCATTCGGTACTGAAGCCGCCTTAGGTGTTGGTTCTGCATTCGTTCTTACAGGGATGTGGGCGCCTCTCCTGCGCCTTGATATTGACCTGTGGATGGCAGGCAGAGGGAGGTTGGAGGAGGAGACCGGCGATCGTGTTCACTTGGTGCCGAGCCATTGGTTGGCTAAGGTAGCCGGTGTATCTGCAGTGTGGGCGATTTCGGTGTTAGTGGCAGCGTTGCTTATCACCGCTCCCGCAGCCTGGGTAATGAAGGATCTTGAGGGTGATTTCAAGGTGGAGGATTTCTTGGATGAGCGTTCTGATTTCGCTACCGTCGTCCATATCGTCAATGACCGCTTCTCCCAAGAGGGAGAACCTGCGATGTTGCTCATCGAGGGCGATGTCCTCGACCCGCGTGTCTATGCCTCCATTGATGAGTTACGCTCGAACATGAACATTCTCGATGCCGATGACCCGGATAAGTTCACGCGCACGGCAGATGGGAGCGTCGAATTGATTGGTATCGACAATCTAGTGCTAGTGTTGATTGCTGCGATGGTTGAGGACATCGTACCATTCGAGGCTGCAGGATGGAATTCGTCGCTTCCTGGAAACGGAATCGATTGTGACAATACCATGCTCGGTATTCCCGACGTCGATGATCGAGATTGCCTTGAGTTTCTGGTAGGATTCATGGTCACCAATGGGATTCCAGAGACTCCTTCCACACCTCCTGTTCCTCCTTCCATCGCGCAGCTCTACATCAAGCCCGAAACACCTCTCGACCCTTCCTATCCGTCCCTTGCGGCTGACGGTGGTGAGCCGCGCTATGAGCGCATGTTGCTCTATTTCGGCCTGCGTCAACCTGAGCAGTTCCCAATCGTCGAGAAAGCCCTGGATGCACTCTACCGCGACATGTCTCCACTGAACAACCTCTCTTCGGGGGACATGCGTGCGCGCGGAGACATCGACTCTGGATTCAGTGATGCGGATTATCCAGTCACATGGGCCATAGCCACGGGAGAGCCGGTGGCGCGTTTCGTGGCTGCCAACTCGATGCAGAAGGAACTGCAGGGGACGCTGATGCTCGGGGTGGTGTTCTGCGTGTTCACCCTCTGGTGGGGTTTCCGGCCGACCCGTGAGGAGGATGAGATGACTGACGATTCAACAGATGACTCTGCTCGACAGGTATTGCTGCAAATCGGCGCTGCGCTGCTCACGTTCTCACTACTGACGCCTATCTTCGGCGTGGAGACTGCTGTATGGCCCGCCTTGCTGGTGTTGGCCCTGAGCTCTTTCTGGGGATTGCGCTCTCTAGGTGTGGCGCTGATGACTACGGCTCCGATTGTAGTGGTCGTCGTCTGGCTGTATGGTCTCATATCCGGTCTAGGATACGGACTCAATATGGTCACCGTCGCCATCGCCACGCTTTCTCTAGGTGTTGGAATCGATTACGTCATCCACGTGGTCGAGCGCTTCCGCGAGGAGCGCCATCACGGCCGAGCAGTTTACCCTTCCATCGTCGCGGTTGGTGGGGCATCTGGACTGGCGTTGGTCGGCTCGGCCGCCTCCGACATGCTTGGATTCCTGGTCATCTCATTTTCGCCGATGGGATTCTTCTCGTTGTTCGGGACATTCTCTGCAGCGATGATTTTCTTCTCACTGATTGCATCGATGATAATCGCTACTGCCCTCATCGGCTTGCTGAACCGGAAATCTCTGGCTGATGATCTGGAAGAAGCAGGAGGTTCGTGGCGATTGATGCAGCAGGTGGCCGAGGATGAAGTCACAGGCCGGTTCTCTGAGCAGATTGAACCGACGAATGCCTCTTCAAGCGAACAGGTCGCCGCAGACAACGAGGAATGATGATGGCTGCACTGGTGGAACTTGAGCGCAGGGACGCTGACCTGATGCTGCGCTGGGATGACGACTCTGAGCAGGTGTTGGACTACCTGACGCTCAGGTTGTGGTGTCCGTGCGCCCACTGCCGACCTCGCCGTGAGGAGGAGGTGCGCAAGTCGGAGTTCGAGGCCGAGTTACGCAAGTTGCAGAACGCCAAGCCGCACGTCGATGCGGTCGGTGGCTACGGAGTGCGCTTCACCTGGACCTCTGGCTGCAGCGCAGGCATCTATGGCTTCGATTATCTCGGAAAGGTCGCCGCAGGCGAGGATCCCAACTCTTGATGCTCGCCAATCACGGCCGCTACGCAGACCCCCACTTTCATGTAGGGTGGGCCGGTCGGCGGCACGACGCCCGTTCGGTTCGACCCGACGAGCGCAGCCGGAAGGTGACGCTGATGAGCGATGCGAGCAAGCAACAGGAATCCAGCGACGTCGAGGAGGAAGAGGAGGAGGATTGGACCGAGTTCGCCGACGCTGGCTACGGCAGCGCCTACGACCCGTGGTCCGACCTTGTTCAGCACGAGCCTGAGGAATCGGAGCACGAACAGTTCGATGACGAAGGGCACTGGGAGGTGCCCCCACCACCCTCCACAGCGGGAATAGCACATCTCGTGCGAATCGGTTCTTGTGATCACTGCCTGACTCGCCTTTCTGGCGGGCGCCTAGCGTGGAGTTCAGCAGCAGAAGATGGCGCAGCCATACGCGCCCGCATCCTTGAGGCGGAATCCAGCATGAGCATCGATGAATCGGTGGACTGCTGCCCCTTCTGTGAGGACCTTTTCGCTGACCTCGACCTTCTCGCCTCTCGCACCGTCGACAAACTTGCAGGGGTCGAATTCACCCGTATTCAGCTTGGTTCTCACTTCAACAAGGATCACATAGCCGATGAGGAGGAACTGCGCACCCGCCATGGTGCTCAAGGAAGCAGGGGGTTGAAGGCTGGGTTCATGGAGGCCTTCTCCGACCGGTTGAGGGCAAAGTATCCCGGTGCGAAAATGGTGAAAGAACGGCCGCAACTGATGTTGCTGGTGGACACGCTCACCCTGGAGGTCAGGGCTGACATCCGTTCGCTGTTCCTCTACGGCCGCTACCGTAAACTCGAGCGCGGCATCCCTCAGACCAGATGGCCCTGTCGTTCGTGCAAGGGAAGGGATGGTGGCTGCCAGTCGTGCTCTGGTTCCGGCTTGCAGTATCCTGATTCTGTACAGGATTTGATTGGAGAGCCGCTTCGCCGGGTGTTCAGCGCCGCGGACACTTCTTTCCATGGAATGGGTCGCGAGGACATCGACGTGCGTTGTCTCGGAAGTGGCCGTCCGTTCGTCGTCGAATTCAAGTCACCACTCAAGAGGATTGCAGATCATTCTGAACTGGTGAAACTGGTCAACGATGAGGCTGAGGGGCGTGTCGAGGTACTCGACCTCAGAGCCTCGAAGCGCCCGGAGGTGGCGCGCATCAAGCAGACTGCCGCGGAGAAATCGTACACCATCCGCTTCAGTTACGAGAGTGATATGGATGCTGACGAGGTGGAGCAGCAGGTGCTCTCCCTTGTCGGTGAGACGCTGCATCAGAAGACCCCTAATCGGGTGTCTCATCGCCGGGCGGACAAGGTGCGCAAGCGCAAGGTGGTCTCGATTACTGACGTGATAGTTGAGCCACCTGAGGTGCAGTTGTGCGTCAGGGTGGAGAGTGGGACCTACGTGAAGGAGTTGATACATTCAGATGAGGGTCGCACGACACCGAGCATCACCGAGCGGTTGGGAGCTCCATGTGAAGTCCTGTGGCTGGATGTCGAAGAGGTCCACGCAGACTGACGAGATCTAACTCCTGAGTGAGGCACCAGCAGCCTAGACGGTTCTGAAGAATCACCGTGTACCGTTCACTCCTCGACGTTCAAGCGAAAAGGGAGCAGTTCTCAGCAGATACTCGATTCCTTCGGTGAGCGAAGCGAGCCGATTTCGATGTGCTTAATTAGGACCGGTAGGTCGCCGAATCCCCACGTAGTGGAATAGGAGACATCAGCATGCGTCGCACTCACGGACCACGCCAAGGCTCGCGCAGCATCATGAGCCGTAGCAAGTCCGACCGCGGAAGGCTGTTCATCCGCCATGTCCTGCACCCTTACGAGATAGGGGACCGAGTTGCCATCAACATCGACGGTGGCCAGCAGAAGGGGATGCCCCATCGCCGGTTTCAAGGCAGGTCTGGTGTAATCACCGCGCAGCAGGGACGAGCCTGGGTTGTGGCAGTGAAGGACGGCAACATGGCGAAGACCGTAATCAGCCGCCCGGAGCATCTGCGTCCACTTGAGTGAGGGGGAATGAAAATGGCAGATGGAGTAGAACCAGTTGACTATGCCACAGTGCGCGACACGCTGCTGGAAGCTAGCAAGCGCAGAGGGCACCTTTCGTATGAACAGAAGATGGCCCTGCAGCACGCTGAATGGGCTGCCAGCGACGACCGAGTCGGGTTCAAGACCGAGGCGAAGGTGTTCGCAGCGTTGTTCAATGATCTGATTGAAATCGAGAAGTTAGCGAAGGCTCCAGCCATCGCTGCCAAGATTGCCGAGATGATGCCTGTTCATGCAGAGGAACTGCGTGCCATCCTGGCGTCGAAGCGCATTGCCATGGATACTGGAGAAATCGAGGCTGTTATCGACATCGTGCGCAAGCAGGTGGCTTGACCTCCCATTCGTTGGGGTTATTGCGTAGGACTGATTTCTGGGGTTGAGGAACATGCAGCCGGGACCGGACAGACAGCCCCGCGCAGGCGGTCGCGAACGTGAGCATCCGTGGGATTCGGAGGAGAGTTGCCGTGTTCTCTCGCAGCAAGGTTCGGGAGAAGGCGGAGGAGTGGTCTACTGTATCTGCGAGGGTGGCCTCTACACTATTCGCGTTCGCGCTCAGGCGGGCTGCGGCCCACTGATTGCCGGTGATCGCCTCATCCTGCCCACCGAAGATGGTGAGGGCGGAGATGTCGCTACCATTCTAGGGGGTGCGAGGTACAGGGACATGCCAGCAGGTGCGCAGGCAGTGATCACTGACGTGGTACTTGACCTGATACGCGACCTTCCCGACAAATTCCTCGCCTTCTACAACCGCGCGGGAAACCTCTCCAGGAAATTTCACGCCTTCCAGTTGCTTCCCGGAATCGGCCCATCGAAGGCTCGCCAGATGGTGGAAGGGCGCGGAAGGCTTGGGTGGGACACCCTTGAGGCAGTGGATGAATCGTGCGGTATCGACTCTGCACAACTGCTCACCGATAGACTGGTTGAGGAGCTGAAGGACCCACAGATGACTCCTAGCCTGCTCGACAACGTGGTGCGTATCCCGGATGCGTGATGCCAATGGGCGCCGATGAGGCGACCAGCGACTCGGCTGCATCTGAGCGGGTGCGCGAACTGGTGGACCTGCTGCTGGACCGAAGTCGGCCCGACACTCGGATGGGCCAGCACTTCCTCCTCGATGATGCGGTGCTGGCTCGGGCTGTGGAACTGGCCGAGTTGCATGAGGATGATTCGGCGGCTCCTTCCCGGGTACTCGAGGTTGGACCGGGACCGGGTACGCTCACCCAGAAACTGCTCGATGCGGGTGCGTTCGTACACGCCATTGAACTCGATGCAGAAGCCGCTTCCCATCTACGTCGAGTGTTTTCCGCCGAGATTGCCGAACATCGGCTGGAGGTCGTGGAGGGTGATGCGCTCGTGAACGCATGGCCCGCCGGTCTGACGCATGTCGTATGCAATCCGCCTTACCAGATATCGAGTCCGCTCATCGAGCGCATCGAGCGCTATCAGCGCGACGCGGTGCACGGCGGGGTCGCAGGGCTCGCTTCCGTGGTGCTACTGCTGCAGGAGGAATTCGCCGTGAAGGTCGGTATGACCGCCGGAGAGCCGTCGCGCGGACCGCTCGGGATGTCGTTGGCGTTCTCTTGGAAAAGCGAACTCGATCTGAAGGTTCCTCCACACTCTTTCTCCCCGCATCCAGCGGTCGACAGCCGGATGGTCAGGCTCACTCCTGACGATCTCGCGACCGCGCTGGGGCATGACCCAGAGCATCCGCTCGGTGATTCGCTCGAACCAGCCGACGTCCGATTTTCCCGTCTGCTGGTGAAGCATTGTTTCGAGCAGCGCCGCAAGAAGTTGCGCAACAGATTGGCGCGTCCGCCCAAACGCCTTGAACGAATACCAGGCTGGCACCGATTGCGATGGTCCGAGGCGGTTCAGGCGCTCTTGAAGAATGATGGATTGGTAGGTTTGCCGAGCGGTTTCCTCGACCTCAGGCCGGAGTCGTTGACACAGCAGGAATGGCTGACTCTCTCCAGTTGGCTCTCGACCCTTGAAATTGGAACTCTGCAAGCGGAATAGCGCCGTGAGAACGCCGGGTTCAAAGAGGGAGGCTGGCTCCGGTCCCTCGGAAGGGGTGCAACACATGGCGAAGAAGGACACCTATCTTGCATTGCTCAGGCGTGGTGTTGACGAGGTTACAGCCCAGAAGTTGGCGGATGCCGGCGTCACCATTGGTGGCCTCAAGAAGATGAACACGGAGCAACTCGTCGGCAATTATGGCCTCAAGAAAGGGGTCGCCGACAGCGTCATCGAAGTCATCGCATCTGGACCGAGCAGAGCCGGTCGCGAGCGCTACCTGTCGAAGGTGCTCTCGGACACGCCCAAGAAGTTGGATCGCGTTCAGGAGCAGAGGCTCCGTCGTCAACAGAAGGACATCCTCGCAGAACTCATCGAGGCGAAGGAGCGGGAGAAACTCACGCGGGTGGAGGCATTCCGCAGCCAGAAGTTGGTCATGAATCGGTTGGGCAAGAGCATCGAACTCATCTGCAAGTTGGAGAACAACTTCGACGACGAGACCAAAGACGAGCAACGCACCAAGATTCGCGACCAGTTGGAAACGCGTGGGCTGGAGGCAGCCCGCGACCACGAACTGCTGGAACTCACCGGAACACCGCAGGACATCGTCGATTACCGGCGCAAGGTAGTCCCGGCCCTGTGCATCCACGCCTGCCCCGAGTGCGGCGAGGAACTCGACCCGCGCGGGAGCAATCTCAATGGGGACAACCTCGACGGATGGAGTTTCATCTGTTGGGACTGCGAACACGAGTTCGAAGCACCTATGTCGCAGATGGTGGACAATCACCTGAATAAGGGGACCAGGATCAAGATCGACCCGAACAAGCCACCTCGTATTCCAATCGCCAAGCCTCCGGTCGAAGCGAAGGTGTCCACAGTTGCCGACATCATCCGCAAGGACTTGGAGGCGACCGGTGCCCGGGCCGACGAGCTTGAAGCTGCGGTCGAAGAGAGCAACTTGTCGGGAGGCCTGATGGCAATCAACGACTGGATCGACCAGACGCTGGCCGCCAAGAGCTACATCCAAGCGCAGGAGGATCGTGAGGATTTCATCGTCGCCACCGGTGCAGGTGCGACCAAGTTCAACAAGTGGATGAAGAAGGCCGGGCTGCACTTCAACAAGCAGTCTGGGCGCTGGACCCGCTGGTCCGACCGCTGAACGACCGATTCGTCGTAGTGAGAATCGTCATACACTGAGGCCTGATGTTCTCTCTGTCTTGAGGTGTGCAGATGGACGAGACGCTGCGCTACGCAATCTGGATTGCGTTCGATGCAGTGGTGCTGTTCGTCGTATTCCGCTTCCTGTTCCGCAAACTGCGGAGCAAGATGGCCGAGGTCGAGGCGCGCAAGCAGGCCCACTGGGATGCTGGTATCCATCATGAATCCGAGTGAATGCACTCGAAAGTCACTCATTTGCGGCCAATCCAGCCCTTGCCGCGGAACCAGAGGAGCATCAGTCCTGAGAACAACCCCATTGCCGTGATGATGTACCAGAATCCATCCCCAGAGGAGAACGGCAGCACATCCGTGTTCATCCCGAAAACGCCTGCGATGAGCGTCAGCGGGAGCATGATGGTGGCGATGATGGTGAGTGTGCGCATCACCTCACCGACGTTCGCCTGCTCCTCGGCGAGGCGCATGGAATACTGTGAGATGTAGGTGTCACGCGTGCTGGCGGCACCGGCGTTGTAGTTCTCGACGCGGCGAGCGAGCGAGCGCATCAGGTCGCCGAGGTCGCGGAAGTAGTCCTCGGTCTCTACGCTGACGAACTCCTCGTCCGGCCTGAGCATTCGTTGCACGATCTCATTCAGGGGGGTGGTCGACTTGGAGATCTCACGCAGGTCACCCTTGAGCTCATGCAGGTCCTCCAGTAGATTGGGGTACTTCCTCGAGGGGTCGAACACCTGGTCCTCCAACTCATCGAGTTTGTCGCTGAAGCGGTCGAGCAGACGGTACCAGTCGTCTGCGACCGCGTCGAGCAGGTCATACAGCAGGTAGTCGGAACCGAGATCGGCTCGCTTGCGCGACTTGGATGAGTGGAAGCGGCGTCGGAAGTCGGCGAGGCCCGGCAGCTCAGCATCACGGACTGTGACCAACCACGGGCCTGAGAGGAAGGCGCGCAGGTGCTCTGTGTCCAGTTCATGATCGGCGTCGCGGGCGGCGAAGGTGACGAACTTGTGTTCGTCGTAGACGTACGCCTTGGAGACCGGCTCGGCGAAGCAGTCGTCGACTGCGAGGTGGTGGAACTGCATCTCGTCCTGCAGCCAGGTGCGCACATCTTCGTCTGGATGGCGGATGTCGACCCAGCCGCTGTCAGAGGCGCCCATGGCATCGGAGAGTTCCGAGATGGCGATTTCGCTGCCCTTGCGCTCGCCATCCCGCGTGTGCAACTGGATGGTGACCATCGCTCTCCCTCACGAATCGCCGGGTGCGCGGCTGCTTATGTGCCTCACGCACGCCAGAAAACGGCATGAATCAGCGTTACTCGTTGACAGCGGCATTCCAGCGGTGAGTGTCGGGTACTCCGACGACTTCGATGTGTACTTCGGGAATCTGACGCTTCTTGAGCAGGGCAGCGCGCAGGTCGACGAGATCGAGCAGACAGCAGGGACAGTGGGCACGAGCGGGCTCGACCCACAGTTTGACCGAGCCCTGCTCTGTGATCTCGATGCCTTTCAGGAAGCGTTCATCGGTGATCGGACCCGAACCGTGCGGCTCCTGCCACTCGCCCATAACCGCCACTACCTGACGCTTGGCCGCACGTTCAGCCTTGCTCGCCATGGCAGCCCCACCAGT
>CAZUBQ010000032.1:0-4825 GCA_964618995.1 uncultured Candidatus Poseidoniales archaeon | reverse complement strand
GGATGCGGGCCTGTTCCTCCCACGGCGGAATCGAAGAACGACGGTACTGAGCCTGACCCGCCCGCGGCGATGACCACTCGGTCGCAGTCCATCGGCCAACGACGCATGCGCACATGACCGCCGAATCCGGAAGCCCTGCTCACGGAGTCGGCCGCCGCTGCCAGTTCGATCTCGGAGACACCCTCACCGCCCTCATCGTGAATCGCCTCGAACATCCAGCGGTTGACCTCACCGCTCTCGCGCAGCCGCTCAACCTCCCAGTCGGACTTCGTCTCGCGCAGGTTCCACAGCAGTTGTGTGCAGTCGGCGCTGTCTCCTCCAAGGCCACTGAGGTTGGCCAGATGCCTTTCTGCGTCAGAATGTGGCATTCTACCGAGTTGCAAGGCGGGAGAGTTGCTCAACCCGCGGGCACTGAGGGATTCGGAGAGTTCCTTGGATCGGGGAAGTGGGGTGATTTCGTGTGGCGAGTCACCCTCACCGGCCTCCCAGTGAGCACGATCTATGCTCTGCCGGACAAGGTGCGCCGCTTGGATGCCTGAGTCTGTTGCTCCCAGCAGGAATGCGCCCGCCTGTCGACTGCCGCACAGCCAGTAACTGTCGACCGGGTCGTGGACGAGCATCGCCTCGATGCCAGCATCAGCCAGCGCCGCAGCCGCTCTCGCCTGCCTGTTTTCTAGCTCCGATACCGGCACCCGCCAATCCTCGCCATCCGGCCCCTCGATGACACCGACGTCCCACTGCACGCCCATACGCGGGGGTTCTTTGCCCAAAGGCATTCGCCCGTTCAATCGTTGCTAACTTCGTCAGCGACGCGTTGCTCAGCGATGTCGCAGTACTCCTGCACGATGTCGAACGCGATGTAATGACGGCCGGCCCGCTTGGCGGCCACGGCGGACGAACCTGAGCCTGCGAACGGGTCCAGAACCACGTCACCGGCGTAGGTGTAGAGTTCGATGCAGCGGCGGGGAAGTTCGACCGGGAACGGAGCCGGGTGGTTGACTCTCCTGGCACTCTCGGTGGGGAAGGACCAGATCGACTTCGTCCATTCCATGAACTCCTCCTTGCCGATTGTGTCCGCCCTTCCGTCCTCTTTCTCTGCGCGCGAGCGATGAAGCTTGTACTTCCCCTTGGAGAAGATGAGCACATACTCGTGCACGTCTCTCAAAGTAGGATTGGAGGCCGATTTCCATGACCCCCAGGCACACGACACACCGGCACTCGCTGACTTGTTCCAGATGACTTCACCTCGAGGGAGGAATCCAATCTCCATCATGATCTGGTTGATGAACGAGGCGAGCGGGATGTACGGTTTGCGTCCGAGGTTGGCGACGTTGATGCACGCACGTCCACCGGGCGTTAGTACGCGGTAGCATTCGCTGAAGACGTCGCGCAGCAGGTCGAGATAGGTCTCGAGATTCAGATTCTCGTCGTACTGCTTGTTGGCGTTGTACGGTGGAGATGTCACCATCAACTGTACTGAATTATCCGGTACCTGTTCCATCTTGCGTGCGTCCTGACAGACGATGTGATCACGAAGTTCCGCAGGGAACTCCTGCACCTCTCCGACATCGGATTCCTTGGGCAGACCTGAGTAGAGAGCTGAGTCATAGAACTCCGAGGCGTCATGTGACTCTCGGGCGCTCACACCGAAGGCGCTGGTCTTCGTTGCTTCTCGTGCAGTGGAACGCGGGCGCCGGCTCACCTTCGTGGCAGCGCTCTCACCTCTATCGCGCGATGGCATCTCGACCCCAGAACGCGTTAGGTGAGCCTCCCTCTTATCATGCATTCGCAAAGCCCGCGAAACGTTGCGCGCGGAGCCATCGCGGGACTGCGCGCGATTCGTCTCAGCCGCCCCGTGTGAACAGGAATCGACTGAACGCGCGACTGCGGCGAAGTTCTGCTGTTATCGAACCGCTTTCGCTAAA
This sequence comes from uncultured Candidatus Poseidoniales archaeon, assembly GCA_964618995.1. GTDB lineage: Archaea > Thermoplasmatota > Poseidoniia > Poseidoniales > Thalassarchaeaceae > JAKUTA01. Next base: position 2,900 of record CAZUBQ010000032.1, on the reverse strand, counting down.
TGGCGTCCGCTGGTCGGCTCGTTCAATGGCGTCGTTTTTGACGCTGGATGACGTCCAGCTCAGCGGACGTACGGTGCTCGTTCGCGTCGATGTCAATTCACCCTTGAATCCCGTCACAGGCGAGTTCCTTGACGATGCGCGTCTTCAGGCCGTCATGCCCACTCTTCGACGTCTTGCTGATGCGAAGGTGGTGCTGCTGGCGCACCAGAGCAGACCGGGGAAGAAGGACTTCACTTCGATGGAACAACACGCGATTCTGCTGGGACGGCTGCTGGGCCGCGAGATACGCTTCGTTCCTGATGTCTGTGGCGAAGTCGCCCTCTCGGCTATCGAGGGTATTCAGCAGGGTGAGATGATCTTCCTCGACAATGTGCGCGGGCACCTCGATGAGATCGGTCGAAGCGACTCCTCACCAGAAGGATTGGCTGAGTCAGAGATCGTGCGTGAACTGTCTCGTGTTGCAGACGCATACGTGTGCGATGCGTTCGCCGCAGCGCATCGAAACTCCCCCACACTGTCTGGCTTTGGAGCGGCCCTGCCCTGTATCGCCGGTGTGCTGATGCAACGTGAACTGGAGGTGCTCGGCTCAGTCATCGAGGACCCGCAGAGGCCGCAGACGGTCATCCTCGGAGGGGTCAAGGTCGACGATTCACTCGACATCGCTCATAATCTCCTCCAGCGAGGTGTGGCGGATACCTTCGTGCCGGTCGGTGCCGTGGGTAACCTGATGCTCATGGCGGATGGGAACGACCTCGGAACGGTGAACAGCGAATTCTTGGAAAATGCACTCGGCGCTGCTTTCGGACCAACCTTGGAGTTGGGGAAGACATTGCTCGCAGACCATTCCGAGCACATCCTGCTTCCGACCGACCTCGCCGTCGAGCGAGACGGTCAACGAGTACCGATATCGGTCGAGGATTTACCGACGACAGCCCCGATTTACGACATCGGCATCGAGACGTTGATGCGCATCAGACCGAAGATCATGCAGGTCGGATGCGTGCTCTGGAATGGTCCAGTATCATACTTCGAGAAGCCTGAATTCGCCTTCGGTACCGTGGAGATCCTCAATTCATGCTGCGAGTCAACCGCACGGGTGATCATCGGCGGAGGGCACACGGGGGCGATTGTTTCCCAGAGAGGGGTCGCTCACTTGGTCGACCACAACAGCACGGGAGGAGGTTCCTGCCTCACATTCCTCGCTGGCAAGCGGATGCCGGCCGTCGAGGCTCTGCAACGCTCACACGAACTCTTTCGCTCTGACCTCAGCCGACGGTGATGCCACGTATTGTGGACTTGGAACACGACCGTTGGATGGAATGGTGATTCGCTCTACCGTTGGGCACCGATTCGCTTATTCCGACCTCTTTTGTGCCCGGCTTCGTTGCCACTGTAGCTTAGTTGGTAGAGCACCTGATTCGTAATCAGGAGGCCGGGAGTTCAAATCTCCCCAGTGGCTCTTTTCGGGGTAGTTGTAATCCGTGATTAGGGGCAACGGTGAAAGCGTCCAGAAGCATTGTACGTGCATGTGATACTCTCTTAGAGTAAGCGTAAATCGCGAAGCGTATGCAAACCTCCCGTGTGTCACTCTGTCGAGCCACGTTATTCCTCACAGTGTTGCTGTTGGCTGCTTATCTAACACCCATGATTTCGGACTTACCCAATGAAGCTCGCAGCACCCCCTCAGACGACCGCGATACCGTTTTCCTCACCTCAGCCCAGGACTCGATAATCAAGCGTGCTCTGGGCCGCGCCAACCTCGACCACTGGGCCGCCTCGGCCGGTGGTTCTGGAGCGGATATGGCGTGGGACATGGTCCTCGATTCTCAAGACAACGTGTATGTCACTGGTGCCTTCAGCGGTTCTGCCACATTCGGCTCGACCACCCTGAACTCGGCGGGTGGGCTGGATGGATTCGTCGCTAAGATGGATACGAATGGGAACTGGGTCTGGGCTTCACAGATCAGTGGTGCCTACGAGGATTGGGGGCTTGGAATCGATGTCGACTCAGCAGGCAATGTCTACGTGACCGGGCCGTTCATGGATAATCAGGGCTCAGCATCACCATCAGTCCAGTTGGGCTCGATTTCCTTGTCGGCTCACGCCCAATCCAACTACGACATGTTCGTCGGCAAATTGGACAACAACGGCAACTGGCTCTGGGGAAAGACTTCCAATAAACTGACCGAGTTGGATTGGGACACCTTCCAGTATGAGGAACGATTTGGTCAGGTGATACCAACCGATGTCAAGGTGTTCAACAACTCGGTGACCGTCTCGGGCTCCTACGCGGGCAAGATACACGCGTACACCGACTCGCAGGGTGACTGGTACTATGAGAGCACTCAGGATCCGTCGGGCGCGTACACATCTGATGCTTATGTCGGATTCCTCGGCGTAGATGGCACTTGGTCGTCGCAGCACGGTTGGGGTGGAGATTCCCAATTTGATTCTGCCAACTCTGTCGCCTCCAGTCCGACTGGAGACTACTGGTACATCGGAGGCACCTTCGCCAGCACTGTGGAGTTCCCCGGTGGAGTGACACTCACATCCAGGAGCGGGTCGGTCGATGTCTGGGTGATGCAAATCGACGACGGCGGCAATGTCGAGTGGGTCACGAATGGCGGCGGGCCGGGCAAGGACACGCTACGTGGAATGGTTGCAGACAGCAGCGACGACATCTACCTGGTAGGCGACTTCGAGGGCGTGCTAGCCGACTTCGGCAACGAGCGGCTGACCTCTGATTCAGGATCCGTGGATGTCTGGGCTGGCAAGATTGACTCCTCGAGCACCTGGCAGTGGGCGCGCAAGGCTGGCGGTGCTGCAGAGGATTTCGGGTTCTCTATGTCTCTCAACCAGAACGAATCGCTTGTCTACATCACCGGACAGGTCGCCGGGCA
>CAZUBQ010000031.1:0-19744 GCA_964618995.1 uncultured Candidatus Poseidoniales archaeon | reverse complement strand
TCTCGGTGACCTACAACGGTAACACCGTGGCCGGCGACGGATCCGCTATCGTCGACTGAGCAGATATCTGCCTGAACATCGACACAACACAAGACAAGCAAACTGTGCCTCTCAGGGGCGTCCTCCGGGACGCCCCTGAGGGGCCTTTTTTTCGTTTCAGGCTGGCAGCAGATTCAATCTGATCTCTGGTCGAACCTGCTGATTGACTCACGGACCTCTTGCACAGGCTGCCATACGTGCGAGGGCATGCGAGAGAGGATACGCAGGTGTACCCAGAACAGGACCCACATGGCGTGAAGGAACGATAGCGCGGGGGCATGGATGGTTCTCCACCTGTTCGGCTGGATACCGTCGACGAGCCAACTGATGGCGAACAGTGCCAGCAATCCAAGATCGAGGACCAACAGAAGGTAGTCCAGCCCATCGGGTGGAGCGGAGGCGTAGAGCGGGGCGCACATCAGAGCGATTCCACAGACGAGAGCCGAGAGTACGAAGAACGGCATCTTGACGTGGCTGAAGAACAACGAGCGCATGATGCGCGGCATCGACCCCATCTCCCTAGAGAACATCAGGCCACTGTTACGCCAGAGGTGTCGCACGAGACCTTGCGCTCGCCGCATCCTCTGCAGATGTATGCCCTTGAGCGATGTTGGTGTCGCTTCGATAAATCGTAACTCAGAGTCGTGGATTGCTCTCAATCCCTGCTTGCGAACTTCGATGGCGAGCTGTGAGTCGTCGGCGTTCGCTCCTTCGAGCACTCCTGCTGTGATTGCACTACGCCTGTAAGCGGCGAGAGAGCCGTCGAAGATCGGGGTTGAATCGCAACGACTCTCCGCCTCGCGCGAACGGTTGTAGAACGTGCGGTAGGCATCCGAACCCGCATGCAGTTCTCCATCTGGACCAAGTGGGTTCTGTCGACCGCAGACGGCCCCGATGTCAGGATTGCGGAACCAGCGACCAACCCTGTTCAGGGCGCCTTTCGCCAGACGGGAGTCGGCGTCGGAGAGCAAGATGACCTCTGAATCGGTGGATGCTTCGGACAGTCCCAGGTTGACCCCCGCCGACTTTCCGGTCATGCCGCCAGTGGTGAGGCAACGGATGAGTGGACCCAAATCGTCGTCCTTCTGCTTCCAATCCTCGACGAGTGTCAACGTCCTGTCACTGGAACCGGTGTCGACGACGAGTACCTCAAGCTGGTCGCGTGGGTAATCTTGATTGGAGATATCAGCCAATTTTCCCTCGATAACCGCAGCTTCGTCAAGCACACAGACGATGATGGTCATCTGCGGGAGTTCACCTGCGCTCGCGGGTGGACAACTGGGCATAGGGTAGCGCGCGAGCCAACTTCGGTTGCGCCAGTCCTGTGCCAGAAATGGGATGCATGCCAGCGCGCCGAACAGAATCTGCCCCCAGGCGAACAATGTCGTCGGGCTCACATTGTCACCCCCGACATCACCTGCTGGTAGAGGTTCGCCCAACGGGCGCCGATTACCTCGGGTGTCTGGTCTGCGACCGCCGCAGGTGCCGCCATGCACATCTGCCGCCACCCCTGCTCATCGTCCAAGATTGCGGCGATGGCGTCCGCCCACACCTGCGCGTCCAACTGAGGAACAATGCTGCCACCTCCGCCAAGAATGCCCTCGCATGCCGGTGACGCGAGTACAGGCAGCCCACACGAGAGCGCCTCCATGGCGACCACCGGCATGCCCTCGAACTCAGACGGGATGAGTAGCAGCCCGGCCCCTCGGAGGAGTTCTCTCTTCTCATCGTCAGTCATCCAACCATGCGCATGAATGCCATCTTCTGGATTGAGGCCCCTCACCCAAGGGTGATTTGGATCAAGGCTCAGATGCAGATTCACCTGCCGTCCCTCCGCCCTCATCCTGAGAGTGGCGGAGATGGCCAGTCGATGTCCCTTGATTGGACTTGAGCGAGCGAGCAGCAGAAGTTTTTGCGGGTCACGGGAATCCGGGTTGACAGGGTCGAGCGGAGGGGCCGGGGAGCCAATGACCGCACTATCGGGTGGAAGAGCGATGAGGTCGCGATGAGCGGGTGTCAACGCGACGGGGGTGACCGAGGGGAGGGCGCACAAATCACGGAATCGTTTGCCATTGAGCGACGAACGGTCGATGAAACGGTGGAAATCGCCAGAATGCACCTGCAGCACCACCGGAAGACCGGCGGCGAGAGAGAGCCTGACAACTCGGCGTTTACGCCACCAGGAGTAGCGGGTGGCTGTGTGTACGTGCACTAGGTCCGGTGGTTCGTCTCTCAGGCGTAGCACCAACTCCCTCCTCCCTTTCCTCCACGCGAACCACTTGGATGGCGCTGATCCGTCCACGTGGGTGCCGATGACCTCGGTCGACCATCCTGGAGGAGGATTCGCCAGATGATGTAGAATCGTCGACTGCATACCACCGCGGCTCTCTACAGGCCCGACGTGCAGCACTGTGGGCGGCATGCAAGGGGGCCTCAACCGGCGGAGATGCCCGCCACAGGGATATAGGGAACGCAGGATGCGGCCGTGTGGACCTGCTCTGGGTAACCGCTCGGCGGTTCGGCGAGGACCTTCCGCAGAGGACGCAACTTGAGGTGGCGCGGGCTCTGGTGGCGCGCGGATGGAGCGTCACCTTCGTTGCCCCCGACAGCGACATCGCTGCATCTGTGGTTGAGAAGGTGGGCGCGGGATTCATCGGCGTGAACCGTTCGCGGACAGGTGGATTTGGTTGGATGACATTCGGCCGCAGCCTCAAGCGTACTCTGCCTGCAACCTTGGCTGCCGGTGACTTCGATGTTGTTCTGGTCGGCTGGCAGGGCGTTGCAGGGAGCCGTAAGGCGCTGCGCGCGAGCGCTACTCCGTGGCTGCTCGTAGATCGCGGCCCACCAGTGTTCTCCAATATCCTCGGCAGGCTACAACGCTGGGAGTACAAGCGCGCGTGGGGCCTGACCGCATCTTCATCCGGATGCGTTGTCAAGTCAAAGGCGCTCGCAGACTGGGCGCGGGCGAATACGAACTGCCCCGAGCCGATGACCTTGATGCCGGCCGGCGTCGATCTCGAGCGCTTCGAAATGGGAGAAGCAGGTGTCTCCTTGACCATCATCTACCACGGGCGGCTCGACTCCGAGCGCAACGTCTCGTTGCTGGTGGACATTGGAGATGAGTTGGTGGCGCTCGGTAATGAATTGAAAATGCACCTCATTGGCGCCGGAAACGCCTGGGATTCGCTGGCGAAGTCTGCACACGACAGGGATTGGCTCATGCTCTCAGCGGCCGTCTCTCCCGAGGAGATTCCCGCTAACCTAGCCGCTGCGGACGTGGGCCTGTTCCCCCTCCCAGACTCTCCGCAATGGCGGGTCGCTAGCGCGTTGAAGATACGCGAGTGGGCCGCCTGCGGACTTCCAGTGGTGGCCTCGGACATCGAATCACATCGCTCCCTCGGCGAACGGGAATGGCTGCGGCTGCTGCCGGCGGCCGCCCCTCCCGACTCTTGGGCTGAGGCTGTGCTGGAGGTGTTGTCCAAGCGTGCTGAACTGGGCGAGAAGGCGCGTCGTGACGCGGAGGCGGAGTTCAGTTGGGAGATGGCGACTGAGGCACTGCATGAGCGCCTGCTGGAGTTGGCAGGTGCTTGAATGGCTGACCGGAGGGTGATTCCACAACGGGACACGCTGTGGCTTTCGGGTGCTGATGCGATCAATCTACTGTTTGGAGTAATCATCCACATCGTGCTTACACGCGCGCTGTTGAGCGACGAATATGGGACCTTCATCCTCTTGCTCGACTTCTTCCACGTCTGTGTCATCCTCGTCGACCTCGGGCTTCCCACGCTCATCGGGCGCGATGGCGAGAGACTCGGTTCGGGACTGAACAGGGTCCTCACCAAAGTCAGCCGCATCCAGGCCAGTCTGCTGGTCGTTGGTTGCGTCGTGTTCGCATACGCCGGGTTCAACCTGTTCGGAGGTTGGATCGCGCCGGCCATCCTGCTCTCTCTAGGAGCGGGGATGCAAGTGTTAGCATACGCCCACAGGGCGGCACTGCGCGCCCTCGGCGAGGCGCGATTGGAGGCGCTCGTGCGCATCATCGATCGCGGTGTCGTAGCGCTGCTCATGGTCGTCTGGTCGAACGATCTGTTCGAGTTCGCCGTGGCCACCCTGCTCGGGCCGACATGCGCCTTCTTGGCGGCAGTGTCGATCTACGGGGTGAAGGTGGCACCGCGACTGGCCGAACCCGAGGAGCCCGTTCCTGAGATCTCCGAGATGGAGAACGGCGATATGATTCGAGCAGGACTCCCATTCCTGCTCGCATCGGCGGCGTTGGTGGTCAACGTTCGTGTCGAGAAGTTGCTGCTCGGTCTGATGGCCACTCCTGAGGACGTGGCGGTGTTCCAGATCGCCTGGCTCGGGTTCATTGCCGGTTACGGGCCAATCCTGTCACTACGTGCCGTGCTGCTATCGTGGTTCGGAGAGGTGCGCGACGATCTGGAACGTCTGGCTCATCGCTACAAGCGGGCGTTATTCGCCTGTGCCATCATCTGTCCTGTAGGTGGCTTGATTGCTCTCGGAGTCGGACCGTTCGCCTTCGAGGCACTCTTTCCCGAGTATGCGGAAGCTGCGAAGATACCATTCTACGGGCTGATGCTGGTCTGGCTGTTCCAAGCTATGGCCAGCCCGTCGCTCGCCATCATCCAGATTGGAAAGCGACCATGGAACTACACCCGCATCCTGTGGGTAGGCATCCTCATCGACATTCTGCTCTGTCTGTGGTTGATTCCAACTCAGCAGAACCCAGTAGCAGGTGCCGTCGGCGCGGCGTGCCTTGCATCGCTGTTCGTGTTCGCAATCTCATTCGCTTGGTTCGCCAAACACGAATTGAAGGCCGAGGGCGAGTGAAGCGACTCAAGCGCCTTCGGCGAGCATCTGCTGCAATTCACCGGATTCAAACATCTCGAGGGCGATGTCAGAGCCACCGATGAGCTCGCCGTGCACGAAGCACTGTGGCATCGTAGGGAAGTCGGACCACTCACAAACCGCCGGAATTGCTCGCTGGTCGGACAGGATGTCCACCGATACGAATGCCTCCTCCAACTGCTGGTAGACCATCGCGGCCCGGGCTGAGAAGCCACACTGCGGCTGTTCGGGTGTACCCTTCATGAACAGCACCAGTCGGTTGCCGTTTACCAGTTCATCGAGTTCCTCGGCACTCCAGTTGAATTCACTCATCCACTCACCTCACTCCTTGCTGGGTCGACGCACGTGGATACCCACGAAATCATCCTGTTGGTGGGGATGAAATGACTGGTCGCCCTCTTTTTCAGCCGCCTGTTCAGGTGTCCAGCACTTCAGGTCGAGCGCGTGTACTACGTTTCCTTCGATGTACTGCTTGAAGTGCGACAGGATGGGACGTTGGCGTGGCAAAGGGCGCATACCCTCGAAGGAGGGGTCGACCACTTTGACGAACCAGTGGTCACCGTTTCCCGTCAGGTCGGTGCATTCGATCACGGCATCCGGGTAGACCTGCCTGACCTCGGCTTCCATCCACGCTGCATCCACCATATCACCCACCGGATTGCCGCTTGATTTCAACCCTCGTTCGCACAAACGCTGACTATTCTGACAGCGCAGCATCGAACTCTGCGAGGTTTTCGGCGATTGTTCCCTTGTCGTTGATGAGGCCTGAACCAACAACTGCCACCTCGATTCCCCACTCGCGCACGAGCGCGATGTTGTGTGACTTGATGCCGCCGTCGATCATCAACTTGCATTGGCGGCCGCCCGCAGAAATCTGATTGTCGATGGCTGCTCGCAATGCGCGCACCTTTGGCTCCACCTCTGGCATGAACGACTGGCCCCCCTTGCCTGGGACGACCGACATCACCAGCACGAGATCGAGGTCGGGAAGCAGCGGCATGACATCATCGATTGAAGTGGCAGGGTTGAACACGAGGCCTGCCTGACAATCGGCTCCATGCAACTTCTCGATGAGCGCGGGGAAGTCGGTGACCGCCTCTATGTGAGCGATGACAAGGTCGACGCCGCCGGCCACGTACTGATCCCAGTTCTCCTCGGCGTTGGTCACCATCAGATGGCAGTCGATGAACACATCATCACCGAGCCGGTCACGAATCGAACGTACCACGGCAGGCCCGAATGTGATTGTCTTGTTGACCACCCAGTTGCCATCCATCACGTCGAGATGAATCCACTCTATGCCTGACGCGACAGCCTCATCGAGGGTCTCTCCCAGACGGCAGAAATCGGCGGTCAGGATGCTCGGGCAGATGATCACGCGCTCACTCACCTGACATGGCCCAGAGCCCGCCGGTTCTCAAGCATTGCATTCCACCACGCACCTTGGATGCGCTGCTTCTCGACGGCAGGTTGATAGGACTGCTTGACAGGGTCTTGCGTCTGCGGGGAGATGAATATGGCAGGTGAAATTCTAGAGACTTCGGATGCGACTTTTGATGAGGTAACGGGGGCCGGTGGTTGGGTACTGGTTGACTTCTGGGCGCCGTGGTGCGGACCGTGCAAGGCTATCGCCCCGGTACTCGAACAACTCGTGGCGGAGAGAGACGATTTGACAATCGCCAAGGTGAACGTTGACAACAATCCCAACTCACCTGGACGCTTCGGAGTACGCGGTATTCCGACCCTCGTACTGTTCAACGACGGAAAGATGGTCGACCAAGTCACCGGTGCCATGCAGAAGGCCGGATTCGACGACTGGCTAGGCAGGCACATGTCCTGATTTGCGTTGTGCGCGACGACAGGGTCCTCAGGCTTCTAGGGCGGCTTCGAGTTTCGCCTTGCGCTCGTCCATAGCCTCGCCCACCTCTCTCAATAGTCGCTCGCGCATCGCCTCGTGCAGCCACAGCCCCTCAGAGAGTTCAACGACCAGACCCCGCTCAAGCAATGCACTGGGCGGCTCGCCCTCGAGTCCTGCCGCCTCAGCCAGCGCCGGCCATGGAACGGGTCTCGACGCCACCGCCAGATAGGCGAGCAGGTCGCGGTGCTCGGCGGGCAGCACATCGAGTATCTCCTCATCGAGGAAGCGCATCCAGTCGCCGTGCACCACGTTGCCGTACAATTCCAGCAACTCGAGCGCCAGCGGGTGTCCGCCGGTCAGTCTGTGCACTTCTGCGGCGTCGGGTGGATCAGGTGCATCGAAGGTCGCCATCCACAACTCGCACTCCTCAAGAGTGAGTCCGGAAAGGGTGAGTTCAGAAACAAGGTCACGTGTGTGCACGTCCCGACGGTCGTAGAACGAGAGCTGTGTCCTGGATAACAGCATCATCCGCAGCGGTGACTGGGATGCGACCTGCATCAGAGCCCCGAGCAGGTGTGCGGCGTCCGCTTCGATGTTGTGCACGTCGTCGAGCACCAGCAGGATGTAAGGGGGCTTGTCAGAAATGTCCTCATATTCCTCGAACACCCGTTCGCGCAGCTTCTCCGGGTCCGTCATGTAGGCGGTGAGGCGACGGCGGTAGAGGTCGATGTCGAACTTTCCACCGGGGGTGAGCGGCAGCGATTCGAGGATGCCATAGGGATCCCAGGGAGTCTCGCCCTTCGAGTCGATCCCCAGTCTGTGCAACAGGCTCGTAGCCAGGCCCAATGCACTGTCCCATGGTTGGCACGGGTAGTACATCACCCGCAGGTTGGGTTCCTCATCGAGCCTCGCGTTGAGCCAGTCCGACGCCAGAGTCGTCTTCCCGCAACCGGCGATTCCGCTGACCACCATGCACGGCTCGCTCCCTGCGAACCACTCATCCAATTCCTCCCGCTCAGTATCCCTTCCATGCACCGTCCGGGTGGCGGGTGCCCGTATGTGGTAGGTGGAATGTGCTCCGGCGAGCATCAGCAGCCTACCGGGAAGGGGCTGGTCATCCTCGCCTCGTTCAATGTGGCCTAGCCGGATGTCACCGTACTGCAGGATGCCCTCCACCATGGCGAGCATCAGAACCTGCAACAATGTGAGCGAGCTGTCCAACCTCTCGGCGGCTTCGCTGGCAGGCACCTCCAGCAGATCGCTCTGCTCGTCGCGGATGAGCACGTTGGTCGTCCTCAATGTCTGCAGCCGGGTACGCATCTCCTCGCGACCCGCCTCTGTCAACTGCCAGGTCTTCTGTCGGCGATTGTCGCCGCGAACCTGACGGCTGTGCTCGCTGACCAAATCGGCTTGCAGTAATTCGCGCATCGCGCGGCTCACGTTGGGTGGGTGCAGGGCGCACGCCTCAGCAATTCCCGGACGAGTGATTCCCGCTGTGACGATGTAACGGTCGGCGAGGTGATCCTGCTCCAGCAGGTGCAGCAGAATGCGGTCGTTGACCGCGATGTTCACCCGCAGCGACTTGTCAGCCATCTAGACCGCTTGCGGGCGCCGCCCCCATTGAATGATTCCCTCCTCTGCCAGCACTTATTCACCGATTACGGCTCCTACGGAGCCTCTGAATGATTGATGCAGAACGACCGCAATCCCTTTTGGGAGATATGTGAGCCGAGAATGATGATTGGGACCAGTATGCGACCTAGTCAAGTCGGCTCGCTCTCGCTCATTCTGCTGATGCTGTTATCGTCCGTCTCGCTGCTGTCGATGGCTTCTGCAGGAGACACAGATGGGGATGGTATCGACGACGCTGTTGATGATTGCCCGCTGGCTGCGGGAAACAGCACCGTAGATCGAGATGGTTGCCCTGACAGGGACGGGGATGGAACCAGCGACAAGAACGACCCGTGGACGATTCAGGCTGGCGGCTTCCTGAAAGATGCGGAGCAATTGAGCAACAACAACGATTACTACGCCGTGTTCTTCAATCATGATGGAAGCAAGTATCTCACATCGGATGAATCGGGATGGCTACGAATCTGGGAAACCGCCACCAAAACCAACCTGAAATCAGTGCAGGGAAGCGGAATCAGGGACGTCGGTTGGTCACCTGACGGGGCTTTCGTTGCCGCTACCACGAGCAGCGATGAGTTGCATGTCTATTACTCGAGCAATGTCACACCTCTCTTTACTGTCGACACAGGTGGCGAAGAGACGTATGAATTAGAATACAGCCCAGATGGTACGATGATTGCTGTAGTCGGTGCTCGCGACGGAGGAAGCGGGAATGGACAGGTCGAGATATTCAACTCGATGGATGGAACCCTGACTAATTCATTCGAGCCAGCGGGAGAAGACCAATTCTACTCTGTCGATTGGAGCCCTGATAGCAGCCGAATTCTGATAGGAGGGGACGAGGACGTCTGGATCTACAACACCGGTGACTGGAGTGTGAACCGCTCGATTAACACAAATCGAGGCACCAACAACGGCGTTGCATGGTCACCCGACGGGAATTCTTTCGCAACCTGCGAGGCGTGGGCGAGCAGCGGTGCAAGGGTGAGGCTGTACGATGTCGCTAACGGGCAGCAGAGCTGGTCCTATTCGACTTCAACTTCGTGCAACACGGTAACATTCTCACCTGATTCTACACAGGTGGCTTCGTCGATGACATACTATCAGTCAGACGGCGCGAGCGTGCTGGTGTTCGATGCTGACACAGGTAACACAGTCGATCAGATGTCAGGTCCTCGTCCCGGAGGATGCACCAGTTCTGGAGGTGGCAACAACTGCGGCTCGGTCTATGGTGTCGACTGGCATCCAAACGGGGTTTACGTCATCTCGGCGCACGGCCGGGATGACGAGGGCATCTACCACTGGATTGTAGACCCTGACATCGATGGTGACGGGGTGCTCAACGAGGACGACGCCTTCCCTGAGGACGGAACGCAGTGGGATGACTCCGACAACGACGGATACGGAGATAATCCGGCACCGGCCAACGAACCTGACGAGTGCCCCAACGCGTGGGGTAACTCGACCGAGGACCGCTTCGGCTGCCCTGACAGTGACGGCGACGGCTGGTCCGACCTGAACGACGACTATCCTGACGACGGCCTACAATGGTCCGACAGCGACGGGGACGGCTATCCGGACAACACCGATGATTCCAGGGATCCCAATCCATACGGCGGGGTTGACCGCCTCCCCAACAATCCTACACAGTGGGATGACACAGACGGAGATGGTTACGGTGACAATTTCGCCAACGCCTCATGGGTCGGCATCCGACCAACCGATTGGCCCGGAATCCTGATCACGATGAACGCTATTGAACTGAGTGACATCGACGTTTTCCCAATCAATCCTGACCAATGGAACGACACCGATGGTGACTGGGTGGGTGACGAGCCATTCACTACCCGCTCTGACGGCTGCGTCGACAGATGGGGGGATTCTGTCTGGGACCGACTCGGCTGTCCCGACCAGGACCATGATGGCTGGTCGGACCCGGATGCCGAATGGGCAGCATGCCTGGGTGGAAATGGAGAGGGTGACTGGAAGCCACTCGACCCGACCCAGTGGTGTGACTCGGACGGAGACGGCTACGGTGACAACAGCTCGGGGATCGACGGGGATGCCTGTCCCGGCGCGGCCGGGAACTCGACCGTGGACAGGACGGGGTGCAAGGACAGCGACGGTGATGGATGGTCAGACGCCTCCGACATGTTCCGCAACGACCCAACCCAGTGGTCTGACCGAGACGGTGACAGGATAGATGTGTTCGAACTGATTTCCTCTTGTGGTGACAATCCTAACGGCAACAATCCTGATTTGTTCCCAGATGATCCGACTCAGTGCACAGATCGAGATGGTGACGGCTACGGTGACTACGGCAGCGGTCCGAACGGTGATTGGTTCCCAGATGATCCGACTCAATGGTTCGACACAGATCGCGACGGCTACGGCGACAACCCTGCTGGTAATGATGCAGATCTCTGTCCTGAGGAATACGGCACGATGGACGATGATGACAACCGCGGCTGCCCTGACTCGGACCTCGATGGAGTCGCAGACAACCTCGATGCGTTCCCCGACGACCCGTTCAAGACGGTGGACCGCGATGGCGACGGGTTCGCCGACGACCCACTCACTCCTGAGCGAGATGACTGCCCGGATGAATGGGGTAACAGCACCGAGGGTAGTTGGTACGGCTGTCCCGACTCAGACGGCGACGGCTGGGCGGACAGCATGGATGATTTCCGGACTGATGCTACGCAATGGAAGGACAGCGACGAGGACGGCTGGGGAGACAACTGGGGCAACACCTCTTGGAACGGCACGCGCAATTCGGAATGGCCCGGAATCTTCCTCGAGGATGCGCTGATGCCGGACGCCTTCCCGCTCGATGACAGCCAATGGAACGACACCGATGGAGACGGATTCGGTGACAATCCCAACGGATCCAACCCCGATGCATTCCCACTGGTCAACAGCCAGTGGAAGGACAGCGACGGGGACGGTTACGGAGACAACACCACGCGCGACGCGTTCGAGCCAGACGATTGCCGTGCCAAATTCGGTACCTCGTGGCGCGATCGACATGGATGCGAGGACAGCGATGGTGACGGTACGAGCGATCTCGGCGACATCTGCATGTGGGACCCAGATGTGTGGGAGGCTCCTGGAAAGTGTGCCATCACAGAGGCGCCGAGTGGGGTCGATGGTGAAGAGGAAGGAATGAGTGGTGTGGAAATGGCGAAAACAGCTGGAGCTGTCATCATTGCATTCCTACTATTGGCGATACTTGTGGCGATGATATCGCGGCAGGCGGCCAAGCGTAGTGGTCAACTCATGCGTCAGAATGTCGAACTCCATGAGAAACTGTTCGATGAGGAGGAGCGGCGGCGTGACCAATGGATCGAACATTATGTGGCCAGCGGAGATCTGGAGAAGGCACGGGAACTCGGCTGGGAGGAGAAGGCGGAGTGGCAGATCCATGAGGAAGAGAAGATTGCTGCTGAGGTCGAGAAGATCGACTCGCTTCCAGAAGCGCTGGATATCGATGACCTGCTGGACGACTGACGCCCCCCGGGCATCAATGACAAGGCATATCCGTGACTGATGCGAGAGGGCGTCCGTTCAAGATGAGCACCACCGGCAACCCCTTCGACGAATTTCCCTCGTCGGCTGCCACCTATGGCGGTCGGCTGCACACTCTGCTCAATTCGATGCGCTCGGCGGTGCTCGAGGTCGACGCGGGTGGAGCCTTGCTCTACGTCAACCCGTTCGCACGCGAGATCATGCCCGAACTTCCGCAGACCCCTGCCCCACCCGGATGGGAGAGGGAGTTCGGAACCATTCACACCTTGCGCGACTCGCATGGTGCACCTATCGACCCGCTGGAAGGTCCGCTCGGTTCCGCGCTCAGCACCGGGGTGCCGCAGCACGACTGGCACTTCAGCATCGACCTACCGAGCGGACGGGAACTGCACTTGCTCGGCAGCGCCGCACCTCTGCTGAGCGAGAATGGCGAGGTGCTGGGGGCGATTGCATCATATCAGGACGTCACCGAGTTGATTGAACTACAGGACGCGCTGCAGAACCAACTGGACGAAACGCGTACCGCACACCAAGAAATGCATCTCGCCCATGGCGAACTGTCGCGCGCACACAACCTGCAGGCTGGTTTCATCGCCAACTTCAGCCACGATCTGCGCACACCGCTCTCCGGAGTACTGGGGTTCTCCGACCTGTTGGGTGTCTCACCGAAACTCGATGGTGCTCTCGACGAACACGAATACCTGCGCGAAGTGGTCGAAGCGGGTGACACCTTACGCATGATGATCGATTCAGTCATCAGCTACTCTCACGTGGTTGCAGGGACGGTACGCATCCATGCTGAATGGCACGAACTGATGCCGCTACTCGAGCGCACCACCGAGTCTGCACGGCGCTCCTGTGAACGCAAGGGAATCAAATTCGAGTTGGAATTGGCGAAGGGGATGACGAGGATGCGCGTCGACGAGATGCGGCTGCACGAGGTTCTCGAACAGCTGCTCGACAACGCTACCAAGTTCACCAGCCGCGGCACTATCTCCCTCAAGGTCGCACGTGAAGGCGAGGAGATGGCGTTCGCCGTGGCAGACACCGGCCCAGGAATCTCTCCAGAGGCGGAGCTTCGTCTGTTCGAACCATACTCGAAGACACTGCTGCAGGATGGACAGTTACGCAGAGGTGTTGGACTCGGACTGACGCTCGCCAAGGCGCTGGCGGAGTTGATGCGCGGCAGGATCGACTACGAATCCACTCTCGGCCAGGGAACCACGTTCACACTGCGTCTGCCCCTCGATTTCGTGCTACCGGACGCTGGCGACGAATGGGACCTCTGAATCCATGCGATTCGATGTTCGGCGCGCTGTCAATCGTCGAATCTCAGGAACGGAAGAGAGTCGAACTCCTCCAACTCCATCGCGTTGAGGGCACGGTTGTGAGCCAAGGCCTGCTCGAGGGTGACCCAATCCGGTGTCGAACCGTCAATCCATTCGTAGCGATGCCCAGGAATCAGACGCCATTCTGGTGGCAGGGTCTGAAGCAGGCCGCGGGCGTGTCTGATGCTGTGCCATTGAGTGATTGAATCGCCACCGGGCAGGTCGACACGACCAGATTTTGCAGTGAACAACAGGTCTCCGGCATGGTAGATTCCGTGACCATGTAAGGTGACGTGCCCCGGAGCGTGGCCCGGCGAGTGGGTGACAGTGAGTTCGATTCCCCCTGCGGACCACTCGACAGACGTGTGCGGTTCGTGGCTCCACGAATGAGTCAGTTCTACCTTCTTGAAGAACATCAATCCAAGGAGATTCGGCGACACCGATTCCTCGTGGCCCCAGACCTCCAGGTCGGGCACAGATTTCACCAAAATCTTCACTCCGGCAGTATGGTCTCGGTGGGTGTGCGTCAGCAATATGTGGGTGGGCGTCATCCCTTCAGCAGCCAAACCAGCGAGCCAGCCCCTAGCATCGTATGGATCGATTAACGCGACCGTCCCCGTGGCCCGATTGATGAACGCCGTGTTCATGTTCAACATGGAACCCATCTGTGTCACCCAGACCTCGACATCATCGTCGAGCGTCGTCCTGTGGAACTCGCCTCTAGCCAACATCACAGTTCGGACAATTGGCCATTCCGCATAGAAATGACGGCCGTTTTCCCTGAGGGCGGGTCTTAAGTGCAAGCCCTCACCCTTCGCCTCCCATGGGGAGGCGGAGCGACCGCGCACGCTCGGGCTCGCGAGTGCTGCTGTTCGCCGCCGTGCTCATTCTGCTCGCAACCCCCCTGACATCTGTCTCCAGCGCAGCCGACGGCGATGACCTAGCGCTGGCTGTCACGCTGTCCGAGGCGACGGAGAATGGCGATTGGTACTCGGATTCCCAGCCCTTGGAAATCAGCATCGCCCTGCGCAATGACGGCGATTCCTCGGTAGCGGTGGAATACAATCCCTCTTGCCCAGCACAGATGACCGTGCTGACCGGTGAGCCACTCACCGAGTTCGTGGCACTCAATGATCTCAGAACCTGCCTCGACCAACAGCGAGCGATCGACCTGCTAGCCCACCAGACACGACAGTTGGACTCTTTCTCCTGGGACTGGACTGATGGCCAAGGCGAGGTCATATCCTCTGGTCCAATGACTCTCAGGTTCGAGTTCGACAATGCATCGATGCAGGAGTTCGTACTCCAGTTCCAGCGCCAGTCGGTATCAGGGACCGGGCTGACTCTGGACATTTCCGCCGCGCTGCCTCCTGGCAGTGATGGCACAACGTTCCAACCCGGTGACACGCTGTGGGCACACGCAGGGCTGTCCAACTCCGGGGAGCAATCGGTCACTGTGCCGATGGATGACGGCTGCAGGATGCAGGTCTCAGCCTCCAGCGCTTCCAGCGAGCACCCATCGCGGCTGACTGATGTCGGCTGCGGCTCAGGAACCACACTGGCTCCGGGAGAATCGACCTCGCTCGGATGGTGGAGTTGGGACTTCAAGGAGCAGGGCAGCGAAATTGCCTACGGAGAATGGACGCTCGACTTCTCGCTTACCGGACTTGCTGACAGCACGACGTCGCACCAGTTCCGGTTCGAGGCTGGCGATTTCCTGAGTTCTGGGATTCCACTCGCCCTCACACTGACTACGAGTGGTGATGAGGGCGACGACGGCGTGCTGAGAGGTGGTGGCGACCTGCTTACCATCAGCGCCAACATCGAGAACACCGGTCAGGGAATTGCTGAGGTGGAGTTCCACAACTCCTGTCATGCATTGATGCATGTGATCTCCAGTGATGGACTGATCGTGTTGGACGAACGCTTGCTGGTCAACTGCGAGATGGAACACTTCGAGGATAAGCTCGAACCATCCGAATCACTCAACCTGATGCTGCGAGACTGGGACATGACCGACAACGCCGGCTGTGAACTCGACAACGGGGAGCACCTGCTGGTGGTCGATGTCCCCGAGTATGGTCTGGCAGCCTCTTGGGCATTCGAGTACGCGGGAGATGGCAGTGGCGCCGCTTGCCGGGCGGCTGACCAGGACCTGAGCACGGTTTGGTTCACTGTGGAGCAACTGACCGTACTCAACGCGGGTTCGTTGCAGGAAGAGGTCCAATTCGAACTCAGGATGCTCAGTTCCGAGCCGCTGGACATCTTCTGGCCACAGTCCTGCCGCCTTGACCTCACAATGCACCGGAGCGGAGATGTGCTGCCGCACCGAGTCTGGTCGGAGGCCTGCGATGATCCCGGTGGCACACTGCAGACCATAGAAGGAGAAGATGTACTCCACTGGGGTCCATTCACAGTCGACTTTGTCGACGCCGAAGGAGATTCGCTCAGGGATGGCACATGGATGGTGACCGCGACGAGTACCGGAACACCCTCGCTGTCCACGCAACTGGCACACACCTGGAGCGCTCCTGAAGTCACCGAGGATACCGACACAGAGACCGCATCAGAGTCCACGGAAGAAGAAGGCGGTGATATCACCAGCCCGAACGAAGGTACTGATTCAGGAACAATCATCGAAGGTGATTGGAACTATGTCACCACCGACACCGGCGGCTGCTGGCTGCTGGTGGACCTAGAAGGAAACGAACACCCGCTGGTCGGAGACGATACCGGCGTCGACTGGCAGCCACGGCCGCAGTTGCAAGGAGCATACTGGGTCCACACGAGCGAGTTGGGCTCAATGGCTTGCGCCCCCTGGATGCCCGGCATCGTCGTCGATGAAGTGCTCAGCGAGCGCATCGTCGAGCCAGAGGGGGCAGCGGTGGACGACGAGGTGTCTGGAGAGACCGAAGCAGGTGGCTTCGTGGTCGACACCCCAGCACTGGCCTCCGTAGTAGCATCCACTGGATTGATTGGATTGGCGATGCTCACCATCGCCAAGGTCGAATGGATTCGCATGCCAGCGAGCCGCTGGGGATTGGTTCTCCTCGGATTGGTCAAGAAGCGTGACAACGGCGGAGAATACCAGCGCGGCCGCATCGTGACCTACGTCGAACTGCACTCGGGAATCCACTTCCGTGCCCTGCTCTCGTCATTGAGCATGTCCAATGGACAACTGGCGCACCATCTCAACGTACTCGAAAACGAGGAGCGCATCTGGAAGCGAAGGGATGGACGCAAGGTGCGCTACTACTCTGCGATGGTTGCACGGGACACACCTGAGGAGGAATTGCCTGTTCCGGTGCTGCAACCCGATCCGAACAGCCTGCAGGGCAAGATACTCAAGATGCTCGACATTCATGAGAACGAAATCCTCAACCTGTCGCAGAAGGAGTTGGCTGTGAAGTTGGAGACCAGCCAGCAGTTGGTGTCCTACCACCTCAAGGCACTCGAGCAGTGGGGGCTGATAGAGAAGGAGAAAGTCGCCCTGCGCTACCGCTACCGCCTCACCGATAGAGCCGTCCTGCTCATTAACAATCACGAATTATCTGTCCCCGACGAGTGACGGAACTTTCGATTCTCAGCCGCTCGGTTGAAAACGGGGTTGTGATTAGCCGCGTTCAGTACGTCACGCACGCACGCTGCGCACACGCACGCGAGGGAGAGCCATGGATGAGGAATACCAACCGGGCCAAGTCGAGCCGAAGTGGCAGGATGCGTGGGCGAAGGCTGGTGTGTTCGAGTCAGATGCGGATTCGAGCAAGCCGAAGTTCTACTGCCTGGAGATGTACCCCTACCCATCCGGTGCCATGCACATGGGACATGTGCGCAACTACAGCATCGGTGACGCTGTCGCTCGCTATCGACGTGCGCGCGGATTCAACGTCATCTATCCAATTGGATTCGACTCGTTCGGAATGCCCGCGGAGAACGCTGCCATCGCTGAGGGAGGTCACCCACGGGAGATTACAGAACGCAACATGGCGAAGATCAGCGCCCAGATTAAGCGCATCGGATTCTCGTACGACTGGCGCAGACTGCTGATGAGCCACGACCCTGACTACTATCGTTGGAACCAGTGGTTCTTCCTCAAGTTCTTCGAGAAAGGGCTGGCCTATCGTGCGCTCGCACCGGTCAACTGGTGCGATGACTGCAACACAGTACTCGCAAACGAACAGTCGAGGGGAGGACGCTGCTGGCGCTGCTCCTCGTTGGTCTCGGTGAAGGATATGGTGCAGTGGTTCCTGAAGATAACCGATTACTCCGACGAGCTGCTCGATGGGCTTGAGCAGGTCGATTATCCGGAGAACGTGCGGCTGTTGCAGCAGGATTGGCTCGGGCGCTCTGAAGGTGCTCTCATCCGCTTCCCGGTCGTTGATTCCGATGAGGTCATCGAGACGTTCACGACGCGTCCGGACACTATTTTCGGCGTGACCTTCGTGACCATCGCGCCAGAGAACCCACTCGCTGAGCGGCTTGTGACCGGCACAGAGCACGAGAATGCGTGGCGTGAACTGCGCGCTGAGGTGCTCGGGATGTCAGAGATGGAGCGTGGCATGCTGCGCGACAAGAAGGGAGTATTCCTCGGCAAGCACGCCATCAATCCACTGAACGGTGAAAAAGTTCCGATTTACGCCGGCAACTTCGTGATTGCCACCTACGGGACCGGCTCGGTGATGGCTGTTCCCGGTCACGATCAGCGGGACTACGATTTTGCCGAGGAGTACGGCATCCCAATCAGCCAAGTTCTGCTTGAACACGATGGAGATGTTCCGGCGGACGTACTGGATTGTGCGTTTGAGGGCTACGGGCCGATGGTAAACTCAAGCCGCGACGGGTTCGATGGACTGGCCGGCAAGGCCGCCATCAGCGCCGTGATCACCATGCTGGAGAAGGAGGGGGGCGGTCACGGGACTGTCGAGTGGAAACTCCGCGACTGGGGTATCAGCCGGCAGCGCTACTGGGGTACTCCGATTCCCATCATCCACTGTGAGGGGTGCGGCGAGGTGCCTGTTCCCGAGGCAGACCTACCAGTGGAACTGCCTGACGATGTCGACTTCACCGGCGAAGGTAACCCGCTGGAGACATCGACGACATTCCTCAACGTCGATTGCCCGACCTGTGGATCCGCTGCACGACGTGAGACCGACACCATGGACACCTTCGTCGACTCTTCATGGTACTTCATGCGCTACACCGATGCGGGTAATTCGAGTGCCTGCTTCGACGCTGATACAGTCGATTATTGGATGAACGTCGACTTCTACTGTGGGGGTATCGAGCACGCCCAGATGCACCTCATCTACGCCCGCTTCTGGACGAAGGCTCTCAGGGACCTCGGCTTGCACTCGCACGACGAACCGTTCCAGAGACTGCTCTGCCAAGGGATGGTCAATGCTCCTACCCCTTTCTGTGAAGCGTGCAACACCACCCTGCACGTCGAGCACCGCCAAAGTGGGGTGTGCCCGCATTGCAGTGGTGCACTGACAGAGCGCTCTGCCAAGATGTCGAAATCTGAAGGCAACACGGTCAATCCGACGCCGATGGTGGAGAAATATGGCGCTGACACTGTTCGTCTGTTCATGTTGTTCGCCGCCAACCCGACCGCTGGCATGGATTGGTCTGATACTGCGGTCGAATCCAACTTTAGGCAACTGAACACAATCTGGACACTGCCCGCACAGGTCTCCGGATGGGCTGACCAAGAATCTGCTATCGATGACTGGTTCGCCGCCCGCTTTCGTCAACGCCAGCGCGAATGGATGACGGCGATGGAGAATGTAGACCTGCGCGGGGCGGTGCGCATCAGTCATTACGAATTCAACACTGATCTGCAGTGGTACAGGCGTCGCGGAGGCAGCAACAAGGGATTGGTGACCGGAATGCTGCGTGAACTGGCTACGATGCTGCATCCGGCAACCCCGCACATCGCTGAGGAGTTGTGGGCAGAGACCGGTGGCGAAGGCATGCTCGCTTCACATCTGATTGGAGATATGGGCACAGAACAGGAGGGTGATGGGACTCAACTCGCTTCTGAACAGTATCTTCGAAGCCTGCTCGACCAGGCACGGAATATGAGGGCACTGGCAGCCCGTCACCTCGAGGGTGAGCCGAGCGAAGTCATCATCCAGTGTGCGGAAGCGTGGAAGGGTGAACTCTGTCGTATGGGTATGGATCTGCAGGAGGAGGACTTCGAGATGAAGTCGGCTCTCAAGGTCATCATGACCCGCGAATTCGCCCACGATTCTGAGGTGCGCAAGCAGATTCCCGGTGTGTGGAAACGAGTTCAGAAGCAGTTGTTCAAGTGGTCGCCCGACGATAAGGGAATCATGCGCGCTGAGGTCGATGAGGTGGCGACCATCACAGCAGCTACAGATTTCCTAGTGAGTGAACTAGGAGTCGATTCTGTGCAGGTGTGGACGGCCGGAGAGGGTGACGATATCGGTGGCAAGGCACGCTTCGCCTTCCCGCTAGAGCCCGGAATCGCCTA
>CAZUBQ010000030.1:18592-20211 GCA_964618995.1 uncultured Candidatus Poseidoniales archaeon | reverse complement strand
ATCACATCCAGATGAAGGGCACCCACAACTCGTACCACATCGAGCCGCTGGTCTCACCCTCGAGGGAGTACATGTACACCCACGAGCCGCTTGACGTCCAGAGCTCCCAGCTCGGCGTCAGGCAGTTCGAAATCGACGTCTGGTGGGACCCGCGTGGCCAGTTGTATGTGTACCACAACCAGTACGATTCGGGGACCACCTGCCTCACCTTCGAAGACTGCTTGGCAACCCTGCTTGATTGGTCAGAATCCAATGGAGGTCACCACCCCATGTTCATCTGGGTCGAGCCCAAGGACTGGCCGGAGCAGGCAACTGACGTCACCACAACACTGGAACTATCGGGACTGCTGGAGGACATCGAGCAGGAGATCACGCAGTTCTGGCCCCGCAACAAGACAATCACTCCCGATGATGTGCGTGGCGAGTGGCCCACTCTCAAGGAAGGGGTGCTCAACGATGGCTGGCCGCTGCTCGAGGAGAGCCGCGGCAAGGCTGTGTTCGTCTTGCTAGCATCCGGCGAAACCCGAGACCTCTACCTTGAGGACCATCCGGGCCTCGGGGGCGCCCGGATGTTCACGCTGTCCGGCGAGTCGAGCGGCGAGGCTTCGATCTTCTCGCTGACCAACCCGGTGGGCGATGGCGAGGAGATTACCCGACTCGTCACGGAGGGCTACATCGTTCGCAGCCGCGCCGACAGCGGCGGCGAGGAGGCCGACAACAACGACACTACGCGCTTGGAGGCGGCTCTGGCTGTCGGCGCACACAGCATCTCCACAGATTACCCAGGGCAGGTGGAGGGCATTGACTACTGGGTCGATATCCCGAACGGCACGCCCAGCCGCTGCAACCCGATTGTCGCTCCTGTACACTGTACATCCGCGGCCCTTGAGAGCCTGTGAATCTCATCCTAGCGAGAAGGTCATGGCGAGCAGTGCGTAGGTGACGAGCAGCATCGTTCCCTCTAGCCAATTGGATTTGCCGTCGGCGGCGATGGCGTTGGTGATCAATACAGCAAGGAAGGTCGCTATCGTCTCCAGCAAGCCGAACTCGAACGACAATGGCACACTCATTACCCATGCAAGCAATACCATCAGTGGTGCCACGAAGATTGCAATCTGTGTGCTTGAGCCCACCGCGATGGCGAACGAGAGATCCATCTTATTCTTACCAGCGACAGTCACGGCAGTGAAGTGTTCAGCAGCGTTGCCGAACATCGGCAGCAAGATGACCCCGATGAACACCGTTGGTAGCCCCCATTCATCGCCGGCCGCCTCGACCGAATGTACGAGAATCTCTGCCATCCAAGCGATGAACGCAGTCGACAACAGCAACAGCAACAGCGCCTCTCGCTTGCGCATAGTTGGTTCCTCCTCATGTGTACCATCAGTGGCGAATAGTTCCGTGTGCGTACGGAACTGAAACAACAAGAACAAGCCATAGAGCAGCATCAGAACCACTGCAGTGGCGTGAGAAAGCCGGAGAACCTGAGATTCCGTACCCCCACTCATGTGGTATGTAGTAGGTAGAATGAGAGCGATTACAGCCAGTAACAACAGTGAACCATTGGCCCCTACCTGGGTATCATTGAACTCCTGCACCTTGTGATGAATCCCCCCCCA
>CAZUBQ010000030.1:2788-18492 GCA_964618995.1 uncultured Candidatus Poseidoniales archaeon | reverse complement strand
GGCTGGTTATGTTCAACCATCGAGAAGTAAGCAGCTACAGGTATTACCAGCAGCAACCAGTTCATCTTGGATTCACGCGGATCTATGGCCGCCAGCACAACACTCCAACGAATCTTCTCGCCGTCATCAACCAACTCGACCATGCCCCCTGCTCACATGTGCACTAAGTCAATGCATCGGCTTCAACAGTAGAGTGCGTGGTTAACCCACGGGGGCAGCGGTCAGCGTCTTGGTGGAGTCGACTCCATCGATTGCCCGAATCTGACTGATTATCACACTACCCAGCATACCGAAATCATCGCACACCAACTTGGCGTAGAGGTCGTACTCACCAAACAGCAACATCGCCTCAACGACCTCTGGAATCAGTTTCAGTTGTTGGTAGACATCACTCTCTGCGCCTGGCTCAGCCACAATGAGTACGATTGCCGTCGCTGTATCCCCTCTATTCATGTAACTCCCTCGCGAATGGAAATTGAGGTGTTCGGTATAATCCTTCAGTCGGTGCGCAAGTTGATGGTCGGCGGCGCCACGTCGGCTGCGATGGTCTCCTTGCCTGCGCAGCGCATCGCCGTCACCGGAACACCAGGATGTGGCAAGACCAGCATGTGCCAGATGGGGCTCACCTACCCTTCAAAGAAGGGTGGAGAGGTCACTGTGCAAACGGTAGAGGAACTGGCTGACGTCGCCGGAGCGCTAGGTGCTACGAACGCTGAGGATGAGTCCGTACCCATCGATATCGAGCTGCTGAGGGAGCAACTGACCACCGACTGGAACGACGCACCAGATTGCCTGACCTTGGTGGACGGTCATCTCTCACATCTCCTGGCCGTAGATGCGATCGTCATCATCAGATGCGAACCATCTCTACTCTCAGCCCGTAATGAGGCTCGTGGGTGGTCAGAACAGAAGGTGATGGAGAATTCGGAATGGGAACTTCTCGGTGGACCGTGGAATGACTGGGAGGAGTGGACGGATGCGCCGGTGCTGGAACTCGATTCATCGGAGGTGAGTCCTGAGATGTCATTCAGCGCATTGCTGGAATGGGCCGGCAATGGATTCAAGCCTGAACGCCCTGAGCAGAGCATAGACTGGATAGAGCGTCTGCACGGTTGATGGGTGAGGAAATGGCTGCCGAGAAGTTTCGCGCACAGTTCACGAAAGTGCTCGAACCGTTGGTATCGAAACTCGGATTCGTCAACCCTAACCACCTGACGTGGAGCACTCTGGTGCTCGCCTTGGGAGCAGCGTGGCTGTACATCAACGCCGGCAGGGATTCAGAGGGTGGCTGGATGCTGTTGGGTGCAATCGGCCTGCTGACGCTCGCCTCACTGTTCGACGCGCTCGACGGGCAGATTGCGCGCGCCCACGGGAAGGCATCCGATTACGGTGATTTTCTGGACCACACGATAGATCGTATCGTCGACATCATCCTGCTCGTGGCCATCGGCCTCAGTAGCGCTTGGATCGGTGATGAGGTGTGGCTGGGTTATTCCGCCGCGCTGCTCACCCTGATGGGCTCGTACATGGGAACACAGGCACAATCGGTGGGCTTGGGGAGAAACTACGGAGGATTCGGCAGGGCGGACCGATTGGTAGTCATCATGCTGGCGACCATCGTCGCCTCCATCCAGTCGTTCCGCGGGAACGGCGACTTCGCTGCAATTGACCTCCCAATGGGGTCGCTCGCCATCAATCCCCTATCGGTAGCGTTGCTGATTTCCGCTGCTGGCGGAGCGTACACTTTCCTCGTCCGTTTCGTCGCCTCGCGCAAGGGCCTGCTCGCGCGTCTCAGCGCCTCCTTAGGAGGCGAATCCGAAGGTTGATTGTCGGAATCAGGGTGATTGGTTCCCATTTTCGGCGCAGATAACATCGCTGTGGCGTCAGCCTCATAACATCAACAGAGGCACACGACCGCTGGGGGTTGAGCGTGCGCACTGCCAAATCGAACTCTGTTCTGCTGTCCATTCTGTTGATTGGCATGCTTGCTGGACCCATGGTCAGCCCGGCGTTAGCGGACGAAGGAGATGGCAACTTGCTACAGGCACAGGACATCATCGCGATCTTCGATGAGGCTAGCGAGACAACCACGGTGACGTGGCGCAATTATGACACTAACAACGGTACATTATGGACAGACATGACCAATTCTCGTTACCTGGTCTATCGCAGTGCGGTCCAAATGAACGAGTCGATGGTCCTCAGCGGTTCGGTGCTCCCGTTTGCCAACATCTCTGCCTGCCCTCCAATCTACAATCTGAATGAATGCCCCGGTTTGGGACACTCAGTTCAATACCCACTTGGACCGGGGGTCAACGGTACGTTCTACTACGGCGTCAGCACTATTCTGCCCAACGGCACTATCAGCGCGCTGATGCTCGCATACGCCAGCCAAATCGGTGAACCAGTGTACGAATATACGCACAGCATCACCGCGCCGTTCAACGTCAAGGCCACATTCGACCCGACTACCAGCAGGACGTTGATTCAATGGATCAACCTCAACGAACTCTCTCCGGGTTCCCTCCCCGATGTAGGACCGTTCGCTTACCACATCAACGTCTATCGGCACAGCGACCCTGCCAACCGCTCATCCTGGGCCTCACTGGAGATAGACGGTGACAGGCAACTGATCGGGATGCTCGGCCCAGGAAACAACTCGTTCACCTTCACCGTCCCTCCTGGCACCGACCAGTTTACCTATTACTCAGTCACCTACGTTCTCGAAGGCTACGAAGACACCCGATTCCTTGGCTCGAACACGCTGGATCCAGAATGGCCCGTGTGGGAGGACAACGTCGCTCCGGGGCTACTGATTGGAGGAGTCACTGCCGAATTCCAGAACGAACCGGTGGGGGGGACCGGAAACACCACCATCACGTGGTATGACATGGTCTCAGAGACAGACGCCACCTACCACGTCTGGCGCTCAGGCAGCATGTTCAACGACACGACGAATCCCTATGTCGAGTACATCGCCACCGTGGGCCCCGGAGTGGAATCATACGTCTACGAGGTCGAGAGAGGCACTCTCGGATACGCATACTACGCCGTCACCGTGTCCGATGGTCGAGGAAACCACAACGACTCCATCACGTCCCAAGTCATCGGCGGCCCTGTACTAGAGGACGCATTCACCTACTGGGTCGCTGAGCCCACCAACGTGCAAGCGGAATACATCGGAGGAGGACAAACAAGTGTTACGTGGATCGATCAAGTGGGTGCAGAAGGTGAGACCTACCACGTATGGTATTCGAGAACGACGTTGTCTGCAACCAGTAATCTCTCCAACCCTGATGTGGCACTACTCGTGGCCACTGTGCCCGACGGCGTGCAGCAAGCAATAGTCGACACACCACCAGACATAGAACGAGAGGCGTTCTACTGTGTCACCTCTGAAACGCGCTACAACCACCTGAATGCCACCTTCGAGAGCACCGAATTCGTACAGAATTGCATCGAGCCTTCTGTGTTCGAGGACACACAGGCACCCACTCCTGCGCAGTTGGCGCAACCACAGCTCCAAGGCGCCCAGCAGAGCGTGCTGCTCAGTTGGATGAACTCGCTCGAATCGGGTGAATCCTACGACATATATCGACATCTGGGAGATCCCTTCGCAAACAACGAGTCGGGTAACATCACCGATGACCCCGACTGGGAACTGCTCATCGCAGACTACACACCTCCCGACATCGATCAGAGTTCGGTGCGCGAGGTCTACCTCACCGAAGGGCTGGACCGCTGGTCATGGTACGCGCTGACGATCACCGATAGTTGGGGGAACCAGCGCGTGTCGCTCACCAACCGCTCGAACGCCTGGCTGATACATGAGGACACGACTGCTCCGGAAGCCGAGATCACCATCAATGGCTTCCCCGGCGGATCTCTGCCGGTCGCAGATCACAGACTGACCATTGACGTCAGCGAGCCGGTCCAAGAGCATCCCATCATAGTGGTCACCACAGAGGATTACGACCCTAACCTCGGCATCGGCCTCACGTTCACCCCCGCTGGGGAGCTCATCCGCGCACAATCACTGCTCGGCTCGACCTCGCGCTACTATTGGGACTTCCCGATCGTCGCAGGCATCGAAACCACCAATTTGGTCGTCTCGGTCACGCTGATCGACACAGTGGGTAACTCGAACACCTTGGTAAAGTCCGACTGGATCATTGACGCTAATCGTCCTACCATAGATTTGTTCTCTCCCTCATCCGAAAGCAGGTATCTCTACGGAGACAACATCCGCGTGCACGGTGTGGTCAGCGATGATGTCGGCCTGCTTGAGGTGACATTCCACTTCATCGAAGTGAAGGATTTCGGCTACGAGAATATATTCGAGTGGGAACTGGTGACTGATGTCACACCTGCTGACGCCGAACCGAACATCCTCGTATTCGATATGCGAGAACCATCCGCCACCTTCCGCATGGCTGGGTTCCACCGGCTGGAGATCAAGGCTGTCGACCTCGCCGGTAACGAGCGGGTAGCGCAGACCATCTTCTACGTCGACCACTGCTATGAGAACATGAGCGGGTTCACCATCTGCGCCAGCGGCGACGACCCGATTGCCGGATTTGGGGAAGAGGAGGAGTCAATACCCACGCTCAGGGATCCACCGTACATCATCATCATCATGCTCGCTGGGTTCAACGTTCTCATGCTGTTGTTCGCCCTCATGATGGGTGTACTCGCCAGCCAAGACCCGCGACGCAAGGCCCGAGGTGACGGGGGAGGAGAGTTCGATGAGGAGGACGACTGGATGATGGAGTTCATGGGCAGCGGAGACGGGGGTGGACCATCCGATGTGGGCGGTGATCTCGACGCTGCACCAGAACGGGATCTAGATCAAAGCAAGGCACTCGATGACGATGATGACCCGTTCGCTGAGACAGAGACGACCACGAAGCGGCGTAAGAAGTCGAAGAAGTCGAAGAAGTCAAGGAAGAAAGAGGTCGAAGAGGACGACGAAGACGAAGGTGACGACGAGGATGACTGGGGCGATGAGGACGACGAAGATGAGCCTGCACGCAAGAAGAAACCCAAGAAGCGCGGAAAGAAAGGGTCACGACGCTCGATAAAGCGCAAGAAGAGCGACTAGGTCTTCTCCCAAGCCACCGGAGCGGTAATCCCCATCAGGATGGTCTGAGACCTTTGGAGGGAGCGCGTTGTTCGGCATGGAGGACCCGGTCAAGGTGGTCGAACAGTATCGCCGCTACGTCAGCGATGGGCGACTGGAAATCGCCGAGGTGATGGCTCAGGAATTGAGCGAGATGCTGCTTGCCAAGAAGGGGCGAGACCTGCAATTGCAGAGCACGCTCGTTGATGCGCTGCGCGACCTCGCCTCGATATACGAACTGCGCCAGAAGTGGAAGTTGAGCCTGATCGCCTCAGGCCGGCTGAAGGGAGAACGCCGGCTGCTGGCGAAGCAACTCGTCAAGGCTGAGATGCGCGATGAAGCACGAGCGCTACGCGGCTCGATGCGCGCCAGTGACGAAGTGCAGCGCGGGCGTGTCCTGCTGGAACTGGGTAAACTGCGCGCCGCGCTGTCAGCATTCCGTTCGGCTGCCAAGGGTGCGCCGAACAATATCGAAGCGGTGGTTCGCCAACTTGAGGCGCACGAACGCGTCAAGGGACATCTGCGACGCGCCCGCAAGCCCGCCCGCCGTCTCGATGCCGTACTCGACCGGGTCGGACCTGTGAATCGCCGTGAAGGCGGATTCGTACTCTGTCCCGAGGGCGAGGCCCCCCATCCGGTAGAACTGCTCGTCACCGACCTGAAACGCTGGCTAGACCCAGCGCTTCAACTCCCCGCGTCTGAAGCGGTGGCGCTCAAGGGTAGAGCAGACGAACTCATTCGGCAGATGGAGGCAATTAATTCCGGAGAACAAGCGGCTGACGCCGCACTGGCTGCCGCGGTCGACAAACTCGAGCCAGTCGTCGACTACCACACCTACTCAGCTGGTGGCGCCTGACGATTCTGGCGAGATGGCAAGCTGATCACTCATATCTTGCCGAGGAAATCCTGCCACGCACGGCAGGCTGGACACCAGGTCCAGCGATTCCCATCGTGCGTCATCTCCTGCAAGAATCCACCACAGTTCTTGCACGGTGGATGGACAACTGGCTCGGCAGGAACACTCGGAGGTGCGAACGCCGCCTGACCGCCAGCCGTCTGTGCTCCCGCAGGCGTGCCCGCTCTCAACTTGCCGCGCATCATGAAAGCGACAAACGACAGCAGCAGCAGCACTGCCGCCACGATGCCGATGGTAGTCACCGACAGTCCACCTTCAGAAGTATCCTGATCGTCATCGTCGCTGGTCCCGGTCGTGTTCGTGGTACCACCATCCTGATTCGGGTTCGGATCCGGGTCGGGGTCAGGGTCGGGGTCCGGATCCGGGTCGGGGTCGGGGTCCGGGTCGGGGTCCGGGTCTGGATTCTGCTCCTCAGGCGGCGGCACTGTGTAAGTGACGTTCAGCCACTGCTCAAGTGACTCCTCGATATCTGAATGCGCGGTCAGGCGCAGCACGAGCGATGTCTCCTGCGGGTCCGAGCCGCGCGGAATGGTCCACGTCTCAGCCAACGGACCCTCGAGGTCGACTGAACTGCTCCAGAACTGCAACGGCGAGGTGGCATCGAGGGTTTCTCCCGTGACCGAGTTCGTTCCCGCCTCGGCAGTCACTGACTGGCCGTGCAACTCGATGTTGTCCGTGCTCATGGCGGCGGTGGTCCAGTTCACCCACAGTCGCCAATTCGACTCCTCGCCGAGCGCACCCAGTTCGAGTCCGTCAGGGAGAGTGAACTGAGCGATCTCATCACAGTAGTCGGGGTCCCCAGGATAGAAGTCGATTGTGAGACCTGTTGCAGAAGCGGTGGGACAACCATCACCATCGAGGTCAGACCAAGCGAGGTTGTCGAGTGAGAATGCATCCCCGTTCTCAACCCTGAGCCCGGAACCCTGAGAAATGGTGTACGTGTAGTTGTCACCGTACCCGTCGCCATCGAAGTCGTTGCACTGTGTTGGGTCCGAGGAAAAGGCGTCGCCATTCTCGTTGATGCGATTACCAGCATCCAAGTTGTAACTGTAGTTGTCACCGCAGCCATCACCATCGAGGTCTCGCCACTGGGTTGCATCGTTGGGGAGGGCATCACCTGACTCGGCGGTTCGCAACCCGCCGGAATCGACGGAATAGTAGTAGTTGTCACCGTACCCATCACCATCAGAATCGTGCCATTGTGAATTGTCGTTGACGAACGCGTCAGCGTTACCCACAGGATGTTCCAGCCAGCTCGTATCAGGGTCGGAGTAGCCATCACCATCTGTATCAGGACAGCCGAAGCGATCCTGTGTGCTGTTTCCCCACACCTGTGGACAACCATCACCGGTGGGACTGACACTGTTATCCCCCCAGCCGTCACTATCGGAGTCATTGTGCTGGGTTGGATCATCGGGGAACATATCGATGTTGTCCGGCCAACCATCACCGTCCCTGTCCGGCCTGATGACCACTGTCGACCCGGTGTTGTTCACCACCACGACATTACCATCAGAGGCCCTCTGACCGAGTCCTCTGGGTAGGTGCACAGTAGTGTACGACGCCATGCGCGTCGCAGTCTGTGTCACGTTGAATATCTCCACCTGTCCTGTCGCTGAAGTTCCAGCATCACCGGTCGCTACCATGAGCAGCCCGTACTGGAGAAGCATCACCGTCCCGAACGCCTCTCCGAGCAGCGCCCCTTGACTGACCAACTGTGCCCCCTGAACGTCGTAGACATTCACGACCCGGTCCCAGCCCGCGGTGACCAGCATGTCGATTCCCGCAATCCACTCACAAACAGCCGTGTAGTTGCCGTGACTGTACACCACACCGTCATCCACCCAGTTGGCGGGGTCGGGATCGCTGGTGTCCCACAGGCGCACACCACCTGCTTGACCAACTGAGGCGAGCCGGGTGCCTTGGCCGTTGAAGGAGAGAGTCCAGTGGACATCAGAGTAAGACCACTCCTTGAGCACAGTGACCGTGCTGGCGGAGTAATCGATGATCGCCACCCGTCCGTCGCTGGTCGTGTTGCTGGAATTCTCACCCCATGAAATGGCCGCATACTGGCCACCGGGGTGGATGGAAACCCTGCCGAACACCGCGAAGGTATGCTGCTGGGAGATGTCGTATTGCCAGGTCCACTTACCGTTCATATCGCAGCCGACCACCATGCCGTCGCTGAAGCCCGCTGCCCAGAAGGCCTGTCCCCAAGAGACGCTCTTTGTGAACGGAATCACGGGGAGGTACTGCCCGAAACTGGGGTGCCAGCACTGAGTGATGATGGCGCCACTGTGAGCATCCCGCAAGGTACTGACGCCCGATGCGTCGGCGGAGACGAATTGGTCTAACATAGGGTGCATCGCTATCTCTCGCGTCAGCGAGGTGCCGAAGCGGTTGGCAATTCGCAATTCGAACTTCTGCACATCGACGATCCACACCTCGATGGCCCCGTCGCGCCCGGCAGTGGCCAGCCTAGTGTCCTGAGAATCGGCGGCGACGGCGAGCACGTCAGCATGAGTGCCGTTGGTGCCGGCAACAGTCGAGTGCCAACCGGTGTCTGTCATGATTTGACCGGCACTGTCTATGAGCATCATCCGACCGGGATCATGCAGCCCGACGCCGAGATAGCCGCCTCCCGGCATCCACACCAGACTGCTTACATCCTGTAGGAGTGTATTGTACCAGAAAACCGCACCGTCTAGATGGTTGAAGTTGCTGATGATTCCCTCGGACGCGGACGGCCTCGTCCATCCGATGGTGTAGGCATTGCCATTCGGCTCCCAGTCGATCGCCCACGCGTTCGCCTCCGAACCAGCGACGTTGCGCGTCCAGTACAGCGACATGTTGCCGGCATCTATGCCGTAGACCACATCGCGGTTGAAGCCCTGTGTAGAATCATAATGACGTCCGGTGGCGGCGATGACGGAACCATTGGGTGAGAAGGCACAGTCGGTGGGCCATGAGGTGACGAACAGAGAGCCGGAGTTGGCCGAGGTGCCAGTAGTGAAGTGAGTGGTGTCAGCGACAACGACCTCACCACCGATGTTCGGATCGTCGATGAAACCGCAGAACACGACTCGCGAACCGTCGTTAGAGATGTCAAGGCCCCATAGGTTGCCGTTGTACTGGCCGGACATGTCACCTGTCCACGAACCGGAACGCATCAACGTGGAAGAAGCGGGTCGAGAGCCTTCATCAGTCACCTGATAGGCGAACCAGTTCTGCTGGCTGTCAGCGACTAGCACCCAGTCATCGGTGAGGAAGATGACATCGACGAGCGTGTTCGTATGTCCAATCCAGAGCAGTGAGCGCCCATCGCTGATGTTCCACACGTGCAAACGGTGATCGTTCAGGTCGACTGCGGCGAGACGCTGCCCGTTCGGGCTGAAGTCGAGATTCCACATCGCACCACTCGTTCCTGGTTGCCACATCTCCGGGGACCATCCATCCACGGTCGGAGGGGCATCTGTCATCGTCCATGTCACCGCTGCTGCTCGATCCACCACGGGCTCATCTTCGAGCTCCGACTGAACGGCGTACTGTGCGAGCAGCACGCCAATTGTCGAGAGCACCATCAGCAGTGCCAATCCCATCGCCTTGCTGCGCATGGCACAGCGAGAACCAACTTCCACCGTAAGGGTTCCCGACCGTTGGAAGCACATCTGATGTTCCAATCAGGGGGGGGTCATCAGTCGTCCACTCGCTCGACGACACGCACGATATCCGCCCGCATCGTAATCGGTATGGGCACCACCGCTTCGAACAGTTCGACAGTCACTTCCTCTTTGCCATCGGAGACGACTGTGACGCGTGCGCGGTTACCCCGGAACTGACCTGAGCGAATCTCTACGATGCATCCGACTTCGATGCCGGCCGTAGCAGACTTCGGTTCCAGATAATTAGTGACGACCACGAGCGAGGCCTCGCCGTCGAGTACCTTGGAGCAGCCGCGCATCGGGGTGGTCACGCCACCGGCACGACCGATGACCTTCTCCACGTGATGCTTGGCGCTCGCCTCGACAAACACGTATCCGCGCATGGTGTGCGGATGCAGAACGCTGAATATCTCATCTTGGACGTCTTGCAGTGAGCCTGTCCCTGAAAGCCGAGCACGAATCTCCTGTGCTATCTTCTGCTCCTGGCCAATGGTCGTCTTGAGCATGTAGAGGAACGAGCCGACATCACCGTACATCTCACCGAGTTGGGATACGACTGGACGATTCTGCACCACGCTCACCTCGTCCGAACCGGGCATCTCTTCGGGGCTGAACTTGTTGACGAATCCCGGATCCACCCACAGAGTTTCGTCGTAAATCGAACCGACTGTGATCTCATCGCTCTCGGAATCGAACAGCACTGGAGTGATGTCGTTCAGCCGGTTGCCGAACTCGATACCGCGATCCGCACCCGTACGTACGTGAGTCAGCGCCGAGATCGGAATGCCGGTCGCATCCTCGACGCAAGTGGCTACATGACCGATGTCATTGACGTCCCCCAGACCGAATACCCCATCCCAGCAACCGGGGAAGTCAGGAACCGAAGGCGAACGCTTCAGCAGCAGTATTCTGTCAGCGTGGCGCAAGAATGCGATGAATCCGTCAGTCATATTGTTCACCTCAGGGAGTACTTTCAACCGGTCACCCAAGCGAAGAACTTGGGAAGCACGGTGTCCATTGCCACCAGAATGACATAGCCGATGAATCCAAGGACGAACATGCCGATTCCGCATACCCAAATGGTTTGACGGAACTCCATCTTGGTTGGCTTGCGCGCCATTCTCAAAATCCTCGCCCACGAGCCCTTGCCGAGTTTGCGCACACTGGTCTCGATATTGTCCTGGATGTCCTGCACCCGGTCCTCAAACGAGGCGTCGCCGCCACCGAATCGAGAGTCTCCACTGGCCATGTCTGAACCCCTAGGGTTCACCCCGACCTAGAGCCCTATTTTAAGCACGCCGGAATGGTTTGGGTGCATCGAATCCTACACCCATGGTGAGTAAGAGCCAAGGCCGCTCACAAGTGAGTGGTGCTGAGCGCTTCCATCTCAGTTGATGAACTCAAGGTCGCGGGTGCGCATGGAACTCATCTGCTGATTCGCGGCCGCTCCGAATATCTGCTCGCTCTTGACGCCGGTCAGCACGAGCAGAACGCGCATGTCATTGCCGAGCGACTCGTCGACAGTAGCTCCCCAGATGATGCGCGCATACGGGTTAATCTTGTCGCGGATGTACTGGGCGCAGGACTCCGCTTCACCGAGTGTGAGCGACTGCCCACCAACGACGTTCACGAGTGCGCCGCGGGCATCCGATACATCGATATCCAGCAGTGGTGAAGTGAGCGCCTGATCCGTTGCTTCCAGTGCGCGGTCGGCACCTGCTGCCTCCCCAAGTCCGATCATCGCCATTCCACCGCCGTTCTCCATCACGCTGCGCAGGTCCTCGAAATCGAGGTTCACCAGTCCATCCTTGGTGATCATCTCGGAGACACCGGCAATCGAACGCATCAGCAATTCGTCTGCCACGCGGAAGGCGGACTCGATTGGAAGATCCCTGACTCCTTCAACCTCGAGCAACTTCTCGTTGGGAAGCACCACGACGGTGTCACAGATTTCGCGCAACCGCTGCAGTCCCCATTCGGCATTCTGTCGACGCAGTGTCCCCTCTGACTCAAACGGATAGGTAACCACTGCGATGGTGAGCGCTCCCGCGCTCTTGGCGAGTCGCGCAATCACATGCGCGCCGCCTGTTCCGGTTCCGCCGCCCAGACCGGCTGTAACGAACGCAAGGTCGCAGTCGACGATTGCCTTGGTGAGCGTTCTCTCGGACTCATACGCGGCCTTCTCTCCTTTCTCCGGGTCGCCGCCAGCGCCACGACCGCGAGCAGTTCTTCCGATGAGGATCTTGTTTTCGACCTTTGAGCGCAGTAGGTGCTGAGCATCTGTATTCACTGCATAACCAAGCACGTGATTCTCGTCTAGCAGCCCCTCTTCTCCCAGTCTCTGGACGGTGTTACAGCCACAGCCACCACAGCCGAACACACGAATGCGCGGCTGCAAACTCTCCAACAGTTGATGCAGTTCACGGTCGTTCTCATTCGGCTCGGTATCCGTCACGGCTACCTCGCTCTCCTGCAGTTCAAGCACCCGGTCAATCAGATGGCGCATGCGTCGAGGCTCGCTGAAGGTGGCTTAACCGTTCCGTCACGCCCAAACCACGCATGCAGGTTCTTTCACCCACGTACGCACGCCGTGCGGGCTCCCCCACACGCGCACGCGCGCGGCAACGGACGTAATCAGAAGCGGAGGTTAACCTGATTCCGCTGTGAGAAAGAAGAGCGCAGTGGGTCACTCGCTTTGGTTAAATACAGGAAGCAGGTCGGCGAGAACCCCCTGATGAGGTGACGATATGTCAGACAACTGGACTTCACGACGCGTCCGCACCGCGGTCATCGGCAAGGGAATCAAATTCAACGGCTCGTGGGAGGGTGAAATCGATACTCCGTCCGACCCGAAAGTGCACAACATCACACTCGATCAGATCATCGAGATCGCCAACGCGAAATCGGAACTGACAGGCAAGGACGTGAAGGCACGTTCTCTCGAAATAATGGGGACGTGCGTATCCATGCGCTGCCACATCGAGGGTCTGGTGCCCAAGGAGTTCATCAGCAAGGTGAAGGAAGGAGAATACAACGAACGATTCAACTGATCACGAATTGCGGGAGAGGGAAACCTCGTGGACCGCAGGGGTGAGGAAAAATGCAGACAAAAATTCATGATGCGGTGAAGAAGGCGCTCGATGGGGCGCCTGAACGGAACTTCGTCGAGAGCGTTGAACTTGCTTTCACCATCCGCGACATCGACCTGAAGAATCCGGCAAACCGTATCCAGGAGGAGGTACGTCTTCCTCAGGGCCGCGGAAAGCCGCTGAGCATCGCCATCTTCGCCGGCGGCGAGATGGCCATCAAGGCGCGTGAAGCTGAACTCGTTATCATCAATCCAACAGATATCGAAGACCTCGGAAGCGACCGACAGAAAGCGCGCAAACTGGCGCGCAAGCACGATTTCTTCCTCTCTGAGATTCCGCACATGGCGGACATCGGCCGCCACCTCGGTGTGGTACTCGGCCCACGTGGCAAGATGCCAAGGCCTGTTCCACCGAATGTCGACCCCGGCAACATCGCGCAGGCCCTGCAGAACACGACCTTGGTGCGCAGTCGTGACAACATCACATTCCACACGGTCGTGGGCGCGCGTGACCAAGGAGATGAGGCGATCAGCGAGAACGCCTACGAGGTGTGGAATCGGGTCACCGGGAAGTTGGAGCGGGGGGCGGGCAACGTTCGTTCACTCTACGTCAAGACCTCGATGGGTCCCTCAATCAAGGTGGAGGTGGTCTACTCATGATGGCTAAAGCCACCCAGTGGAAGGTCGACCGCATCGGCGAGTTGACGGAACTTCTCAGCAGCGACGGTATCATCGGCATCGTCGACGTTGCCGGTGTGCCAGCGCAGGCGATGCTCGAGATGCGCAGTACCCTGCGACAGGACATGGCACTCACGATGGCAAAGAAGACACTGTTCAGGCGGGCGTGGAAAGAGGCCGGCCGGCAGGCGGAGCAACTGGAGACGATGTTCGAGAGTGCCCAGCAGCCGATGATCGTTCATTCCAACTCGTTGAACATCTCTCAACTGTTCCAGCAACTCGAGCAGACCCGCACTGGTCGTGCCGCCAAAGAAGGCGACATCGCGCCCGAGGACATAGTTGTAGAACAAGGGCCAACGGATTTCTTGCCAGGCCCAATCGTGGGGGAATTGTCAGCGGTAGGCATCCCCGCCAAGATAGAGAAGGGCAAGGTGAACATC
Source organism: uncultured Candidatus Poseidoniales archaeon (assembly GCA_964618995.1). Classification (GTDB taxonomy): domain Archaea; phylum Thermoplasmatota; class Poseidoniia; order Poseidoniales; family Thalassarchaeaceae; genus JAKUTA01. The sequence goes on along the minus strand of CAZUBQ010000030.1, from coordinate 4,589 downwards.
ATCAAGACAGTCACGCCGGTGAAGGCTGGTGAAGTGATTGACGGGGAACTCGGGCTGATGCTCGACAAGTTGGAAATCAAGCCGATTGAGATCGGCATCATCCTGTGCGGCGTCATCGTCGATGGTGTGGTCATGCCACCAGACGTGCTCTCGATTGACACGAACGCCCTCCTGACGCAGGCGATTGCCAACGCACTCGCAGTCGCCATCAACACAGGCATCAGCAACAGCGGCACCATCCCGGTGTTAATCGCCACCGCCAGCGCCCACGCCCTGACCCTCGCGGGTCAATTGGATTCCTCAGCTCTTGACGATGAGTTGGTCGCCACCCTCGAGGCGGCACCGACCGTCACCGAGGCTGCCCCGACAACCGACGCAGGTGCCGATGAGGCATCCAGCGAGGAGGCAGCCGAGGAAGAGCCTGAGGAAGAGAAAGCCGATTTCGGTGGACTCGGAGATATGTTCGGTTGAAACAAAACAAGGTGAGAGAAATGGAATATGTGTATGCTGCAATGTTGCTGCACTCGGCAGAGAATGAGATCAACGAGAAGAACGTCAACGCGGTGCTGAAATCCGCGGGCGTGAAGGCTGATGACGCACGCGTGAAGGCGCTGTGCGCAAGCCTCGAAGGCGTGGACATCGGTGAAGCGATGACCAGCGCAGTGGCCGCTCCGGCCGCCGCAGCGCCAGCCGCCGCCGGCGGTTCCGAAGCCGAAGCCCCAGCCGAGGAGGCTGCGGCTGAGGAAGAGGACGATGCGGCGGGCTTCGAAGGTCTCGGATCTCTGTTCGGGTGAGCGAACCCAACGAGGCGAGTCGCCCTGCGTTACTGCAGGCGTCAGCCACGCTGCGGCGCGCAGAACGTCCTTCGCGCAAGCGATATGAGCGGCTGCTGCTGAAGTCCTCTTGATGAGTGAGCGGCTGCTGAAGCTGGAGACGAGCATTACGCCGGCAACTGCTGTTCGCGCCCTTAGGGAACTTGCAATCAGCGCCGGCTGGAAATGTCACAGAATATCCGGAAGCCGTCTGGTCGATCGTTGGGCGATCATCATGCCCATCGCCCAGGCCACCCGCTCACTTGGCCTGGTCATCGATGACGGGCCATTGGCACCGCTCGCCGTGCAGGCACACTCCCACGTACAAGGCTCGGCCGGCTCGATCTGTATCGTCGAGTGGCTCATCCCCGATTCGATTGACGGCGAGGATTGGAAACTGCTGTTCAGACACTGGATGGCCCGGCTTCCTCGCTGCCCATGGCGCTGGACCTTCCGCGAGCGTTCGCTCATCGGCTTCCTCCTTCCCGTCTTCCGCCGCTCTCGACGAACGTTCAGCGACGAGGGCATCGCCACGGAACGCGGCGCATGGCCACCATCAGACACTCCCGTCTGGCCACCCACCGACTGGAACTTATCCACAGATGCAGAGGAATGAACGCACCATGGTGGCAGGTTGATAACTCTCCCACGCCTCATCGCAGATGAGGCTGGGGCATGGACTTGATGCAGAAATTGTTCGGCACCCAGCGTGCCATCACGATGGTCGTCATCTCGCTGATGTTCGCCATCGCCTTCCCAGCCTACTTCTCGGTCATGGGAGGGATGGTAGAGGTGATGGACGGCGGTTCCTCGGGCGCGTCGGGAAACTGGCAGGTCAACTTCACGACCACCGTCAGCGAGATCTCGGACAGCGCCATGCTCTCTGATGGCGAGACCCTCGAGTCGGCCTACGAATTAGACAGGTCGAATCTCGGCGATGACGAGATGATCGCATTCGTGAACATCACCGTGAGTTGTAACGACAACGA
>CAZUBQ010000030.1:0-2688 GCA_964618995.1 uncultured Candidatus Poseidoniales archaeon | reverse complement strand
ACCTGGACGGTGACCACCTACACGGTTGAGATAACCGCGATGACAGACCAGTGACCCGAATGACCGGTGGTGTGCATTTGGGATTGATTGGCTTCGATGAGCATCACATGGGCTCCTCAGTCTCCAATCCCGAATCGGACGGACTCTCACTGCTAGCCTCCAAACTCCAAGAACTAGGTCATGAGGTGGAGCGCATCGAAGCAGAGCTCCCTGTGAACGATGCTCTTCCGTGGGACGTGCTCGTTCTCCCATTCCCCAAACTACAGTTCAGCACTGGAGAGATGGTCGCGTTGCACGAGCATCTACGCTCCGGGAACAGTCTGCTGCTGCTCACCGAGTGGGGCGATCTCTACTCACACGTGGACCACCTGAACGAGTTGACCGCCCCCTATGGCATCCATATCCAGAAGGACAGGGTGACCGACCTCGAAGATCACGTGAGTCATGAGGTGAAACTGGGTGGCGTCGTGCTCGATGAGCAACCGATGCCGCATTACGTACGCATCCGTAATTTCTCCGAGCATCCAATCACAGACGGGCTCTCGGAACTCATCTACTTCTCTGGCTGCAGCCTCAAGACCAGCGAACCCGCTGTTACCATTGCCTCAACGGAGGCGACCTCGTTCGGGGACCTCGATCTGGACATAGAACTCGATGATGATGAGGAGCAGGGCAACCTCACCATCGCCGCCGCCTCAGAGATGGAGGGGAGGATGCTGGTCGTCGGTGACAGCAACATCGCTGCCAACGGCTACGTAGAGCAGGGAGACAATCTGGCGTTCATATTGCAGACAATCGAATGGCTTTTGCGCGCGCGCTAGCGCACGAGCGCGCGGGCGAACCCTCATAGGGAAATGCGAGCAGCGGTGGTCATGGCGCTCTCGTTCTTCTTGATGGGCACCATCGCGTTCGCAGTCGTGCTGTTCGTCGGCGCCTGCGTGCGCATCATCCGCCAATGGGAGGGAGCAGTCGTCTATCGACTCGGAACCTGTCGCGGAGTTCTGGAACCTGGGGTCAGGATAGTTCTACCGTTCATCGACCGATTGGTGCGCTGGGACCTGCGCATGCTCATCAACGACATTCCCGGGCAATCAGTCGTCACCTACGACAACATCTCCCTGTCCATCGATGCAATCGTGTTCTACAAGGTGAGAAACCCGATGGACGCGATCAACAAGGTGACCAACGCCCGTGCATCAGTCGGAATGGCAGCACAGGGCGCGCTCAGGGATGTGATCGGCTCGGTTCCGCTCGACACGGTGCTGCAGAAACGCGAGGCGGTGGTCGAACGCATCCGCGCCAATCTCGACGATGCCACCGACCCGTGGGGCATCCATGTCGTCCATGTCGAGTTGACCGACCTGCAGCTGCCCCACGACCTGACTCGGGCGATGGCCAAAGAAGCGGAGGCAGACAGAGAGGCGAAAGCACGCGTCATCAAAGCGGGCGCTGAGCGCGAGGCAACGGTGAAACTGGAAGAAGCCCAGGAACTGTTCAGTCGCTTCCCGGCACTGATGGAACTGCGTCGACTGCAGGTGCTCTCAGAAGTCGGAGCGGAGAATAACGCCACGCGCATCATGATGCTGCCCGACACACTGCTCGACATCTCTTCGGGTCCCCTCGGCGACCTGCTCAAGGGAGGTGGTTCGTGATGGCAGACGTGACTTGGGTCATCCTCGAATCTCTCTGCGGACTGCTATGCGGAGGGATGGTCGCGGCGCTGATCCTCGGGATGAAGGCGGCTGGCGGCATGTACGCCGCCTCCAGCGGCGATCCGACCGGATATTCTCCACGCGGCACGTGGCCCCGCCGCGGAGTATTCACAGTGCTGGACCAGTACGAGCGGGCGGCGAGGTTTACCTTCGGAAAGGCATCGGGCGTCAACTCCGTGGGTATCGCCATCCGCTTTCCATTCATCCAGGAGTTCGTGCTCGTCGACATCCGCGACCGACCGGAGAACATCCCTGGTCAGGTGTGCATCACCCGCGACAATGTGAGCATCCAAGTGGACGGAGTAGTCTACTGGAAGGTCATCGAACCGATGACCTCTGTGCTGGCGGTCAGCGATCCCTCGAATGTCATCAGGCAGGCAACCATGTCCGTGCTGCGCGTCGTCATCGGCGAGTACGCGCTCGATGAACTGCTCTCAAAGAGGGAGGTCATCTCCCTACGAATGGAGAAGTTGCTCGATACGTTCAGCCACCCACTGGGCATCGACATCAGCCGCATCGACATCACCGACGTGGTCATCCCCACCGACATGCAGCGTGCAATGGCTCGTGAGGCTGAGGCACAGCGCGAGCGAAGGGCGCGCCTGCGCCGCGCCGAAGGTGAGGTGGAGGCGGTGAAGAACCTCGCACACGCGGCTCATACGATGCAACAGAATCCAGAACTGCTAGAGTTGCGTCGACTGCAGACCGTCGGGGAATTGGGCATGGAGCAGCACACGCTCATCACGCTCGTGCTGCCCTACGACTTCGGCAACACCGGCGGAGGTGGGCGACACCTGCGCACATTCACGGTAGAAGACAACACGGGCTTCCTCGATGCGCTCGGAATTGCTGAGGCGGAAGCATTGGAGTCCGCCGAGGCGGCGCGAGCCGAGGCTGAAGTTGAGACAGTTGACGAACCCGAAGCGGAATCACCAATTCCAGATGATCTGCCCCCGGCACCAGATTTCGGCGACGA
>CAZUBQ010000029.1:14035-21079 GCA_964618995.1 uncultured Candidatus Poseidoniales archaeon | reverse complement strand
TACCCATTCAACTGCCATTCCGTGCAACAATGGCCAACGTCCCAACCCATTCTTCACTCGGGGCGGCTCTGAACATACGCAATATCTCAAAACCTGCCACTTCAACCATGTCACGCCATTCAGATTCACTGAACATAGCCATGCGTGCACCGACTTTTTCCGACCATCCATGGCATGCTTCATTCTCTAGATAGTGATCGATTCCAAAGGCGAAGATGCCATCAATTTTCAACCAATTGTTCCTTACCGATTCAAGAAAAGCAGGAATATCGTCCAGGTAGTAGAGAACCTCCATGGAGTGAACCAATTCGACAGGTTCAGTGGGTGACCAAGATTGTAAATCAGCACAGATGTAAGTACAATCTGAATCAATCTCATTTGCTCTATCAATCATCGCAGCAGACCCATCGACACCGATAATGGATTCACAATTTTCCATTGAGGACAGCATCCGTACGACCCATCCGTTTCCACAACCTGCATCGATTGCCCGAAACTCTTCGGAACTCATTTCCTCAAACGCTGCTGCTAGAATTTCATTCACAGCAGGAGCATGCCCGTGTTCCATGCCCGAATCTTTTCCGAGTTTGACCCAATCCGAGAATACCTCAGTCGCAGGTCGCATATCTGCTGGTGTGTCAATGAATGCTATCGGGTTTGCCTTTGCAACTTATCCGAATCCAATTATCTGACCCGATGCTAGTTGAATTCGGCCAGATCACCCATCGATTCGTAGAGACTTGGGCCACTGCCAAGATAACACAGTATGGCCCGTCTACTACGGGAATCTTCGGGCTGAGAGTTGTTGCCAGTGGCACAATCACCTGTGCAGCCATCGGCGAACGCGATGTATACTCGGCCCTCACGATCGATATGTAGGTCGTTGAAATCAAGCAGATTCCTATTCGAGCCCCCAATGTCACGGCAATCGCCACTGTTGAGACAAATGCTACCAATCTGCACAGGATCGGCTGAAGCCCGAAATGTATGGAATACGGGGTTTGGATCGAGTGCATTCAAACTGTAGGTGACATACAGATAGTAGCTGACGTTTGCATTGGCATAGTGGGCATTGCCATCCCACGGACTACCATCAATATCCGATTCGTTCAATTCACTCGCGTTGTTGCTCCCAAGGTAAGTAATTGCAATTCGCCCTGGGTCGCCAGCATCAACTTGCGGAAACACTGACGAGATGATTTCAACTGGGCTGATTCGAATACTGTCCTGCCCCCATGATTCGCCCGAATCTGTGCTTATCGACATGTAGACACCTTCGTCAGCTCCAGTCCAGATGTGGTATGCATTGGATTCAGTGTCAGTGGCAACCTCGGAGTTCTTGCGTGGATAGGGCGTACCCACATCCTCACCCATGGATCGGTCAAACCAAGTCAATCCATTGTCCTTCGATACGATTACGGTAGGCGTTTCAACTCGGGGAGTCACGTAAACTGTGCCATCCGGTGCAGAAGTGATGGCACCATGCAGTCCACCATTAGTGGTGGCCAATCCGAAAATCTGTCCACCCGCGTCAAACGTAGCACCACCATCAAAGCTGGTGAAGCAGAAGATTCCGAGGAGTTTGTTGTAACAATAGTACACGGCTTGGTCATAGAAAGCCTGGGAAAATTGACCGCCGATACCATATCCGCTGTTCGTCCAAGGTCCCGATGCCAATTTGATGTGATCATTTATCGGAGTTGTTCCAGAGTCGTGTGGGTTCCCCACCCAAGATTCTCCATCATCATCGCTCCAGCAAATCCAAGATGTCTCCAGACCCTGCATCTGCACGTTGAATATCCGATCTGTCACAGGGTCGACCCACCCATACGGGTCATTGGTCTGGAATGCGCATAATGGACCCGTCACGTTCTCCCATGATTCGCCGCCATCACAAGAACGCATGACCTTCTCAAATGCAATTAAGAAAATGCAACCGCTGGACGTGACGCCAATACTCGGCTCGGCCCCGTCCTCGCCAACATCGCTGAACACGAAACTGAGATTCAGTAGTGGCACTTCGACGGGCAGACCGTCAGGTCCGGTGACGAAGGTGGTTGGCATGGGAGGTTCTTCGGGCGGGGGTGGCGGAGGCTGGTCATCCCCAAAGCATCCAGAGAGAACTGCTGACAACATCAGGACGCCGATGAGCAACGCCTTCGCTCGCATGTCTGCACCTACATCTTGACAGGACGGGTGCCACCACAGGCCTGGCATTTGAGCAGGGTGGTGCGGTCCTCCTTGAGGAATCTGGTGTCCGGCGCGTTGCACTGGTCGCACAGGATGTACATGCGCACATAGTTGCCCAACTTCTCCTTGATGCGCTTAGGAGGAATTCTACCCTTCAACAGCACACGATGTTCCTCCCGTGAGCCGGAAGTACCCAATTCGTTCTGCAGAAAGTGGTAGACATGGTTGGCGTCTCGGTCCATCATATCCGTGATATCCGAAAAATTGCGGATGATCGTCTGCTGACCCTCGATGAGAACCTCGGGTTCCGGCAGTTTCCAGCGGGCATCGCCGGAAATCTCCCGCGGGATGTTCTTGTGTGCTCGGTCGAGCAGTTTCTCGTAGTCGAACTCACTCATCGAGGCGGCCCACCCACACCCTGCTGAAAAGGCCACCGACAACTCAAGGATGGTCGACGGGCTGGCACGGTTCGATGTCCGAGCCGGTGGAGGTGCGTTTCACCCGCATCCATGCTGATGCGCAGGCGCCGAGTCGTGGCTCTGACCTGGCGGCTGGATGGGATCTGAGGACAGTGGAGCAGACCACCGTTCCCAAGGGTGTCAGTGTCAGGGTGCATACCGGGCTCATCGTCGCAATCCCTGCTGGATTCGAAGGTCAGGTGCGTGCCCGGTCATCGCTGGCTGGAAAGGGATTGATCCTGCCCAACGCTCCGGGCACCATCGATGCCGACTACCGCGGCGAGTTGCAGGTGCTGCTCACCTGGATCGGCGAAGGGGATTCGTTCACGATTCCAGCGGGTGAGCGCATCGCGCAACTCGTGATCAACCGGATCCCGGAGGTCGAATTCGTCGAGGTGAGTGAGGATGAACTCGGACAGACCGACCGCGGCAGTGGTGGTTTCGGCAGCACGGGGCGCTTCTGAAGCGATGCAGACGACGACTTGGGCACCGGCGTAAGCCGGTGGGTTCATAGTGAACAAGTCAGCAGTTCGATGACGAATGGCACTGAGTGTGGATGAACTTCGAGAGAAGGTTCAGGAGATGCGGGAGCAAGGTCTGAACAACAGGCAGATTGCTGACGAGCTGTCAATCTCGACCTCGACGGTAGAATGGTTGCAGGGAACCTCTGCTCCGGAATCCAAGCCTGAGGATGTACGCATCGGCTGGCGCACCATCGGCGTGAAGCCGAATCGCATAGACGCCATTGGAATGATCATGGCGGACATCTGTGACGAACATTTGGGTGATGATTTCACCACCGTCGTCGGCATCAGCATCAATGGAATCATGTTCGCACAATCTGTCTCAGACCAACTCGGATGTGAGGTATCCATCTTCCGCCGTGGAGCGGATGGTGAAACCGGAGCCCTATCCAACAAGTACGGACAGGTCGGAGGCAAGCGGGTGGTCGTCGTTGACGACCTGCTCAACTCTGGGGATACGATGCGTCAAGTGATTGAGGCGCTGCGTTCAGCCGGAGCCGAGGTCGTCCTCTGTCTCGTACTCGTGAACAAGACGACGAAGGACGAGATCGCCGGGATTCCACTCCGAGGACTGATCCGCGCCGTAACCGTCTGATGGAGAGGCGGGCGCGATGCACTGGGCGGATGTGGTCGCCGAGCAGTTGGCCGAGCGAGCGGATTCTCACATCGTAGCCACTGGCATCACCCCTTCTGGCCCCATTCACGTGGGGAACATGCGTGAGGTGCTGACCGCCGACCTCATCGTGCGAGCATGCGAAGACCGTGGCTTGGATGCCGAACTTGTCTACATCGCTGATACCGCTGACCCGCTGCGCAAAGTCTACCCGTTCCTCGACCCCGAGATATTCGATGCTCATGTGGGTAAGGCGCTGGCAACCATTCCCGCACCCGACGGAGAAGGAACGTATGCCGAACATTTCCTGGACCCGTTCTTCTCCTGCCTCGAAGAACTGGGAATCGAGCATAGGGTGGTCGACGTCTACCAGTCATATGCCGATGGAGAATACGAAGCCGAAGTGCGCACAGCATGTGAGCAGCGCGACGAGATTCGTGGACTGCTCGAGCGTATCAGCGGACGTGAATTGGATGCGGACTGGTTCCCCTTCAATCCGAAGGATGACCACGGGCGGATGCACGGCGTGACGGTGACAGGTTACGATTGGCCACACGTTGAATGGCGCAATGAGGAAGGGGAAACGGGTAGGACGGACATCAGCAAGGGAGGGGGGAAACTCCCTTGGAGATTGGACTGGCCTGCCCGCTGGTCGTGGATAGGCGTCACCTGCGAGCCATTCGGAAAGGATCACTCCGCAGCCGGTGGCTCATGGGACACCGCGCAGCCGCTCGCCTCGTTGTTCGGCATGGAGCCCCCCCTCGGGCTACCTTACGAATGGATCAACCTGAAAGGACAGGGGGCGATGTCGAGCAGCGCTGGGAATGCGATGAGTGGCAGCGAACTGCTGGAACTCGTTCCTCCGGAGATCATGCGCTTCCTCATCAGCCGTTCGAAACCGGCGAAACACATCGATTTTGACCCAGGCACTGGACTGATTTCTCTCGCCGACGAGTACGAGCGTCTGGAACGACGCTACCATGCAGAACTGCGCGACATCGAGCAGAAACCGGTCGGCGAAGGAGAGCGCAAGGAACGGCAGCGCATGGATGACGCACGGCGGTTTGAACTGAGTCAGGTGGCGCGGGGCGAAGTGGGCGAAGGAGATTCACTGGAGATGTCCTTCAGCCATCTGTCGATGCTCTGTCAGGTCAAGCCGGACAGGCAGGGATTTCTCGATTCGCTGGCGCGGACCCACGATGTGGATGCTCAAGCCCCCGATGCACGCTTGCTGGAACGCGAACGGCGGATGCGCCAGTGGATCACCTCCGAGTGGTTCCCTCCAGAGGTGCGTATCCTGCTGCAGACGAATGTCGACGCCGATTGGCTCACAGGACTCGAGCAGAGCGAACGTGACTTCCTGTCAGGATTCGCTGCCGGACTCCAATCGATCGAGTGGGACGAATCGGCTATCCAGGAACACATCAGCTCCAGCATAGAAGCGGCGGGGATGACACCGCGGACCGCCTTCCCACTGCTCTATGGACTGCTTCTGGGACGCCCGCGCGGTCCCAGACTGGCCCCGTTGATGCGCGAACTCGACAGAGATGCTGTGCTGTCCCTCATGTCAGCCATCGGTGGCTGAATCAGTGGCTGATGCTCGCGCACGCTCACAGCGAAGAATCTGCGTAGGCTGCGCCGCTGAACGTCATGCTTGAAATGGAGTCGGGGTGTGGCGACCCCCATGGCGGTCCACTGCCCCCAGTGTGAGGGAGTCGTTGAGGCGACGTCCAAGTTCTGTCTGGCATGCGGTCAGGACTTCGATTCACAGAGTCCGGTAACCTCTACTGGACACGACATCAGGCAGTTGAAAGACGCCATTCGTGCACGTGATGACCTGTCGATGGCCGACAAATTCGACCTGATTGCCAAGGTCGAAGAGGGGGCCAACCCGATTGAACTCGGTATCGCCGCCACGGCCGATGCAGCAGAGGACATGGCAACGGCTGCATCCGTCTCGAAGCCGGCCGTGAAGCCGGACGGTTCAGGGGCCACGTTCACCAGCAGCCCGGCTGCAGCGGCCGCCGTGGCCAGCGTATCCGCGAACACGGAGGCGTGGGCCAACGTCGTGTCTGGCAAGATCACCATCTCGGACCCGCAGTTCCAGACTGCGATGAAACTCGGTATGGAGGCAAGTCACCACATCCACGACATCGCTGCTGGTGGAATCGATGAGATGGACCTGACGAGTGATGACCTGCGCGCAATCCCAGTCCTCAAACCACCCAAGCGCTCGTTCTGCCCCAAGTGCGGAAGTGACATTCTGTCACATACGAACATGCAATGGCGCAAGTGGAGAGACCACTCAGGTGAGGTGGTGCAACTGCAGGTGCAGGCAGCGATGGAGACATCTCTAGTGCAAGCATCATCGCATTACGTGGGCGCTACCGAAGGGTTGCAGGCTAAAATTGCAGAACTCGACGAGGAGAAGCTCACCAAGAAGATCGAGAAGAAGATCATCAAGAAGTTGACGAAGAAGATCACTGAGGAGGTGCGCGAGGAACTCGAAACTGAGATCCGCTCAGAAGCGGCCGCAGCCGGCCGTGATGTTGTGAGGTCATCTGCTAGCACCACTGCAACACGGACTTCCGCGAAGAAGGCTGACAAGGGAGAGAAGAAGGCTCCCGCAGGGATGTTCTCGGCCGGGCAGACAGTGACGAAGAAGTTCGATGGGAAGAAGAAGGACAAGCCTGACTGGTTCCTTGCTGAAGGGCTGGACACGGTATTCGACCCACATGGGACGGGCAAGCCGCTCAAGCCGAAGACGATTCTCGCCCGTTCCTCGGATGGCAACGTGCGTGTGCAGGATGTGGTCACCATCTACGCCGACAAGGGCGAGGAAGGACTCTCCGAACTCGCCTGGACCTCGCCCTTCACTCGCTACATCATCGAAGCCTACGACGCCTGTTAGAGATATGCGACTTCTAGGAGCCTGGGCTCAGGTGTCCCTTTCTGCGCGGCACCGATGGCTTCGACCTCCATGCGTGCTCCTGACATCGTTGTCACGAACGGTATGTTCAGTTCAACCGCTAGTCTTCGCATCATGTTGCCATCGCGGACCGCACCCCCGCTCTTGCTGGGTGTGTTCACAACGAGCTGGATCTTGCCTTCGCGCATCAGGTCGAGGGCGTCAGGGTGCTGCTTCTCAGCGATTCGGTAGGCAATCTCGACCTCGAGCCCATGCTCGCGCAGCGCATGGGCGGTCCCCGGTGTGGCGTGCAGGTTGAATCCGAGTTCCGAGAGGTGTCTCGCTATCGCT
>CAZUBQ010000029.1:0-14025 GCA_964618995.1 uncultured Candidatus Poseidoniales archaeon | reverse complement strand
CCAGTTGTTGCTTGTCGCCGTCCTTGACCGTCAAGTAGACTCCACCTTCGGTTGGCACAGGAATCTCCGTGGCGAGTCGCGCCTTGAGGTAGGCGCCTGCGGCATCCGGCGCGCTCCCCATGACTTCGCCAGTCGACTTCATCTCGGGACCTGGTGCGGGGTCGAGGCCGCGCAGTTTGAGGAACGGGAACACGGGAGCCTTGACGCACACGAGTCCGGTCGTGGATTCTGGGATATCGAGGTCGGCAATCCTGGCCCCGATGGCGACTCTCGCTGCGATTCTCGCCAGAGGTATGCCGGTGGATTTGGCAACGAAGGGGAAGGTGCGTGAGCCGCGGGGATTCACCTCAAGCACGTAGAGGGTGTCCTCACAGATGGCGTACTGGATGTTGAAGCAGCCCTTGATTCCCAAGCCGACGCCAATCCTCTCGGTCCAATCTCTCACCTCTGACAGAATGAATTGGCCTACATGCTGTGGAGGGATGAAGCAGGTGGAATCGCCTGAGTGGATTCCAGCTTCCTCGATATGTTCCATGATGGCTCCAATGATTACCTCTTGGCCGTCCGAGACCGCGTCGACGTCGAGTTCGATGGCGTTCCCGAGGTATTCATCGATGAGCAGAGGCTTGTCGGGTTCGAGATACGCTTCAGCCATGTAAGCATCGAGTTGAGCGTCGTCGGCGAGGATCTCCATGCCCCGCCCGCCGAGCACATACGATGGGCGCACCAGCACAGGATAGCCGATGTCCTGAACCGCCTTGCGGATCTCTTCCGGCGTGCTCCCAGTCATACCTCTGGGCATTCGCAGACCCACCCTCTCGGCGAATCTTTCGAACCGCTCGCGGTCAGATGCCTCGTCCACAGCGTCCGGTGACGTTCCCTCGATGTGCAGTTCCAGTCCGAGTTCCGCGAGGTGCGGCAGTCTAGCATCTAGCGGGAGGGCGAGGTTAATCGCCGTCTGGCCGCCGAACTGCAGCAGGATTCCGTCGGCGGCTTCGCGCAGCAGAACCTCAGCGACAGACTCGAGGGTAAGCGGTTCGAAGTAGAGTCGGTCGCTGGTGTCGAAGTCAGTGGATACAGTTTCAGGATTGTTGTTGATGATAATCGCCTCATGACCAGCCTCACGAATCGCCTGCACAGCGTGTACGCATCCGTAGTCGAACTCGATTCCCTGACCGATGCGTATCGGCCCGCTGCCGATTACGACGAGGCGTTTTGCTGCCTCGCCATCAGCGGTCTGGCGACGGGAGTGCGGCACGTGGTCGATGCCGATCGGAGCGCCTGGCTCGTAGGTGGCGTAATAGTACGGAGTTACAGCCGCGAATTCGGCAGCACAAGAGTCAACCATCCTATAGACCGGGTGAATGCGGTGCTGATGGCGACAGCGCATGACCGCCGCCTCGCCTCTCTCATCAGGTAGTCTGCGGTAGCCATCAGGCTGGAATCCAGCCAGAGCGTCCGCGATGTTCGCGTCAGATATCCCTGCACTCTTCCACCGAGACATCTCATCAGCGGAGATTCCATCGGGAAGCAATCCGGCCTCCCCCCGGGCGACGATCTCGAGCTCCATCTTGGCCATGCGCTCGAACATGTGCAGGAACCAGCGGGTGATCTGAGTGATGTCCCTGACCTGTTCCACCGTCCATCCTCGGCGGAAGGCTTCCATGAGTGCCCCCATCCTGCGGTCGGTGGCGACATTGAGCCATTCAGTCAAGATGTCATCAGGAAGTGATGTGTGTGCGCGCTCCCCCATTCCTTCTCCTTCCGAGGTGTCCCCCAGTGTGAGTGGACGTGAGTGAGGACATCCATACTCCAGTGAGGCCCATGCCTTGCGGAACGCCTCTTCGAACGAGCGCCCGATGGCCATCACCTCGCCAGTGCTCTTCATCGACGTCCCGATGCGCCGGTCGGCGGTGCGGAACTTGTCGAATGGCCAACGAGGGATTTTCACGACACAGTAGTCGAGTGTTGGCTCGAAGGCAGCGGTTGTTCCCTCGCCGGTGATCGGGTTAGGAAGTTCGTCAAGTGTGTAGCCGACGGCAATCAGTGCTGCCATTCTGGCGATTGGGTATCCGGTCGCTTTGGAGGCGAGCGCGGAGGAACGGGATACTCGCGGGTTGACCTCGATGACGGCGAATTCCCCGGTGTCCTGGTCGACGGCGAACTGCACGTTGCAGCCACCTTTGATGTCCAATCTACGGATTAGTTTCAGCGCCGCGTCGCGCAGCATCTGGTGGTCTCTGTCGGAGAGTGTCTGTTGCGGAGCAACGACGACGGATTCACCGGTGTGAACTCCCATCGGGTCGATGTTCTCCATCGTGCAGACGATGATGCAGTTGTCGGCGGCGTCGCGCATCACCTCGTATTCGTGCTCCTGCCACCCGAGGATGCTCTCCTCGATGAGCACCTGGTCAATCTGCGAATGCAGGATTCCCTGACTGGCGATCTCCACCAGTTCATGGGTGTTCCACGCCGTGCCTCCTCCCAGACCACCCAGAGTGAATGCTGGCCTCACTAGCAGCGGGAAACCACCAATCTCCTCGACTGCGGCGAGCACCGATTCGATGCTGTCGCAGGCGAGCGCCCGCGGGACAGGGAGGTCGATGGACTCGCACACCTGCTTGAACAGGTCGCGGTCCTCAGCGGAGTCGATGGCCGCCAGATCGCAGCCGATCAGTTCCACTTCGAGTTCTTCGAGGGTGCCATCGTGGGCTAGAGTACTGGCGATATTCAGGGCGGTCTGGCCGCCCATTCCAGCCAGCAGGGCGTCCGGTCGCTCAATCTCAAGAATCCGCTTCACTGTGTCCGGCAGCAGCGGCTCGATGTAGATGTGGTCGGCCATCTCCGGGTCGTTCTGGATTGTGGCCGGGTTGCTGTTGACGAGGATGACCTCGAATCCGTCGGCGCGCAGTGCACGGCACGCCTGCGATCCGGAGAAGTCGAATTCGGCCGCCTGACCGATACGAATCGGACCTGAACCGAGTATCATGATGCGTTGGATGTCATCTCTGCGCGGCATCAGGTCACCTCCCGAAGGTTCAGTGGCAGTGCGCCTGCGAGGTGGTTCTCGACCATCTTCTCAAAGCGCTCGAACAGCGGGGCAGCATCGTGCGGCCCGGGACACGCCTCGGGGTGGTACTGCACGCTGAAGGCTGCCTTTCCGATGACGTCCAGCCCCTCGACCGTGCGGTCGTTGGCGTTGACGAAGCGGACCTCGGTGGCAGCTTCGAACAGGGCTGCAGGCGGACCTTCACCCTCCCAATTCGGGTGGGCGGCAAGTGGTGATTCATCTCTGGGGCAGACAGCGAATCCGTGGTTCTGGCTGGTGATGTCCACCTTGCCGGTCTGCAGATCGACGACCGGTTGGTTCGCCCCGCGATGCCCGTAGCGCAACTTGTAGGTCTCCAGCCCGTTGGCCAGTCCCAGCAGTTGGTGGCCGAGGCAGATCCCCATGGTAGGCATGTCACATTCCAGTGCGACAGCCAGAGTCTTGCGGGCGGACTTGGCTTGACCGGAGTGAGCAGGGTCACCGGGGCCATTGGAGCAGAACAGAGAGTCGATTCTCCATGAGTCAGTCAATTCATCCCAGCCGATGTCCGGTGGAGCCCAGAGCACCTCGAACCGTTTGCACAGTTCGCGCAGGATGTTGTGCTTGATGCCGCAATCCAAGGCACCGATACGAGGTAATGGGTTACCGTCCTTACCCAATGCACCCTCGTTCAGGAGAACTGCTTGGTCACGGCTCACCTCAGCCACCAGATCTTCAAGATCGGGAGAGGTCATACGCTCGAGTCGCGAGCGCAATGCCGTCTCCTGTTCCACCGGTCCGAACACGCACAGCAGGGTGCCATGCTCCCTCACCCTGCGCGTCACAGAGCGGGTGTCAACGGTTGTGATTCCCGGAACACCGTGGGCGAGCAGGAAGTCGTGTACTGAGCCGATGCAATGCCGATGGTCGGGGTGGTCGATCCATTCGCGGCAGACGACTCCTCGAGGCCATACGGCCGCCGATTCCGAGATGCCTGCTGCAACGCCGTAGTTCCCCAGCAGAGGCCATGTGAAGGTCAGGACCTGTCCGGCGAACGAGGGGTCCGTGAGTGACTCCTGGAAGCCGGTCATGCCGGTGGTGAACACCAACTCACCCTCACCGACGACATCCGCACCGAACAGGGTGCCAGAATACCTCGAACCATCCGCCAACAGCAGGATTCCTTCACCAGAAGCCACCTCACTGGAAGGTGCGGCCGATGTGAGCAGCAGGTCAGCAGCGTCAGCACCAGAATAGGCGTTCGAAACACCGCGTTGGTCGGACCCGGGACTGAACCCCTGCGCGGCCCTCACCTTCGCACCCTCGGACCGTCCCTGAGACCCGCTTATCATGATTCGCACGAGGCTGGACTACGTCCAGCCCACGCGCGTCGCTCGCGCGTGGAGGTCGCGCGTCATTCTTCCTCGGAGTGATCGAGGACATCTTTGCCCCGCACTGAAGGGCGAATCTCGAGCTGACCGCCCGAGAACTGGTGGGCTCCCGGCATGCCGCCGAGAAAGGCCGCCATGAACACGGCCAGCGCTGCCACCTCGGAGTGTGGTTGATTACCCACGGCTACGTTGTGCTGGCACACCTCGTAGTACTCCTTACCGACCTTGGCACCGCCAACCACCACCGCCAACGGTCTATCGGTGGGAATCTGATTGATGGCCTGCTCGTGCGGCTCACCATACATCGTCAGATGAACTGCCACCCCTGGCTTACCATCTCCCGCGTCAGTGGTGAATCTCTTGAGCCAACCGAGTGCAGACTCTTCGTGAGAGGCTTCGAACTCTCCTCCAAAGCGCTTGGACACCTCTGCGAGGTTGCTGAGCACGTCATTGTCAGCCTCACCTGCCAGCAGGAAGCGCTCAGCCCCGAAAGCGCGCGCCACCAGACCGACGTGCGTAGAGATGCGCGGATCGCGTCCTATTCGATGACCGAGCCTCAACACGGTGATTCGAGCGGGGGTGGATGGCTCAGAACTGGTCATCAGCCGTCGGCGGGGGGCGACGCCTCTTCAGGCTTATCGAAGTCACCAGAAGTCAGCAACAGTGGTTCGTCGTCAAGCGGAGTGATGTCCAAGGGGAAGGCGTGCAGCAACTTGCGCACCCAATCGAGCAGAATCGCATCCAGCAGCAACTGCGTGGCATAGTGCATCATCACACCGAGAGCCGCAAGGCGCATCGACTGCATGATCAGTGACGGCTTGCCGCTGTCGGTGAACACCAGCCAGCCAATCGGCTCGACAGCGAAGTAGAGGGCGATGATCAGCAGAATGCCACCGAAAGCGCCCGATGACCAGTTGGAGCGCTCACGACTGTGCATCAGGGCAAGGGTGGCGATGAACACCAGAGCAGGAATCATCAGGGAGACCTGGAAGAAGGAAAGTTCCCAGATCATCGAAACCGGGCTCGAGTCGTCGTCACCGAGCCGATCACCGATCACCGAGATTGTCAGCCACCAGAAGATGCCAATCGCTGCCAGGAGAATCCCGCTGGCCACGGAACGGCTGTAGATCATCTGCCCCATCTCATGCCGATCCTTGGGTTGCAGACGCTGGAGCACACTCTCCGCCAATTCGAGGTTCTCGTGCGACGGAAGTTGAGCATCCTCGTCACTGACGAGCAGGCGTGGCTCAGGCTCTGGCTCATCACCATATTCGTCGTATGACGACGCTGCCGCCGATACCATCGCGGCCAACGTCCCAGCGTGAGATGATAAACGATACCCCCAACCTCGACACGCCCATGGCCGACTTGGGACCATTTCTGCGCCGCCGCCCTGATGGGCGGCCTCGATTGATGGGCATAGTGAACGCCACTCCTGACTCGTTCCATGCGGGGTCGCGAGTCGATTCCGTTGCCGAAGCGATCGATGTCGGGCTCGCCATGTGGGATGCAGGTGCGGACTGGGTCGATATCGGCGGCGAGTCAACACGGCCGGGGGCTCGCCCCGTGGCTGTGGAGGATGAATTGGAGCGAGTGATTCCGGTGATCTCTGCGCTCAAGGATGCTCGACCTGATGGCCTCATCTCCATCGATACCAGACGGTCTACGGTCGCGGCCGCAGCCTTGGACGCCGGGGCGGACATGGTGAACGATGTCTCGGGGCTACGCGATGATGTGATGCTCGAACTGGTGCGCGACAGAGGATGTGCGGTGTGCATCATGCACATGCTCGGCGAGCCGGGCGACATGCAGAGTGACCCGCAGTACACTGATGTCGTTGCTGAGGTCAGCCGAGAACTGAACGACACCGCGAACAGACTGATCGCGGCTGGGCACCCTGCCGAACTCATCTGCATCGACCCGGGAATCGGATTCGGCAAACTGCTGGAGCACAATCTCGCGCTGCTGCGCGATGGAGCGCAACTGCGCGGTCCGCACAGCCTGGCGCTGCTCTGGGGGGTCAGTCGCAAGTCGATGTTCAAGGAACTGCTCGGACAGGATAGGACCGAGGACCGGCTCTCAGGCACTCTAGCCGTCGCTGCTCACGCCTACAACAGAGGCGTCGACCTGCTGCGAGTGCACGATGTCGCTGAACATGTCGCACTGTTCACAGCTCTCAAGGAACTCGAACGCGAGGTGTGAACATGGGTGAGAATGACCCGAACATGCCCTTCATCGATGTCGACGATAACCTGCGCCTGTTCGGAACGGCGCACATCAGCAAGGACTCGGCAGACGCGGTTCGAGAGCAGATTGGAGAGTGGAAACCCGATCTGGTGGCGGTGGAACTGTGCCAGAGCCGGATGGACGCGCTCACCAGCGGCCGACGGTTGGACCAGGAGGGACTGAGCAAGGTCATCAAGGAGGGCAAGGCGCCGCTCGTACTCTTCCAGAGCCTGTTAGCCGCTGAACAGCGCAAGATGGGGCTAGAGGAGGGCCAAGAACCGGGGACGGACCTGTTAGCGGCCGTACAAGCGGCTGAAGCGGCGGACATCCCAGTTGAACTGGTGGACCGCGATGTGCAGGTCACCCTGCGTCGGGCGTGGAGCAAGATGGGGCTGCGCGAACGGTATCGGGTGCTCAAGGCTCTTGTCTGGGAGGAGGAAGAAGAGGACGAAGATGCTCCCAGCGTGGACGACCTGCTGAAGGACAGCGACCTGCTGACCGAACTCCTCGACGAACTGAAGCATGTGGCACCCGGAGCCGGAGAGGTGCTCGTCGATGAGCGCGACGAGTACATCGCCACCCGCATCTCGCAGATTCGTGATCGCGGCAAGGTGCTCGTGGTCATGGGCGCCGGCCACCTCAAGGGAGTGGACACACAACTCGGCTCGATAGATGGTGGATCTGCCAGGTCGACCAGGCTGGCGGAACTCGACGGTGTGCCGCAGAAGTCGGCATTCCGTCGCTCACTCAAATGGGCCATCCCTGTGCTGGTGATGGGGCTGATGGGATACCTGCTGATGCAGGGTGACTGGGAGACGCTGAAGGAGACTCTGCTCATCTGGATAGTCGCCAATGCGGTCCTGGCAGCCATGGGCGTGCTGCTCGCCCGCGGACACCCGTTCGCCGTGCTCACGGCCGCCGCCGCCTCGCCGATCACATCCGTCAATCCGACGCTCGCCGCCGGCTGGTTCGCAGGTTACGTGCAGATGAAGATGGATGAGCCGACGGCGGCTGACCTGACCGCCTTCATGCGCCTCGACGAATACTCGCTGTTCTGGAAGAACCGCGCCGGCAAGGTGCTGCTCGTGACCGCGCTCGGAAATCTCGGTTCCTCGTTGGGTGCATGGATCGCCGGCTCAGCGCTGCTGTTCTCCACCGGATTCTGAGTTGAGCGTCTTGGCGGCGCCTACGGCGCCGTCGCAGGGGTCAAGAACCACGGCCCTCACGCTGCGACGATGACGAGCGAGGATGTCGTGATCGTCGGCGGCGCACGCACGCCGTTCTGCGAATGGCTGGGCGGCAAGCGAGGCGACGGCGAGCGAGGTGGATTGCTCGCCAGCGTAACCGCTGAGGAACTGGGCGCGATTGCCATCCGCGGAGCGCTGGAGAAGGCCGGAACAGATGCAGGCTCGGTAGACCACGTCGTGATGGGCCACGCGCTCCAGACCTCGGACCAGGCGATCTTCGGTTCGCGTCATGCCGGCCTGAAGGCGGGAATCCCGCAGGAAGTACCGATGTTGACCCTCAACCGACTGTGCGGCAGCGGCGCCCAATCGATCGTATCAGGAGCGCAGATGATCATGCTCGGCGAAGCCGAGGTGGTCGTGGCTGGCGGTATGGAGAACCTGAGCCAGGCGCCTCACGTGCTGCGTGGAATGCGCGACACCTACGGGCTCGGGAGGCCACCTCGAGAGGGAGATGAACTTCCCAAGGATATGGAGGACTACCTGTTCACCAACCTCGTCGACAGCACCTGTGGCTCGTTCATGGCACAGACCAGCGATGAGCTGTGCAAGCGCATCGGCGTGACCAGAGAGGAAGCTGATGCCTTCGCCGCCCTCAGCCATCAGCGTACTGAAGCCACCGTCGCCAACGGAATCTGGGCGCAGGAGATCGTCGAAGTCGACACACCCGACGGAACGGTCGGAGCCGGTGATGAGGACCACTTCGTCCCCGGCACCACCGAAGAATCACTGTCAGGATTGCGCACCCACTTCGGCCCCGAATCACTGGTGACTGCAGGCAATGCGTCGGGTGTGGTAGATGGGGCGGCGGCGGTGGTGCTCAAATCTGCCAGCAGAGCCGAGGCCGACGGTGATTCACCACTGGCGAGAATCGTGTCTTGGGGAATAGTCGGCCTCGAGCCGGCAATCATGGCTCACGGACCTGTTCCAGCCTCCAGACAGGCACTCGACAAAGCGGGATTGGAGGTCTCCGACATCGACCGCTGGGAAATCAACGAGGCGTTCGCAGGGCAAGCGGTCGCCTGCATCAAGGACCTTGGAATCGATGTCGAGAAGGTGAACGTTAACGGCGGCGCAGTGGGAATCGGACACCCGCTCGCAGCGACGGGAACTCGCCTCACCCTCACCCTCGCACACGAACTCAATAGGTCAGGCGGCCGCTACGGAGTCGCCACCGCCTGCATCGGTGGCGGACAGGGGATCGCCGTCATCATCGAAGCGCTGTGATCGTATCACAGGTTACCGATGAACATGCCAACATCCAACAGGTAACGGATGATGCTCAGGCTGACTGCGGCGATGAAGCCGATCGTGATCAGTTTGATTGGAAGATGGATGATTGCGTAGTGCGCACCCAGCCAAGCCGTGCCGATGACCGCCAATGGTAGCAGGATGTAGAGCGGATCTCCGATCTCCGCTGCCATATCCCCTGCGGTGCCGTTGATGAACAGATGAGTGAGAATGCCCACAGGAACCATCCATGACTCGATGATGTACGAGGTGCCAGCCGCCTTGTGCGCATCGAGACCGAGGAACTGCCTGTGGATGGTGACGAACACCGAACCCCCTCCGATACCGAGCATTCCTGAGGCCGCTCCTCCAGCGAAGCAGCCGGCGCGATACTTGTTCAGCACCTCGCCTTCGACCTCGATCTCGGGAGGCTCAGCCTCTCCGTTGGATTCCAACCGCAGTTTCTCTGCGGCTCGAGCAATCACCCAGATGAGCACGCCTGCTGCTGCCGCCTTGATGATCAGGTCATTGACGTGCTCGATGAGCATGAACGCCACCAGCGCACCAATCACCGCACCGACCAGAGCCGTCGGGATTCCCTTCTTGCCCCTCTTCTTGGCGGTGAATCCGTCGTGCTCGTGCGCCGCACGGCTCCCGATGGATACACCCCACACTAGAATGAGCGAGGTGACGATCGCCAGATGCATGTCGAAGCCGACGATGTAGTGCAGTATGGGGACGAACAACGCCCCACCACCGAGGCCCAACGGAGAGAACGAGAATGCGGTGAGCAGAATCAGGATGATAGCGCCAATCGTCAGTAGATCCATCCAGTTCACGCTTCGTCGCGGTTGAGATACCAATGGTGTTCACGCGGTGCCAGAGGTCTGTTCATCCACAACGGCCGGCGCTCTCCCCTCGGGTGTGCTTCCCGGTCCTGCGCCCAATCGTTCCACTTTTTGTAATGCCGGAAGGATTTGCTGGTGTCGACCTCAATATCGCCGTAATTCTCTCCCGCCGCCGGTTTGCTCAACTTCACCTTCTGTAGCCAGCAGTGCGCTCCGCTGATTGGGTCGGGTTGCACCGCGTGGGTGACGTTCTGGTGCACGCCTCCATCGCGCCAGAAGAGGCGGCTCGTATCGGGGTCGTCTGATTCGAACGGTTCGATTCCCTGTAAGGTACGCATCCGCCACTTGCCATCACCACGATTCTCGATGTCCACCGTGTTGGTCAGCAGATGGTTGCCGGCGTCCTGCTTGCGGCGCCAACGACCGATGTGATGCGAACATCCGACCACGCCGGGTTTGATTGACTCGGTCATCCAGATCTTGTCCACGAACCAACCGATCTCGGTCTCGATCTTCAGCAGGTCTCCTTCGGAGACACCTAGTTTGGCAGCATCAACGGGGTTGAGCCAGATTGGATTCCTGTGCGCTATCTCGACGAGCCATTTGGCGTTGGCCGAGCGGGAATGGATGTGCTGCGGGAGGCGGAAGTTGGGCAGCAGACAGTACTCGTCGTCTCCCTGCAGGTTGTCAGGATGGACTTGGCTCTTGACGCGATAGTGCGGGATGGCGTGCTCCGGATAGCCGAACTCAGCCATCGTCGGCGAGTAGAACTCCTGTTTCCCCGATGGTGTAGGGAAGCCGGCTGGGCCGTCTTCTCCCTCTTGCTCGTGCTTGCTGTAGGTCGATGGCTCGATGAGGAAGGCTCCGTGTTTGCGCATGTAAGCGAGCGCGTCCAGTCCTTCTGCGGCCGCTGCTTCAGGCAGTCCCGGTACCTGCTCGAAGGTGTACTGGTAGTATTCGTCGACGGTGATCTTCTCACCTTCACGGTAGGGTGACAGGAAGTGCTCGCGGATTCCGAGAGTGCCGTCATCTATGCGCCAGGACAACTCGATCCAGAATTCGTCCTCCTCCCACACCTCGCCGGGGTTGACCTCGTGGGTGAACTGAACCTGCTCTCCCTGTTGGCGGGCGTACTCCCGCAGCACAGGCTGACGGAATGCCACCCACTTGCCTGCCTGGGTGGCGTACGAGTTGATGTCGTGGCGCTCTGAGGCGTGGCCCATCGGCAGCACGTAGTCGGCGAAGAAGGCGGTCTCGTTCCAAGTAGGAGTGAGGGCGATGTGACAGCCGATCGACTCCTCGTTGGAGAGCATCTCGATCCACGAGAATCCATCAGGATAGGTCCACACCGGATTGAACACCCGCGTGAAGTAGACATCGAGGGTTCCACGCCCGTCCTTGATGAGGTGCGGCAGAATCTGGCTCATCTCGTAGTGGCTGAGCGTGTATTCCGGCGGGAAGTGCAGTTCGTTCCAGCCGTCGGGGTCCGGTGGGACGTTGAACAAGGTCGGCGTGTACTTCGCCCACGCGTTGGGCGCAGTCCCACCTTCAGTACCCACACTCCCGGTGAGCACGTTGAGGAAATGCAGCGCCCGCGCCACCTGCCAGCCGCCGAGGTTGCCGATCGCCGCAGCCCTCCAAACATGGGTCGAAAGACGACTGCCGGCATTGGCCACGGCATTACCCGCTGCAATCACCTGCTCCACCGGGATCTGGCACTCGGCGGCGGCGAACTCAGGCGTGTATTCGGAATACTCCTCTGTGAGGAGCTCAATGAAGCGTGAGAACTCATTGGGCTCGTTAGGGTGTTCAGCGTCCATCCATGCGTCCCAGTTGACCCAGTCATGAAGGAAATCCCGATCGTACTTGCCCTGCTCGAGAATCATGTGCGCCCAGCAGAGAAACAAGGCGGTCTCGGAGCCCGGCCAGGTGGGAAGCCAGTGGTCAGCCAGGGCGGCGGTGTTCGAGAGGCGGGGGTCGATGACGATGAGTTCGGCGCCATCCATCATCCCCTCCACGATTCGTTGTGCATGCGGGTTGAAGTAGTGCCCAGTCTCGAGATGGGAGCTCGTCAGAAGGATGACTTTGGCGTTGGCGTGATCGGGGCTTGGTCGGTCGAACTTGTGCCACATGGAGTAGCCGAGGCGCGCTCCCGATGAGCAGATGTTGGTGTGCGAGTTGTGTCCGTCCACTCCCCACGCCTTGAGCACACGTTCGGTGTATCCCTCATTGCCCGGTCGACCGACGTGGTAGGTTACCCGGTCCCGCGCTCCGGTGGCCAGACTTGCACGGATCTTGCCCGCAATCTCGTCCAGCGCCTCATCCCAAGTGATCTGCTCCCACTCTCCAGCACCGCGTGAACCTGATCTCCGAAGTGGGTGGAGGATGCGTTCGGTGTCGTTGATCTGGTTGATGGTCGCCGGACCTTTCGCACAATTCCTACCTCGACTACCGGGGTGGTGCGGATTGCCCTCGAACTTACTCACCTCGCCTGTTTCCTTGTCGATGTAGGCCAACAATCCACAAGCTGACTCGCAGTTGAAACAAGTCGTCGGCACGAGCGAGTAGCGCCGCTCGACCTGTTTGGGCCACGCGTTGGCGTCGAGTTCGACGTGGTCGTGCCAGTCGTCCGGGTCAGGATATGCCCTGAGCGGGCCCGAGGCACCCGACGACCAGGGACGCTCAGGAATCCGCGGAATGAGGTGCAGCGCCTCGCCGATGCGCTCGATGATCGACTTCTTTCCACCCATGTTCAAACCTCAACTCAATGGCACCAGCTGCGGCTCGCGGATTGTGCGTCGCTGATGGGCTGCGAGTACCGCCAAAGCGACGACTGCGACCAAGACCCATACGAGCATCTCCTCTGAGAGCAGCACGAGCACGCACACACCGGCGAGCAGCGTCTCGGCTGCGAACTGCGGTGCCAGCCACTTGGATGTCCATGCTTCACGAGCCACGGCTTGATTGAGCAGCCAGGCGGTGTAGACACCAGTGAGCAGGGCGAGCGGCATTCCAGCATATGCCAGCAACGTGAGCCAATTCTCTCCCATGTCGAACCAGACGACAGCCAATGAGGCTGTGAGAATGGCTCCGTAGGCGCCCAAGATGTAGGCACCCTTGACGAGCCATGATTCCCAGTTCGGTCGCAGCAGCACGTAGAGGAAGCGCTCGGGTCGGTCGAGGTCGTAGACGAGCAGGAATCCGGTCAGCGCCAAGAATCCGAGCGAGATACCGAGCACGGGCAGAAGGATGCCTGAGATGTCACCACCGAATGCCAGCCAGTAGAGCATCGCCACGAGGTAGGTACCGGCGGCGATTGCCTTGGTCCAGATGTACGTGCTCACCTCCCAGCCCCACAGCACACCTTTGTCCGGTGCATCGTAGACCCGGCGGGCATTCTCCTCGTCGACATCCTTCATTCGGTCACCATAGCCGTGGGCGTGCAGCAACGCCTGCGCCTGACTTGCGAAATGGCCCACTCCTCCCTCTTGGTCCGTCCACACACCGGTACTCTCCGGTGGTGCTGCCAGCGGATCGAGCATCTCCTCGCTGGTGTCCACATAGAACACGTTCGGCTTCGCTCCCGAATCGGGCTTGCGCACGGTCACCGTCTGTTCCGAGATGATCATGGCGATGTTCGATTCGGGGTCATCGAGATCTCCTGAGATGATCGCCTCTGTGGGGCAGACGATGACACAGGCCGGCTCGTAGGAGTTCTCCACCCGGTGGGCGCAGTAGTTGCACTTGGCGGCGGTGCTCGTGTTCGGGTCGATGTAGAGGGCGTCGTAGGGACAGGCCTGCATGCAGGATTTGCAACCGATGCAGCGGTCGGAGTCGAAGTCGACGATGCCGTCCTCACGCGTGAACAGGGCGATAGTCGGGCAGATGGAGACGCACGGAGCATCCTCGCAGTGGTTGCAGCGGTGGACGCTGAATTCGCGACCCGAATTCGGATAGGTGCCTGTCTCGATGTACTTCACATGCGTTCGATTGACGCCAATCGCCACGTCGTGCTCCGATTTACAGGCCACCGTGCAAGCATGACAACCGATGCATTT
>CAZUBQ010000028.1:4086-21932 GCA_964618995.1 uncultured Candidatus Poseidoniales archaeon | reverse complement strand
GCACAATCGTCCTCATTGACCACCCCCATTCTGATTCTGCTGCTCTCGATCGCCATCATCGCTGCAGGCATCGTGTTTCTGCCCCCGATTCCCTTCAAGGCGCTTTCAGTGCTGCTCATCGGACTGCCATTGATGCTCTCGATGACAGCACTACCGATCATCTCTGGTCCAGTGGCCCAGCAGATGGCTTACGACGCCAATGACCCTGACTTCTGGACCATTGACGAGATTGCTGCGCTCGATGAGCGCGAAGGGACGTTCCTCGGCGATGACCTGGTTGCTGATACCCACTTCATGCTCTACATCGAATACAAGGACATGTACCGTGCTCGTGACGAAGGGATGGGCGGCTATCATTACGGACTCGGATTCGAGAAATACGGCGATACTCTCGGAAGTGCTACAGAGTCGACTCCTCGAGGCCGCGAGTACGTGCAACTCTACTTCTCGCTGTTCCATCAGTTCGACCCCAGCGTCGCATCAGCGATGATCGTCCATGTCAGGCTGGTCAATGACACCAGCGACCCCGAGAACGCCCGCATCGTCCCGCAGTGGGCGGTTGCGGATGGAGAGGGCAATCAATTCTGGGAGATTAATCCAGAGGTAGGTGGACGCTGGCTCATCCCGGAGAAATCGGCGGATGGGACGATGGTGGTGGAGTTGATCGGCATACCGTACACTTGGCAGTACTATCCACTGTTCGCGCTGATAGTAGGCTTCGCTCTGGGCGGATTCGGATTCTGGAGTTGGACGAAGGCGCGGCGCGAGATATTCGCTCAAGACGAAGATGATGACGAAGATGATGACGACTACGATTTCGACGACGATGATTTCGACTTCGACTTCGAAGATGAGGATCTGTGAGGCGGTCCCTTGGGCTGTAACCTGAGAGACCTCGCCACCGCTCACCCGTGTGAGTTGACAGATTTCGCAGGCGAGCGAGTCGGAGTCGATGCGTTCCTCGTCGCCTACCAGTTCCTGACCACCATCCGCGCACGCGGTGAGGGAGAGGACGGTGGGCCGCTCCGGGATGATGCGGGCAACCCGGTATCGCACCTGATGGGATTCCTCGACCGCTCGACCACGATGGTCGCCGCTGGTATCGACCCGGTGTTCATCTTCGATGGGCGACCGCACGAACTGAAGTTCGACACTCTCGCTGGGCGCAAGGCGCGCAAGAAGTCAGCGAAGGAGAAGTGGAGTGCGGCAGTTGAGGAGGAGGACTGGAAGACGGCGCAGAAATTGGGCGCGCAGGTGGTCGAATTCCGACCGGAGATGGTCGCCGAGGTACAGGAGATGTTCGATGCGCTGGGCATCGCCTGGGTCGAGGCACCGATGGAAGCGGAGGGAGCGGCGGCTGTCAGGTGCGCACAGGGCGAATTGGCGGGCGTGGCCAGTCAGGACTGGGACACCTTGCTCTACGGTTCACCCGTGATGGTGCGCAATCTGCTGTCGCACGGCACGCGTAAGTTCGGTAGGCCGGTTCGCGCCGAGCGAATCTATCTCCAGGAACTGCTCGAAGAGCATGGATTGACCCACGAGCAGTTGGTCGACCTCGGTATCATGATCGGCACAGATTTCCACCCCGGCATCAAGGGCATCGGCCCGAAGACCGGCCTGAAACTCATCCGTGAACACGGCACCATCGAGGAGGTGTGCGCTGTCAAGGACAAGGAGGTTCCAGAGCGGTTGGACGAGGTACGCCAGTTGTTCCTCGCTCATCCGACAGGTGACGACCCGCTGCCAGCTGCTAGAATGGCTGATGAGCCACTCCTGCGCGAACTGCTGCAGGAGGGGCGCCAGTTCAGTGACCGACGCATCCAGCGAGCGCTGGACCGGCTCTCCGAGGTAGGGCGCGTGAGACAGGCAGGACAGACGTCATTGTTCGATTTCTAAGCAGCGACGCAATCAAGGCGAAGCGACCACCCACCCGTTCTGATGACCCCCGAGTCAGGAGTGGATGAGCCGGGCTCTTCCGAGACGACTGGAGAGGAGGACCAGTGGTGGAAGGATGTCAACGACGCCCGCTTCTGGAAGGCGCTGCTCATCCTCGGTGTGCTGCTGCACGTGTTCACCTCGTTCACCAGCAATCTCGGGCTCGACACCCATGTGCTGCTGGCTGCAGAGACCGTTGAGGAGGGTACTGGCGAGGCGGTCCTAGATTGGGGCCACACGCGACCTCAGGACCCGCTCTCTTCTGACCCGGATTTCGCTCGACCAATAGGCACCGAGGGTATCGTAGAGTTGGTCAACTTCGGTGGAGGATTGGAGATCTTACGCTTCTACTCGCTGCTGCTGACATTCGCCGGAGCGCTGCTGCTGGTGCTCGGTGCGCGGCACATCAAGGATGGAGATGTCGAAGGCGGAGAGTGGCGCTACTGCGCACTGTTCCTGCTCTACCCGGTGTTCATCTTCGCCACCGGGCGAGTGAATGGAGAGGCGCATCTGGCGTTCGGTTTCGCCCTGATGCTCTACCTGTGGGTCTACATCGAACAGACCTACCGCGATACTCGGGAGGGCGATCTGCCGTTCACTCAGAAGTATGCGAGCGGTTCCCGCTGGATGTTGCACACTCTCTCCGGCCTGTTCGTGGGGTTGGCGGTCGTCGGGGTGGCAACCGCCAAGGGAATGGTCGACGAGGCGTACGTGCTGCTCTATCCGTGGTTCATCGCACCCTTGGTCGGCTTGTGGATGGAGTTCACTCATCATCCGAAATACGCAGAATCGCTGGTCTGTCGCCCTCGACGTGCTCTCCTGCTCGGCATCGGACTGTCAGTGCTCGCAGCCCTCTATCTTGGCTTCACCATGGAGGCAGGCAATACCCTCGCTGTCATGCGCGACGCACCCGCACGCTTCCTCAGCGCGGTGCTGATCTCGGTGTTCGACCTACTGCTGGTCTTCGGCCTGTTCGGGATGATACTTTGGCCGTTCGCGAAGGATGCCTGGCGGGCGCTCGACGAGGTGCGCGACTGGATGGCTGGCATGTTCGCCGGAATCATCGGCGCAGGTGTCGGCTTCCTCACGCTCTACGTGGCGGCGCTGTGGACCCACGAGTCGCTGCTCTGGGACGCTCCGTGGCCGTGGGTCACGTGGACGATGGGGAACAACGGACGCTACATCTCACTGCTCATCATCCCGCTGTTCTGGCTGCTCATGCGCCTGCGGCATCTGTCTGAAGATGAACTCCCCACACCAGAATCTCCGGGGGAGAGCAGCCACGCTCTGCTAATCGCCATCATGCTCATCCTGCCCATCTCACTGCTCACCGGAATTCACGGCCAGACGATGTGGACGGACGAGGCTGCCGAGGTACTTTCAGAGAACATGGAATACGGGGAGGACTTCCTGTTCGTTTCTGAGGCCACTCAAGGAATGCACTGGCTCTACACCTTCCACTACGAGGTCGACCCCTACGGAGAACGTGGTATCACCGGCCATTGGAGGGCCGATGTGACTTCTTGGGAGGATGAACTGCTGAACGGCACGCGTCACGCCAACCGCGGTGACCTCTCCAACGTTCACTGGGTCGTGCTCTCTCCTGACGTTCCTTGGAGCCCACCTGCTGACTGGAGGCCTGTTGCCACCGACAGTGCGCCATGGATGAACGGCGGGTGTGACTGGATCATCTGGTCAGATGTGGAAGATGTCGAGACGCTCGACTCGTTCAGTCGTCAAGTGTGTCAATGACCTTCTGGCGGTTTCTGCGGAACAACTTGAATCGCTTCTTCTTCTGCTGCTCGATCTCGGAGTCGGGATTCTCCTTGAGTGACTTGAACGGAATCCACTTGTCAGGAACAAGCCTCCATGGGATAACGAATGCGACGATGCCGAGGAGGATCTGGCTGCCGGGAATCATGAACACGCGCAACGGTGGAACGACCACCCCCACCAAGCCGAGCTGGTCCGCTGCCTGCTTGCGCTCATCCTTCGAGGTATTCCTGCCGAGCGCAATCTTGCCGAGCGTCCCGAAGGCGTCCTTCGCCTCGACCGCCTCCACCTTGGTGACATCCCACGCCTTGCCGACCGCATCGCCCCACTCCTCGGGGTCGCGGGCGACCGAGATTAGTTCCTGGCGCTGCTCTTTAGGGAGTTTCTTGGCAACTGTGTAGGCCCCTTTGGCTGCCCATGGCAACGCTCTCAGCAGACGCCTGATGCGCCCGACCCGCTTCACCGGAACCTCGCTCACGCTCAGGTCGTGCCACTCACCCCGCAAAGGGGTTGCTGAATCCAGAGTGTGTGGATTCAGGCGTTGCGCTCGGCCTGAATCTGGGAGCGCATGGCCTTGCACGCCTTGGCGACCCCGCTGAGGGTACCGCGCAGGCGCCTGCCAGCTGCATCGACGCCCTTCTCGTGCTTCTCGGCGTCTGCCATTCCGGCCATCAGGCCGTCTATCATTTCCTGCAACTGTTCACTGACTGAAGTCATAGAGCAAACGGTCCGAACGACCGTTCTATATCCTTTCGGAGGTAAGAGGTGGAACTCTCAACGCAGTCACGTGGAATAGTGGGATATCAGCGAATCGAGATCGTATGCGTCTACCGTGGACAGTGAACGAGCCCCGCCGGTCAGCGCCTGCAGTCCGGCTGCGGTGACTTTCCACACCTTGCGGAATCCCGCTCGCCGCGAGACGACACATCCTGATTCCTCGAGTGAGAGCATATGGTGGCTGACCAACTGCTGGCTGCAATCGAGTTGAGCAGCCAACTTCCCCTGTGTGAGCGGGCCTTTGACCCCGATGCTCTCGGGGTTGCGTGCCAGACGATCCAGCAGTTTCCACTGCATCGAGTCAGGAGGGTAGGATACTGGGGGGTTCGGAAGTTGATCAGGAGGCGTCTGCGGTGATACTGCTGACGTGTAGAAGCGCAGGTAGCGACCCTCGGTTCGAGACCAGACCTTCGCCTCTGCGGCGAGCGTGCGCATGTGCAACGCCGCCTGATGGTTGCCAAGTTCCAGCGCCCTGATGATCCCCGACAGATGGATTCCCTGATTGAGTTCGACGAACGAGGATATGCGCTCACGCGTCCGCGCTCCGTCCTGCCGCGCCATCGCCCCCGCTACGCTGGATGACAATTCAACCTTGCACCTAGTCAGTGCTACGCCGCGACAGCACCTACTAGTGCTGAATTGACCCACTCAGGGAGGAAATCCTCCCTGAGGGGTTGTTCGCTGGATTCACTGTTCACCGTGTGCGGATGAACGAGTTGTCGCCCTGCATGTCCCAGTTGGACCCGTCGGGCGCGAGGTAGACCGTGCCGCCGGTCTCGCCGGTGATGTAGCTGCCACCGGGTGGGAGGGCGGTGTAGTCAGATGCGCTGCCAAGCGATGGGGCGTCACCCATCAGTGACGGGTCAGCTCCCCAAGAGACACTGGGCTCTGAGCGGCCGCCGCGGATGAGCATCAGTCCGAGCGTGATGGCGACGATCATCCCGATGATGGCGGTTGCCAAGATGGCAATCATCGTCGTCGAACCGGTCAAGCCACTCGAACCTGATTCGGTCCCAGAGGTCGTGCTGTCATCTTCCTCGACGACTTCTGCGGGGCGCTCTTCGGTGATGACGTACTTCGGGTCATCGACCGTGCGTCTGTCGAATCCATCCTGGTCGACTGCCTCGACCCAGTAGGTGATGTAGTCGTGGAACAGCAGTCCTCCGCTCGTTGAGGTCTTGGTGGCGGTGAAGTTGAACCCGCTCTCAAGTTGCTGCTGGGTCGGATACTCCTCGCCGAAGTCAGTGCAGATGCCGGTGTCGGAGTTGCAGATGTTCCAGATGATCTGGATATTGCTGAGGTCATCGGCTCCATGGTAACTGAGCGTCGCAGATGGGTTGTCGCCGACGTAGAGGTCAGTCGCCTCCTCCATCAGGTCACCGGACTCGGCGTTATTCGACCAGACCAGTGGCAGGACATCGATGATTTCGATGTTGATGTAGTAACTGTTCTCGGCACCGTGCGAGTCCTCGACGACGATGATCAGCGTGTGCGTTCCGGTGTCCTCCCAGCGAGCCGTGAGCAGCCCGCTGATTGGATTGTAATACGAGCCAACAAACCAAGTGTCGCACACCGCGGTGACGAACATCAGGTCGACCTCGTCGTCGATGTCCACCAGATTGGCACCCACATCGAATACGAACTTGCCAACCTCCGAATCATCGGGGTCGGCTGCCTTCAGGCGCACATCGGAAAGCGACGAGACGTCAAGCACGGGTGCGTCGTTGATGTTGTTCACAATCACCATCAACTGGGTGTCGGTGTAGCGGCCATCGGTGTCCGTGGCGCGCAGCGTGATAGTGGTGCTGCCGAAGTTGTCATCGTCGACCGAGCGGATGTTCAACGTGTGTCCGCTGACCGTGGCTTCTACGAGTGTCGGATCATCGACCCCTGCGACCGAGACGGTCAGGCCCATGCGGTTGGCCTCATTCCCGCTCTCATCAGTGTCTGAGAGATACTCAGTGAGCATCAGCGAGTCAGAGCCGCCTTCGTCGAAGGAGCGAGATGGCAACTGTGCCCAGCGCGGTGCGCCGTTCTCGATGACCATCACGCTGAGCGAGCCCATGTTCTCGTCTTCTGGGTCAGTGATGCTCAACTGCAATCCTTGCGGGATGACCTCGCCCGTTACCGGAGCGCGGGCAACCTCACCGAACTGCACCTCGATGATCTGCGATGACGGGTACCATCCCAGGAAGGCAGGGTTGTTGGAGGTAATCAGCAGTTGGCTGAGTGGTGTCTCAGCGTCGCACACCAGGCCGCGCATGTCGATCTGCTCGACCATGTCCACCTTCACCGTCGGTTGTCCGGGATAGTCTGGACACGAACCGGGGACCTCTCCAGGAGGCGTGTTCGGGTTCACAACCATCGGAAGGCCATTCATCAGCGTGAAGGCGCCGACCCACGTCGGCGACCAGTCGCTCGCCTGACTGCGTGCATCCGTGACCATGGCGCGCACATCGTAATCACCGCTGGACGCAGTGTTCGGCGGTAATACCGTGAATACCAGTTGCTCGTTTCCGGTGCCGTTACCGATGAGGGTCGGATCCCCAACCCAGTCATCGGACCAGAGACTCTGCCCGCTTGGGGTCACCTCCAGCACACCGCTCGCCAGCCATGGCTGGGAGACCACGTCGTTGGAGTTCCAGTGTACCTCGAAATCTATTGAGTCGCCCCGGTCGATTTCGCCGTTGCTATTGGAACTGGGTTGGCTCAGGACATCGGGTGCGACGTCGTGTGACATGTAGGACGTGGCGATGTTGTTCCCGGTGCTCTTCTCTCCGTTGGTGTTGATCAGTTTGGCACGGAAGGTGCTGCTGCCGCTGGAGACGGCGGTGATGCCGCTGGTGTCGAACTCGGCGGTGATGGTCTGGGTCGCACCCTGAACGAGATTGTTCAACGAGGCGCTCTGGCCAATCAGGGTCTCGGTGTTCATGCCTGTCACGTGGTAGAGAGCGATGTCGCCACCGGCGCTGTAGTCCTCAGCACCCGAGTTAGCAACGGTCGCCTCCAGAGACAGAATGTCGCCGGGGATGAATCCGTTGGAGTTGTGGTCTCGATTGGTGACGGTGAACTGTGACATGCTCAGATCCATCGGATTCATCGAACTGTCCGCAGCCGTGAACACGTCGAAGTTGGAGTTGCTGTTGCTCCAGCCGCTGTAGAGAGCGGCGACGGTGAGCATGTTGCTCGCACCTTGCCCCACGAGATTGTTCGGCACGGTCCAGCTGGCGCTGGCAGTTCCACTGGCTAGCGAGACTGTCTCGAATCCGGTGCCGCCGCCGACGTTGCCGCTGTTGGACACATAGGCGCCGTTGTTGAGCAGCCATGCCTCCCAGCAGTGGCCACCCTTGTAGCCGTTCGTGTAGGCGTGTGAGTGGCAGGTCTCCTCGGTGACCGCGGCATAGAGTGTGTAACTCGAGAGCGGCGCAGTGCCGCTGCCGACGTAATCGACGCTGATATCGATGGTCGAGGTGCCGTCGCCGTTGTCGCTCTGGCCGACACCGATTGAGTAGTCAGCGTACGAACTGTGAGTTCGACCACCGGGACTGAAGCCGGAGTCCCAGCAGGTGTTACTGCCACAACCTGTCATGAAATAACTGCCCGACCCGGTGTGGGCATCTCCGAACGAGGTCTTCGGTGCACCGCCGGTCTCGCCCAGATGGTTGACCGCGAGGATCGGGTTGACGTTGCCCGACTCCGCATCGTCGGTGTCCCCGTAACTCGCTGAGTGCAGTGAGACATAGGTGTACTTGTCACCCCAGTCATTCTTCAATTTCTTGTGTGCGGGAGAGCCGTAATCCATACAGAATCCACAGTTGTCAGAGGTGATGTACTGACTGAACACGATGTGTCCAGGGTCGCTTGCGCGATACACCACATCCTCCATCTGGAGGGCATTATCCGTCTCTTCATTCACATCCTCAGGCGCTTCGACCAGCATCACAGAGATGCTGAACAGCATGAGCGCCGTCATCAACAAGGGCAGTACACAACGTGTCCTCATAGCACAACCCCACAGGAGGACCATGTATGAAGAAAGTGGGTGGGAGTATTGGTAGACTATGCTGTTTTGAACCCTGATTTCAGAATTTTTCACCGTCAGACGCATCCGCAGTGCGGCGTTCCTCGTGCGCGAGCGCTCGCGCGCCAACACACATATTCAAAAATACGCCGAAATCACCTTTCAGGGGTGATTTCACATCATGCGCGAGATGATGCGCTCTGTCTCTTCCTTGCTGAGACCGAGGTCCCTGTAGCCGAGCGGCCCGCCCTCATCGAGCACTGGCTCCTGCTCCCCAAGGGTGGGTCGCGCGTCGGTCTCGAAGAACAGCCCTGTGTGGATCTCCTCGCCCCAGACCATCGCCTTCTCGATGCCCGCCTTCCAATCACTGGAATCATGGTCGATATCCTCAAGCGGCTGGACTCGCGGTCGGAAGTACTGGTAGGTGTTCACCTTGTTGAACGTCACACACGGAGAGAAGACATCGAGGAGTGCGAATCCCTTGTGCTCGATGCCCGCCTTCATCAGCGATATCAGTTGCTTGATGTTCCCAGTGTAGCCACGTGCCACCCAGGTCGCACCGGACGTGATGGCGCTGGCAATTGGGTTGATCGGGAGTTCGATGCTGCCGTGGGGTGAGCTCTTGGTCTTCATGCCGAGTTCGCTCGTCGGCGATAGTTGGCCTGTGGTGAGTCCGTAGATCTGGTTGTCCATCACGATGTACAGGATGTCGAGATTGCGTCGGCTTGTGTGGGTGAAGTGATTGCCTCCGATGCCGTAGCCGTCGCCATCCCCTCCGGTCACGATGACGGTCATCTCGTGATTGGCGAGTTTCGCACCCGTGGCATGGGGGAGAGAGCGCCCGTGCAGTGTGTGCATACCGAAGCAATTGAAGAATCCAGGGAAGTTGGAGGAGCATCCGATTCCACTTATGGTCAGCAGTTGGTGTGGTTGCAGGCCGAGTTCCGCGACCGCGCGCTGAAGCCCTGAGAGTACTCCGAAGTCACCGCATCCAGGACACCAATCGGGGTCCACCTTGCCCTTGAAATCCTTCGCCGTCAGTTGTGGAAGTTGCTCGCCGGTCACCATATCATCACCTCAGACAATTATTTCCTCGTAGGGAACGCTCACTTCATCCGCGCCCGCAAGTTGCTCCTGCACACACGCCACGATGTGCTTCGGCTTGAACGGCTCGCCGTCGTACTTACGAATGTGGCCGTCCACCGTGAAGCCGGTCTCACTGCGCAGATAGCGGTGGAACAGACCGGTGTAGTTGTTCTCGATCATGATTGTGTGCTTGCACGATTCCAACAGTGCGTTGGCCTCGTCCGCGTGGAACGGAACTATCCACGTGAAGTGCAGGTGGTTGGCGGTGATGCCTTGTTCCGCCAACTGCTCGATTCCCTCTTGGATGACGCCCTCTGTGGAGCCCCAGCCAACCAGAGTGACCTCGGCATCAGGGTCGCCCACGATTCTCGGGGGAGGTAGTTCAGCGAGCAGGCCGTCCATCTTGCGCTGGCGCTTCTCAAGCATGGCGCGGCGCTTGTGCGGGTGGGTGAACTCGTCGGAGATGAGCACGCCGTCGGGCATGTGCTCGTCGGTGGCGACCACGTGTTCGTAGCCGGGAAGTCCTGGAAGGGCGCGCGGTGAGATGCCGCTGTCGGTGAACTTGTAGCGCTCGTAGGAACCTGCCTCATCACCCGCTTCCATAATCAGACCGGCGCGGTCAATCTCGGGGTGCATGTCAAGCAAAGCGGGGTCTACGGTGGCCGTCTCGTCAGAAATCAAGAGGTCGGAGAGGATCATCGCCGGCAGTTGGTACTTCTCGGCGAGGTTGAACACTGTGGGGATGGTCTGGAATCCGTCGAGCGGGCTGGTCGGTGCATGGATGAGCTTCGGGAAGTCTCCCTGACTGGCTCCGAGCACCTGCCATAGGTCGCCCTGCTCCGTCTTAGTGGGCACACCGGTCGATGGACCGGCGCGCTGCACGTTGACGATGACGATGGGAATCTCCATCATGCCAGCGGCGCCGACCGCCTCGGTCATCAGCGCGAATCCGCCACCCGAGGTGGCGCACATCGAACGGCAGCCAGCGTGAGCCGCTCCGATGGTCATGCAGATGACGCTGATCTCGTCCTCTACCTGACGCACCATGATACCCAATTCGCGGGCGTTTGCGGCCATCCAGTGGAGGATGCCGGTTGAGGGGCTCATCGGATAGGCACAGTAGAACTTGACACCCGCTCCGGCAGCGGCCATGGCAAAGGCGTCGTTGCCCCGCCACACAGCCAGCGGTGAATCGCCAACGGGCATCTGCTGCGCGGCGGGTTCGAAGTCAGCGGCAGAGTGGTCGTAGGCTGCCTGCGCCACGCGCACGTTCTCGTCGGCCATCTCCTCGCTCTTGGGCGAGAACTGGAACCTGAGAACGTCCTCGAGAGCAGCGAACTCGACTCCCATGAGTTGGCTGGCGACTGCGAGCGCCACCGTGTTCTGCATCAGTTTGTTGGCTCCCTTGCCGGCCAACTCACCAACCTCCATGGGGCACAACTGCACACCGTCTGCAGCATCTCCGGGAGTGATCGTGTCGCTGTTGTAAATGACCGAGGTGCCGGCTGTCATGTGCTCGAGGTGCCTGTCCATTGTGTCCTGATTGAGGCAGATGAGCAGGTCGATTTCATTTCCGTGGGTGCGCCGCTCGACATCGCTCATCCTCACAGTGAGGAAGGAGTGGCCACCGCGGATGATCGACTGGTAGGCGTTGTAGGCATACATGTGGATGCCACGGCGAGCGCACATCCGAGCGAGGATGTTCCCCGGAGTGGCGATACCTTGTCCGGCCGCGCCGCCGATGCTGAGCACGAAGTCGAATCCTGTCATCTTCATCCACCCAACCCAGACTCTCAATGTGCTGCTGGTACACCCCACGGTGGGGAATCCGGTCGACATGCCCGCCCATTATATCGGTTCCTCTGCAATTGCTGTCTACGACAGCAGGTGCTCAAGTGAGGTCCACCCTCATTCTTGACTACCGGACCGTTGCAGAGATGGATGCAACGGAGGGGACCAGCGTCCATCACGTCGGGCATGGTCGAGCAGATGCCAGTAGAGCGCAACCACCTGGCTTTCAGGGTCAAGCAGGGTTGCTTCGTCGGCGCACTCCGCCTGGCGGGTCGAGTTGCGCCAGCGTCCTCTGGCGATCTGCGCCAGCACAGGGATGCGCAGTGCTGGTCCGCACATTGGGAGACCGGCGGCGGTGCGCCAGGAGCGTTCGACAACATCTGCTTCGCGGAGTGCTTCTTCGACCTCTCGCCAGTCGTGTCCATGCCCAGCCTTGCGAGCCAGCAATCGTGTCGGATTGACAGACGAGTCCAGCGTGATTCCGGAATCAGCCAAAGGCTTCGCCATCCAGGGAGCGATGTATCCGCCCGGAGCACGAAACCATGGCCTCCAACTGGCGCCGGCGAACGAGGCGAGGCGCTGACACGCATGGTCGAGCATGCTGGCGAACCCCTGCTCATCCTCCGGCCATGCCGACCAGCAGCGGTGGTGCATACCGTGGCAGCCGACCGTCAGTAGCGGATCTCCAGAGAGCAACCCGGAGAGACGGTGGGCGAAGCGGGGATCATCGAGCTGCTCGGAGATGATGAACAGCGTGACTGCGATACCCTCACCTGCACCGTTCCTCCAAGAGGCGAAGCCTTCGAGGGCCGCAGTCAACCGCTCACTCATCTGGTAGGCACCGACGGATTCGCCTGATCGCGACCTCTTCGGGTGTCCAGTGACCTTTGGATGATGGCAGAGGTCATCGGTGTCCACGGACAACCAGACAAATCGCCCGCGATACTCGGATGTGTCAATCGCGCTGCTAACAGAAGTTTCTACAGAGTGGGGGAGCGGGAGCCTAGGGAGCAGGAATGTGATGTGCTGGCGCTGCTCGCCGGCGACCTCCACGAGGCCATCCCCTGATTGCTCGCGGCGGCCCTGCCAGCGCGCGCAGATTGAAGTGGCGGTCAGGATACCTGCCTCGTTGTTCGGGTCCACGGTCACCTCGACCGCGAACGGGGTACCCTGACTGCCTGCCATCCACTCGAGCGCGCGGTCTACGGAGCGCGATGCCACGCCCTTTCGGGTCTCATCTGAGCGCACCCAGTAACCGAGATTCCATGCCCCATAGCGAGTGCGCGTGGTGCGATCGAAGGCGACCAGACCTAGGAAACGCTCTGACTCGCCTTGTTCACCTCGAGCGATAATCACCCAGTGATACAGCATTCCAGCACGACCCATCCGCTCGACCTCGCGCAGGTAGTCCAGCAACTGCTCAGGCGTCTCAACGTCCATCTCGAACCACGGAAACGCCGGCAGCACGTCGGGCATGCTCTCCTCAAAGGCGACACAGAACTGAGAGTGGTGCACTGGATCCGCAGGGCGCAGCAACAGTTCGTCATCGACCACGAGAGTTGGAGTCGGGTGCACGCCTGAGGGAGGAGTCGCTTCGATGATGAGGCTTCGGCTCGCGCCCTGGACTGATTCACGAGCTGAGGGAATTCACCGCATTGGCAACGTTCTCGTCATCGGGGTGGAGCCGCTGTCCCGCTTCCAGCATGCGGGCGAGGGCATTCTCCCGTTCCAGTTTCTTCAACACTACACCGACGTGGAAGATGAGTTCGACGCGATCGCCGATGTGTGGTCCGAGTTTGTCGAGCGCGCGTTCAGCGGTGTCAAGCGATCCGGACTTCACCTGCTCCATCACCTCACGCAGTAATCTGCGCACCGTCAGGTCATCCCACGTATCAGTCTGCGGCCATGGCCACAGCCGGTCCGACACTGTATCCGCATCTGAAGCAGCCGTCTGCTCACTGGATTCTGCTGATTCTGCATCGACCTCCTGCGTTTCCGGCTTCTCCTCGAACACTTCCGCTGGCGGAGGGACATTGGGTTGACTCGGCAAGGAGGGGACGGCAGGAGGTGTGGCATCCTCTCCAGCGCCGGGAAGGCTAGGCAGTTTCGGCATGGCAGCCACCGCACCGTTGTTCGCCTCGGTTGGGCGGGTAGGTAGCGGCGGGAGGGATGAAGGGGATGGTTCAGGTTCCACAGGTTCCACGACCTCAGGTGCAGAGGCTTCTGTCACGGAGACTGTACCGGAGGGGGCGGTTGACTCGGATTGCTGTTCGACCGGTTCTTCGTCGATTTCATCCGGAACGGCTGACGGGTCATGCAACGGAGCCGAATCGTCGTCCACGACATCTTCTCCACCCTCCCCATGTTTTGGCAGCAGAGGCACAACGAGGTCGACCTTGAAGTCAATGATGTCCTCCTCGGATTGCTCCGCCTGCTGCTTGGGAACCACGAAGCGCTCAACCTCCTCGGGAGCGTCCTCGGGGTTCAATTCCCAGTCGGTCGGATTATCTTCAGTGGGCTCAGGATGGTCGGAGAGTTCCGGCTGCTTCCCATAGGTGGCGAAACCGGGTGCAGCATCGATGTTCACGGCCTCCGTATCGTCATACTGCGAGACATCGATGGTCACGTCATCAACTCCGAAGGAGTGGGCGGTCCAGTCGACCAGTTCCTCCTCCTCAGCTTCTGCGTCTTCGGAGTTGAGTTCATCGAAGAGGCCGTCTGCCTGTTCGATGACGTCCTGGTCTTCCTGCTCCAAGAGACCCTTCTCCAACTGGTAGTAGCAGCGCGGGCACTCGGCGGTGCCTTCAGGGCTGTTCATGCCGCAGAGTGGGCACTCCAACCCCTCCTCCTTCGGCTTGCGCCATGATTTGAATCGGTCAATCACCATTCGGCCTCGTCGATGTCCGTGCGCGGCTCCGGTTTAAGAGTCACTTTCCCACGCGCGCTATGACTGGCCTCAACCAAGGGCAACGGTGATGCAGGGCGACAGAGGGCACGAGACATGGCAGGAGACGAGCGGGGGAAGGTGCATCGCATCGGACCAAGTGACCGGAGGGTGGAAGCGCCTACTCCGGAAGCCGCCACGCGCTATATCCGCTCACAAGACCATCTAGACCACTTCAGTCGTCTGATCAGGTGGGAGTTCGAGGACGAGATGGCGCAGGTCGAGCAGCGGTTGAAGGAGTGGCCCAAACGAAAGTTAGCTAGCCACGGACTGGCCCTGTTCGACATGCATGCACGGACAGACGGCTGGATGTTCGGCGACCGCATTCTGCGCCTCTCAGCACCTCGCGGCGAGCCGATGCCGAGCCATCGATTCGGCCAAGGGGACATCGTCACGCTCTGTCGCGGGAACCCGCTGAAGGAGGCGGTCACCGAGGGCATCATGCTCAGTCGCCATCGGCGGCATCTACGCATTGTCGTGGGCGAGCCGCCTGAGAAGTTGCGCAGCGGAGTCTGGCGACTTGATCGAGGGGCGAACAGGGTGGCGCACGACCGCATGCAGGCAGCATTGCAGGCGATAGTACTCGAGGAGGAGGCTACCGTGTTGTCCGACCTGTTGCTCGGGACGCTGCGCGACCCTGCCTCGTCTGCCGCCACCAAGGCGGATCTAGGCGGAGCGCGCCGACGCATGCAACCTGACATCGACACAGATGCGCTCAACCCGAGTCAACTCGCAGCCATCGAGGCCTCGTTCGAGCAGCGCCTGACACTCGTGCAAGGACCTCCGGGCACGGGCAAGACACACACGGCAGTGCACATGCTGAAGGCGTGGGCGCAGGAAGGACTCGGCCCCATTCTGGCGTGTGCCGACAGCAACGTGGCGGTGGACAACCTGCTCGAAGGACTGCTCGAACTAGGGGTGAGCGCGGTCAGGCTCGGCCAACCGGTGAAGGTGCGAGAACACCTGCGACAAGCGACACTCAGAGCGCGGATGGAGGAACATCCACAGAATGAGGAGATTGAGTTCATCCGCCAACATCAGAACGAACTCATGCGTAATCTCGACCGCGCCAAAGGGAAAGAGAAGGGTCTCACCCATCGGGACATACGACAGGGTTGGAAGGACATCCGCAATCTCGAGGACGAGATAATCGAGGACATCATCGAGCGCTCCGATGTCGTCTGCGCCACCTGTATCGGCTCCGGCCATCCGTTG
Organism: uncultured Candidatus Poseidoniales archaeon; assembly: GCA_964618995.1. Lineage (GTDB taxonomy): Archaea > Thermoplasmatota > Poseidoniia > Poseidoniales > Thalassarchaeaceae > JAKUTA01. Next base: position 6,390 of record CAZUBQ010000028.1, on the reverse strand, counting down.
CTCGAGCGCAAACGCTTCCCGCTGCAACTGATCGATGAAGCGACACAGGCCACCGAGCCGACCACCTGGGTTCCGTTGGTCAAGGGAGCCAGACGACTCGTACTCGTTGGCGACCACCATCAGCTGCCACCCACCGTCATCTCGCTGCGGGCAGAGGAGGAGAAACTAGATTGCAGCCTGTTCCAGCGTTTGGTGGACATGGGAATCGAGCCGCACATGCTCACCGTGCAGTATCGCATGCACCCGGTCATCGGCGAGTTCTCTTCAGCCCGTTACTACGACGGCCGCATCGAGGACGGTGTGACGGCCGAGGAGAGGCCTGCGCCGGCCGGATTCCTGTGGCCCGACTGGGAGCACCCGGTGGCGTTCGTGCCGGTCGACGGGGCCGAGCGGGACTCGGAAGATGGAGCGTCGAAAGAGAACATGGACGAGGCTGCATGGGTCGTTCACGTGGTCGAGGGGCTTCTGGAAGCAGGGGACCTGCAACCACGGGACATCGGCGTCGTAACCCCGTACAACGGGCAGGTGCGCTTGCTGACTGACCTGTTCGGTCAGGCGGGAGGACTGGAAGACGATGTGCAGCAAGGCAAGGGCAAGTTCTCCGGTCTGGAGATTCGCAGCGTCGATGGCTATCAGGGACGTGAGAAAGAGGTCATCGTACTCTCGAGTGTGCGCGCCAACGACACCGGAGAGGTAGGATTCCTGCGCGACTGGCGTCGGCTGAACGTCGCGCTCACGCGGGCGCGCCGCGGACTGATTGTAATTGGCTCACCGAACACGCTCAGACACGACCCGGATTGGGGAGCTTGGATTGAGTGGGTGGCTGAAAGGAAACTCGAAGCGTGGCACATCCTCCAGAGTTGACAAGAGGTGATTTGATGGCGTCAATTGATCTACCGATGGAGATTCCTCAAACAGGTCCGATCAGCCTGTCTGGCGGCGACGCCGAGCAGGAGGGGCACTGGCCGATTCCTGAGGGTGTGGTGTTAGCGAGCATGCCGAAAAGGGTGGGCGCGTGGATGCTCGACACGATCTTCGTGATGGGGGTGCTGCTGCTGCTGACGACACTCGTTGGCGGTTGGGGAGCCAACATCCTGCGGGCGTTCGACTACTCGCTTCCACTCGAAGGGGGGCGCTCTGCAGCGTTGTTCGGAGTCAACTGGTTCCTCATCCTCACCGGCCACTTCCTCTACTTCCGTCACACCGGAATGCGCTTCTCCCGTTCGCTCGGACAACGCTGGTTCGGCTTAGCGGTCGTGCGCGAGGATGGTGAGGTGCTGTCGAGCACTGGCTGGGACGGTCGAGCGCTGATGAAACTACGCTATCTCATCCCGCTGCTCGGGCAATTCTGGTTCGGCCCGCGGGACCTCCTGCTCGCCCATCGCAGACATACGCATCAGAGTTCGGTGGACCTCAAGGTGGCGAGCATCGTCGCCGTGGCTGACTCGTTGCCTCCGGCCTGCCGAGCGCACATACGCTGAGGTAAGTCGACGACGCGTACTGGTTGGTCAGCAGGTGGGCACCTGTGGCACACTCCGGAGTGCGCTTCAAGTAGCAGGGCTGGTGTCGCTTCTGCAGGCGTTGCCATGTCAGATGAGTTGATTGCACGAATGGACGGACTCAGCGCCCGCGTGCATGCAGCAGTCGACGACATCGATGACGACGACCGAGACGCGCTGCGCATCGTCGTCGAAGTGACCAACGAGGGTTCGACCCCCGCACACCAACTGAAGGCCAGTCTGCGCACCATGGATGGTGGCCTCGCCACCATGCACGAAGGAGCGAGTTCAATCCAGGCGGGCATGCGTCAGGACTTCGTCTACTTCGTCGAGCGGGAATCTGGAGCGTGGATGTTCAAGTTGGAACAAGGAGAAGGAGAAGCCGTCCAACATGCTGAGCTCGGACCATACGAGGGTGACATGCGCATCGAGGATGAGTATCGTCAACCCGTACTCGACAGCGGACGAGGAAGTGCGACGGGTGGAAACATGTTCGATTCTGCTTTCGGGAACGCACTTTCCGGATTCGGAGCAGAGGCGGAACCAGAGGTGGTTGAGCCAGCAGCGGTGGCAGCCGCCGACCCCCTCACCCCGATGGGACAGGCGTTCGACTCCGGGATTGCTCCTACCGAACCAGTCTCCTCCGCGCCTGCCCCAATCGAGCCTGTTCGACCACCGATCAGCGCTCCAGTGGAGGAAGCGCCACCGGTAGCACTCGAACCAGTGAGCCCGCCTATCACTGCCCCCGTAGAGGAAGCGCCACCGGTAGCACTCGAACCAGTGAGCCCGCCTATCACTGCCCCCG
>CAZUBQ010000028.1:0-3986 GCA_964618995.1 uncultured Candidatus Poseidoniales archaeon | reverse complement strand
GCCCCCGTAGAGGAAGCGCCACCGGTAGCACTCGAACCAGTGAGCCCGCCTATCAGCGAACCAGCGCCTGAGCCTCTGGCTCCGATGGCACCTACAATCGGTCCGCCGACCGGGCCGCCCGCCGGACCTCCAGAGGGTCCACCTACAGGACCGCCTGGCCCTCCGCCAACAGAAGCTCCCGAGGGTCCCCCCACAGGACCGCCTGGCCCTCCGCCAACAGAAGCTCCCGAGGGTCCCCCCACAGGACCGCCTGGCCCTCCGCCAACAGAAGCTCCCGAGGGTCCACTCACAGGACCGCCAACAGGTCCGCCCATGGGACCACCAACAGGCCCTCCGCCGCAAGGCCCCTCGGACGAGCCGCCCGTTGGCCCCCCAACAGGCCCTCCGACTGGTCCGCCTCCATCAGCACAGCAAGAACCTCCTGTAGGAATGCCGCAGGGGGGACCGCCTCCCGGGATGATGCAGCCAGGTGGACCACCGCCAGGGATGATGATGCAGCCGGGTGGACCGCCACCGGGAATGATGCAGCCGGGAATGATGCCACCGGGTGGACCACCACCGGGTATGATGCAGCCGGGAATGATGCAGCCGGGTGGACCACCACCAGGAATGATGCCGCCAGGGATGATGCCTCCGGGAGGACCGCCTCCAGGAGTGATGCCCCCGGGAATGATGCCGCCGAGCGGACCTCAAGCCGGTCCCGGCAAGCCTGGAACATGGCCGAAGGGTGAGGAGCCTCAGGAATGATGCAGCCACATGACTCCATGCACGGCAGCGCTGAACTTGACCGAAGGTTCCGCCAACGTCACCGAGCTTGGCGCATCATCGCGTTCATGCGCTGGGTAACGATGGTGCTGGGTCCAGCGGCGCTGTTAGTCGACCAACTGCTCGTTCCATTGTTGCTGAAGTATCAGGTTCCTGACGTCGTCACGTTCGAGGATCTGATGCAATGGTTCATCCTCAGTGTTCTGCCGCTCGACATATGGATCGACACCGAACTGTTCCATTCCATCTACTTCCATGTCACCCGACTGTCGTGCGTGTTGTTCGTGGTGTTCGTGTTATGGACTCACATGTGGAAGCAGAAGGCGGAATCTGCCGCGGACGAACTGGTCCAAGGACATGCGCAGATGACGGAGGAGATTGACCTTGAATGAGCAGCACGACGACCACCTGTTGGAACTGTGCAGCGGCAAGGCGGCTTGGCAGGTGGTTCCCAGAGGCATAGAGAGGTGTGACCTCGACGAGGTGAGCGAGCGCATCGAAGCAGCAGGTTGGAACTGCACCATGAGGAATCGCCTGTGCCACACTTTCAGTGGCGAAGCGAACCTGACTCTCTTCCCGTCAGGGAAACTTCTGGTGAAGAGTAAGGATGTCGAGTTGGCGCGGCGGCTGGCTAGAATTCATGTCGATGAGTGGCTCGCACAAGCCGAGTGAATCCAAGGTCAGGGATTAGTCTCGCTGCACTTTGACCAGAGTGCATGGGTGGCCTTCAAGAGGGGAGACCACGACCGCGAGGCATATGGTGCGGAGCGAGATGATTCCGAGTGCACTCTTGGACAGAGTGACGCGAGGAGAGGCTGTCGTCTATCCTACCAGCACGCAGCCAGCGCTCGGATGCGCGCCAGAGGAGGGCGCGCTCGATCGGCTGTTTGAACTCAAGAAACGCCTACCCGACGCTCGCGTGTCGTTGGCGGTCACTGACCTCGACCAAGCGAAGGAGCTGGTGCGCGTTCCTGAAGGGGCGAGAACATTGCTGGAATCATTTCCTGCAGGCAGCCTGACCCTCGTGCTTCCCGCCCATCATCCCCTCGACCAGCGCCTTGGGGGTGATTCTGTCGCCGTGCGTGTGGTCACTCACCCGGTAGCCCTTGCCCTGCTCAGCGAGACTGGACCGCTCACCGCTACGAGTGCCAACATCAGCGGCACGCCGCCGCATGCCGACTGTGGTGACGCCGCCGCCGCTCTGGGTTTACCTCCCGAAGCGGCGCTCGCGGGCTACTGTTCGGGCAGCACCCCCAGCACCTTCATACGCCTCGTTGGCTCCGCTCCGCTGACACATGCCGAACAGTTGGAGGTTCTCAGAGAAGGTGTCATACCGACAGCGGAGGTGATGTCATGGTCGACGAATCAGATCTGAAACTCTGGAGAGACGCCGGGCACGTCGCTCGCAGAGCGCTGGAAGCGGTTCGTGACGAGATTACTCCTGGTGCCACCTGGCACAGCGTGATTGAATCCGCCGAGCGCTACATCAACCGCCATGGAGGGAAACCGGCATTCCCGTGTACCCTCGCCGTCAACGATATCGCCGCCCACTACACCACCAACCACAGCCTGACCCCACTGGATGGATGGGAGGGTGAGATGACATTCGAGAAGGGAGACCTCGTCAAGTTGGACATTGGAGTGCACATCCACGGCGCCATCGGCGACAACGCGCTCACGATCGAGGTGGGAAACGGTGGCAAGCATACCGAGCAGATCCGCGCTGCTAAGGAAGCGCGCGATGCAGCGATTGAGAAGATGATTCCTGGAACACCATGGCACGAGGTGGGCGCGGCAGCTCAGCAGGCGTCGAAGGATGCCGGGTTCGAGCCGATCGTCAATCTGTGCGGACACGAGTTGAAGATGTGGGATCTGCATGCCGGTACATCGGTACCGTCGTACGCCTGCGGGCCGAACCACCCACAGTTCAAGGGAACCGTTCAGGAAGGAAGCATATTCGCCGTCGAGCCGTTCAACACGACTGGCAGTTCGGGAATGGTGGAGAACATTCCACCACGTGATTCGAGCAACATCTGGAGGGTGACCGGTGACATCTCAATCAAGAAAGCTCTCGCCAAAGGGAAATTGAAACCCTTGGGTGCGACGATTGCTCGCTACATCGAAGACAGATACCACACCCTTCCCTTCGCCGAGCGCTGGGCCTTCCCCCTGCTCGAGAAGCCATTCCCCACTGAGGACGAAGAAAGCCGACAGAGCAAATGGAACGCGTTGGTCAAGAAACTCATGAGCATCCGTTTCCTGGAAACCTACCACGCGTTGAGATGCGCGGACGGGGGAATGATCGGACAGTACGAGCACACTGTCTGGATCTCTCCAAGTGGTCCTGAGGTGCTCACCGTAGAGTAGAAACAGTCAGTGACAGGGGATTATCCCCCGAATTCAGGAAATATTTGTGGGGAAAATCTGCGTTTTTCGCTTGAAAACGTTTATGCCCCGCCAAATAGTGCGCAATATCGAACAGGGCTGTTGAGTAGTTCTTCGTCGAGTGTGCATCCCATCCCCTCTACGCTGGCTCTCTCACCCTGTTCACCTCGACTGGGATTGGCCGGTAGGCTGGCAACCCCGCCTGAATCATCTCCGGCGCACTGGAATATGCATCGCCACGCGTTCGATCTGGATATGTGAATCCAATAATGATTAATTGAATAATAAGAGCAATCAATAACATCCTACAAATAGAACGTACCAACGCTGTTCGTCTGATGTGAAGAGAGTTGCTCGGAAATTATCAATCGTGTATTCATATTAGTGCAGTGCAACGATTAGAACCGCTACTTTTTGATTCAGTCCGGTGGCAATCTTAATACCGATAGCCACGCTAGCGAAGGAAGCCCCTCTGGGGTAGTGAGGACTAAAAATGAAGAATGAAATGAAGAATGAGCAGGCAGTGAGCCCGGTCATCGCAACCATCCTGATGGTAGCGATCACCGTGGTGCTCGCAGGTGTACTGTACGTCTGGGCCAACAACCTGGCAGCTGAGGGAACTGATACCACAGCGCAGACGCTGAACACCTACGACGCCGATGATGCTGACGCTGACGCAAGCTCTGGAACGTCGGACAACTTGATCCGACTCCAGATGACTGGAAAGGACACCCTAAGCTGGACCTTTACGAAGATCCAGCTATCTGTGGGTGACACCGTCCACAAGTGCAGTGTAGGCGGCGGGGACGCATGTACGATCTCGCAGCAAGGTGGCG
>CAZUBQ010000027.1:0-22799 GCA_964618995.1 uncultured Candidatus Poseidoniales archaeon | reverse complement strand
CTCTACACTTTCATGCCAGTGAAGTCCAATCGACATCGGCCTCTTCGATGTCGATCTCGTCGACATCCATCTGGGCCAATTGCAGTTTGCCGGACAGTTCGTCGTTGATGGCGTGCCAGTAGGAGTAGGCCTCGATGACCCAGATGCCTGATTCACGAGTCCCGTTGCCCGAGTTCTTCACGCCGCCGAACGGCAGGTGTGCTTCCGCCCCACTGGTCGAGTTGTTGATGCTCGTCATACCCGCCTTCATCTCGGTCTTGAAGCGATAGGCCTCCATCCTGTCGTTGGTGTAGATGGCGCTCGAAAGGCCGTATGGTGATGCGTTGGCGAGGTGCACAGCATGGTCGAAGTCGTCCGCTTTGACGATGGTGACCGCGGGTCCGAAAATCTCGTCGTGGAAGCAGTCCATCTCCTCTGTGACACCGGCATAGACGTGCGGCCATAGGTAGACGCCCTCCTCAGGGTCGCCCTGGAATCCCTCCGGCTTGTTCTCCCGGGTGATCCTTCCTCCGCCCGCCAGTTCGGTCGCCCCTTGTGCCTCCAACCCACTCACATCTGAGAGGAAGTCGGTGGCGTACTTCTCGGACAGCATCGGTCCGTAAAGCACGTCATCGTGGCGCATAGAGTCGCCGATCTTCGTGGTTCCTACCATCTCCATGTAGCGTTCTAGGAAGTCGTCGTAGATATCCTGGTGGACAATCAGGTTGCCAAGGCTCGTGCAGCGCTGCCCCGCCGTGCCGAATCCGGACCAGTACGCGCCCGCGAGCGCGTTGTCGATGTCCGCTGACGGCATCACTACCAACGGATTCTTGCCGCCCAATTCAAGAGAGCAGGAGACGAGGTTCCTGCCGCAAACCTCGCCGATCATCTTGCCTACCGCCGTCGAGCCGGTGAAGCTGATCTTGTTCACCTTGCCCTCGTCCACCGCATCCACCAAGAGTTGGCCCGTCGTGCTGCCCCTGCCGTGCACCACATTCACGACACCGTCGGGCAGGCCTGCCTCATGCATGATGCGCGCCAAGGCGAAGGAGAGCAGAGGTGCGTCCTGCGGCGATTTCCACACGCAGGTGTTACCGCACATGATGGCGGGAATCATCTTCCAGAAGGGAACGGCCGCCGGGAAGTTGCAGGCGTTGATGATACCGCACACCCCCAGTGGGCGGCGATAGGTGAACAGCTCCTTGTTCGGCAGTTCCGAATTGACGGTCTGTCCGTAGAGCCGGCGACCCTCGGACTGGAAGAACAGACAGGTGTCGATCGCCTCCTGCACCGAGCCGCCCGATTCCTTGAGGGTCTTGCCAATCTCGCGCGTCTCGAGTGCGACTATGGCATCCTTGTGCTCCATGAGTAACCTGCCCATGTTTCCAATCACCTGTCCGCGCGTGGGGGCGGGCGTGGCAGCCCAGCCGGGGAAGGCGTCGGCGGCGGCGTCTAGGGCGGCGTTCACGTCTTCCTTGGTGGAATGGGGGAACACGCCGAGGCAGTCGGACATCCGGGCTGGGTTGGTGGACTCGAAGGTGCCACCGTCCGAGGCCGAGGTCAGTTGCCCTCCAATGATGTTGTAGCCGCGGACACACGGAAGGTCATTCGGGTTGTCGTGCTTGAGGAACTCCAATCCGCTCTCCAGAACATGCGCCATTGGCCTTGCGGACCCGCTCGCGCTCATCAATCCTACGTGAGGTCCCACAATGGATTTCTCGGGGTAGTTCACCTTCCGCTCATAAGGGGTCGGCGGCAGATTTCGGTTTGCATGGTTTTTAGTGAGTCCGTGAAATCGGGGTTATGCAACGGGGCGTCCTGACATGGCTGATGGCGACAAGAAGAAGTTGACGCTGAAGGTGGCGAAAGCGATTCCAAGCGATGTCGGACACGGTCGCGCACGCGTGCCGTTCGACAACGACCTGAACCTCAAACCGGGAGATGTCATCGAGATCAAGGGTGACGACAGGACCGCCGCAATCGTGTGGCGTTGTCGTCCCGAAGATGCCAACCTCGGTGTCATTCGCATCGACGGCATCATTCGCAAGAACGCCGGTGCGGGTCTCGGCAATAACGTCGGCATCCGCAAGGTGGAGGCGAAGCCGTGTACACGACTCGTACTCTCCCCTGTGATGGCAAGCAAGCAGAAGGTGAGGTTCGGCCCCGGTATCGAGGGATTCGCAAGACGCGGCCTGAACAAGCGACCGGTGGTGGCGGGTGATCGCATTTTCATCCCCGGAATGACGCTGTTCGCCGAAGCGCTTCCGTTCGCCATCCAGTCGACCACCCCCAAGGGAATCGTGCAGGTGCTGCCTGATACTGAGATCGTCATCAAGGACGAGGCGGTCGACGAGGAGGAAGGCGGAGCAGTCCAGTCCATCACCTACGAGGACATCGGTGGAATCAGGAACGAGTTGCAGAAGGTCCGCGAGATGATCGAACTGCCGCTGAAGCACCCCATCCTGTTCCGCACCCTCGGAATCGACCCGCCCAAGGGCGTGCTGCTGCATGGGCCACCGGGAACGGGCAAGACGATGATTGCCAAGGCGGTCGCCAACGAAACCAACGCCCACTTCACCTCAATCAATGGCCCGGAGATCATCAGCAAGTACTACGGTGAATCCGAGAAGCAACTGCGAGATATCTTCGATGAGGCGGCCGAGCATGCGCCGGCAATCATCTTCATCGATGAACTTGACAGCATCGCTCCCAAGCGCGAGGAGGTCACCGGCGAGGTCGAGCGACGAGTTGTCGCCCAACTGCTCACACTGATGGATGGCATGCAGGGGCGCGACAACGTCGTCGTCATCGGTGCCACAAACCGGAGAGATGCCATAGACCAGGCGCTGCGCCGACCGGGCCGCTTCGACAGAGAGATCGAAATCGGTGTTCCTGACAAGGAGGGCCGTCGGGAGATAATCGCTATCCACACGCGGGGAATGCCCATCGCGGACGACTTCGACATGGAATGGGCACTCGAGAACAGTTACGGGTTCGTCGGTGCCGACATCTCCGCCTTGGTGCGCGAGAGCGCCATGAAGGCGCTCAGGCGCTACCTGCCGGAGATTGACCTTGAGGCCGAGGAGGTCTCCCCCGAGGTGCTTGAGAAGATGGAGGTCACCATGGACGACTTCAGGATGGCCATGAGGGAGATCGAACCCTCGGCGCTGCGCGAGATTTACATCGAGGTGCCCGAGAAGGGTTGGGAGGACGTCGGTGGCCTCGAAGAGGTCAAGGAGCGACTCAAGGAGAGCATCGAGTGGCCGCTGACCAAACCGGAACTGTTCGAGCACTTCGGTATCACCGCGCCCAGAGGAATCCTGCTGTTCGGCGCCCCTGGAACTGGAAAGACGCTGATTGCCAAGGCAATCGCCCACGAGGCGAAGGCGAATTTCATCACCGTCAAGGGGCCGGAACTCATCTCCAAGTGGGTCGGCGAGTCGGAGAAGGCAATCCGCGAGGTGTTCAAGAAGGCGAAACAGGCGAGTCCGAGCATCATCTTCCTCGATGAGTTCGAGAGCATCGCCGGTCATCGCAACGCCAGCCCCGACGGAGGAGGCGCTGAGGTGACCAACCGCATGGTCGATCAACTGCTCACAAGCCTCGACGGAGTTGAGGGTCTGGAGAACGTTATCGTCATCGCAGCCACCAACAGGCCGGAGATGATTGATCGGGCGCTGCTCCGCTCAGGCCGCTTCGAGCGCGTGCTGCACATTCCACCGCCCGACGAGAAGAGCCGCAAGGAGATCCTGAAGATTCACACTCGCGGAATGCCGCTGGGCAAGTTCGAGGTCAAGGACTTCGCCAAGCGCATGGATGGGTTCACCGGCGCTGACATCGAGGCGGTGTGCCGTGAGGCGGCGCTGACCACCATGCGCGCCAACAAGAAGACGATTACCAAGGCACACTTCTCAGAAGCCATCGGCCGCGTCAGGCCGACCGTGACTCCGGAGATGCTCGAGTACTACAGCAAGATGGAGGCGGCGCTCACCAGCGGCCTTGAGAGCGTCAAGCGTCAGAAGGATTCTCTCTCTGGAATCGAGTCTGTCTGACGGCGTCCGCCACGACGCTGGGTTCAAGGGCTCAGCGCACAGAGGGTGCTTCGATGACAGCCACGTTCGGCAGGGAACTGGTCGGGATGGCCGTACTCGACGCTCGCGGTGACCGACTGGGGGACGTGGCGGATCTGGTAATCGAGTTGCTCTCAGGAGATGTGCTCACCTTGCTGGTTGACCTTGAGGGTGACCTTGACCCGGACAAGTTGCCTTGGCCGTTCGAGGGCGGGCTGCTGCTGCTGCCTGTCGATGAGGTTGAGCAGGTTGCTGCCCAAGTGATACTCAAGCGATGACCGGTGCAATCGCTGTGCTACATGGATTCAAGGCTTGTTGGCATGACTCAGGTCCCGTTCAGTGCCGCACAACCGTCTTAAGTCAAGCGTAGTCGTCTGCGCGCTGGACCTATGGTCCAGGTGAATACTGTGCGACTCAACCGAGTAGAAGTCGAGGCGTATCTCCGTTCCCGCCGCTTCAAGCGCGGAGCCACTATGGCAGCCTTCTACTCAGTGCTATTTCTGCTGGCGGCTACTCTCCTTTCGACATATGTCAACCCCGGTCAGGTGCAACTCTCGGCCTACGACGATGACTGGGATGACATGTCCGCTTTCCGAGATGACCTGCGCTCGATGGGGATTGAGACGCGCAGTCTGGTCAGCAGCCCCCTGCTGCTCAACGAGATTGAGAATCCAGAGAATACTGTGTTCATCATCGCTGGGGTAGAGAAGGACACCATCAGCCTACCTCGCTTCACCGGCGATGCGAGCATCATCCAGTTCACCGAATCGGACGGCTATACCTCTTCCGAGGTCGAGGCGGTCGCCTCCTTCGTCGCCAAGGGCGGGACGATCATCGTGATGGATGACTTCGGCTATTCGGGCGGAGTCGCCGAGGCGTTCGGCATCGAGTACAGTGGACACAAGCTCTACGACGCAGGAGCCTGGTCGGAAACGCTGGACTACAACTACATCTGGATCAACATGTCTGACGGCTACATGTACGACCCGATACACAATCGGACGCAATGGCCGTTGCATCCGTGCGGTTCTGACATGGACCAGGATGGCTACATCGACCGGCTGGATCCCGACCCGGCAAACCCTGCGATTCCCGGGCTGATGGCAATCACACCTCAGGATGCTGGGCTGTGCGCCCACCGCATCACAGGTGACTCGAACAACCCATACGACCTCTCGCCGAGCATCAACCTCCTGCTCAACTCCCCATCAGCGTTTGACCCCGATGCCGCCGAGGATTACGAGAAGAACCGCTACGGCCTCGGGATGTCTTCAACAGATTCCTACCTCGACGTCAATGACGACGGAGACCTAACCGTCGGACCTGCGGGAAGCGGGTTCGAGGGAGACCTGCAGGGTCCGTTCGCTGTCTACATCAAGTACTGTTTATCGTCGCAGTGCGACGATACGCGAACAGGAAAGGCGCACTTCGTAGCCGACGGAAGCCTGCTGATGAACACCGTCTACGATTACGACCAGATGTATGGTGGCCAGCAAACCGAGATTCCCGACAACGACAACCGGATGTGGGTACTCGACGCCATCGCCGAGGCGCTGCTCACTGGGAATGACACGTTGATGCCAGGAGAGAACGCGCAGGTCATCTTCGATGAGAGCCGGCACCAGCAGTCGTCGATGGCTGGCGAGGCGTACAACCTGCTGTACTACGTGCTAGTTTACTTCACCAGCGACTGGATGGCCATGCTCATCCTGTTCCTGTCACTGTTCGTCGCCTTCGAGGCAGTAATCATCCGCAAGACCGACCCTGAGCCGTGGCGCCATGTGTTCAGCATCATCTACTACGGATTCGGTGACGCACGCAGATATGGATACTACAGCCGGGCGAACAAGATCAAGCAGGTTCTGCTCTCGAGGGTGCGCAACCTGAACACCCTCACGAGGGAGGAGTTCGATGCCCTTCCGGCGCGTGAATTGCAGGGGATGATCAACGACCCTGTGTTGGTGAAATTCGTGTTCGAGGACCGCAACTACTCGCTGGAGCAGTTGGTGGCTGTGGTCAAACGCATCAAGATGTGGGGCAGGAAATAACGGGGTGAGAGGCATGTGGACGCGCAAGGCAGCACTGATGATGACATCGGGAATCTCACTCGTGCTCGTCGGCATGATGATGTCCAACTTCCAGTTGATGGTCGTCGGCATCGCCTTCATCTCCTTCCTGGCAATCAACAGCTGGGTCACCGGCCACGGTGAACTCGATGTCGTGCGCACGCTGTCCGCAGACAATTTGTACAAGGGCGATGACCTTTATGTCGAACTGGCAATCACTAACACTGCCCGCCGTCGGACACAGTTGCTCGAAGTGTTCGACAACGTCCCGCATGAAATGAAACTCCGCTCAGGCCTGAACTACATGCGCATCAACCTCGGGCCGGGTCAGACGACTCGGATTCGCTACGTACTGCGCTGTCCACTGCGAGGACACTTCTCTCTCGGACCGATATCGCTGCGCTATCGCAACACCTTCAATCTCTATTCCACTGAGATGTTCGTCGACCACCGCTCTGACCTGATCGTCTTCCCCCAGGTGAGGGATGTCGAGGAGGCGATGGTCCGAAGTCGCACCCCCAAGATGTACACAGGCGCCACCACGTTGCGCACTCCAGGTCCCGGAACCGAGTTCTACTCACTGCGGGAATACGTCCCCGGTGACCCGTTCAAGAACATCAACTGGAAGGCGTATGCTCGCACTGGAGAATTGATGGTCAACGAGAAGTGTCGCGATGCGGTCACCGATGTGTTCATCCTGCTGGACAGCAGAGATGTGTCGCGTATCGGCACCGTGCTCAAGAATCCGCTCGAGATGGGTACTGTAGCCGCTGCTTCGCTGGCCTCTTACTTCATCCAGAGGCGAGATTCGGTGGCACTCGCAGTCTACGATGACAGGCTGTCATATCTGCCAGCCGACGGTGGTGACAAACAGTACTTCAAAATCCTCAGTTCGTTGGCCGGCGTTGCGCCCAAGGGCAACATGCCATTGCAGGCTGTGACCAACGCGCTGAGTTCGCGCTTCAGCCGCGGCAGCCCGGTCTTCATCATCAGTTCCCTTGAGGGTGATGGAACGGTCCCGCACGCCGTACGGGACCTCTCCGGGCGCAACCACGAGGTGATTGTGCTATCTCCTTCGAGCACCGATTACGAGCGACTTGTCAGCCGGGTCCCGAGGATGTCCTACGAGGTGATGAAGCTCGAGCGGCAGAATCGGCTGACCGCGTTGGCCGGATTCGGGGCTAGGGTGATTGATTGGATGCCGGATGTCGAACTATCCCAAGCGTTACTGCAGGTGAAACTGTCCTGAGGAGATGAACATATGGCGGAGGATGTGGAACCCCAGGAAGACCTCACCGACGAGGGCGGGGTGCGCACGCTGCACCTGAAGGTGCTGCGTAAACAGTGGCAGGTGGTCGCCGTCCAGATAATCGCCACGCTCGCACTGATCTGGCTTTACCTGCAGATGGGGGAAACTTTCGGCTCCTGCTCACCTCAGCACGTCGATGACTCCGGTGACTCGCTCTGGTGCCCCGCTCTGGACCATACCCTCACGCTGCAGGGATTCGAGAACATGATGCGCGGTGAATCGGGTGATTCTGACTGGCAGTTGCCGCTGCCCGACTTCCTCACAGGTGTCGGCAACGATGGACCCGGGCGTTACTATGTCCCGCTGCTGCTGTGCGGATTAGCCGCCGCCGGTTGGGTGTTCCTCAACTTCCAGACCCCGCACCGCCGTCGTCAGGTCTACCTCGGTGTGCTCGTGGGCCTGATTCTCTTCCTCGCCGGCCGTATGCTGCTCGGTTGGTTCTGGGGGATGCTCTACCATTGGGACCTCTACTGGCCGTTCTCCGTTGACCCCGCTCGCAACCATGCGGTGACGCTCGTGTATCCTTTGACGGTCTATTCCCAGGTGTTCATGCTCGCCATCTACTTCCTACCGGTGTGGACCGGTTTGATGGGCATCTGGGGCTTGTCGCGTCGGATGATAGGATGGTCATTAGGCACGGTGCTTGTCTATCTGGGACTCTACGCGCTGCTGTCATTCGAGAGTGTCATGGTCTACTTCGACATCGGGCTGGCCCCACTCGCATCGCAGGTCGGGAGTGCTACCGCGCTGGGCGGTCTCGTTTCCCCGGACATCTGGCCGTTGCTGCTGATGGCGATGTTGATGCTCATCTATTCTGAATCCGGATTCGCCGGCATCCGTCATCTCGAGTATGCCTTCAGGCTGCCAGAGTCCTGCAAGAAGGATCCCGAGTACGTCAACCAGTTCGACAGCATGCTCAACGGCCATCTGGTGCACACGGTCGGGATTTTCTTCACCGTCACTCTGTGCACGATGCTGGCACTGAAGTTCGACGACCTGCTGCTCGACCTAGTGAGTCTGTTCGGGGCGTCACAATGGAGCGGGCAGGTACAGGAATCGCTTGAACTGCGCTTGACATATGGGAAGGTCATCTCCGGGATGCTGTTCCTCATCTTCGTCGCCGGCCTGCGCTTCGTTGTGCCGTGGCAGCGAATCACCGGCTTCGCCGAGACCTACATCCCGAAACTCACCATGAGTCGCGATTGATGTTCTCTCAACCCTTCAGGTTGTTCCAAGTCTTGTGTAGGATTATCTGTAGCAGCCGGGCAGCTACGATTGCTGCGATTGGCAGGCCGCAGTAAACCAGCGGAATCTGGATTGCGCGATTCAGACCATCCAGTTGGACGAGTGCGTCCGGTATCAGCAGACAGGCGATGATCAGCAGGCCGACTGTGAACAGACGCTCCAGCCAGATGGGATAGCCAGGCGTGGGCGATGTATCCACTCCAGGGAGGGGACTTTCGCCACCGGTGACATCGTCGGTCATGTGTCTGCCTCTCAGATATCGAGGTCAGAGAGTTCGTCCTCGAGGGAGGTGAGCGAGTCGCGTGCTGCCGGGTCGGCAGGCGGTGGAACTCCATCGATGGTATCCTCTCGCTCAGCGGCGGCGGCATCGAGATTTGCCAGTTCCAACTCGAGTCTGCTGATGTCGTCGAGTTCTCCGGGGTCTCCTATGACTTCAGCAGGTGCTAGGCCCGCTGTCACCCGGCTGGTGAGATCGATTCCATCCCGGTCGGCGGGTTCGGCGATAGGCTCCCATGTCTGACTCGTGTCACTCGCATCCACCTGCGTGGGCGTCGTCTCGACAGAGTCATCGTCATCTGCATCGTCAGGATTCATCTGGGCGATGGCCGCCCTGTTGATCTCCGGGCGTTCCACCGCGGTGAGTACATGTTTCTCGAATGGCAGCATTCCACTGCTCTGGAAGGTCCACAGCGAGCCCACAGGCGTCTCACCGGTCAGGCCGCTGGTGTCGAGCCTCTGCATCAGTTGCTCCAGCAACTCGACCGTGTCGTCGAGGCTGGCTGCTTCGCCCCTGTCCCGCTGGTCAGCCTCGAGGTAGATGGAGTCGAGAGTATGGCGCAGCAGTCGGCGGACCTCGCGTGAAATCTGTGGAAGCGCCTCTGGCATGTGCGATACTGCTTCTAGAGGAGCAATCTCCTCTGTGGGCAATCCGAGGTCGAGCATCTGGCGCAGCACTTCGCGCAGCTGCATCAGCATGGTGACGGATTCCTCATACTCGTCGAGCAGGTTCTCAAGATCGAGCACGACGTGAGCCACCGTCTCCGCGAGTCGGTTCTCCAGCCTGTTCTGCACCGACCATCGAGTGAGGCCGCGAACGGTCTCGGCTGTCTCAGGTGCTTGCCGCTGGAGCAGGTCCATCACCTCGGTGGACAGTAGATATCGGGGAGTCTGGGCGACCTCGTCGACTGTGTGCTGGATGACCTGCAATCCTCGTTCGACAGCGCGATCGAGCATGGCGACGCTGTAGCCACGGCTGTGCGCCGCAGTCATCCGGTCGAGCACCGGTTCGAGTTGCGCCAGACCGCTCTCATCACCGAGTAGCGCCTGTGCCAGCGGCTCGGATGCCAGGCGGGCGCGAATCTTGTCCGCCTCTGCAATGTCCACGAGCGCGAGTTCGTGAGCGTCCTGCAGATCCTGTGCCTGTTCGATGAGCGCTCCGAGTTCAGCCTCGGCATTGCCACGTCGGGAGTCGAGATCACCTAGTTCGCGCATGAGTTGCCGTCTTTCGCTCATCAGTTCACGCAGTTCGGTCTGCATCAGAGTGTGCTTGCGGTCCATCTCGGCTGTGCGCATCCGCTCCTCCTCGAGCAGCCTGCGACAGGTGTGCATCTCGCTCTCCGCTTGGTCGAGGTCCGCCCGCCTCGCCTCACGCTGTCGCTCGAGTTCGTTGACTTGCGCCTCTGCCTTTCGGTGACGCTCCCGCTGGGCTGACACCTGCTCGTTCAGCACCCGCTGCATCCGCTCGTCGTCGTCGAGATTGCGACGAACCTCGACCAACCTCGCTTCGGCTGCCTCGAGTTCGGACTTGGCACGTGCCTCTTCGGTCAGCAACCCTTCGAGCGCTTCGAGCAATTGCTGTCGCGAGTCCATCTCGCCGATGGCACTGGCCAGTTCCTCTGCTCGTTGTGTGACCTGGTGTTCGAGTTCGGCGACGCGACGTGCAAGTCGCTCGGCCCGTGCGCCCTGCTCCTCCGAGTTCGCTTGTTCCTCTCGGATGCGTAGTTGGGACTCGTCGAGACGGTTCGAGAGTTCGGTGCGCGCATCGCGTCCTTCCTCCAGTAGTTCGCGAGTGGCGGAGATATCGGTCTTCAACTCGTCACGCTCGGCGTTGGCGGTCTGCGTCCGCGAGTCTGCGCGCGCCTTCTCCTTCTCGATCCGTGCGACGTCGCCTTCGAGGCGTTCGATTTGCATGCGCAGTTCGCCCAGAGCCGGTCCCAGCAGTTGCGCCCTGGTCGTTCCCGGGAGTGCTGCGACTGCATCGGCATCCTCGACCAACTTCCAGTCGGAACGTTCCGATAGCATTCCTTCCATGCCAAGTTCGAAGCCAAACAGGGCGTCGAGTCTGCCTTTCAGCAACTCGAGCCGATTCTCGCTGCGGGTGCGGCAAGACGAGACCTGTTCAGTGAATTCGGACAGGCTCCAGTCGGCAACGGTTGATGCGCGCAGTACCAACTGCATCACCCGGTCGAGCCGGTGCAGACGCAGCGTGTTGCCAGCGTTGGTGGCACTCATTACGGCCACCTCGACGGAGTTCACACCCGCGGCTCGGATTCCAACAGGAATTCCGCTGATCAGGGTGATGGCGATTGCCTCACCATCGACCGGAGCTGATTCGAGATAACCGGTCGTGTGCTCGTCAGCGGCGCTGCGCAAGTGAGAGATGAGTTGGTCGACACCCCCTTTGCCCTCCTTGACAATGACTCCCTCAGGTAGCGGCTCGCCTTCTTCGACGAGGTCCTCGACGGCAGTGGGGGTCCTGAGCAGGGCGGAGGCGTTGGCCAACATGGCGGTGTGGTCGGCTTCGGAGTCGGTCCAGACGGCGATGGAGGAATCACCGGCAGGCGCAATCAGCAGAGAGCCGTCTGGTAGGGCGATTGAAGTTGACAATGGACGGGACATGTCCATCTGGGAACCGAGCGCGACCAACGCA
Source organism: uncultured Candidatus Poseidoniales archaeon (assembly GCA_964618995.1). Classification (GTDB taxonomy): domain Archaea; phylum Thermoplasmatota; class Poseidoniia; order Poseidoniales; family Thalassarchaeaceae; genus JAKUTA01. Next base: position 11,201 of record CAZUBQ010000027.1, on the reverse strand, counting down.
TCGAGATGTGTCTGCACGAGTGCAGCGAACGCCTCGTTGTCCAGCGGGAGATCTCCCGCGGAGTGCACCAGCAGGCCGTCCTCGACGCCGGCGGCACCGCGGCTCACTTCGGATGATGCCAGTCTCTCGATGAGTAGCGAAAGATCGCGAGTTGGAATGTGTCCCTCGATTCTTGGAGTGGGCAACAAGGTTCCCAGGGCAGTCGGGTCGCTGAACGCTTCGAGCAGGTTGCGCGCCACCGACTCAAACTGTCCGCGGGTCCACGTCGTCCCGGTGGCCTTCAGGCCATCACCGGCTTCCATCTCGGCGAGCATCGCCTCAGCTGCATTCCCGGCGAGGAAGCGACGCTTGCCCTTCTGTTCCTCACACAACGCACCCACTGCTGCACCGGCACAGATCAACCGGTGACCACAGGCGACACGCGCTCTGGGTCTGGAATAGGATATGCAGCCGAAGTCGAAGGGGAACGACCCCTGGCTGACACTCAGATCGATTCCATCCTCAACTGTCTCTCCAACTGGCATCTCGAACATTCATTCACCTCAACATATCATCAATCACGGGAGTCCGGGCACGCACCTCATGGCGAAGTCGGCCGATGTTGGCTACCGAATCGCTCAGTACGAGCATCGAGTGGCCGCCGACGAGAGGAGCGAGCACGATGTGCCCTTGCTCACACTCTAACCACAGTTGTTCGATGCCCCCCAGCCCCGCCTCGCCGACCAGACGTTCGCTCTCCCTGAGCGCATCCGACCAGGTCGTCAGCATCTCGCCTTGCTCCATCTCCAGTGCGGTGGCGGTGACGGCCCACTGGTCGTCGACCACAATCGCACCGACCACACCGGGAACACGGCGGAAGCTTGCGAGCAATCTACGGAGCATTTGCCTCCCTTGAAGGCCATCGAGGCCGCGGGGCCCTTCAAGAGATTTGGGGAGGTCGGCCCTTCAGGGGCCGATTTACGAATCAGTTTCAATTCGCCAACTGGAAGTTCGATGAATATTGTGAATTGAGGGCGTTTTCGAGGGACGAGGATCCGCTCTCGACAGGCTCCTGAGCGCTTGATTCCGGGGCTGTGAGTCAATACAATTATTCAATTGCATTTATTGAATATCAATTGAAACCTTGTAGTGTATTGCTCCTCTAGTTCCCTTCAAGTCAGCCTCACCTCTGGCCTCCTTGATGAGCGGACTGGAGATTGAGCCTTGCACCCGTTGTGACAAGCCTGCGGTGGTGCACCAACTCTACAGCGGCATCCACCTGTGCGCTGTCCATCTGCGCGCCTCGATTCGCAAGCGGGTATCGAAGGCTCTCAAAGAGCAGGTCAAACTGCCCAAGGACGCCATCAGGGAGACCGGCGAACCGAAGCGCATCCTCGTTGGCATATCGGGAGGAAAGGACTCCAGCGTCCTGCTCGAGATGATGGTCGAGTTGCTCGGCCCGCGGCGTGATGTCGAGATCATCGCCGGCTGCGTCGATGAAGGCATCGATGGCTACCGTTCCCCCTCTCTCGAATGCGCTGAGAGGCTGGCGGATCGGTTCGGAGTCAGGCTGGAGCACATCAGTTACCCAGAACTCGGATTCGAACGCATGGACGAGGTGGTAGTACGCATGCCAACGATAGAGAAGAACATCCCTGAGGCGAAGGGGATGATGCCGTGTTCCTACTGCGGTGTGTTCCGACGTCAGGGTCTGAACGCGCTCGCTGAGCGGGTCGGAGCTGATTGGATGGCGCTCGGTCACAATCTCGACGACATGGCGCAATCCATCCTGATGAACTTGCAGAATGGTGACATCGACCGCACCATCAGGCTGGCTCCACACACATGGGATCCGATAGAAGGACTGGCGCCGAGAATCGTGCCACTGCGTTGGATTCCAGAGCAGGAGATTCACGCTCACGCCCTCGAAGCGGGGCTGGAGTTCCATCACGGGGATTGCCCCTACGCCCCCGGTGCGTTCCGTCAGCGAAGCCGAGCCTTGGTCGCTACCATGGAGTCAGAGACACCCGGCGCGCGCCACGGACTTCTGCACTCGATGGAGAGGATGCGGGAATTGCAGATTGCGGCGAATGACGGCGAGACGCTATCGGAATCGTGGGCGGAGGATGGAATGCAACGATGCGAGCGTTGCGGCGAGGTGAGCAGCAGGGAAATCTGTCAGGCGTGTACCATGCGTGACTGGATTTCGAGCAGTTCAGGTTGAGCCGCGCGGGAGTAGCAGGCTCGTTTCTGCGGTCATTCCTCGGAGTCGATGGCTTCTCTGTAGGTAGTCACCTGTCCAGCCAGTTCGTCATCCTTGAGCAGACTATGCCAGCGCTTGCGCAGTGTCTCCATCTTGACATTCGTGATTGGAAGCATGGTGAACAGGCCACTGCGCCGAGACACAAGCATCAGCAGCATCCAATCATGGTCGGTCCCCTCGAGGTACATCGCAATCTGTGGCAGGTAGTTCGAGTGCCATTTGAATTGGAAGACATGTCTTTGCTTCTTGTTGCCCTCATGCGGCAGGAAGGTCACAGTCTTCGTCTCTACTGGGATGTCACGGAACATCAGGTCCGGCGTCCCTCCGATGGTGATTCCCAAGTCTTCGGCATGGAATGCAACACGCTCTCCAGGACTCCAGTCTCCGTCGACCGAGCCGTCCAGTGATTTTGAGAGGAAGGCGTCGAAAACATGGCCGATCTCCACATTTCCGTATGGAAGGTCGGTGACCGGCACCATTTCTGTTCCGCGCCACTCTTCGATGTTGTTGAACACACGAACGAATTTGTCGTCCGTCTTCAGGTCTGAGACGCGCACGCGGTCTGTCTGCTCGTTGTAGAGTTCGAACCTCGGAGGCACCTCCTTCGCCACCTCCCTGAGGATCTTCTCGAGTGATTCGCCCGCCTCGGTGGCTATACTGAGCGCCTGTTCGCTCTTCTCGACCCCTGGTTGCTTCAGCAGCGTCGATTCCTCGGGACTCATGAACGTCCATTCATTCTGCTCCATGAATTCAGAGAACTCCTTGCTGCCTTCCTTGCTCACCGGTGCCAGTTGGCGCATGCTGCGCCCGCAGTGGGAAGGCGTGGTGTCGCTGACCATCTCTTGGTCGCATTGACGGCAGCGCCACTCGAACGGGGGCTTGAGCTGCGCCGGCTCGGGTTTCGCTTGGGACTTCTGCTTGGACTGTTGCCCTGAATTCGTCTGCTTCTTCGGTTTCTTGGGGAGTGGTTTGGGTGGTGCCAGTTCGGTTCCTGGCACGACGAGCAACAGGGGTTGCTGCTTTTTCGCGACCAGCACCGACAGCCCCGGAATCGGAGTCTTCGTCTGCTTGGACAGCCAGACGAGTCCACCGTGAGTGCGGGTGTCCTCCGGAGGTTTGCCGTCACATACGAGCCAGAGCCGTTCTAGTTCAGTATCATCATCAGGTGCTGGATCAGCGGCGGTCACTAACTCGACCTTGTCCGAGCGTTGCTCCGCGTACCAAGCCTTCCATTCGGCTAACGTGTGTGTTCCTGTCTGTTCCTCTTCCATTGGGGGGTCATCATCCTAGACCGAACACCCGAGGGTGTTCCAATCAACCATCGTAGCCTGACGACCCTATTTCAACGTCGTCACTGCCACGAAATGCATCTCCGGCAGTTGGCTGGGGTGCTCAGAGGAGGTTCTCGACGAGCCCCTCGATGTCCTGAGTGTGCCCACAATAGTGGCAGCGCAGCTCGAGCGGTTCTGCGGCGAGCACCTTGAGCCGATGTGGCAGCGGTTCGCGGTCACCGTGCGAAATGCAGTTGGAAAAGGTGCACCTTGCTACATTGACCATCTCGTCGCCCAGTTCGACGACTCGTTTCTCGGCGACGGTGAAGTTGCGGATGATCGAGACTGTGGCGGCGGGTGCGATTAGCGCAAGGCGATCCAGTTCGTCCTGCGTCAGTTCACGGTCCTCGACCTTGATGATGTCCTTGCTATCGTACCTCGAGGAGGGGACATTCATCACCAGACTGACCGGGTTGGACTGCGAACCCGTTATGCGCAGCATTCTGAGGACCCGAAGAGCTTGCCCGCCGGGAACGTGGTCGATGACCGTGCCGTTGCAGATGGCAGTGACCCTGCGCATCTCACTCATGCAGTCACCTCATCTGGAATGTCCGCGCCGAGCATCCGGCAGAGCAGCGCCATGCGGGCGACCACGCCGTTGGCGGCCTGTTCGAAGTAGAGCGCGTGCGCCGTGCCGTCCACGTCTGAGTCTATCTCGTCCACGCGGGGCAGCGGGTGCATGATGATCATCGAACCCTTGGCACCACCGAGGTCGGACTTGGACAGTTGGTAGATTCCAGCTACCTTGAGATACTCATCATCGTCCGGGAAGCGTTCTTTCTGGATACGCGTCATGTAGATGACGTCGGCAGTAGCCACCTGAGAGTGCAGGTTATCGGACACGGTGATGTCACTGCCAGCCGCCTTCAGGTCGTCGACAATCTCGCTCGGCATGCCCAGCGACTCTGGTGAGACCAGCGTGAGCCGGGCGCCGAACCGTGCCAGCGCGTGTGAGAGGGAGTGAACCGTGCGTCCGTATCTGAGGTCACCGACCAGCGTGACATCGAGGTCGAGTCTTCCATGTGCCTGCTTGATGGTGAACAGGTCGAGCAGGGTCTGCGTCGGGTGATGTCCGGCACCATCTCCGGCGTTCACGATTGGGATGGCACACGCATCAGCGGCGTATTGTGCGGCACCTTGGCGCGGGTGACGCAGCACGGCGAGGTCGCAGTAGCCGTCGACCATGCGCATCGTATCGTAGAGCGTCTCACCCTTCGACACGCTGGACGAAGCCAGCGCCCCGAGGTTGATCACATTGCCACCCAGGCGTTTCATCGCCGTCTCAAAGGACATGCGCGTGCGCGTGGAAGGTTCGAAGAACATGTTACCCAGGAGTTTGCCTTCAAGCAGCGGGAGGTGGACGTTTCCTTGGGCCACAGGAACGAGGCGGGCGGCGTCATCCAACAGGCTGATGATATCGTCGTCGGACAGGTCATCCATGGTGATGAGGTCCTTCGACATCCCCTTCGCCAACGGCCGGGGCACGCACGGCTCTCATATGCCTTCCCCTGAGCGGAAACGGCCCGTAAGAGGCCGTCACGGAGGGCCGTCGCTTTCATCAATGGCCGGCGGGTGGGGCGGCCGATGCTCATCACGAGGACGCCATTGCGTGTGTCATTCTGCGGCGGCGGCACGGACCTCGCGGCCTTCTACCGCAATCACGCCCAAGGAGGGGCAGTCACATCGCTGGCGCTCGGGCGTCACATCTACGTCACCGTCAACCAGCGCTTCGACGACAGCGTGCGCGTATCCTACTCGAACATGGAGATTGTTGACGACTTCGAGGAATTGAAGCATGAACTGGTGCGCGAGGCGATGCGCACCACGGGTGTCACCTCCGGTGTTGAGATTACCACCATCGCCGACATTCCCTCGCGCGGGACAGGCCTTGGATCCTCCTCGTCGGTCACCGTCGGTCTGCTCCACGCCCTGCACGCTTTCGCCGGGCGGTCTCCTGATGCTGTGCAACTCTCTGAGGAGGCGTGTCGCATCGAGATAGATGTGCTCGGTGGCACCATCGGCAAACAGGACCAGTATGCGGCGGCGTTCGGCGGTGTGAACCGAATCTCTTTCCATGGTGATGAGTCGGTGACGGTCAATCCACTCACTCTGAGCGAAGAAGTACGGGCGGCCATACCCGGTTCCTTCTGCCTCGTCTACACGGGTCAGACGCGTCAGGCAGGCGACATCCTCGTGGAACAGGCGGCAAACACCGAGGCACGCATGGACGAACTGGTACGCATGCACGGAATGGCAGGTGAGGTGGCCACGGCACTCGAAGCGGGTGACTTCGCAACTGTCGGCACGCTGCTCGACGAAGGGTGGCGGCTCAAACAGGGCATGGCGAGCGGCATCACCAGCACGGGCATCAATGACCTGTATGCGCGCCTGCGCGAACTCGGAGTCACCGGTGGCAAGTTGCTAGGGGCTGGGGGTGGTGGATTCATTCTCGTTCACACGCCGCCTGGGGTGCAGGATGCGATTGCCGAACAAACCAGAAAGATGATTCCACTTGAGTTGGCAACGTCTGGCTCGACAGTTTTGTTCGACGATAGGGATGGGTGATACACATGCGCCGCTCCGTTCTACTGCTTACTCTGCTCCTGCTGCTTTCGAGCGTCGCCTGCTCGCTTCCATATCCTGTTCCACCAACTTCCGGTGCACTCGCGACCGCGTCCGCACCGCCGTCCTCTGGAGTAGACCTGATCGTCACCGACGAGAATTCTGCTCCGGTGCAGAACGCGACCGTCGAGATGTTCGACGGCGTGACCGGAGTACGCATCCTCGGTCCGGCTGACATGCCGGGGCGAAGCCGCGAACTGTTCAGCGGACTGACGCCGGGCCCTGTACGGCTGCACGTCACCCATTCGGCCCATGCTGATGGATGGGGCCTGGGTCAACTCGTCCCCGACCAGGATCTCAGCATGACGATTGTGTTGACCAGCCTCTCGGGGAGTCTCGAAGTGCAGACTGGTGCCGATGCGCAGCTGTCACTCGCCCTTTCCGGCCACCAGCAGGATCTGACGGCGTTGGCCAACGAGTCCGGGGCCGCCTCACTGGCTGTTCCTTCGGGTGCAAGCGGATGGCTGCTGGCAGACGCTGATGCAGGATCGAGTCTCGTACGCTGGAACGGTTCAGCCAACCTGACCGCCTCGCTGAACGGGACGATGCGGTTATTCGGCTGGTCGGACGATGTCAACGGTAGCGGCACGGTGCTAGCCGAGCACAGCGCCTCAGGATGGCGCGAGGTGTTCTCTTGGAGCAGCGAGATTGACCTGCTTGTGCCGCGCACCGATGAAGGTGAGTGGAACCTGTGGTCGGTGTTCGATGGACAGCGCAGCGAGCCCGTTCTGACTCTTCAGGACAATAGTTCGCACGACATCTCGGGCTGGCTGAACGGGAGCGGCAGCGCACCTGAGCAGGTTACCGGCGATGCGAGCATCACGCTCGTGGATAATCTCGTGCGCGGCGAGCCGGTGAACGCCACTTGGAACGCCAACATCTCACTGCCGCTGGATGTCGGCACCGCCCTGCTGCCCGAACGCTCCTACGGACTGCGCGCGCAGGCCGACCGCTGGATAGGCGATGGCGATGGCTCCGTATCCGCTTCCGAGGCCGCCGGCTTGGCCATGATGCTCTCTACGAGCGGCTGGGGTCAGAGCGGTCAATGGCTACTCTACGACGAGATGCCCTTCAGCCCACAGTCCGAGATGAATCCGCAGGGGCTGGCGATGGATGGTCTGGTAGGGCCAGTCACCGCTGTAGGAGGCACATTCGGATGGATGGAGAGCGGGAACCTGACTGGCTGGTCCGGTCAGTCAAGCGTTCGTCTGCTGTGGTTCCCCGTGCGCGCCGACCCGCTCGAGAGCATCCCGCTGCACGTCGACCTGCCCGACGGCTGGGAGGTGCGTTACAGTCCGCAGCAACAACTTCTGGAGGGCGAGACTTGGTCGTTCTCGATCACACGTGCGAACTCCCCAGTGACCGGCACCATCTCCGTGTCGTTGGGTGAGAATCAACCACCTGTGGCTGAGGGCGCGCTCTACGAACTCTCAGGCAACTCCGTTCCGTACGACACGAACGTCACCTTCGACGGCACGGGATGCAGCGACTCGGGATTCGGAGAATTAGACCACCTATGGGAACTCAGGGATAACGGCACTCTTGTTCACACCGCCGTAGGCGACACGCTCACCATCGTCCCTCGGCACCTCGGGATAGAGATGGGAGCAACCCTCAACACCACTCTCACCTGCACGGACGGCCAAGGGCTCTCGGGTGTATGGGAGGGCGAATGGTATGTCGATGGCACACCCCCTATGGCGGAGGTCAATGGGACTGAGGACTCGATGCAACCCGGTGTGGTCACATTCTTCGAGATGCACCTCCTCGATTCATTCATTCTAGACGCAGGCTCATACTTCTCAGTTCTCGCCACTCCTGTGGACGACTCCGGTGAGCAGGTGAAGGTCACCTGGCGCTCCAACAAATCCGAAGGGTGGAACCATGTTGACTACTTCTTCAACGACCAGTTCAACCAAGGCCCCGATGTCAACTGGGCTCAGGACCCGCTAGAAGAGCGCCACCAGCAGCGCAACCTCACGGTCTGGGGACTGAGCATGGAACTCGAGGACACTGCTGGAAACATCTTCGTGAAACACTGGGACATCACGATGAACGACACCACCGCTCCCACAATCACAGCCGAACTGTTGGTGGATGGACTTCCCTACGGAGATGAGAACCCGGCACGACCGGACAGCAACCTATCGATCGACCTGTCCGAGACGTTCGACGACATCGATGCAATCGAGAACCTGGTCTTCTTCATCGATGTCGACGGTATCGCAGTCTTGCAGTACGCCAACTGGGTGGACGCTCGCTTTGTGGACCTGCCACCGCTCGACGTGGGAGAGCACCAATTGCGGGTGCAGTGTGCCGACCTGGCGGATGGGACGGAAAAACAGAACCTGCGCGAGTTGATCACCAACCCGGTGGTGCATCCATTGGAGGCCGCTAATCTGTCGATCGTATCGGTGGAGATGGAGGGAATCCCTGTGCCCGGCGAGTCGGGTGTGCTGCAGGTGCAGGTCAACAACACAGGTGCCAACCCGGCCGTGTTCACCATCTGCTACGGCGATGTGTGCTCTGACAACTTTTCGAGCACCGTGGCCACCTTCAACGGACATGGTAACGCAACCTACCCATTGGAGGTCCCCTCGTTTGAGAACGGCCGCATTTCCATCAACCTCACCTGGGTCGACGAGGGCACCGGCGCCAACGGCAGTCAGGTGTTCGAGAGTGACCTGAGTGTGACTCCCGCATGGGTGGACAACGTGCGATTCCTCTTCTGGGTGGTACTCGTGGGCGGAGGTTGCTGGCTACTCGTGCGCGCGTGGCTTGTGAGAGGAACGCAGGGCAAAGGGAAAGCACCCTTCTGACCCTCATTCCGTCGGTCCGGGACGGCGTCGGGTTCATTGGGCGGGGCTAGGGCTGACTGGCTGATGGCGGATGTGGCGGATGTCGAGTCGCGGCTGGCTGCCACGCTCGCCAAGCAACGTTCGCAACTGGAGACGCTCGGCATAGTGGCGGCGCTGGCTCTCGTCGGCTCAGCCGCGTGGTACGTCTGGCCGGGTGTGGAGAGCACCGTTCCGCTGATGCCGCGGCTGGGCCCGGCCATCGTGCTGCTGCTGTGCGCGCTGGCGATGCAGGACCTCGTCGACTTCGGGCCGCGGCACCGCTCCCGCCTCGGAGCAGCCACGGCCATCGCTTGGCCCCCACTTCTTCTGCTCGGCATCCGCGCCTTCGAGGACACTGGCTGGGTACAGCTCGGCAACCTGCTAATGCTCCCACTGGCAGTCGCCGCCTTCGAGTTCTCAAGGGTGCAACTCTCGGGAGGAATACAGGCACTGCGGTATCGCGGCCTGATGGGCGCCACCGGCGGCATGGTGGCGCTGTCTCTGGTCATCTCCGAGGGTGCTGAGTCGGAATTGTTGATGCCCGGTTTGCTGGTCGTCGCTCTGGCGTTGATTCGCGCAGGCATTGACGTGTTCGGCAGTGACAAGGATCGCCCGGAGCGCCGCCGCTTCAAGGAGCAGCGCGACGCGCTCGAGAAGCGAGTTCTGCAACTGCGCGCCCAGGAGATCAAGATCGACCAAGCGGCCTCGTTGCTGCAGGCGGCGACCGAGGTCGGTTGGAATGATCCCAAGGAGGGGCTCGCCCTGCTTGCCACCGCCGCCGACGACATCGAGCGCACACTGGCGCTGTCGTCCGACATCGCTGACATCCTCGCCGACGCTGTGAGCACCGTCGAGCAGTCAGAGGAGGTGGCTCCCGAATCCAAGCGCCCGCGGAACTGTATCACGCTGGGCGAGCGGGAGATGGAACTCGGCTCGCTGCGCGACGCCGAGCAACTGTTCCGTCAGGGCAAGAAGCGGGCCGTCGAGATCATCGAGTGGTGGACGCCCGCCGAGGAGGCGATTGCTGAAGGAAAGCGGGCGTTGGACGGCTGCGACGGCGACCAGTACGAACCGGTTCGCCGAATGCTGCAGAATGCTCAGGATGCACTCGAACGGGAGGAGGCGGTAGAGGCGGTGGAACTGGCGTCAGCCATCCCACAGCAAGTGGAGGCGATGGGCGAGGCCGGCGAAGGGGCCGAGGAATCGCTCGAGGAGGCGAGACGGGCGCTCGAACAGGCGAAGGGCATCGATCAGGATGTGTTCAACGAACGCATCGAGCAGGCGGATGCCGCGCTCGAAGCAGGCCAGTACTCGATGGCACGTGGATTGTCGGATTCGGTACTCAGAGAGGTCACCCGCGAGCGGGAGGCGATGGTCGAGGTGCAGAAGGCGCTCAGGCAGCAGAAGAAGCTCCGCGCCCGCTGGGAGGGTCGTGACGACGCCGATGACTGGGAGAACCGCCTTGAGGGAATCAAGGGGGCGCGCAAGGAGAAGCAGTGGTCGCATGCCGCCACGCTGCTGGAGCGGCTCACGAATGACCTCGACGCCACCCAGGCGGCGCATGGCGAAGCGACGGAACTGCTCGACTTCCTCCAGGGCGAGTGGCGAGCGCTCAGGAACCAGCTCGAATCCAACGGCATCAAGGTCGACGATGCCGAGCGTCACGCCTGTGAGGGCACCATCGGTGAGGCTGTGGGCTCCCTCGGATCAGGTGATGTCGAGGCCTGTCTCGCCAAACTCGGAGAGGCGGACACTCAGATGGAAGCGCTGCGTCGACGGATCTGAATAGACGCAGTGGGTACCCCCTGATTCGTACTACTTGAATCAGTGCGTTTTTCACCTATTTCATAGGATACGCAAGAGATGTGGGAATTTCCTGTGAAAATGTTGAAAGTTGAGGGGACCTGTCATCATTCGATGTCCAGACGCGATATTTCTCTTTGGGACGTAGCGAATGCTGGAATGAACGCATACAATGTCCGACAAACCAGTAAATTACGTAGTGAAATGGCTGAGCAGAATGCGATTCTTCATTCAGAATTAGAGCACATGAGAATGGGTCAAGAATTAGAACGAATGAAGAAAGAAATGATTGTTCAAGCCCGCAATCTATTTCTTGATCTTGAAGATGAACTAGATCGCATTAAGGCAGCCTTCCCTCATTATCCA
>CAZUBQ010000026.1:0-22923 GCA_964618995.1 uncultured Candidatus Poseidoniales archaeon | reverse complement strand
CGTCAGCCCTGGCCTTCTTCAGCGCCTTCCACAACGCCTTGGTCGGCGCCACGTAAACGGTGTGCGAGTTCGCCATCGCCCAGTAGTGTGCCTGCTTGCGCGCCAGCCCGAATCCCGAGGCCTTCCACCGGCTCTCCCGGTCAGCCCGCTGTTCCAGTTCGAGGAAGTGCATGCCTGATTCCTCGGAGATGACATCGAAGCGAATCGTGACTCGTGAACCGTCGGGGGTCACCATGTCCCAGCCGTCACCCTTGTGCTTGCCGTCAAGGTGAGTCCAACCGAACATGTCTGCGACCGCCCGCTCACGTGCGAGGATGTCGTCCATCTGTGGCTCCCCCGCTCCCCAGAACCCATCACAGGATATGAGCGCCGCGCTGACGGCAACTGCGTGCACTTGCCCGCATTGAGCCGTTCAGGCGCGCTTGTTGCAGTACTGAGCGTTGATAAGGGGTGCTCAGGTCGACAGCGATGAATGGGTAGACGCCGAGAGGAAGAAGTCGACGAGGAGTTGCTCGCGCAGCTCGAGTCGGGTGACGTTGACAGCGACAAAATTCGCGTCAAGACGCCCAATACGCGCATCAACGAGATGTTCGCCATCGCCGACCAGATTCTTGGAGGTCGACGCATTCGCGCCGTGTGCGCAGATGGAGAAACCCGTCTGGCACGGATACCCGGGAAGATGCGTCGTCGTCAGTGGGTGCGTGAGGGCGACCTGATCATCATCCAGCCGTGGGATTTCCAGGACGCGAAGGCGGATGTGCGCATGCGCTACACCAAGACACAGGCTCTCTACCTTTCACGCAAAGGCGTGCTCCCTGAGGTAGTCGACACCTTCGGAATGGGCGATGATACGGCGTCCGAAGACGACAGCGGGATCTGGGAGGCCAGTGACAAGCGAACCGAGCCAGAGCCCGTAGAGGCTGAGCCGGAGTCGGATGACGACGGTGAGGCGTGATCACCGAGGTGCTCCCATCGCCCGCAAGCGGTCAACCAAACGTCGCAGCGGCAAGCGACGTGAATGGCAGGATCTGCGCGACCAGCAGGCATCCCAGAAAGCAGAGGAAGCGGGCATCGAAGGTGAGCCGAAAGGCCCGGACCTTGAACCGGAATTCGATGACAAGTGGCTCGAGGAAGCGGAGCAAGAGCCCGAGGTGTTGCACAAGTCCCTGGAGAAGGCCGACAAGAGCTGGGGCTGGATGGCAGAGAAGAGCAACGCCCGCATGTTCTCCGAGATCGAGGAGCGAATGGCCGGCGTACTCGGGAAGGGTCCGTTCGAATGGGTCGACCGCCGTGTACTCGACGAAGTGTTCGACCAGTCCACTCTTCTGGCCGTTTACAAACTGATGACTCAAGGTCACATCGACACGCTAGAATGGCCGATTGCGCGCGGCAAGGAGGCACACGTCTTCCGCGGAGAGGGAGAATCGGGACCGATAGCGGTGAAGATCTTCCACACCAGCAACGCGGTGTTCCGCGGATTGATGCAATACATCGAGGGCGACCCGAGATTCGGGGGACTTAGACGTCGTCATCGGCAACTGGTCGATATCTGGGTGCGCAAGGAGCAGCGCAATCTGCTGCGCATGCGCAAGTTTGGACTGCGTGTCCCTGAGCCGTTCGCCCTGTTCAAGAACGTGCTCGTGATGAGTTACGTTGGTGACGAAACCGGCCCCGCACCTCGCCTGCGCGATGCAGATGTGGAATCACCCCAGCCAGTCTACGATGAACTGTTGGACTATCTGAGGATACTCTGGAACGACGCGGGCATGGTCCACGCCGATTTCTCGGATTACAACATCCTCTGGCACGATGGTGAGCCGTGGGTGATAGACGCTGGTCAATCGGTTGTCGAGAGACATCCGAATGCCAATGAATTCCTAGTGCGCGACGCTACTCGTCTGGTGCAGTGGGCAAATCGCCAAGGGCTGGAAGTCGAACTCGCTGACGCCATGGTGACGATTCTCGGAAGCGAATGAGCACCGCCGACTTCAATTAGGGGCCATCGGTCGGCACCCCGCATGCAGTCGTCAGTGCGGATTCCGATGAACCGCGTGGCGGTGCTCATAGGCACAGGAGGTGAGACACGTCGGACGATTGAGAAGGCGTCGGGCGCGTCCTTGGACGTCGACTCACAGTCGGGTGATATCGGCATCATCTGGGATATGGACGGAGATATCGACCCAATCATGCAGATGAAGCTGCCAGACATGATCAAAGCGATCGGTCGCGGGATGTCCCCCAAGCGTGCTCTCCGGCTGCTCGGCGACGACGTGTTCTTCCAGATGGTCGATATGCGAGACTGGGTCGGCAAGCGAGCCAATCAACAGCGGCGCATGCGCGGGCGGTTGATTGGCAGGAACGGTCGCATTCGCAAGTTGATTGAGGAGCACTCCGGTTGTGAGATGGCGGTCTACGGAAGCACGATTGTATTGGTCGGAGATGAGGAAGGTCTGCCACTGGCGAGCAAGGCCGTAGAGCGCATCCTGCGCGGAGCAGAGCACAGCTCGGTGATCAAGAGCCTCGAACGAGAGCGACGTGAGCGGCGCCTGCGAGCGCGCAAACTAGAGAACTTGGAGGAGCGCACCGTTCAGGAAGGAGTTGAGTTCGAGGCGCTGGTACCAGGACTTGCCGATGCACGCCGTCGCCAACGCAGTTACATGTCGAGTGAGGACGATCCTGAAGATGAGCAAGAGGACGAGGAAGTGATGGAACTCGCTGAGGATGAGTCCGTCAATTGGTCTGAAGAATGACTTGTCTCTTCCTGCTCATCCAGATACCGACGAACAGACCCGCCAAGATGACGGTCAGCATGTCGGGCATGAATCCCGGAACAACACCAACCATTCCAGGCTCCGCGCCTTGTGCGACGACGTAGACCTCGTTGTTGCCCTCATCCTTCTCGTCGATCGCGTCATCGCCATCAATCACGATCCGAATGTCCAGTTCACCCGCGGAGAGAATGGTCACCGACCAAATCAGCGTCTCCTTCAGGTCGACCAGTGAACCGGAACTCAAGGTGCGCGTCTCGATCGTGGTCCAATTGACAGTGCTGTCTCTGTCGGCGGGCGCGGTCTGCAAACTGACCGAAGGGCTTCCCGTCCACGGCTCGTTGCTGATGAGCACCGAGGTGATGTTCACGATGCCACCGCTGCCGGCGCGCACGACCAGCCGATCCACCGAGGCGCTCTCCCAAGAGAGGTCGAGGCTCGGAAGCACGATGAAGTGCTGAACTGGTGAGGATGCGCTGTTACTCGCATTGTCCTGCAGCACTGCTTTCAGGGACAGGTACTGCCCCTGCTTCGTGCTCCACACTATCGATGAGGGAAGCGACGCTGACAGTCCGGTACCGAATTGAATCCAGGTATTGGTCAGGTCGGGTGGGTCGCCGATGCCGTCGGAGTCGAATCCGTAGAATAGAGTGGTGTTCGTTGCATCGATTCCTGATCGGTCATCGCTCGCCTGCAGGCTCGCTGTGACTCCCCCGAAGATGTTGGTGACGAGTTCAGGCAGCACCCATCCACCAGCGACGGGATTCGTCTGGTCGACCGAGATGGTCGCTGAGGCAGCGTTTCCAGCGTTGCCCAGAAGGTCCACCGCCCGGAATTCGATGGTACGCACTCCTTCCCGGAGTGCAATCGAGCCGCCCCCGGTGTTTCCGATGCCAGTCCATGTCGAGTCTGCTGAATCGCGTACTTCGTAGTGGTCGATGCCGCAGCCGCCATTGTCGCTCGCCCCGATGTTCAGCCCACTGAACGAGAGCGAGGTATCATCGGTCCATCCGCTGCCAACGGAGAGCGAAGGCGTTCCAACATCAGGACCGACTGTGTCGATGCCGATGTAGAGGTTCGAGGTAGCAGAGTTCGATGCAGTATCGAACACCTTCAGTTGGGCTGTCCATGTACCCTGTGCCGGGAAGGAACCGGTGGTCCAGTCCCAGCGATAGGCGAAGAAACCAGGCCCGTCATTGGAGGGCGCGCTAGGTCCAGGAACCCCCGTGAGAGCAGCATGGCTCAGGTGGGCGTCGGTGGCGTTCCAGGTGAATGACAGTACCCCGGTGCTCGGAATGTCGAACCAAGCGCGGTCAGAGATTGACGACCCGCCTCCAAGGTCAGGCGAGAGCACGGCGAACTGCAGGTTGTCCGGAACGGTGTTGTCAATAGTGAAATTCCCACTCAGACTGGTTCCCAATGAAGCGCCGCTGTCGAATCCTTCCATGCGCAAGCGGTAGTCTCCGTCAACCACTCCCGTAGTGTCCCAATTGTAGATCCATGGACTGGAACTGAGGTTCACGATGGCCGTCCACGCGCTGCCGTTCCATACCTCGAGCAACAGAGCATCCACATCGGTGGTGTCGACCGCTACGATGGTGAACGAGCCACCGATGACATCACCTTCGTCCGGTCCGCTGCCGAAGTCCGGTGTGACAGACCTTCCACCACCAGCGATTGTGCTGGGGGCCAGCAGGCTAGCCAGCAGAACCAGAGCGAGCAGTATGACGCGAGTGGCGCAGCCTCTCATGGTAACGGTGTCAGGACGACTCGCCTCCGCTTCAACCCTTGCCACGAAGAACGATGTGAATCGTCGCACATGAGGGCCTAAGAGCAGCGGCCAGCGAGTGGGCGGGGGATTGAAGTGCTGCGCACTTCCTCATGCGTGCATGCGCAGAGCGTCAGCCTTGGTTCTCCTGCTGTTGCTCATTCCCAGTTTACTCGCTCTGACATCCGTGTCTGGAGAGGTTGCTGGTGACATCGTCTTCTCCAGCGACAGCATCTCGTTGGCATCTAACAATCCGACAGAAGGCGATGACCTCGACATGACAATCACGCTCACGAATGATGCCAATGTGGAGGCCAGTGGTGTGCAGATATCTCTGCATCCTGACTCGACATCCAACTCGGCCTTCCACTCTGAAACGGTCGTCGTACCCGCCTCCGGATTCCTGCAGGTAGGTGCGACCTGGCAGAGCGTCCCGTTCGGAACACACCTTGTTGTCCTTCAGGTCACCCACTCGAGTGAAACCGCCTCCGTCAACAGGTCGTTCACCGCCTCTGGGCTTGCGGATCTGGTGGTTACTTCGCTACAGATATCACCCTCATCTGGCATGCACACCAACGACCTCGTGAACATCACCTGCGACATCAAGAATCAGGGAAATGCTGCCGCTGCGTCAAGCCATCTGCTTCTCGAACTCGACGGAATCATGCTGGCGGAGTTGTCGGTCGCGATGCTCCCGACGAATCAGACGGTGCAGGTGTTAACCTCGTTCAACGCCCCATCCTCAGGGGTTCACGAGTTGATCGCCACGGCCAATTCGCAATCTGCAGACGGTGTCACCGAGAGTGATTCATCGAACAACAACAACGTACAGCCAGTCCAATTCACTGTTCTTCCAGACCCTGATTACCACCATCATCCGCAGTCGGATCCAGTTGTGCTTGTGTCGACCGCGACCGACGCGCTGGCAGGACCGTGGACGGTTTCCGGTCAGATTCTCAGGATGGGTGGGGAGGGTGACAGCTCCATCGAGGTTGGGATTTCTGTCGTCGAGGCGGGCGGTGACAGATTAGTCCGGCTGTTCAACGTCAACTTCAGTGAATCGGAGCCGCTGGCAAGCTGGTCGCAGATCTTCACCACCCAGGAGTTGCAGATCAGTGTTCCAGGCGATTACACCCTCCTGATAGATATCGACCCGGACGACAGTGTGGCCCAGTCGATTCCATTCAACGATGAGACCACAACCACGCTCACGCTGCATGCTGAGCCCAACGTGGTCGTGTCGGGATTCGCTCCTGCATCGAGCAGCACGGTGATGCCCGGGGATTCTGTTTCGTTCAACGTGACCGTTACCAATGTCGGAATATTGGCGGTGTTCGGATCACTGCACGCAACTTTCGATGGCATCCAACTCACCCCCAAACAGGGGCTGGCGCTTCCACCCGGAACTGAGAGCACGTACACGTTCACAGCACCGGCTTCAGGAGATGCGAACGAGGTGTTGCAGTTCATCTCCACCTGGGAGGCATCGGAAGGCTCCTATGATTCGGCCAGCGATGACAACACCGCCACCGGTAGCGTGACGCTGCGCACTGACCTCCGACTGCGCTTCCTGCAGGGCACAGAAGCGTGGACCCCGAATCCGCCGCTGCGGCTGGGAGAGACCTATTCGTACACGATTGACATCACTGCTGACGAAGGCTCCGGCACAGAGACGTTCACCTGCCTCGACCACACCCATGGCAAGGAGTTCGGCACCCGCACGCTCACCTTCTCTGAATCCGGTGATTCCGCCACCATGCTGTGCGAATTCACTGCCGAGCGCACAGGATCGTTCGAACTCTACGTGCTGCCCGAGGGTGACACCGTAGCCGCCTGGACCTCTCCATGGTCGGTGACCGCGAGCAGCGGGGTGGTGCAGAACGGAGGTGGCGGCGACGGCTGGGGCGGCATCCTGCTGTTGTTCGCTGGCGCCTTGTTCCTCGGCGGAGTACTGCTCGCTGCCGTGGTACTCACCCGCGCAGGCGCGGGTGACGCGGAGCGGGAGACCTACGATTACTGTCCTGCATGTGAAGGGGAACTGACGGGAGAGGAGGAGCAGTGCCCACACTGCGAATTCGACCTTGTCGGGGGATTGTCGCAGTTCCATGATTGCGAGGAATGTGAGGCCTCCATCCCTGACCTGATGGAGCACTGCCCCTACTGTGGGGCGACGCAGAACATCAGCGAGTACTACGAGAGTCGTGTGCGCAAGGAGGTACCAATCGCCATGGATCCTGAGCCAGTAGAGGCCGAGGAGGATGAGAATGAGGAAGAGGTCGTCCTTGGCACCGAGGATTTCTCGGAACAGTTGGAGTCGATGGGCTGGAGCGAGGAGCAGTACGAAAGCGAGTGGGACGATCAGTTGTCACAGGCCGAGGTGGAACTTGACGAAGCCGCCGCTTGGCAGGTTGCTCAGGAGGAGATGACGGAAGACGAGGCCGAGGACATGATTGTCGAAACCTCTCTGCGTCGTTCTGTCGAAGAGGAACAGGTCGACCTCGATGCGTTAATCGGCAAGAAGGATGAACGCCGCCATCTGCTCGACGAACAGGTTGACCTCACAGCATCGGATGCGACCATTCGCGCCGACATCTACGACATCACCGGTGAGGAGGGAGTGCTGCCCGGAGACGAGATCAATGTGGACATTACTCCTGAAACCATGACCGGTGGCGAAGGCATGAAGGAAACCCACGATGACATTGATTTCGGTGCCGATATAGAGGGTGACACGCCCGTCTCGAAGGAGCCGTCACCAAGTGAAGGGGATAGTGGGAAGCAACGACGGACCCTCAGCCGCAGGAAGCGGAACGACGAAGATTCCGATGCCTCCTGAGCAACTGGTTCGGGCATGTCGGAGTAACGCCTATGATTGAGCAGTGCGCATCGGTGCGATATGGTCGAGTCAGAGCATGGATTGGAGGCCCGCGAGGACAGAAGCGAAGTCGCCCCCCCTCGACCCAACACCCACGGCATCTGGGTCGATGACGAGGGACATCCTCTATCGCTGTCGGCCAGTGATTTGGAGCGACATACGTACTGCCCGCTGTCATGGAAACTCGCCCGCGAAGGAGTGAGTGGCGAAGGTGAGGAGCTTGAACGGGGAATCGACAAGCATCAGAAGATTCACGAGGATATTCAGGATTACCATGTCGCAGACCTGAAAGCTCGTCGAGAGATGATCATCTGGACATGGTGGTTCGCCGTGGTCGTTACCCTGTCGGTGGATGCAGCCGCCTTCTTCTTCGTTGGTGAGGGAGTCGTCGACGAACAGAACACCACTCGATTCGCCCGCTACCTCGCCCTGCTCGCCCTCGTCTGGCTGATACTTGCCATCCTCCTACTCGCTCTTCCCTGGCGCCGCTTCATCGGTCGTCCGTTCGGACTCGCTCAACCCCCCAAGTTCGAGGAGTACGACCTGCGTGCCGACGAATTGGAGGATCTGAAACTGCAAGTCCCTCCCACGGGTGGCTGGATGGAGGCGGGACGCACCGAGGTGTGGTTGATGCTTGGCAGCGTCACAATCGCCTTGCACGCGTTCGCGCTGTTCAACGCCCGCGAGCGCACCGTCGCCACGTTCGTGCTGTTCGTGCTGGCGCTCGCTTGGACGTTCATCGCTGCTTGGCGGCTGCACCGCGGTCTGTTGGCCACCTTTGAGGCGGAGTCAGCTCGGAAGTCCTCTGGAATGAAGGGCATGGGGACGCTCGCCTATTCGGATGACCAGAAGGAAGCGGGGTTGCTGGAGGACCCGGTCACTGGACTCCGCGGCAGGCCGGACCAGGTGGTAATCATCGATGGGCAGTATATCCCGGTGGAGCAGAAGACAGGCAAGATACCAATCGAGCCTCACCAGTCGCACAAGATGCAACTGCTCGCCTACCTGCAACTCGTGTCGGCTACCACCAATTCACGCCCTTCCTATGGAATACTGCGCTACAGTGATGACACACTGTTCCAGATTCCTTGGACCGAGGATGAGGAACATCTGTTGCTCGAGAGCATCTGTGAGGTTCAGCGGTTGATGGTGGAGGGGGGCGCGCAGCGGAACCACGAACGTCCTGGTAAGTGCCGCAACTGCTCACGTCTTCACTCTTGTAGCGACTCGCTTGTGTAGTTCTCACAGCGGGACGCACTCAGATCCGCGCGGCTGTTCAGGATAGAGTATGCATGGACGCACTACGTTGACGATGACCTCGAACTCGTCGTGGAACGAGAACTGCTCGATCGGTGCGGTGAGACCGTATCCCTGTGCCTCGACCTCTAGTACCCAGACACCAGGTTTGAACGGGGCGTAGCGTCGTTCTATTGGTGGATAGTGATCAGAGGTAGCGTTCTCCTCCCAGAACGGTTCGTCGGTGTTTGGGTTGGCTCCAGGCTCCCACAATCGCGCATGGACGTAACGGATGGAACCTGTGAGATTGTTCAGCCCGAATTCCCCTATCTCATCGAGATCCATCTGCACACGGAAGTAGATGCTGATCTCCTTGACCTGTTCGTCGAACAGGATGTCCTTCGGTGCAGGCCTGTGGATGATAGCCTCGAGTTCGGTTGAATTGGAGCTGAATGTGTGCTGGAACGAGTAGGATTCAGTCTGCTCAGAAGTAGAGGGAGTACCGCGTGACCATTCCATCAACTCTCGCGTCGCGACAAGCCCTAGACAGCCGCTGGTACTGCTCGCAAGCAGCATGAGCAGCATCGCGCTGACTAGGAAGCGTGTTCGTCTCATCGGTGGTAAGCAGGGCACACCCCCATTTCAACGGAACGCCCCCGGAAATCGATTCGGCAGCATTCAAGCGCTGTCGCCCTCTAGCCTCAATTGCCTGAATGATGACTGATGGGCGAGCCGAGAGTTCATTGACGAACCCTATGAGTGCTGACAGGCGCCTCAGAATGATGATTCCCAATCTTCGATGTCCTGCGTGTGCTGCCAGGTTTCGTCGTCCATCAAACCGCGTGCCTTGAGTACCTCACGTGCGAGCAGCCAGTAGATGAGCGCTAGACTGCGCCGCCCCTTGTTGTTCGCCGGGATGCACAGATCGACGTTGCGCAGGTTGTTGTTGGTGTCACATATTCCGATTACCGGCATGTTGCTGCCTATCGCTTCGGAGAGCGCTTGATTGTCCGCCTGCGGGTCAGTCACGAAGATAATCTGCGGCTCGATGTAAGTGCGTAGACCCGGATTGGTGAGAGTGCCTGGGATGAAGCGGCCGACGATGTGTCTGGCACCGACGGCCTGGGCGAACAGGCGCGCCGGACGCTGACCGTATTGTCGAGCGCTGACGACCAAGACGTCCCGCGCCTCGTACATGCCGAGGAAGTTGGCCGCCAGTTGCAGCCGTTCATCGGTCTGTTCGATATCAATCAGGTGCAGACCAGTGCCATCAGCAGCCACCTCTTGGATGAACTGCTGCATGTCCTGACTCTTGGTTTGGGTGCCGATGTGCACTTTGTTGGACTGGTACTCCTCGAAAGGCATCAACGGAACGCTCTCACCCTCCATGCGGCCCGCCCACCGGACCTCCGTAATTAACCGCTTCTACACCCCCTCGCCGGCCACTCGTCGCCCCAACCGAGATAGGGATGAGACCGGTCACGAGTCACATGACCTCCGCGGAAGGAGATTTCTCACCAATTCCACTCCATCTGGCACCGATGGCCGGGGTATCCGACCTTGCTTTCCGGTTGCTGGCCAGAGAATGCGGAGCAGATGTCACGATCACCGAGTTCACTGCCGCCGCCGCACTCACCAGAGAGGACGCGCACAGTTGGATGAAGGTGGAGACAGACCCACGCGAGGTTCCGTTCATCCCGCAGATATTCGGTTCCGATGTGGATGAGATGGCCCAGTGCACGAGCCTGTTGCAGGAGAGAGCAGACCTCATCGATCTCAACTTCGGTTGCCCCGCTCCCAAGGTGACCCGCCACTGCGCTGGTGCCGCGCTCATGGGGGAGCCGGACCTGCTGTTGGCGATGGTTCGTGGTTGTCTCGCTAAGAGCGAGGTACCGGTGACCGTGAAGATGCGTCTAGGGACGGGTGCGAGTGTGAACAACGTGGTTACGCTGGCGCAGGAGTTGGAGGCTGTCGGTGTGGCGCGCCTGTGCGTGCACGGGAGGACTCTCAAGCAGCGCTATGCCGGTGCAGCCGACTGGGATACGATTCGAAGGGTGGTCGAGGCGGTCTCGATTCCTGTAATCGCCAACGGTGATGTCGTCGGCGCTGAGTCAGCGCGGGCATGCTTGGAGATGACAGGTGCGGCCGGCCTGATGATTGGGCGTGGTGCGATTGGACGCCCGCACGTGTTCCACGAGATCAAGCGGGATCTGGGCTGGACGGATGAGCAGGCGCCATGGGAAGGGGAGATTCCCCTAGATGCGGATACACACGAACGGAGTCGATTGGTGCGCTTGTGGTGCTGGCGGAGATATGTCGAACTCGATGACGAAGTGCATCCTGAACGGGGTAGCAAGAATCGCAAGCGGCATGCGTTCTCGTTCACCAAGGGGCTACGTGGGGGAAAGGCGCTGCGCGCAAGCCTGCACTCGCTTCGCGATTCTGCCGAACTGGGTCAGGTGGTCGAGAGATTCCTCGCCGGAGAGTCGGACCCGATTCACGTCTGAGCGTCGCTGGCTAACGCCGCCTCCAGAGAGTTTGCCACACGGCTCATCCGGATGAATATCCGGTCGACCCGCCCGATCACCGAAGCCGCCACGTCCTCGCCGCTGTCGCCGACCAGCTGGTATCCGTATGGCAGTCGACCGCCAAGCAGGTTGAGCAGCAGCATCTGGTCGTCTGCTGGCACCGTGTTGAACAGTTCAGAGCACGCCTCCAAATCGAATTTTCCCTTACCCAGCGAAACCAACACTGAGTCGGCGACATCTGACGGCAGGCGCCCGAATCCTCCCTTGCCGCGCAACCATTCCTCGCCTCGACGCCCATGTTGGCTGCTGATCGCATCCCATAGGATCACCGTGAGCCTGTCGAGGCGTGGTGTGCGGGTGGCCATACCGGCGGCTCGGAAGCGATCGAGCGCTCGCTGGAGTCTAGGTCGTGTGACCTTCCATTCGCTGGCTCCCTCATCGAGGGAGAGTGGCGAATCCGCCTCCAGCAGTCCATCGAAGGCGAGTCGTCCCAGCGGTACCTCTTCTCCTGTCTTCACGCCTCGCTCACCGAACATCCCGATGTCCGCAAGCAGTGCAGTGCGAGCATCCACGCCATCATCTGAGGGGGACGCCTCGCGCACGCGTAGCCGGAAAGGGACGTCCGCATCACCTGCAGGCGCATCTTCACCACCTCCTCCTGTGCGCCATTCGGACAGCGGAGCGAGCCGCAACTCGAGAACACCGCGCACCTCCCTGCGCAGCAGGTCGAGCGCTCCGGTGAACGAACCGGTACGCAAGAAGTGACGGCGCCAGCCATCGTCACCCGCAGTGCTTGCTACTAGACGGCAGCCGTGCAGCCTGCTCAGGTGATGGTGCAGGGCAGTGCCGCTGATGCCGAGATCGTTGGCCAGAGTCGCTGCATCCCAGCCAGCACCCGGGTCAGCGAGCAGGTGGTCGCGCACCAGACGCTGCAGAGGCCTCTGGTTCGCTTCATCTCCCCACGCCTCGTTCCTTCGCCGCACCAATCCGAGCGAGTCGAGCAGCCAGGCCAGCAGCATGTCAGGGTCGCGGCTGCCGGTAGGAGCAGGGTGCTCCTCGAGGCGCAGGTCGAGCATCAGTGAGTGGCCGACGGACGACGGCTCAAAGGCCTGCTGTCGCGAGAAGGTGAATCAGCCCTACATCTAACATCAGACGCACACGGCGAGCAATCGTGTGAACAAACTCGGAACGAGTGTTCAGCAGGCACGCGGGGACTCGTCGAGCCACTCGTAGTCGAGGAGTCCTGTCTTGAGTCCTTGCAGATGCGCGGCGAGATCGAGGCGAGAGTTGGCTAGAATACCCCTGCGACGCAGCACCTGCACCGCGCTGTTCACCGAGGCACGGCTGCGACCGAGGTCGCGCGACATCGAGGCTTGGCTCTGAGGAAGCGGGTCTCGGACCAGACGGGCCACGACCTCCCGCTGTACCTGTGAGAGACCTACCGGGAGCAACTCTGCTGCGCGGGAATCCTCTACACCGAGATGCTTGATGATCTCCAGTTGGCTTGGTGCTCCGGCGTAGTAGCAAGAGCGACCGTTGACCGGGATGATGGTGAGGGTTCGTTGTGAGACCAGAACGTCCAGGTGGTGTCTGAGTGTGCCGTTGGCGGCATCCAATCGACTCTGCAGCCGACGGTAACAGAGGCCGGGGTTGGTCGTCAGGGTCTCGAGGATGCGACGTCGAAGGGGGTGCTCCCACTCAGCGATGTGTGGTGCACTGATTGCCCCGCGGACAGCCCAGTTCCACGGAAGTATCGAACTGGCGAACGCACCGAATCCGGCGACGCCGGCGGTAAGGCCAGCCATCCCGATACCCAGCATGGGATGGTTTTCGCGCCATTGCTGTAGCAGGGCCATCAACCTCTATTCCAGCGCAGTTCCCAATTGAATGTGTTGGTATAACGAGCGTACGCGAGAGAGTAGTGTAAACGAGGGACAGGATGGCCGTGAACCGCTCACGAGTCATTTCCGGTGACCGACCCGTGGTGGATCTTCATGTATGCCACCAGCGGAGATAGCAGCCTACCTGCACGACTCCCGTGTTCAGTCAGACAATAGGTGACGCGGACAGGTGGCCCATCGACGACCATCCTGTTGATGAGGCCGGCCTCGCGCAGCACGGTCAACTTGTCTGACAGGGTCCTGCTGCTGATACCTGTTAGCAGCCGCCGCAATTCGTTGAAGCGCCGCTCGCCAGCGATGTAGAGCGTGGCCAGAATCTCGATTGTCCAGCGTGATGCGAACACCTCGAGCGCCTCTACCGCCGCCTCTACCTCCCAGTTCACATCATGGGTGGCGTCATCCGCGTGCCCCCCGAGAAGGGTGCGGATTTGCGTGCCCTTTCTTTCGGTGGCGGTTATCGCGTTCTGAATCTCCCCCAGCTCATCAGCCGTCAGAATCATCGGTGGTTCAGGCATTCATCACCCTCCAGTGTGCGCGGACATACATGGTGTGGACATTACACCTTGATGTAATCTCCGTCACTTCAGTCACTAAGTACGAGCACTGCTTCAAGTGTATTAACTACACTAGATAGTAGAGGTGAACTGAAATGGATGCTTGGTTGGAAGAGTGGGTAGATGAATGGGATGAAGGATACGAGCGGCTTAAACGAGAAAGAACTGAGCGTCGAATAGCGATTACCCGATTGCTTTCTTATCTAACGTGGAAAGGTCGACCTTGAACGTCGCGGTTCTCATCCACCGGTCGATTCTGATGCAATTCCCAATGCTAGCAAACCACCGCCTAAGATGACATAGAACAGGATGGCTGCGATGGTCAGTCCTAAGACAATCCAAGCGATGATTTGGGCCGCCTTAGCCATCCCCGCGTCAGGATGACCTGGGTATTGGTTTGTGATGACCAGTGCGTTGTTGGCTATGATCAAGCCAGGGATTGCTGTGCAGCAACCGCATCCGACAATTCCCAGAATTGAAAGAACGAGTGCGGCGACTGCCGAGGTGGCTGGAAATCCGACTCCCACGACTCCTGGTGAACCAGCCATCACAGTCGGTTGCGCTCCAACGACCACCTGTGCAGGTTGGCCGTGCAGTTGCTGGGCCACTGGTTGCTGTTCCACTGGTTGTTGTGCCTTATGGAATTGCTGAACATGATCAGTAGCGAATCCCCCCCGGTCGGTCGGCTGCATATCCTCTCCACTCTCGATGGGGTTGATGCCATTTTCCCCGGCTCATTCGCCCTTGTACTCTGGTCGCCTGCCCTCGATCAGGGCTGACAATCCTTCCAATGCGTCATCGCTGCCGAAGATTTCGTGCAGCCTGCCGAGCTCACCCGCGAGCCCCTCGTCCAAGGTGGTTGATTCCGACTCATCGAGCAGTTCACTCGCCAACCGCACCGCCACGGGTGCCGCCCTGCTCAGTGACTTGAGTTGCCTGCTGACGTTCTTGTCTTCGGTGTCGAATCCGTCTGGACATCCGCCTGCCAGCAGTGTCTCCATGTTCGCGTCCGAGTAGAACGATTGTGCGAAGGAGGCTATCGGAGAATCAGCGTTCGCTGGTGCCCCCGGATACTTGTCCTCAGGCTTGCCAGCCGCTGCGATCTCGTCGACGGTTGCTGCCACATCGGCAGGATCTACCAGGTGGGTGAGCAGACCGAGAGCGTGCGCGGTCCTCGGGTCGACGAAGTTCCCAGCGAGCACAGCCCAGCGAGCCGCGGGAAGTCCGCAGATGCGCGGTGTGCGTTGTGTGCCACCGAGTCCAGGGTAGATGCCGATGCTCGTCTCTGGGAAGCGGAACGTGGTGCGCCGGGTGCCCACCCGGTAGTCGCAGGCGAGCGCGAGTTCGAGTCCACCTCCGAGAGCGAGGCCGGTGGTGAGCGCGACGGTCGTCTTGGGAGAGTCCTCCAGCAGACCGAGCACTCGATGTCCTTCAGCCGTGAACGCGTGGATGTCGTCGACTGCGTCAGCGCGGATCTTGTCGACGAAGAACTTCACATCGGCCCCTGCCACGAACGCTTTACCAGCTCCTTCGAGTACTATTGTGTGTACATCGTCACGACCGTTGACTTCCTCTAGAGACACGCCGAGTTGGGCGACCACTGTCTCATTGAGCGCGTTCATCGCTTCGGGACGGTTGAGGTGCACGGTTGCCACACCGTCAGCGACTTCGGTATCGATGAATGAGAATGAGAATGGCTCGCCGCTCGCAGCCTGTTCACCTAGTAGAGCAGGAAGTTCGAATCCCGCAAGATCGGCGTAGTTGCTTGCCATTCGATGAGCCTCGGTTACGCCGATGCGATTCATCAACTCGAACGGCCCACCAGACCAGCGCAGGCCTACCTTGGCTCCGCGGTCGACATCCTCCATGGAGCATACCTGCTCAGTGACGATTTGCGAGCAGACTGCGAACACCTGCCCAAGCAGTCGTTCCGAAATGACGGCGGCGGTCGCATCGTCGCATTCTGTCTCTTCGCCTATCTTCCACATCTCACCAGCCTCCACCAGCGCGCGCAAACTGTCCGCACCCGTGAACCGCGGACAATCGAGTTGCTCGGCGAGGTAGTCGTTGGCGTGCAGCGCGATCGGTGGTCCGGTGAGATTCATCAGCGCGAACGGACCCATGCCGGCGCGGGTGGCCTTGGCGGCCACGGCGTCAATCTGAGCGGTTGTGGCGATGCCCTCATCGAGCAGCAGGCAGGCTTCGTTGAGGTAGGGAACGAAGAAGCGGTTGACGACGAATCCAGGGCGGTCCGCACAGACGATGACCACCTTGCCCAGCGTCTTGCAGTACTGCACCGTACGCGCGAGCGCCTCAGCACTCGTGGATTCGGCGGGAATGACCTCGATGAGACGATTCTTGGCTGGGTGGTAGAAGAAATGCAGCCCGATGAAGCGGTTCGGACGTCCGGAAACCATCGCTAGGTCGTTGACCGAGAGAGAGGATGTGTTGGATGCGAAGATGGTGGCAGCTCCGCACACCTCGTCCAAGACTCCGAAGACGCTCTTCTTGATGTCGAAGTCCTCGAACACAGCCTCGATCACCAAGTCGGTGTCCGGGCTCACGTTCTCCGTCCCGACCACGCTCGTGATGCGCGCCTGAATCGCTTCCACCTGCTCCGGCCTGAAGATGCGCCGCTCGACTGCTTCCGAGAGGAAGTCAGCGATGGTCTGCTCTCCACGCTCCACCCACTGCTGCTCGCGGTCCACCATCTGGACATCGAACTCCTCCTGTGCACTCTTCTGCGCGATGCCGCTGCCCATGTTGCCAGCACCGATGATGGCGACGCTCTGGACCGGCTTCATGGTCGGCACGGGTCGCGACTGGCCCATCAAATGAACGGCACAACGGTATTGACTGCCCACATGCTCGGTCAACCATGGGCGAGCGAGAGGACGCCATGGGCCAGATGCTAGGGGGTCTTACTGGAGGTCTTCTTGGTGGGGGGGGTTGGCTGATGTTCGCGATATTCGTCTGGCAGCTCCCTTGGTTCTGGTCGGCGACCTTCAACGACTCCTGTTGGTGGCTACCGCTCGCGCTCCTCCTGACCGTCCTTGCGGTTGGGCCACTCCTCGTAGGTCTGGGCGTCGGTCTCGATGGTGTGAGGAAGGTCAAGTTGGCATCGATTCCACCCCAGTTCAGGAATCAGGTCACAGAATTTCGTGGAGATGAAGACTCATGGTCACAAATCGAATCGACCTTCTCCGCCGCGAGCGGACATATTGAGAAGGGGTCGAAGGGCGAGGATGTGCGTTTTCTCCAGCAAAGGCTCAACGAGTTTGGCGCTGAAATCGGTGTGGACGGTTCATTCGGTAACCAGACCGACAGAGCAGTGAGGAACTTCCAGACCGACCATGGATTGACGGTCGACGGAATCGTCGGCCCCAAGACCATGGCTGCACTGCAGAGATCTGTGAACAAGCACCACGAAGAGCATCTTGAGAAGGGGTCGTCCGGTGACGAGGTACGCAAACTGCAGGAGCTGCTCAACGAGCACGGCGGCTCCCTCTCTGTTGACGGTTCATTCGGAGACCTGACCTACAGAGAGGTGGTGAAATTCCAGACCGACAACGGGTTGACCGTCGATGGAGTGGTAGGACTCCAGACATGGGGTGCGCTGACGAAGTCGGAGGAAACCGATTCTGAATCCGACGGTGGCCCATCGATCTCCTTGAACAAGGAGAGTTTCGGACCGCAGGAACTCATCGCAGTGACATTCGAAAACGGCCCTGGAAACCCATCTGATTGGATTGGTATCTATCGTAAAGAGGCACCTTCTGATGGAGAAAATCATCACGGGAACTGGGTTTATTCCAATGGATCTAGTGTTGTATCTCATGAAGCCGCATTCGAAGGGCCGAGGAATGGAACCGTCACATTCTCCGATGGAATGGGAGAGGGAGGATACGAAGCGCGCTTCTTCGCCAACAATGGCTACGAATTACTCGCTAGTGCGCCCTTTGAGGTGTCCATTGACGATGGACCAACCGAGGAGGAGTCTGAGGAGATTCAACTACTCAAGCAGATGCGCGAGGCTGGTCGCAGCGCGGACGAATGCCGGTTGGCTGGATTCTCGGCCGAGCAATGCCGCGACGCAGGATATTCTGCGGACGAACTGCTGGAGTTGTGCTTCCCTCCATATGGAGAACCGAGGGTCTACAACTGGAACGGCTATCAGGGAAGCAACATCATCTGTGAGGGCAAGTTCGGTATTCTGACGTTTGTGCATCCAGGGTATCCTGAGGATATCAGGGTCGAGTATCTTGATGGCTCCACGAACTCGGTCAACACTCATGCAGAGTGCCTCGCCACCGACGGTTACGGAAGCCCAAGCATCGAGCGTGGCTCGGTGCGTCTGCTACGCTGGGATGTGGAAATAGAAGTTGAGCCCGAGGTCTTCATGGAGAGTGATTCTGAACTGGCTGACATCACCGGGGAGTTAGAGGTCGTCGCGTCCGCCATCGAGGAACTCGCTGAAGACCCGGACGCCTCCATCGACGAGTTGCGCGCACTCGCGGATTCTCATCTCGAGGAGCGGATGTCCGGTCTTTCGGACCACCAGAAGAACAGGCTCAGGGGATTTCTGGGTGTGAAATTGGATTCGATTGAAGAGAAAGCCGGGCGCATATCCTCTGACAGTGGTGTGAGCAAGGGCATCGCGGCGGCCGGAGGAGCAGCAGCCATCACCGCCGCAGTCGCCGGCTGGGCGGCGACGCACCGAGTTCCAGAACGGGCTGAGAAGATTCTCGAAGATGGCGAGGTTGGCTTTGATGAGGTTAGGGAACAGATCTCTGAGATTATCGAGGTAGAGCAGGAACCAGAACCAGAGCCAGAACCAGTGGTGGATGAGGATGCTCCAGAGATGCCGACGACGGGTTGGACCGAGCCGGATTCCGAACCAACGCCAGTATCTGATGGGGTCGGTGATTCAGACGAGTTCGTTGCACTAGGGCAGGAGATCGATGGAATGCTCACTTACTCAGAACAGGCGAACAGACTCAAGTCCGCCATGGAAATGTCCTGGGACCTGACGGTGGAGATCGGACGGGTGGAGCACACCACGGGAATCGGCCTTGGTCAGGAGTTCAGGTACGGCAAGACGATCGTCGGAAAGGTAGGTGACTCAGAGGTAGCCATCGCCTTCCCTGAATCGCGCAACGAGGAGATCACTGCGCTGCAATCCGGACAGAAAGGAGTCATTCGTGCCAGCATCAAGGAGTACCAATCGGTTCTCAAACGATTCGAGATGCTCGCTGAGTGATTCACTCCTCCTCGTCGGACCACAATCCCGCGAAGATGCCCGCGAGTGTCTCCGCTTGGTCTTCGGGAGTGAGCCCCATGCCGGAGATATTCTCTCGCCCCGCTTCTGCCCACTCAGTTCGCGTATCTCGGTCAGCAGCCTGCTCCAAGGCCTCGTGCCATGCGGCCCAGTCTCCGCGTGGCAGCAGTCTTCCGCTAACATCGTCCGTGACAGTGTATTGGAATCCACCTTCAGCGACCATCAGAGCGGGTGTTCCAGCTGCTTGCGCTTCGATCGGAGTCAATCCGAACGGCTCTGCGTGAGCGAGGCTGACCACCGCCCGCGCCCCTTTGACCAGTGCCACCAGTTCTTCTTGTGAGAGCCGAGGTTGGATGTCTAGTTCGACCTCCAGTTCAGTAGCGCGTTTGCGCAGTAGTCCCATTTCACGAGGCTTGCATCCGCCAATCAGGTAGAGTGCAATTCCTGTTCCAGACAGCATCTCGAGTGTTTCCCACGTGCCCTTCACCCAGGATGCCCCCCCGATGGTTACGACATACTCGCCGGCCTGCTCCGGTGGCTCGCCCGCCCATACCGAGATATCGACCGTGGGCAGCAGGATACCCGATTCCAGGCCGTAGACGGAGGAAATGCGTTCTTGGATCCAAGCAGAGTTCCCTGAGATGGACCCCAATGTCCGTCGATTGATCCGGGCGACCATTCGCTGGTCCCGCCCGCGCTGGCGACCCAGTAGAAGGCGTGTGAGCGTCAGGTTGCGCTTCGGTGTGCCGTCTATGCGCCTGTGCAGCACATCCTCGTAGAGTCCGCGGTGTGGTTCGAGACAGTGGTAGTGCAACGGAACGTCGTTGGGCACCAGTTCACAGAACTCCAGTGACCCGACTCCGCTAGTGACGTGCACTGCGTCGATGTTAGCGAGTACGTCGGTGAGCCGCGTGCCCTGTTCGGAGAGCCTGAGCATAGTCCACCAGCGGTGCTGCGCCTGCCGGCTGGCGAGCGCGCTGAACTCGGCCCATCCTTCAGTCGGCTTCACCCATGGCGCGGGTGGCGTGAGAAACTCGATTCCGGCGGCGGAAAGGGCGTTGCGTCCCTCATCTGGTAGATTGAGGGTCGCCAGAGTGATCTCGAACCTCTTCGTCCATGCAGGCAGGTTGTTGAGCAGGTCTCGTTCCGCCCCACCGAACTGCTCGAAGGTGCCCTTCACCACCAGCATCCGGGGGCGCGCGCCGCTCACGTGGCCCTGACTCTCGCCCATGGACGCCGTTTCGCTGCTCCGTTTAATATCGGCGTGGCCTCGCCGCGCCGATGGCGCACCCTGTTCTGGTGGCTCGCGGCGGTGCCCTACCTCGCGCGAGCGGGCTTGGAAGGGCGCATCATGATCTGGTGGACAGGTTGACGGTTGGCATGATCCCAGGCTTCTCTCTGCATGGGGTCGTGGAGCATGAACTAGAGGGTGGCGCGGCTGCTCGTTACTATCGGCGGAGGCGAGGGCATCCTGCACGCGTGTTGAAGGCGGTGAAGATGGCCAAGGAGAGTGGAACCCGGCTGTTGCACATCAGCGACCAGGAGCAGGCGCATCTGGTCCCCAAGGAATCCCCTCTCCCGGTCTCGGTTACGATTCACGACCTGTTCCACATCGCCCCTAGGGTGGTCAACCTCTCGGAAGGCCCTGTTCAGGTGGGTGACGCTGAGGTCGGGCGTGCTCGTCGGCGCGACCTCGA
Source organism: uncultured Candidatus Poseidoniales archaeon (assembly GCA_964618995.1). Lineage (GTDB taxonomy): Archaea > Thermoplasmatota > Poseidoniia > Poseidoniales > Thalassarchaeaceae > JAKUTA01. The sequence goes on along the minus strand of CAZUBQ010000026.1, from coordinate 2,318 downwards.
ACTGCTCATGGGGGGTTTGGAGCGAGCCGACCTGCTCATCTGCATCTCCGATGCGACACGCACCGAAGTGCAGAAGATGTTCCCTGACAAGCTGACGGCAATCGTTCCGCACGGTACGGAACTGGAGTATTCAGATCCATACGAGAAAGGGCGTGCTGCAACTCTGTTCCTTGGCCCCAAGGCGCCTGGTGACAAGTGCAACCTGCTGTTCGTCGGCAGCGATGAGCCGCGCAAACGGCTCGCTTTCCTCGACATGATTCTGGAAGGCCTTGCCGACGACGTTCGAGAGGACATCCATCTGACCCGTGTGGGTGCCGATGTCCGTCTCACCGATGAGGAACTGATAGCCGCGTACCAGCACTGTGAGGCGCTGCTGTTCCCTTCAGCCGCCGAGGGTTTCGGGCTGCCGGTGTTGGAGGCGATGGCCGCTGGCTGCCCCGTGCTGGCAAGTGACTTGCCGGCGCACAACGAGGTCGCCGCCGAGGGCCGTCTGCTTCCTGCCGACGACGCGGGTGCTTGGAGGGACGCCATCAGCGACTTGCACAGCACATGGAAGACTCGTGGCGGACTTGCACGTCCCCCAGATGAGGAGGCGCTGGCGCAGGCGGCGGAATTCAGTATCGATGCGTGGTCCGAGCATCTTGCGGATGCGTGGTCCAAACTGCTGGAGTGAGCCGATGGACTGGCGTGAGTTGCTGTCGCGTACGTGGGTAGGGGAGGTCATCGGCTTCATCGTCGGTGGTTTTCCCATCTGGTGGCCGATGCTCAATGGCTACACCCTGTTCAACGCCCTGTTCGCCTTCGCCTACTCAACGATTGGTTTCGGCTTCGCCGCCCGCGCGCTGGTCGGTTGGATTGCTTTGTTCGCCATCCTGCTCATCGGCATGTCCGCCTGGACCGGTCATTCGCTGCGTGAGCGCCCTGAGGGCCGCTGGTTCCGTTGGTTCACCTGCTTCGTGATCGGCTGGGCACTCGCACGCAGCTTGGCCTTCATTCTGCTCGACCAGGCGTTCTTCCTCGGCGCCATCCTCACCCTGCCGTTCGTGCTCGGCACGCTCATGCTCGCTGCCATCAGCGGCCATGTGCTCGCCCACCCTCTGCTCACTCAGGGGAAGGAGGTGGTACTCAACTCCGCCAAGGCGAGCGCCTCGCATGCGCTCATCATCTTCCTCGTCGCCATGCTGCTGTTCCTGCCGAACCTGACCGCCATGGCTGGCCTGCAACCCTCACCTCCTGAGAGTCCTCAGAGCGGTTACGGCAGCGGTGAGTTTCCCTTTGAGGTGGCCGAGTTCGTCTACGACCCGGTGTTCCCACAGAACGTGACCTCATGGTATGACGAGCCATCCAAGTCAATGGATTGGCGGGTGTACGTGTTCACTCCGAAGGATGTCGGTGAGCGCACTGTAGGTGTGGCGCTGCTGCTGCACGGATACGACGGCGAGGACATGGAGGTCTATCGCGACACGCTGGAATCGCTGGCTGGACAGGGCCTGGTGACCATCTTCCCGCAATATGTCTCGGATGTCGACATGAGTTCGATCGATTCCGGGTTCCAGTTGACCTATCTGCTCGGAGGTTCGGACCATCCGCAGCACCAGCCTCGCTACACGATGGCTCTGTATGGCATCGACCATGCATGGGACAGCATCGAGGCCGGCGACCAGGTGCTGGAGGCGCTCGGCGATGGGGCTACCATCGACCCTAGCCACCTGTGGATCGGCGGTCACAGCATGGGTGCGGGGACGACCTACCACGTGCTGAGCGAGGTTCTCGGCCGCGGCTGGGGATCACAGTCGCTGGTGGTGGATCTCGAGGCTCCGTGGATCCATGCCACCCAGTCAGAATTGCGCGGCAACATGTCGCGGCTTCCCGACCATGCAACCATCCAGATCATCGAGTACGAGAGCGACAACGTCGTCGCGAAGTGTATCGGGCGCTGGCAGCACGCCCGTATGCTCGCCCGAGACGGCGCTGCTCCGCTGCCTTCAGAACAGGTGCAGTTCCTTCAGGTTCCATCCGACTATCGCGGCTTCCCACGGCTGATTGCCTCGCATTACCTGCCAGCGACCATCATCAGGGAATCACTCGCCGACCACTCATACTACCCGCGACTCGAAGCCCAAGCGGACTTCATCGCATCATCTGCGAGCGGAGATGCTGCCGCAACTCAGACGGCGCAGGCCGCGTTCATGGAGTCAACCGACCTCGGCGAATGGTCGAACGGCGACACGGTGTACCCGATGGTGTTCGTCGATGCACCGCTCGAGTTAGAGGACGAGAACATCGACGCCTGTCCAGTGACGTGATCATGCCTGAGG
>CAZUBQ010000025.1:0-25635 GCA_964618995.1 uncultured Candidatus Poseidoniales archaeon | reverse complement strand
CGGGGCGTGCAGGCCAAGGGGGCATCACCATTGCTTTCTGTGATGAGAACGAAGGTGAGTATCTGCGCGGCATCGAGAAGATGATTCGCCAGGACATCCCAGTAGATGAGGACCACCCTTTCCACTCTGAGAAGGCCCGGTCGCGCAAGGGCAACAAGGCGCCCAAGAGGCAGCAGAATCGGGGACGTGGTCGGCGACAGTCGCGCAAGGGTAAGTCCAACGGCAACCGCTCGAATGTGAAATCGAGTCACCGATCCAATGGTGGACGTAATAGCCGGCGTTCTGGCCGCGGCCGACGCCGCAAACAACGCTAACAGCAGACCCGTAACTGAGTTCGGTCGAGCGGTTGTCAGTCACATGGGAGACTGAATTGGATTTGGACCTAGAAACAATACATTGACTATTGGTTGAATCTACTAGTTCCGTTCTTTCAATAATGTACCCAGCGGGAGAGTGATTGAGCATTGTCGACGATGCCGAAACCGAATCTCTCCTGCAGCGCGCGGCCGGGTATGCAGAAGTCAGAATCACGGCTGGCAACCAGTATTGAGCCGTGTACGGGGTCCGCTCTCTCCACGAGTTCGGCTGCGAGCAGCATGATGTTCAGATCTCCATGCTCTGGGTAGATTTCGATGCCGCCAATCTCGGTTCGCTTGCTGCCCCCGGTTCCGCGAATTCGCTTGTCCTCATCGATGTCGAGGTAGACGTTCGTCAGGCTTGTGGACATGAACTCGAGTAATTCGTCACGCCGGTTTCGCACATTCTGGTTGAACTGCTCCCCAGCCGGAGCATTCCAATTGCTGTATTCGGTGATGAGTTGTTCTGCCATCTGTTCGATATCCCCTGCCTGAACCATGTCCTTCCAGCGAGATTCGGAGATCTTTCGCTTTCCTAACAGTGCCCGAGTGCGGGCCTCAACGCCAATGAAATTCCTCAATTCGTTGCGCGCCGCTGCTGGTACGGTAAGATCGATTCTCCCCTGCTGCATCCGGTAGAGCAGCGTACGGTGGAAGGCAAGTCGCGATTCAACTGAGGGAGGGTGCTCCGCCGTATGCGCCCGCTCGAGCAATCTGTCGCGCAGGGCGTCGATGAGCAGGTTGGTGTCCATGAGTACGAGTGCCTTCAATTTCAAGCGTGACAGGTGCATTCTGCGTCGGATGGGTATCTCGGAGTCGTGCCGGGAGAACAACCCCTTCATCATGTCAGTGAGCTGCCTGATATGGGCGTCCGAGAACCTGCTGCTGTTCATCGCCCGTTCGTATACGAGCAACCCATTCTCAACTCCTTGTTCATCTGCTGTCTGGCGCGCCAATTCACCCACCAATGGCACATCACGTTCCTGGAGAGCCCTGCGGAATCTGCTCTCGTTACTGCTCTGTGAGCGTCGATGTCCGCTGCGGATGGCGTTGATGGCCACCAGCACGCGACCACGGAATGGGTCTTCGGGAAGTTTCAGTTCGCTTGGATAGGAGAGCAGTTGGTGCAGTTCCCCGAGCAGCAGATTCTCATCTATTTCATCCCCGTTGTGGCGCACCTCATCGCGTGCGTGCTCCATCACCATCTCGGTCGCTGAATTGAGATTCCCTCTGTCCGCCGCCTCGCTGGCCCTCAAGAACAAGTCGAAGACGCGCTTGATGTTCGCCACTAGATTGTCGATGTTCTCCAGCAGACGCACGGCTTCAGTCCAGCAGGCGGCGTGAGCGTAATTCTTCAACGCCTCCTTCTGCAGGGATGAACGCAGTTGTAGATCCGAATCAAAATTATCTGGCAGGGTGACGACGCTTGTAGCTCTGGCCGCCTTTTCGAAGGCACGCGCCGCCAACTCTCGCTCGCCTTCCTGTTCGTGCAAGCACGCTTTGGCGAGTGACGACCAGAACGAGTCGGAGGAGTGAATCTCATGCCACTCGACGAGAGCGGGGCTGGCGAGTCCATGCTCAAGCACCATGCGGTGAACTTGGCCCAGCAGTTTGTGCCGTCCATCGCTGCGAATCAGACCATCGATTACCAACTCCGCCTCGCGTTTCCGCGCGGTGTTATGCGAGTCTCGTTCATGGATTGCCCATCCGAGCCTCAGTTCGGTGAGAACGACTTCGAACAAGTGTTTCTCGAGAGAGTTGAGATCTGCATCCTGGATGCTGTCGGACAGGTCGCTGAACTCCTTCAGTCCGATATGCCCGCGCCCACCTTCACTGAGTGCAAAGCGGCACTGCTTGTAGGCCTTCAGCCCCTTTTTGTCCAACCGTTCGAACACCGCTGCCGATTCGACGTGTGAACCATCGAGTTGCAGGATGAGCGAGCGAGATAACTCCGACAGCAACGGGTGCTGCTCTTCGATGTCATGCTCTCGCTGCGCGTCTGCGCGCGCTCTCTCCAACCACTCGATGATGTCTGCAGGAACTTCGGCCGGTAGCAATTGATGAACGAGCAGCACGAGCAGCGGATGTTGCTGCTCACTGCAGTCCATCATCGACAGCAATGTGGCCAGTGATTCGATGGCTGAGCAAGATACGAACAATATCAGAAGCTCATCAGCGACGCTCGTCCAGAGTGATTCGTCGACAGCGCGCAACTGCTCGCTCGCCGCCAGCGCGAGGCTTGCGGGAGAGCCCTGATGCTGTATGATCGTCAGCAAGGAGTCACTAGAGAGGCCGTCCTTGGATTCCTCTAGCCGTTCCAGCAGCGTGCCCGTACTGTCGTATTCCAGCAGACTGAGACAGATGTCCACATGCATCATATCAACTATGTCCAGTTCGACCACCTCAACCATGGCGGAGGAGAAGTCACCAGCATCGCGTTGAGCCATCACCAGCCGCCAGCGCAACCCCACCTGTTCGTCTGGTTCGCAATCAGCTGCCATCAGTTCGGCTAGTCCTGTTTCAATCTCCTCAGCACTGAGTTCGATGCTCGCTGGCGGCTCGGTCGACCATGCCGCCATTCGGCAGGCGCTGGATAGATCATCGACACCTGTCATGCTGCGGCAGGAGTCCCAGACATCCGCATCACCTGAGCGGATGCGCAGCAGCAGTGCGTGATCGCGCGCGAGTTCGGAGAAATCCTCCTCTTGACCGAGTTCGATGAATCGCTCCATCGCTCCCTCCTGCTCACTTGCTGCGGCCAGCATCGCGGCAATCAGACCAGCAGCCCCTGACCGTTGTGCAAGCATCTCTTTCCCGCCCCCTTTGCTCAACTTGCCAGCCAGCCAGCGTGGCTTAGTCCGCTTACGCTCCAACTGGGCGTGCAACTCCTGCAACGGAGAGGCGATGCGAGCGGGTAGGTCCGCAGGAACGGGAGGGGAGATGAATTCGGAGAGCGCATCAGGATTGAGTGGGTCGATGCGCGCCAAACGCAGCCAATCCTGGTCGAGCGTTGTGGATTCGGGCTCGACCGCGTCTAGCAGCGCCAGTTCTCCGAGCACCTCTTCAAATTCGCGACCGAGGCGAGGCCAGATCGGATGCACCCCGGTGCTAGTACACGCAGCGCGCAACTCGGTGATGCTGCGGTTCCACTCCGCGTTCCAGTCATCTCCCAGCCTGTGTCGGTGCAGCAGTAGGCCGGTCAGGCGGTAGGCGTCTGTCTGTGTTGAGGAGATTAGACTCTCTGGAGGTTCCAGTAGCTCCAACTGCTCTGCCTGTTTTCGCCCACGCCGCGAGCGCATGCCCCCCCTACGTCCCCCTCGGGATGTTGGGCGTCCAGCCGTGACAATCGTTGCACTAGCCCCCCCTTCTCCGGCATTCAGGAGAGCGAGGAGCAGTCCCTTCCACTCTGGTTCCAGAAGTCTCCAAGCGGCAGACTGCTTGGCTGCGCGGCTGCGCACGCGAGTGTCATTACCACCGCTGTCGAGCACCTCTTCGAGGCATTCAGCGAAGCGGTTCTCGGTCGACAGCGGCGGACCTCCGAATCCACCCGCGGTCGTTCATACAAGAATCCAGCGTTGCTGCCTTCAAACGAGGAGGCTACCACACCCTGAAGAGCGCGAGCACCCTACAGCGGGCGAATGGTGGCAGTTGCACAGGACGCGCTCATCCTGCTGCTGCACCCGTTGGCGGCGCTCGTAGTCATCTATCTGATGTACGATCAGCACCGTTGGCGCAAGCAGCGTCTGGAACTGCGCGGGGAGGAGCGTCTGGAGGCCCGCGCAGCTCACGAGCAGCGCGGTGAACGGCTGTTCCAAGCAGCGGTGGCAGTGGTCATCATTGGCTTCTCAGTCAGTCTATTCAGGGGTATTTCCGCCGGTGAGACGCTGTTCTGGGCACTGCTGCCCAATCACCCGCACGGCTTCTTCGGCCCGCTCGGGCTAGGGATGTTCGCATTCCTGCGCCGTAAGGGGCAGTTGGTCCGTGACCAACGGGAGTCCGGAGAGAAGTTCGCGCTTGAACTCCAGAGGCATGGACGCGCCGGTGACGTGATCATCATCCTGATGCTCTTCCATGCCTTCCTCGGCTTTCTCTACCTGCTTCAACTGCTGCGCTGAGCACGACCCGACCAGACTTCCATCCAGCCGTCGAGGTTACGTTGCACGTCTGCAGCATCGAGCGACCTCTGCGCGGGCTCACCCGAAGCGTGCATCGGCATCATTCGGCACCCGCAGGCGTTGGCGTGTCCTCCGCCATCCGTGTCGAACAGGGTGGCCATCCGGGTGAGGTCGAACAGTCCCCCATCAGGGTGGAGGAAGGAGTTGGTGTAGAAGGAGGCGGACATCGGCCAGCGGTCTTGATCTCCTAGTTCACCGTCGAGGTCGCCATGCACGATCAGGCAGGCATCGCAGGCGTCTCCGAAGTGGGCGGTCACCAGGTATCCATTGGTTCGATGGCCAGTTTCCTCCAGCCGCACCACAGCTAGACGGTCGACCACCTCACCCTTCTTTGCAAGCAACCCGCGCACCTCATCGCGTTCCTGTTGCTTTCGCTCGATTCTCTCTTGGACCGCCTGTTCCGCCATGATGCTCTCTAGCGCGCGCCCCTCGACCAGCCAATCCAGCAGATTCAACGTGTATTCCGCATCACTCGCGGAGACGGTCTGCGACAACCAGAGCACAGGGTCATCCGAGAGGAATTCCTCTTCGGTGATTTTACCTCCGTCGATGCGGTCGACCATGCGCATAAGGGGTGCCAGCGAAGAGAGATCGAACAGCGAGCGGAACAGGTCGTAGGCGACTCGCGCCGCTGAATCCTCATCCCGCCAGTGCGCGTGACCTCCTTTGGCCTCCAACGCCTCGACAATTTCCTTGGTCGGCTGATTGGTGGCGTGATGATCGATCCACAGTCCACATTCGGGATGGAATGGGAGGTCGCACACGGCTGTGTTGCGGTCGATGTGTTCGTCAAGGTAACCACTCCTAATCTCCGCCGGGTGCGACAGAATGACCTCGGCTCCAGGCCATGCGATGCGCAGCACTGCGGCAGCCACGAGACCATCGAGGTCACCGTCAGCGACGATGCGCCTGATGTCCAATCTGTCGAGCAAGGTGTGGGGTGCCATCGAGCCGCGGCTGATTTGACTTCACGCATAGGTGTAGCGTTGCCACTGACAGGGCCGTCACGGAACTGATAACGTTCGAGTCGGTATGGGAACACGATGGAGACCTCATGCGGCTTCGTGCTGGTGAACCACGACTGTGTGCTGTTGTTGCAGTATCCGCAGGGGCACTGGGGTTTCGTCAAAGGCCATTATGAGGAGGAGGACGGCTCGTATCAGCAGACTGCGCGTAGGGAGTTGCGTGAGGAGACCGGCATCGAGGACGTTCGCATCGTGTCGGGCTTCGAGATGCGCACCGAGTATGTGTTCGCGCGCAAGGGTAGAGAGGTGCGCAAGCAGGTGTTCTGGTACGTCGCACAGACCGATACCGTCGTCGTGACTCTCTCTCACGAGCATACCGGTCATCTCTGGCTCTCATGGGATGAGGCTGCAGAGCAGTTGACGTTCGACAACTCCCGCAACGTGCTGGCTGCTGCCCGTGCTGCGCTTGAGGGAGCGTAAGGGCTCACTCTGGTTCACGCCGACCGATGGGCTCCCACAACGTCTCCGCCTCACCGATGATTGCACACACCCAGCGGGCGAGCACGAAGAACCAGTCCGACAACCGATTGACGTAGGAGAGTGCGAATGGCCTGACAGCGTCATCCCCCTCCGCATCGACCAACGCGGCTAGGCATCGCTCCATCCTGCGTGTAACCACTCGCGCCATATGCAACTGAGCTACTGGGGGAGAGCCGGTGGGTAGGATGAACGATGACAGCGGTTCGACCTCCTCCAACCACTCATCCATCTCGGTGATCAGTTCCTCCGCGGCCGATTCGGGGAGCAGGCGCATGCCCTCAGGTATACGCTCGGGGTGAGCGGAGCATTCCGCCCCGAGGTCGAACAACTCCTGCTGCAGTCTCGCTAAGCGAGGTAGCAGGGTGTTCTTGACTTGGGAGACTGTAGCCCGATGCCCTCCGTCGGCTGCCACAGCCGAGAATCTATCTAATTCCATGCGAACCACGCCGACAACGCAGTTCAGTTCGTCGATGGTGCCAACGAGATTGAGGCGCACATCGCTCTTAGCCACCTCAGTGCCATCCAAATGTCTGGTCATCCCACCGTCACCAACGCCGGTGTGCACCTTCGTGATACGAACCATCGCACAGCCCCGTAGAGAGTGCTCCACCCTTCGTGGCTATCAAGTTCAGGGAGGGTAGAAAACCGGCGATGGACCACTCAGGCGAGGCTGGCGGCGGGCTGTTGATTACCGCGCGAGCGAACTTTCTGCAGGAGGAGAGTGCCGAACATGATCCAGAACAGCACCTCAATCAGCACGACTGTCCAATACCATCCACCCAGTTGCAGCAGCATCGCCGTACCGTCGTAAGGCATCCCATAGTTGATGATGTAGACGATTTGCGAGAGGAAGTTGGCCCCGAGCCAGGCCATCACAAGGGCCCAGCAGAAGGAAAGACCGGACTTTCCGACCTTATTCTTGATTGCTATCATCAAGAGTAAATCCGCATGCAGAGTATTTGAATCTCCCCATGATACCCCCATGGGGTATACCCAATTATTCGCCGAATTACGGAATCTGGTATACCGTTCATTCCGATTCATCACTCGTGGGTGCGAGCTTCCTGAGCCGTTTCTCGACCTCTTTGAGCCACGTGCTGTCTACGGCCTCCTCCCCACCTAGTCGAGCCAATCGTTCACGGTGTGTCCGCTGCAGTTCACGATTCCCAAGGTGTGCGTGAATGCGCACCAGCGCCGCATGGCTCATCGCATCGATGTATTCGTTCTCAGCGTCCCATGAGCGATCAAAGCAAGCGATTGCTCCGGGCGGGCCGTGCAGCAGCCCTCGCTCGAGTTGGCGCATACCGGCTGCGGACCACATGCGTCCGGTGGTGCCGACAATCATTCCGCGGAAGAACAGGTAGATCTCTCCGAGTACCAGCAACGTGGCGAGCACGAACGCGCCGAGTTGCTCTGCTTCCGTGAACTGCTGCCAGCCGGATGCGAGCATCGCGATGGCGCCGAAGCAGAGCAACAGGCCTGAGAGTGGTGCCACCACCACATCGCGCTGGGTCACGGACATGTGGCGCACGCCGGCGAGCACTCCTACTCCACCGAGCCCGCAGGCCAGCAGCGCGCCCACCTCGTTCAGATTAGTTGTCTGTGTCGGTGCCTGCTCGCCGATGAGCAGCAGCCCGGCGAGGAGCAGCCACCCTCGTCCGTGCAGCCCTGATATCTCGGGAAACGGTTGCTGCTTGCTGTACCACAGCAGCACACCTCCGATGAGCGCGAACAGCATCGTCCAGCTAAGCAGACCCTCACCCCACCCTATCGGCATCGCGGGGAGGAAATGAACCCCTCTGCGCGTCAGTCGGCTGCTGGCTCGACGTCGTCCCCACGCCAGCCAGGACTCCAGAATTCCTCGTCGTCGAGCCAGCGCAGCCAGGCTTCTGCGTCAGCGCGCAGCAGCCGGAAAGCCCTACGGTCCAACCCTTCGAGAAGTTCGTCGCTGACTTCCTGCTCGGAATGCGCTTCTGTCCATTCGACCTGTAGATGGCGCACGATTCGCTGTCCCTCGGCATGGTTGTCGAAGTTCCGCTCACACTCCTCTTGGAGTTCCTGAAGCCAGAGCCTGGCTCCGCGCATGTGCGGGTCGCTGGCGATGATGCGCTTGCTGCGCTTGCTGCGCTTGAACGGCCACCACCCCATCGCTCCCCCTTCGATGCCCGTTCGCCTTGAGACTTCGCCCTCATCACGACCGCGTAACCCTGATGCCCTTACACCCTCTGCAACCGCCGATGGGTCGAGTCGTCGTACACACGCATGGCCGAGCGCGAGAGCGTGGTTGTGCGGACCTGATCGAGATGTACGCCGAGCGACTGGACGGTCGCGGAGTGCGGCTGGTGCAGCACGCGGGCAAACTCAGCCATGACGAGTACCTCGAACGAATCAATCGTCAGGCTGACGCCGGAAGGTTGCTGCTGTTGGACGAAGAGGGTGAATCCGGCTCTACTGAGTGGCTGTGTGAGCGTTGGAAGGAGTGGAAATTGGGCAGTGACACGGTTCACCTTGCCGTCGGTCCGGTAGAAGGCTTCACTCGCAAGGCTGCGGCGGCCCATGACACGCTTTCACTAGGACCGCTCACCTTGACCTACGAACTGGCGGCGCTGCTGCTGCTCGAGCAACTCTACAGAGCGTCAGAGATCGAGCGCGGTTCGCCCTACCACCGCGGGTGATCAGGAACCGCTCAGTTCGTCACCGTGCCGCACGATCTCCGCCAGCAACTCGTCGAGCATCGCCCCGTCGACATCGGGATTGGCGATTACCGGCCGGATGATCACCTGTCCGTCGAGTACCGCCTTGGTGACCATGAAGCGCCCACCTGTGGAGATGCGTTGGTGGATGCTGGAGTTCAGCGCGTCGAGGTCCACGCCGTCGGAATCGGCGGGCTCGTAGCGCAGGCAGACATTGGTGAACTGCCTCTCGGACATCAGTATCAGACGTGCGTTGGAGCGAACCTTCGCCTCGAGTTCCGCTGCTGTTTCCATGCAGCGGTCCACCCGTTTCTGCCATCCTGAGTGGCCGAGCGACTTCCACGCCAGCCACAGTTTCAGTGCATCGACACGCCGACCGCACTGGAGGCTGATGCGCCCTCTGTCGACGCTGGCATTCTTCTCATGGAACAGGTAGTCTGCCTCATCACCGTGGGCGCACACACGGGCGAGTGTGTTGGCTTTGCGCGCCAAGAACACCGAGCAGGAGATCGGCATACCCATCAGTTTGTGCGGGTCCCAGCAGAGCGAGTCAGCGAGTTCGATGCCCGCCAGCAGAGAGCGGTGTTTCGGTGAGAGCAGCGCGGCACCCCCCCAGGCGGCGTCGACGTGCAGCCAGAGGTACTCGCGTGCACACACCTCGGCAATCTCACGCAGCGGGTCGAAGGCACCGCGAACGGTGGTGCCGGAGGTGGCCATGACACAGAACGGGGTTCGCCCAGCGCGTTGCTGGTTGTTGATTTCCTGACTGAGAACATCGACGTCCATCCGTCCATCAGAGTCGCAGGGAATGGCAATCAGGTGGTCTAGCCCGATACCGAGCACGTTGATGGCCATCTTCACCGAGTAGTGTGATTCGTCGGAGACGAACGCCACAAGAGTTCTGCCAGACAGACCATCATGCTGGACCCCCGGAAGTTTCCAGTCACGCGCGCACAGCAATCCGTAGAGGTTGCCTTTGGACCCTCCACTGGTGAACACCCCTTCACCGGAGTCGAAGCCGGCCATACGCGCCATCGTCTGCACCATCTCCTGCTCGATCAGGGTGGCCATGGGAGAGATCTCGTAGGTGTGCATCGAGGTGTTCGTCAGTGAAGCGATAATGTCCCCGGCGAGCCCGGTGATGAGTGTGTTACCCCACAGCGATTGCATGTAGCGAGGGTTGCGGGTGCGCACTGACTCTTCGAGATAGACATCGATCAAGCGTAGAAGAGCATCGGGGTCGACTCCATGGCGCGACACCGCCAGATCTAGTTGTTTCAGCAACTTGTCGGGAGCGGTCGCCTTGGTCAGCGGCTCGTCGTCGGCCGACTGCACCTTCAGGTGACGCCAGATGCGAACGAACAGTCCTTGGAGCAGGAGTTCATCATCGGGATTCAAAGTATCCTTGCCATCCACCAGTGGACCACCGGATGCCGCTTGAGTAGCCGGGGTATCAATGATTGCCGCAACGGCCAGAGCCATGCTATGACAAGAGTGCTCACAGGGTTTCTTGGGCGTGCCGTTGGGCGTCGAGCGCGCAGATGGCGGCCATGTTGACCACTTCGCGCACACCGTCGCCCTGCTGCAGCACCTGCACCGGCTTGGCCGTCCCTTCGAGGATTGGCCCGGTCATCTCCGCATCACCGAGGTGGTCGAGCAGCTTGTAGGAAATGTTCGCCGCAGCCAGATTGGGACAGACCAACACGTTCGCTGGACCTGTGAATTTCATGAACGGAAATTGCTCTTGGATGTCAGAAACGAGCGCAGTGTCCGCCTGCATCGGTCCATCGATGATGAGGCTCGGGTCCAGTTCACGGGCTAGTGCGACTGCCTCCTCGACCCTGTTCGAGCGCATCTCACGACTGGAGCCGAAGTTGGAGAATGAGAGCATCGCGACTCGCGGTAGCACGCCGAACCTGCGCGCCACGCGCGCAGTCTGAACTGCTATCTCCGCCAGCGTACGCGTGTCCGGGTAGATGTTCACGGTCGCATCGCCGATGAACAGGAGTCGTCCCTTGACGGCCATCATGTACATCCCCACCAACCGGTGAGCGTTCGGGTCGGTGCCAATCACCTCAAGGCACGGCCTGAGGATGGCTGGGTAGGCGCGGCTCAACCCACCTACGAAGCCGTCCGCATCTCCGTTCTGCACCATCGCCGCGCCGAAGTACATGCGTGACTTCAGCAGCCGCTCGGCATCGTACAGCGTCACACCCTTGCGTGCCCGCCTCTCGGCCAGTTCCTCCATGTAGACTCCTTTGCGTCGGGGATCCTGTAGGATGTCGACGCACTCGCATTCGAAATCCAAACCCAACTCCTCCTTGCGGCGCTGGATGCGGTCCTCATATCCTAGGAGGATTGGCTTGCAGATACCCTCCTGAATTAGCACGTGGGCGGCACGGATGACCGATGGGTGGTCACCCTCAGGGAATACGATGCGTTTGACATCCGACTTGGCGCGGTTGATCACGCTGCGCATGACGGTGTGGGTGAGCCCGAGTCGCGACTCCAGTTCCTCACGGTATTCCTCGACGCTGAATTCACTGCTCTCGATGCCCGCCATTCCCTCCGCCACGGCTGCTTCCGCCACTGCTGATGCAACCCACACGAGCACCCGCCGGTCGAACGGCTTCGGGATGATGTACTCCTCACCGAACTGGATGATGTCGAGTCCATATGCCTGTGTTACGCTGTCGGGAACCGGTTCCTTGGTGAGGTCAGCCAGCGCCTTGGTGGCGGCCATCTTCATTCCAGGCGTGATTCCCTTGGCCATGCAGTCAAGCGCGCCGCGGAAGATGTACGGGAAGCCGAGCACGTTGTTCACCTGGTTGGCGAAGTCGGAGCGGCCGCTCGCAACGATGGCATCCGGCCGGGCGGCCTTCGCTACGTCCGGCATGATCTCCGGGTCGGGGTTCGCCAGCGCGAACACGAGCGGTCGTTCCGCCATGCCGCGCAGCATGTCGGTGCTCACGATGTCGCCGGCCGACAGGCCGAGGAACACATCTGCCCCCTTCATCGCGTCTGCAAGGTCCCCGTCGTCGACATCGCTCGCGAAGCGCGCCTTGTACTCGTTGATGTCCTCGGCGTCGCGTCGCGCCTCGGTGATGATTCCCTTGGAGTCGACCAGCAGCATGTTCTCCGGGCGCACGCCCAGCAGCAGCCAGTGCTCAGCACACGACAATGCGGACGCGCCGGCGCCCGATACGGCGACCTTGACATCCTCGATTTTCTTGTCAACAACTTCCAGCCCGTTGAGCAGGGCGGCACCCGAGATGATGGCGGTCCCGTGCTGGTCATCGTGCATCACCGGGATGTCCAACTCGTCGACCAGCCTGCGTTCGATCTCGAAGCACTCCGGGGCGGCGATGTCCTCCAGGTTGATACCTCCAAAAGTGGGAGCGATTCTCTTGACGGTCTCGACGAACGAGTCAACGTCCTTCGCGTCCAGCTCGATGTCGAACACATCGATGTCGGCGAACGCCTTGAACAGCAGCCCCTTTCCTTCCATCACCGGCTTGCTTGCCAGCGCCCCGATGTCTCCAAGGCCAAGCACCGCGGTACCATTCGAGATGACGGCGACGAGGTTTCCCTTGGCGGTGTACTTGTAGGCGTTCTCGGGCCATTTCTCGATCTCAAGACAGGGGTAGGCGACCCCAGGGGAGTAGGCGAGCGAGAGGTCCCTCTGGGTGGCGTGCGGTTTCGTCGGTACCGTGCGCACCTTCCCATACGGGTGAGATGCGTGGTATGCAAGCGAGTCTCTGCGCAATTGGTCGTCCTTGCTCATCGGTGTAGTCACCGGCTCCGTTCTTTCGGCCGACCCCCTCCAATATGTGCGTTCCCCTTTCATCAAAACGGCCAAACAGTGTTACCAAGGTGAATAAATCGCAAGGTATCCGTAGGATACATCGCGTACATCCACCCACTTTATTCATAAGCACTTGAGCAAGCGTATCGGTCATGGATGCGGGTTCGTCAAGGCGTTCTGTGAACGCCATTCACGCTCGCAGCGTTCTGCTGGTGACGCTGATGCTGCTAGCATCGTGGACACCGATGGCATTCCCGGCCCAAGCACAAGGGTCCACAGTGACAGAATGGGGTTCGGGTGGTCACAACGACACCGGGTGGATTCGACTCGATGCGACCGGCGCCGATCCGGCTACGGGACAGATGGCAATCGCTGACATGCATCACCTGCTCGCTCCTGGAGCGCTGCTGGACAACATCTCATTCGAGGTGCGCACCGACGGCGCTAATGATCTGTGGGCGGAACAGCCCCAATTGTCGTTCGTCGACACGCAGACGGCCATCATGGACTGGCGCGGACTCGGCGGCTTCGGCCAGCAGAACGATCTCCTAGGTCCTGACCCGCATTCATCGAGGCTCTCCCCTAACGCCAACACCGGTGCTTCGTGGCTGGTTCCTGGCGGTGCCGAGGTTACCGATCTGGTCATCGAGGCGTTGCGACCGGTGGATCCGCTGATCACTTTCTCTCCCATCACGCTCGATGTGACCGCCAGCGCGGTACATCCCGATGACGGCCGCTTGTATGTCGCTGTGGGGGATTCACTGCTACAACTCGATGCGAACAACAACCCCATGGTCATCGAGCTCGATGAGGATGTGGCCACCACCGCGCTCGTATTGGACGCTGCCAACGACCGCTTGGTCGTGGCGACAGATGACGGCGGCTTCCGCGTCTGGGCGTTGTCCGACTCATCCGAATTGCTCCCACTACCCTCACTACCGGGAGGCGCCGTAGCAGGCGCGTTGGAACTCGATTCCTCTGGGACGTTGTGGGCCGGAACAACGGTCAGCGAGTTGTTCAGTTACGGAGCGGGTGGCTGGACTGATGCACTCAATCCGTCGGCTGGTTCCGACGAGGTGACCGACATGCTCGAGGTGGGCAGCGACATGCTGCTCGCCACACTCGGAGGCGGAGTAATGCGCTTGGACCTCACCAACAGTCAATGGAAGTCTGCATGGGACACTCAGAACCATCTTCCAAGCGACGATGTCAATCAGTTGCTTGAGGTCAATGGCGTGCTGATGATTGCCATGGATGGCGCCGGCATCGCTCGACAGTCGATATCTACCGGCTCGTGGCTTGCCACCTGGACCGATGCCAACTGGCTTGCCTCAAACGAAGTGCGTGGCATGGCTACCGGCGCGGGCTGGCTGCACATCCTCGTCGGCGACACGCTGCACCACTACAACACCACGATGGGGGCGTTCACCAGCAGCAAGACGCTCGCCTCTCTAGGACTGCCTTTCGAAGGCCTCGACCTCGTTGCTTGGCCGGCAGGAGGCGCCCGTTCGCCGTCTGTAGATACGGTGTTCGTAAACGACGGCAGCGGACAGATGGCGCGTATCGTGCCAGGAAACCCACCATTGCACTCAGGTACCGCGTTGTTTGCCAGCGGACCTACTTCAGATCAAATGAACGAGGTCATCGAGGTGAGTGGAATCGTCTGGATTGCCAGCAATGAGCTCATCGACCGCTTCGACCGGAGCATCAACCGCTGGCTTGACCCGATTGTCAACAACGTGCAGAACGTCGCCTTGGCGTCCGACGGAACCAGTGTATGGGTGGGCACCGCCGATGCAGGAATCGAGGAGTATGATGCCAGCAACGGCACACTCACGACTCAGTGGAATACCCACAGCGGCCTGAATAATGACTTCATCACCGACCTCGCTTGGGATGCAAGCAGCAATCTGCTCGTCGCCACTCACCCTAATTCCGGTGCCAGCATCATCGATGTCTCCAGCGGCAACGTCACCAGCGTCTGGGATCCCCAGCGCTCGGATGCATTCTCGAATAACATCAGGGGAGTCGCCACGCTCGCTGGCATCGCCTACTTCGCCTCGGCCAACATGGGAGTGCTGCGACTAGATCTGGGTAACGACACCCTACTCTCGTCTTGGCGCTCAACAGGTATGGACAACGTTCCATACATGCCCGTGGAATCCGATGGAGCCACCATCTGGTTGGGTATGTTCGGTTACGGCGTGCTAGTGTACGATCGGCTCACCGGCGAACTGACAGATACCTACCGATTCACGCGCGGAGGCGTCACCATCTCTTCCAACGAAGTATACTCTCTGCACATCGACACCCAAGGAGACCTGTGGGTTGGTACCAGCGAGGGGGCCGATCGTTACGATGGTAGTACATGGTCGCACATCCGACCAACCGGCCAGGGATGGCAACCGACGGATTTCTACGACTTCGATTCTGATTCTTCATACCTCTACGCCGGCACCAACGCTGGAGCCTGCCAGTACTCTCTGGCGACGCTCAACCGCGAGGACTGCTGGAACTACTACTCCAATCCAGGTCTTCCCTCCTCATGGGTGTACGGAGTCAACCTCATCCTGCCGGGCATCCTGATGGCTGGTACCAACTACGGCGCAGGAATCATCGACGTTACCAACGACACCGTGCTCGACACTTGGGAGGCGGGTGAGCAGACTTGGAATGCCAAGACCTACCTCTTCGACGATGTCGCCTATGTGGGTCTGGATGGAGTGGGCATCGCTCGCTACGACATGACGACGGATGAGTGGCTCAACACTTGGGATTCCGACCACAGCAACGGTCTGTTGTCCTCAGAAGGCATCACGGCACTCATTCCGGCGCTCGTCCCGCACCAGATCTGGGTGGGCGGCGATTTCGGGCTCAGCCTAATTGACCTCGACAACGAGAGTCTGGAGGTGGAGTGGGACAAGGGATCGAATGGAGGTGTCGCCACTGTACCGTCTCGTGACCCAGCGGAACTGGTGATTATCGGCGACACGATGTACTACACTCAAGAACGAACTAACACGCAGTCGAATGACAACATCTACCGCTACGATATCGTCAACTTCACCGGCCGCTCGACAATCGACGCCGATGACGCGCTCGGTTCAAGTGCGCTCGTCTATGGTGCTGGGATTGGCTCTGATGGCCACCTCTGGGTCGGCACGATGCCATCGCAGTGGTGGATTGGCGGTGAGGGGATAATCGCACGTTGGGACCACTGGAACTCCACCTGGGCGTCCAACATCGAACCTACCGGTCCGGTATCTCGTGTGACAGCCCGCTACGCGGGCGAGTGCGCGCCATTGAACACATCGGCATGTGACCTCTACGTGCACTACGGCGAGAATGTGCATCGGCGCATCGCTTGGAACGGCACCTTGCTCAACGAGTGGGACGAGAACACGCTTGAGGGGCCGATACGAAACGTCGTCACCTACGACGGTCTGGTGATGTTCGCCACCGTTGATGGAATCGCCCGCTACAACGCAGTCAACGACACCTGGCTTTCATCGTGGACGCCGGGCAGCGGTCTGCCGTCAAACTCTGAGGATACGATCTATGCGATGACGGTGGTCGGAGATGATCTCTGGTATGCATCCATGACTGATGGCGGCTTCAACCGCAACAGCCGTATCTTCCAGCTCAATGGAACCACCGGCCAGTGGGACAGTTGGCAGGCTGGTGGTACCAACAGCAACATTCCCCAGGGATTCGGCTTCTCCTTCGAGGTGTGTCGTGACACCCTGCATGTAGGAATGGCTCGCTACTCAGGCTTCGGCACACAGGGTGGGGTGGCGCGTTACGACCTTTCCAACAACCAATGGCATACTGCGTTCACCCAAGGGAGTGGCGGTCAAGGAAACCAAGGGCTCGCTGACGATGATGTCCACGGGCTCGCCTGCGACGAGACCGCCGGCGTCCTCTACATCGGCTTCGATGAGGATGATGTTGGCATATCCCGCTACACGTACGCGCGCAACCAGTACCTTCCCACGCTCTCTGAGACTGTCAACGGCATCTCGCCTGATCCGGTCTTCCCCGACGGCATGGGCTGGGCCGGTGGGGCCCTGATGATATCACATGTCACCGGTGATGGTGGTGCAGGGGGAATCAGCCGCATCCCCACGAGCGGTGTCTCCGTCGGAGGCGGTGCGGTCATAGACTGGGGATTCGAGGCGGCCAGCCTCGAGGTCCGTCCGGCCACCAGCCCCGGTTTCGTGGAATGGGTAATCGGTCGACCTGGAGCAGCCACCGGATTCAATCGGGTCGACCTGTTCAACGCCAGCGGACTGCTGCCAGGGGAGATGGATGTGCTCGCCGGGCTGCCTTCCGGGCGCGTGCTCGAGGTGATTCATTCGGGCAACGACGTCTACGTTGCCATGGCCAATGGTGACGGCACGTGGTACGGCTCATCCGTGCTGCATGGGGTGCTGCTTTCCAGTGGTGACATTGAGTGGCAGCAAGCGTGGAGCCTCGCCGGCGACTATCTCGTCGAGATGCTGCTCGATGGCAATGACATCTGGGTTTCCACGGCTGGTGGTGGATTGTGGCGCATCGATCTCACCACCGGTACCTGGCAAACCACGCCCGCCGCGCTGCATGGCCAGATGGATGGCTTGTGGATGGACGGGTCTGATATCGTGGTCGGCCTGATGGGCACCAGTTGGACCGCCGCGGGTGTGCAGGTGTTCAACAAGACAACCAATTCATGGGAGCACGGAAAGTTACTCGCGGGCTTGCCGAGCAACATCGTGCGCGACTTCCTACTCTACGACAACCGAATCTGGGTGGCCACTTGGGGAGGACTCGGCGTTTGGAATCTCACATCACAAGCGTGGGATGACCCAATTACCACCATGGATGGTCTTCCGTCAGGCACGATTGAGCATCTCTGGAACCAAGGAGGCGAATTGTGGCTGGGAACTCCATTGGGATTGGTACGTTTCGACGTGGCGAATCTGAGTGTCACAGGTACAATTGACCGTAGTTCTGGATTGCTCGGCAACCGGGTGTCAGGAATCGCGTTGGCGCCGCCGGTCACTATCACTTCCGGCAACTCCTCGGTGACGCTGCCCGCCGCACTCTACCTGTCGCACAACGGTGAAGGTTCAACCCGTCCCGGTGCGAGCGCCCTTGAGTTATCCACGTTGCAGGTGATTCAGCAACTGCAGGTCGACATGTTGCCCAGCAACGATGTCAGGGCCATCTCCGCCGACTGGTGGGGTGTGCACATCGCCACCAGCGAGGAGCCGCTGATGCACTGGAACGCTGGCACCTCGACGATGGAGGCTGGCAGTTCCTCGTGGATGCTGCTCGCTTGGCCGGTTCGAAAACTCGTGAGCGATGGCCGCACTCTCGTGGCGGTGACCCCCGCAGGCATCGATCGCATCGATGTGCAGGGGCCCCAGCACGCCGTGGTCGGCTCTGAGGTACTCACCGGAACCACGTCCGCATGGGTCGGTTCGACCGGTATGTGGGCAACCGCGGGCGACGGCCTGCACGGCTGGACAGCATGGCCAGCGTTCATTGAACTCGATCGGGAGTCGATGCGTCGCGCCGATCCCCTCACCGTGACATTCTCTGGCTTCAGTGCCGATATCACGAGTTCGACTCGTCCGGGCCAGTGGACGCAACTCATCTCTGCATCTGACAACGTCACAACCTCGCTGCAGGCTGGCGGCGCCTCCCCAGGATCCATTCCTCTGCATCAACTGTCCTTGACCATGTCCAGCCCGGTCACCGGAGCGGCGGTTTGGGTCTCATCGCACAACCTCAACTACAGCGGCACCTGGAACCTGACGGAACTCAGTCCCACTCTTGCCGCAGACTTCGTCCTCGCCGCCCGCCGAGGAGCGCTTACTCCCGCTGGGAGGGACATGCACATCCAACTCCAGAGCCCGCTCAATGGCTCGATTGAAATCCGCTTCACCTACGATTGGACCCGCTCTGAGAGTCCGGTCGCGCTGCTTGACCTGTTCGACCGTCCTGATGACGGCGGAGGCGTGCTTACTGCTGAGTGGACTCCTAGCAGCGACCATGGGTGGGCCGCCTATCGCATCTACCTCAAGGTGGGCAACTGGACTACGCCACCAACGCCCTTCGAACTGATGTCAGCCACGTACGACGCGCGTATCCCAGTGTGGACCGTGACTATGGCGGACATCGCCACCGCCGAAGGTCAGCCAATCATCGATGGCGATGATATCCATGGCATAGTCGTGCAGGAGTATGCTGACGGATCTCTGGGTCAACCGTCTGACATCATTGGACCAGCACAGGCCTCCGACGAGGTCCCTGCACCTCCTGCTTGGGCTAATGCTGGCCCAGCTGATGGGGGCGAGGACGGTGACCTCTACGTCGAGTGGGAGGAGTGCAGCGCGCTCGACCACGCCGGCACTCGCATCTGGGCTGTGCGGACAGAGATCACCGACGCCATTGGATTGCCGCAACAGGGTTCCGATGTACACAAGGATTCGAACAGCACAGTGCTCCGACTTGAGCGAGGCAGGGTCTACTGGGTGGCTCTCACCTGTGTAGATGAGACAGGACAACACGACCCGGCGAACGCCACCATCGTTGGACCAGTGGTTCCCACAGGAGGAGTAGATGACGGCATACCACCAGCACCGGTGGAGGACATCAAGGCGTACGATACCCCCGACGACGAGGGCGGCATGATCACTGTGGAATGGACACCGAACAACGAATCAGACTGCGCTTGGCATGCGGTCATGGCTCGTCCGGTCAGCGCTGACGAGGATGACACCCAGCCACCCGCCGACGCACTCGACTTCCTCAACTCGACCATTGTGGCTGACTGTGAGAGCAGCATGGCGAATATCTCCGACTGGGGCGGCCTTGCCCTTGAGGACAACGTGCTCTACTGGATTACTGTCGTGGCCTTTGACGTATGGGGCAACGGCGACCTAGTCAATGTCACCATAGTGCAGGCGAGTCCCGAA
Organism: uncultured Candidatus Poseidoniales archaeon; assembly: GCA_964618995.1. GTDB lineage: Archaea > Thermoplasmatota > Poseidoniia > Poseidoniales > Thalassarchaeaceae > JAKUTA01. The sequence continues at coordinate 6,139 of CAZUBQ010000025.1, read as the reverse complement.
CGGAACATGTTCGGTTCCGACCCACCCCCGCGGCTGCAGAACCTGAGCGCCTGGGACCACCCTGATGACGATGGGAGGGCAGTTGATGTCGGGTGGGATGCGAGTGAGGTGATGGACTTCGGCTACTACGTGGTATGGGCCTCTGACCATCCGGTGGACGACCTCACGGCAATCTATCCTAACTGCCGCAACGACTTGGCCGCCTGCGGCGCCACGGTGCTCGACAGGCAGTACTCCATCGATGGCAGCTCAATGCGCGTCGACGTCACGATCACTACCGCCATCTACGGCGGTGATTCGGCCGTCAACGGTACTCCCGGAGTCATTCGTCCCGACGTTCCCCTGTATGTGACGGTCACCGTCCACGACCTGCTCGATTCTGCTTTCCTCACCCACTTGCCGTCGGTGGTGGTCACACCGATTGACAACCGCGATGACATCGTTCCACCGGACCGACTCGAGACCCCCGAGGTGACCGATTTCCCTGATGACAACGGTACGGCTGTCTACGTTAAGTTCACTCCGAGCGGCGCCAGCGACCTCGACCACTACGAGGTGTATGCGGACATCATCAAGTTCACCAGCACAGGCCCACGCCAACCGGCGATGGTAATCGGCAGGGACGTGCAGCAGCCCTTCATGCTCACCAACCTCTCAGATGGCCAGACGATCATGTCCGGAATCCCGGTCTACGTGGCCATCGTTCCAGTCGACTCGAGCGGCAACGCTCACCGAGATCAGTTGAACGTCGGCAACGGCAGAGCAGTCGACAACTCTGATGAAGATCCAGGAGCGCATCTGCCCGATGTCGATTTCAGCGCCATCTGGAGCAAGCATGGTGAGAGCATCGAGGTCGAATGGGTACCGCTCACCGGTACCGACATTCGCGGTTATCGCATCTACGTCAGTGAGGAGCGCTTCGAGATGACTGGAGAGGCCGCCCTGCTGAAGGCGGGTATAGTCGGTTCATTCTGGGAACTCGACGAGTGGCAACAGGATGTGCCATTCGATAACTCGACTGAGTGGTACATCGCGGTGGTGGCCTTCGACGGAGAGAACTGGAAGCACGCCGTGCGCTCGAAGGAAATCAAGGCATTCGATTCGACAGTGAGTGAGGAGGATGACCCCGGTACCAACGAAGCGACCGCGGGCATCGGCGACCTGTTGACTCTCAACAACGTACTCTCGGTGCTGCTGATGCTAGCTATCATGTCGATTATCTTCATGATGGTACGTGTCCGAAGCAATCGGCGGGACAACCAGGCATGGGAACTGGTCACCGGGGCATGGGGTCTCCCCCAAGACAGGGACGACGGGAGTTGGGGTGACACGAGCGAGCCGCTCAATGCTCCAACTGATCTAGATGTGGATCTTGAGGGCACGCTCATGCCGGCTGCCTCCGCCATCCATGCAGAAGAACGGGAGGCATCCGCATCCCCCCCCACTCCTGCTCGCGCCCCCGCGCCCACGGATGCCAGCGCTCGTCTCGCCGACCTCGCCTCCGACCTGTTCGATGAACCGCGCAAAGGCGGCGATGAGGACGACGACCTCGACTCGCTCATCGACGATCTCCTGTGAATACGGAACAGGATTCTAGAAGACCGCGACTGAGCATTGATGGCTCCGGCTCCTTTGGAGCCGTCGGGTGAGTGCGTGGGCGAGGGTGACGGTAAGCCGCAGGATCTGGTGTTCACCACCATGCGAACCGATGGTTGGCGGGTGGCGTACCTCGATGCGCACCTTGACAGGATGCAGGAGCACGCGGGTCGTCTCGGAATCATTTGGCCCGACGATGCACATGTGGCAGCAAAACAGACCCTTGTCGCCAATATGCCACACGATTCAAACACTCTCGTTTGTCTGAATCTGGCTGCTACGGGAGTTTGGACAACTGAATCACGCCCAGCGACAGAATACGATGTTGTTGGATTAACTGGTATCACTCACGAGGCCCCACGTTGGTCGGATGACTATACTGGAACAAAGCATGGTGATTGGGAGCCGTACATGGTGGCCAGGCGGGCCGCGGTGTCTGCTGGTGCAGATGTGGCGCTTCTCATCGACGACGAAGCGGTGGTCGACGCCGATCGTGCGACTCTCCTGCTGCTCGATTATGACGGCAGCGCTTGGTTTCCCGACCCCGGATTGGGTGGACTGCGCTCAATCAGCCTCGAAAGCATCCTTCCCGGACTAGCTGCTGAGGGCATACCCGTGCATTCGGGGAGAATCACCGCCACCATGCTCGTCAGGGCGCGCGAGGTGCTGCTGCTCGGAACCGGCATCGGTGTGGCCACCATGACCTCTCTCGACGGTGAGCCGGTGGGGGTCGAGGGCGATGACGACTTCCGCAGCCTGTGCGCCAATCTTCATCAGCGCGCCCTCAAAGACGGGTGGGTCGACCTGGAGGGCGAATCGTGATCATCCGCAGATGGCCTTTCGCTGATGACGAGTTACTGCTGCTCGGCCTCGCCAATCGCCTACGCTCGGCCGGGTTGTGGGGCGAGTCAACGCTGCATGGGGCCCCCGATGAGTTGCTGTTGCTCTCAGGAGGTCCGCTGTCCGACCTGGCAGGCATCAGCGCTCTGGCTGGACCACCGACCCTTCGCGCGGTTTGTCGCCAACCCGCTCGCTCTGAGCAGCCCCCACTCATTTCCACCACCTCAGCACTCGTGGGGGAGGTGACCTTGGGATTGCCCGAGAGCGATTGTGTATGGGTGGTTGAATCATGGGAGAACAGCCGCTGGGTGCATCGATTCGAGGTGCGCGGCGAGAATCTCTCTGACTCGCTGCGTCCGCTCGGGGGACTATCACCCGATGTGGAATCGAGGGATGTGGGGTTGGGGTTGCTGCCCGGCAATCTGGCTGGGCTGCTCACATACGATCTTGTCCAGTGGACCGAACCGGTGCGACTGCGCAACCTTCCACTCCCACGCGACCTGCTCGGACTGCTCTACCGCTGTGATCGCTGGCTGGTGCACGACCGCCATGCTGGCAGCCTGACGCTCGCATGTCTGGATGACGATGAATGGGCGCAGCAGACAATCGCTTGCGTCGAAGCCTGGCTCGAGGATGGCTGCCCTCATTCGGCATCTGTCGCCGCGTCAACCACCATCCCTCTTCCCGCGCCGACCTCCACCATCACCGATGAGGAGCATGCGTCGGCGGTGCGCACCGTGCATTCCTGCATAGAGCAGGGATTGCTCTACCAACTGAACTACGGGCGAGCATGGGAGGGGAGCATCGACTCACCTTGGCGTGTGTTCGAGGCGCTCGCCGTGCGCAACCCGGCACCCTTCTCCGGTTGGCTGCACGCTCCGGACCTCGGCTGTGCGCTCGCCTCCTCAAGTCCGGAACTGCTGCTGTCGCAGAGTGAAGGACGACTTTCCACACGACCGATCAAGGGAACCTGTCCCCGCGGTCGAACTCCCGAGGAGGATGCTCGCCAGCGACGGGCGCTCGCAGCTAGCCGCAAGGAGTTGTCCGAGCACATGATGCTCGTCGACCTCGAGCGCAACGACCTCGGGCGCGTGTGCGCGTCTGGCAGCGTGAGTTGGTCGGACTGGCGAATCGAGACCTTCCCAGACGTGCAGCACATGGTTAGCGAGGTGGAAGGCATGCTCAGGCCGGGGTTGGACGGATGGGACGCGCTGCAGGCGTTGTTCCCAGGGGGAAGCATCACTGGATGTCCGAAGACCGTAACAGTGGCGAGCATCGATGAATTGGAAGGCGAGCCGCGACGGGCGTGGACCGGCTCGCTAGGATATCACGACCCGCGCACCGGTGTCTCGGCGTGGAACATCTTGATCCGCACCTTGGAGGCGAAACGGAATGACGCTGGCGAATGGAGAGCGAGGGTGAAGGCGGGTGGAGGCCTTGTCATCGAGTCAGATCCACAGCGTGAGGTGGAGGAAGCGAAGTGGAAGGCGCGCGGCCTGTTGGAAGCCGCCTGGTCGACCGACCCCTGCATCGACATTCCCACCTGTGAATCCTCTGAGATTCATCCAGTTCCTGCAGTAGATGAGAGAACACGCGCGCTCGCGAGGGCGAGAGACGAAGTCGAATCCGCCTGCATCGCACCCGCGGAACCGATCGAGTGGTTCGCGGGTGATCCACCTCTGGGGCTGCCCGCCGAGGGAACTCGCAGACTGCTGTTCATCGACAACCTCGACTCGTTCTCGTGGAACATCGTCCACTTGTGCTGCGACCTCGGTGCCGAGGTCGTCGTCGTATGCGGACGCGGTGTCAATGTGCCCGAAGACATCGGCTACCTGCTCAACAACATCTCACCGACCCATCTGGTACTCGGCCCGGGACCCGGACGTCCCGAGCAGTCACCGCTCTCGATGGAATTGGCTTCTATTGCTCTCACTGGTCGACTCATCACCCACACGGGGATTCCCCTCCCCTTGCTGGGCGTCTGCCTTGGGATGCAAGCCATCGGTGTGGCGGCCGACTGGCCACTCTCACCCTCACCGTTGGGAGCGGTGCATGGAGTTCCGACCGAGATAACGCACACCGAGGACGGTCTGTTCGCCGGTCTCGCGTCCCCAGCGGTGATGATGCGCTACCACAGCCTCGTGCTGTCTGCTCAGGGACCGATCCTCGAGGTCACAGCTCATGATTCCCTCACCGGAACCCTGCCGATGGCTCTGCGTCACCCCTCGCTCCCCGTTTGGGGTGTTCAGTTCCATCCGGAATCAGCTGGCAGCGTCGCCGGCTGGAAGGTGCTCGACAACTTCCTGGCGATGCGCCCCAGTCCCTCCGCTAGAAGCGTTGAAATGCCCCGCGATGGTCGAGCGGAATGAGGGAAGCGGATGCCAACCTGCAGAGTGTGTCGTGGCAGTTTCCCGCAGGACCAGTTCATCAGCGGCAATGGTCCGAGATACCTAGTGTGCGGCAACTGCGGTGTTGAGGAGGGGATGGTCACCCCAGATGAGGTTCCGCAACTCTACGATGATGCGATCATGCGCGCTCGCTTCACTGCTGTCGCTCGCCGGCACTCGCTCTGGTTCTGGCTTATCATCGGATGGTCATTGTGGGCTTTCTTGTTCAACGGCACACCACTGTGGGGCAACGCGAGCCTTGTCGTGCTCATCCTCGCCACTCTGTTCACCCCCGTTAGGTTCTTCCTCAAAGGCCCCAGTCACAGGGCTGAAATGCGTCGTTTGACTCCATGAGTCCTCTCTAGAATCGGCGAAGCAGCGTATCGTATCGTTGAAATAGTCTCAAGAGGTCGTGGAGTTTAGAGGGAACATTGGGTTCCTTGAACGAAAGCAGTGAGTCGAAGTGACAAGAAGGGAGACAAAATCAGGATTTAAGATCGGGTGCGAAGGGGACCTAACATCCTCGCAGTGCAGCGAATCGCTGTGCTTTGGCCTGAGTCCTTCCCTTGAGACTGAAGCGACCTTCAGCGCACGCATTCTGCGCCACTCGACTACCCGCACATCCCGATGCAGCCGTCCTCGTCAGGCGGGGAGCTGGTCGGAGAGAGAGAACGGCGGGTTCTCTGTGCTTTAAAAAAAAGGAGACAAGAAGAAAATGAACAAGAAAAATACGAGTGTGCTGGTTGCGCTATTCCTCGTTCTGATGTCGGCTTCGGTCGTCATGGGCGAGGGTTCCGACCCTCTGGATCCGTCTGACGGCGGAGCCGACTGGGACGGAGACGGCTTGACCAACGCTGAAGAACAGCAACACGGAACGGACATGACGAAGGCTGACACTGATGGTGACGGCCTACCGGATGGGTGGGAGGTCACACATGGCCTCAACCCCAACTCGGCTGGCGATGCAAACGCAGACCCCGACGGCGATGGTCTAACCAACGCCCAGGAGTACGCGCGCGGAACCAACCCGAACTCGGCTGACACCGATGGTGACGGCCGACCGGATTCGACAGATCCGTTCCCGAACGACCCGAACGACGGTGAGTACTCGGACTCTGACGGCGACGGTATCCCCGACGCCTACGATCCGGACTACCAAGATGCTGAGACAGGCTCCGGAGACGGCGGCACCAGTGGTGGCGGCGAATCTGAGGACCAAGGTCAGGGCGAAGGTCAGGGCCAAGGTCAAGGCCAAGGTCAGGGCCAAGGTCAGGGCCAAGGTCAGGGCCAAGGTCAGGGCCAAGGTCAAGGCCAAG
>CAZUBQ010000024.1:410-27181 GCA_964618995.1 uncultured Candidatus Poseidoniales archaeon | reverse complement strand
CGCCCATCCGCGCACCTGCTGAGACGCCTCAATACAGTTCCCCCAGCCACTTGACACCCCAGCAAGTTGCCGGGAACGGCTTCAAGAACCAAACTACCGACCGGAAAGCAGGGAACACCATGGCCTGGGAGCAACCACCGGAGAATAGCATCGCGGCCCATATCCATGGAATGGAGTACCTCGACGGAGTGGAACTCGACCTGCGCCTGTCGAGTGATGGCGAACTAATGCTGCAGCACGATGCGAAACTCAAGGAGACTCCCGCCGAACTACAGGATCGATCTGCGTGGGTGGAGTTGAACACCGCCACCGAACTGGCTGAATCGGGTATCGAACAATTCTCAGAACTGGTGAATCGAGAGGGGTTTTCTGAACGTTGGCGGACACAGGCGAAGGTGGTATGCCTCGAGTTGAAGTCGCCGCATCCGAGCGCCGGAATCGCTGGCGGTTGGCGCGAGGGGAAGGCGCGCCTGGATTACCTGACAGAGATGGCGCGGAAGGTGAACGACCTTCTGGAACCGCTGAATCTACCCACGAGCAATGCCGTCATCTACTCGTTTGACCCGCACATCCTGCAGGCCGGAAAGGCTGCAGACTCCCGCATTCCACTGGCGAGGCTGTTCCCGCGCATCCGCGAATGGGGTAGTTCCCGTGTCAAACGATTCGTCGCAGTTCCATCATTCATCACCAACTCGCTCCCACGCCTGATGCGTTGGCAGCAACGACTGGGTGCGCCGATGGTTCCGTGCGCGCTTGACTATCTCATGCCGCCGAACAACCTGCTCACTCTCGGTAGGACCGTTTCACTTCATGGAAAAGGTCTGCAACGCCTCACTGATGCTCGCGCTGGCTTCCCGTTCTACGTTTGGCCCTCCACACCCGACTGTGAACCAGACTTGCTCAACGCCGGCCTCACCTGCCTGTCCGACCACACCTCTCCTGAATTCGTCACCTATCCGAATGGCGATGCACGCTGGCCACGTCCGGCAACACATCCACTCGACGCTGATGTCACAGACACTCTCGCCCGAGCTGACGATAGCGATCATGCGAGCGTCATCGCTGAACTGGAACAGCAGGTATCTCCGTGGCACGAACTCTCCGACGGCGAGCGGCGCAACCTGCTCGACGGCTGGCGCTCCCGCTGGCGCTGGGGAAGAACCCTGGACGAATTGGTCGCCGATTCGGGTTCAGACCGGATGCCTTGGGAGGCCGTGAGGATCGTCGGGCATCGCGGAGCGGGAAAGACACACAGCGACGAGTGAACAGTATCACTCAAGACGACGATGTGGCTGGTCGACTGGGATGTACTTAGGGCGATAAATGGGGACTCCCTTGCCGCCGCGGGCGTTGCGCTCATCGCGGATTTGGGCGCTGATTCCCACTACTCGCGCCCATCCGAAGAAGGTCGTGTAGTATGCCGGCTTGTGGAAGCCCACGGCATAGAGGAGCGAGCCTGAGGCGATATCCACATTTGCGTTCGGATTGCTGATCTTCGGGTTCTCGGACAGCACCTTGGGTGCCACCTCGCGTAGGGTACTCACGATGGCGAGATTCTCGTCGTCGGGGCAGACCTCCTCGCCGATGGTGATCAGTGCGGCCGCGCGCGGGTCTTCAGAACGCAGCACTGCGTGCCCGAATCCGTAGATTGGGCGCTTGGCGGCGAGTTCTGTGCGCACGAACTTCTCGACCTCTTCTGGGTCGGATGTCCCGATACGCTGCACGAACTCCAGACACGACTGGTTCGCCCGCCCATGCAACGGACCTGAGAGCGCGTTCATCGCGCTGGCCATCGATGCATACAGGCTCGCCCGACCGCTGGCCACGGCCTTGCCGGAGAAGGTCGAGAGATTTCCTCCACCGTGATCCATGTGCAGGATGAGGAACGAGCGCAGCACTCGAATCATCTGCTCCGCGCTCTCACCATCCTCGCCCAACAGATGCACGAAATTCTCCACCATCCCACGCGACGGCTCGCTCGGCCTGCCAATCAGGCCTCTTCCCCCGCGTAGACGGAAGATGGCTGCCATGAGTTCGGGCATACGGGCAATCAGGTTGAGACCATCCGAACGCACATCCCCTGTGGTGTCGGCGATTCCTAGCGCCTGGATACCGACGGACAGCCAGTCCATCGGGTGACCGCTGCTGGGTGTCAGCGCCTCGAGCACGCGCAGGGCGCCGGTCGGCATGTCCTCGGCGCGGCCAATCATCTCGTTACGGAAGTCCTGCGACTCCTGACGGTTGGGCAACCGCTTCTCGAACAACATGTAGATGATGTCCGTGGGGTCCATGTTGGCAAGATCCCCAACTGGGTAACCGACGTAGTGCACGCCCTTGTGTGGGTCGACGAATGAAGTCCGGCATGTTCCGACAGGGATACCGCGCAAGCCGGTGTTGAGATGGGATTCTGTGACCTCGAAGATTGTCTCAGGTGCTTCTTCTTCGGTCACTTGGCCCAAACCTCCTGCGGGGTTTCCGGACAAGAATGCAGGGCGTATAAGTGCGACGCTGATTCAGCCTCATCGAGACTGCCCTCAAGACCCTCTGGCCACGCGAACTGCTGAAGTGTGGGGCAAGACCGCGCATGTTCGGTGAGGTGATGGCACGCTGGCAGCGAATGTTTCGGGATCGCGATGACGGCTGGTGGGCGGCAGGCGTGCAATTCACCTGCCTGCCCGACTGCGGACGCTGCTGCGACGAACCCGGTGGAATCGTCTATCTCTCCGAGGAAGACGCTGACCGTTTGGCGGAGAAGCACCAGCTCACGCGCGCTGAGTGGTTGTCGCGAGACGCGCGTCGGGTAGGTGATGGTCGCTGGGTACTCGAGTCGAGCAGAGAGACGGGCACCTGCATCTACCTCGATGATGCGAAGCGCTGTACGGTCTACGAGTCGAAACCGGCACAGTGCTCGGCGTTCCCATTCTGGAGAGAGAACATGGTCTCGGATCGCTCCTGGAACAAGACGAAGCGGCTCTGTCCGGGAGTTGACCATCCCGACGCGATTCTCGTCGATGGCGACACCATCCGCCTACATTTGAACGCCGACGCTCACGCCGAGCGCGGCTTCCGTCAATCCATCTGACTGAAGTTCTCCGTCGCAGATCATTCCTCTTCGTCGGGAACGAGGATGCGCACAGGGCGCAGGATGGCTCTCTCCCCTAGGAGGTCGTCGGCACTGACGCCCCCCTCATCGATGTCCCATTCTCCTTCTGGTGTGTACTCGTCGAATTCAGAGAAATCATACGGGCGCTCCGGGCGACGTCTGGGTGACGACTCTTCACCCGGTTCCAGCCTACTGAGCCTCGACAGTTGGCGGTCGATATCCAGCATCCTATCAGCCATCTCAGCCAGTTCGGCTGGCGTCGCGCTGTCGATGTCCAGAGATATCTCCTCCATCTCCAGTTGCAGGCTCTCCAGATCATCCTGATGCCGCCTGAGCCGGGATTCAATCTGGTCCAGCGTTCCACCGCTGATCATCTCGACAGTGCGCGTATCACCTGCAGGTACCTCCGGTGCGGGAGGGTCCTCTGCCAACCGGCGCCTCGCCCTGATCTCCTCGAGCGCCCCTCGCTCCCGGCCCAGATGTCGCTCGAGCAGCGAATCTACAGCCGACTCACTCGAATCAGGACGTAGGTCAGGTGGCTGGTAGTCATCGGAGCTGCTCGTGAAATGGCTTTCCAGATCTATCTCCAACTCAGCCTCCTGCGGCAACACATGGTCGAGCGCGTCGCTCACGATGCGCTGACCGGTGAGTTCGGTGTCCCACTCAAGCAGATTACCCTCACCGCGCAGAGGCAACTCTCCCCCTTCAAGCAGCATGCGCACGTCGTCGGCGTCGAGCGGATCCGACCCCGCCTCGATGGCGAGCGCCACCGTCTCAAACCCAGCAGCGCAGCGCCTCCAGTCCAGACCAGAATGAACGACCACCGCGCTCAACTGATCGTCGGACAGTGCAATGCCACGCCTGAGTGTGCGTCTGCGCAGCATCAGTAGCAGTGTGGAAGCTTCAGGGGGGGAGAGAGATATCGTCACCGCTCCGGACATTGCCAGCGAGAGGTTAGGGACAGCGGTTTCAGCCACCGACTCTGATTCAGCGGTCAGGACAACCTGTACACCGAGATTGAGAGCCCAGTCAATCATGTGCCCCAGTCTCGAAGCGGCCTCACGATCCTCACAGATCATGTCGAGGTCGTCGACAAGCAGAGCAGCACATCCCTGAATTGTTGACTCCCACCCTTCGGGGAGTTCCCCAGAGACCATGGTTGCACTGGAAATGAGGCGGACATCGAGGTTCGGCGAGGCGGTCTGCAACGATTCACCTAGAGCCCACACCAAGTGACTCTTGCCGCATCCCGCGGGGCCAATCACCAGCAACGGGTTCATTCGCGTACCAGTGTGCAGCAGAACCTCGCGCGCTGCGGTCGTCGCCATCCGATTCTCTGGACCCACCTGCCAGTTGCCCCATTCATATTGCTCGTTGAATACCAGCAGAGGTGGCCACTCTCGTGAAGCGCGTGAGCGTGTCAGTTCGTGCGTGGTCGGCTGTAGAGGCGAGGGGGGTGATGATGAGTGGCCGAGGGCACGCGCGTGAGCACTGCGCGCAGCATCATCCGGTCTCTCCAGTGTATCCTGATGCGAAATCACCTGCCGCCAGACAGGCATCGCCGGATCCCGATTCTCCGCCACCACTTCATCTTCGACTACACTCCATAACGGGGCATCAACTGGAACAGAACGCGACTCGCTCGCCTGCTCGCGCATTCTCCTGATGCGCTCGGCTACAATGCTGCCCCGACCTCGTGCAGAGGGGAGATCGTCGAACATCCCTCCTTCCTCGACCTCTGCCGGGGGTCGGTGACGGCTACGGATGAAATCTCCCAGAGTGGGAGCCGGTGGTTCGCGCTCCAGGTCCGCACCTGCGTCATCTTCAGTGCGCGTAGAGAGCAGACGGCGACTTCTCTCCAACTGCTCTTGCAGCGCGGTACGTCTCGACATGGCATCTCCTTCTGGCCCGCGGTGGATGCTGCTGCTGGGGGCATCCAGCCGATAAGCATGACCGGGACGCTGGAATGCCATGTTTCCGGGTTCAATCCTGCAAGTCTTCAAACAACTTGTCCAAACGGTCCAAGTCTTCCAAGGAGGTGATGACCGTGCGCATTCGGACACCACTATCCGGGTCTATGACACCCTTCGATTCCAATTCACCCAGATTGACGAGCAAACGTGCCGCTTGCTCCGCTCGCCGTTCGTATTCGCTGAGCAAGGCTATTCCTTCATCCATATCAGCCTCGATTCTGTTGACCAGTTCCTTCACAGGATGACCTCTGTCAGAGAGATTCCTCAGCCGGTCGAGGATACCCCCGCTGAGTCCTGTCATCCGCACGGTTTTGATGCGATCATACCAGAGCGCTTCAATCTCCTTGCCTGCAAGAAATTGCGTCAGGCTGCGCGTCTGCTGCCCACGCGCGGCCACATGGCGCGCTGCCGGATTCTCTTCCATGTCAGGCCTCTTCTCAGAGTCACGAGCATCTCCGGCCGAGATGGCAGCCGCGTTCCACGAACCGACGTGCACCTCAGCTGAGTTGGGGGTTCGAGGTTCATGCAGCTCGGCTTCAAGACCTCTGGCTTCACTGGCTGCCGCATCAAGTCCCGCTACGGAGAAAATATCTGGATCATCTGGACCATCGAGCAAACCGACATGAGCTGCACGGTCACCTGCAGCTGTGAGTGCTGCTTGGCTGATTCCTGCATCTGGGGGCTCGGCAGGTGCGAGTTCGGCCACTTCTTCACTCGTCGCCGCGGCGGTGAGAATCGCTGACACCCCCAGAGTGCGCGCTGATGGTGCTCGGCGGCGGGTTCCGCTGGCGGGTTGGCGCGGGCGATGGTCCAATGTGGGTTGGCGAAGAACGCTTGGCTGCTCAGGTTCGGCCTCAACGTCATCTTGTTCCACATCGGGAACGGATTCGATGACTGGGGCTGACGCTCCCTCCTCGGCCATCATGTTCTGTGATGGTGTAGTCGCCCACTCAGGCAACTTCCCTGCATCCGTGTGTTCAACTTCGGGAGCCTGTTCTATCTCCTCTTGCACAGGCTCGGTCACCACAGGAGCATCGCTCACCTGTTCCTGCTTCCACTCGTCAATCAGGTTGCGCATCGAGAACTGGTCTGCAGGTTCAGGCTCGGATTGAATGGATTCTAGTTGTTCTACCTCTGCCGTCTCCGCTTCGTGAGCGAGTGCCACCTCAGCCTCAGAGGTCAGCCGATCGGACAGGTCTTGGAACTCGACGCGAGCGGCATTCAGGTCGGGAGTTTCTGCTGGTCGTCTGAAGATGCCTTCCTGCTGGCAGAAACCATGCCCTTCGACCTCTGCAGGATGCGCTGACCACTGGTGGACGCGCTCGGCGGGCAGCCGATCGAGTTCTCGCTGCAGCAGGCCTCGCTGGCGAGAGTCCCAAGCCTCCAGGTCGGCGGGGATGAACAGCACATGGTCCGATGACTGGACGGTGTCGAGCACGCTGTGCAGCATCCCAAGCATCCGCTCGAATCCATGTACTCCGGACAGGAATTCCAAGCCATCGAGCAGCAACACTGCCCGCTGGTTTGCGGTCATGAACGACTCTAATTCGCGCCCCACTGATGCGGGCGAAACGTCACGTACCCCCTTGATCCGGCCTGTCTGCTCGGTGAGCCAGCGGCAATCACTCTCGTCGAGACCGTGTTCAGAGACCAGACGTGGCGGGGGTTGGCGAGATATCACCAGAGCAGGGTGACCGATGGCGGACAGGTGACGAATCAGTGTCAAACTGTCGTCAGGAGATGTGCAATCAACCAGATAGCAGTATCCCGGCTCTACTTCTTCACCCGGAGTGTGCGTTCTCGGGACGGCCGGTCCCCGAACCTCTTTCTCGCCCCGTTCAGACTCCAGTTCAGCATCTGTCTTCGGGCGGATCCACTCGGTCTGGCCCCGCTGCTGCCACCAGGTCAGCGATGTTCCGGTGTCCTCCCATCCTTCTATCCGGTCTCCCGAGGAGCCCACATCTTCATCCAGATGCAGTCTCGCTTCAGGGTGCAGATCGAACACCACCTCGAGGTCGACATCGTCGTGGATTGACAACCTGCTGTCATCTGCTGCAGCATCGGCGCGCAACTCCTCGAGCGCGTGGCGCCCCATGCTCAACTCATCTTCCTCGTGCAGGCACATCACCAATCGTCCTGCACTTAGGACGAGTTGGCCGACGCGGGCTACCTCGCCCTGCCTCTCGACCCTGATGTATCCATCAGCCTGCTCCCGAGAGAGGTCCAGAAGCAGTAGTTCGAGCACTCCTGCTCCGCCCCTGCGCACCTCGCGTACGCGGCCATCAGGAAATTCCGCCATGCTCTCTCAGCGTCGCGGCTCGCTCGGCCCCCTCTTCAAGGGTGGCATGCAGCGCAGGCGCGAGGGCGCGAAATCTCAGTCCCGGGCAGACCGCGGGGAGTATCAGACGTGGGTGCTCACTGGGTGGATATCTGCGCGTGCTCCAATCCTAGCATCTGGTGGCCGCGGTGGTGCCAAGCCCATCCCTCTAGTACCCAATTGTAGAGTTGGTTCAGCGTTTCCTCGTCAACCCCTGCTGCTGAGGCGATTCTGCCGATGATCTGCAACTCCTCATCGACGTATCTTCCGTCGCAGGCTGCCATCAATATGGAGTCGCGCAGCACGAGTTTCAATCCATGAGATGAAAGCGTATTCAGATAGGAATCAAGGTCAATCGCCTCGGTCACCATGCCTTGGAGTCTGTCCCGGACATACGGTTGAACCAACAGAGACGCCGTTCGTGCTTCGTATGCACTCATCTCCTCTGAAGTGAATTTACCGTCACAGGTGGCCACAGCCGCCATAATCTCGGCGTACGCGATGCATTCCTCGGGTTGCATGTCCATTAGAGTGTCTGGAAGCATGCTCTCCGGCGTTGTCGCGTAGTATTTGATGCCCTACGTCTGCTGATGATGCCATAACCCACGGGATTGTTCATCACCTCCACCTTTCTCCCCGGCCTCGATGGTGCTTCTCGAAAGTCCTCTGGCACTCGCTGCAGTCACCTTCACCGCCGCCTTCATCGCAGGCGTCGTCCCCCTCTGGCGCAAGGTCGCAGACCAGCAGAACCTGCTCACCTGGATGACGGGACTGGCAGCCGGCGTGCTGCTCGCATCAGCACTGCTCGTAGCCATCCCGGAGGGTTTCGAAATCGCCGAGCACGGAGATTTAGAACCGCTGCTCATCGGTGGCGCGGTACTCGCTGGTTTCCTTGCCATGCTGCTGCTCGAAGCGCTCGGATTCGGCCACGACATCCACGAGGAGCACCACGACCATGAACACGAGCACGGACACGACCACGTTCACCATCCGACGAACTCTGATTCCGTGGTCATCGGCCTCAGTGCCCATGCGTTGACCGATGGCCTGGCGATCGGAGCGGCGATTTCGACCGGTTCCCTCGTTCTGTCTCTGTCAGTGTTCATCGCGGTATTGGGGCACAAGATCCCTGCTGCCTTCAGCGTGGGCGTGTTCAGCATGCACGAACGCCAGGACCGGAACAGAGCGGTGCGCGACGTCGCCCTGTTCAGTCTAGCGACGCCGATTACGATTCTCCTGACAGCATATCTTCTCGGAGATGTAGATGCTCATCTGCTCGGCTTGGCCATCCTGTTCTCCGGTGGCACGTTCCTGTACGTGGCGACCGTCGACGTGCTACCTGACGTGCACAACTCTAAGACTGGCAGACAGGCGCTAATCCAGGTGCTCATCGGCGTCGCCATGATGGCCTTGCTGATCTTGGGACTGGACACAACCGGCTTGGTCGCGCATTAGCATACTTGATGACAGGTCCGCCACATCGAACGCCATGGACCTGCCAGACCCACCCAAGGGATTCGACCTGCTGGTGGACCAATACCTCACTTGGCCGATAATGCGCAAGCAACTCGGGGGCAACTACCCTATCCCGATTCTCCTCGGAAGCATCGTCTTAGTGCTCTTGCTGCGACCTGCTTGGAGCGTGAACATCTTCTGCTTCGCTTTCGTGATTCTCGCATGGTTGTTCCTACTCTTGAAAATCGACTGGAAGACGAACACCACTGGGAAATTAATCGCTTTGGAGGACGGCCACCCCTGGCATGACAGCGACGAGGCGACCGGGGACGTCAGAGTCGCGGTCTGGTTCAGCAATCCAGTGAACTGGCACGTCCTGGAAATTGACGAAAGATTGTGGATTCGCACTCCGATTCTGGATGTGGAAACCCCCGTGCACAATCGCAACTCAGATGGGGAAATTTTCGGTAGGTGGTCTAGAGAAATAATCGGAGGCGAACGAATGGGAAATGTGCTGAATCTAGCGAATCAAGCACAGATGCTGGCAGAGGCCCAAGCACGGCCCGTGGGTGATGAGGATCCGTTCGAGGCAGCGCGTCTACGCGAGGATGGGACTTCAGAAATCCAAGATCGAACCTGGGAGGAGCCAACTCCAGGCAAGCTGATGCCGCAGAAAGGGGTGCTGCGCCGCCTCTTGAAGGGACGCACACCACCAAAGGAACCCGGTGATGAGGGTAACTGAGGCGGTGTGAAAAATAAAGCGCTAGTGCCCCCTGCGCTAGCCATGGAGGGTTGGCGCAGCCGGCTGGAAGGGCTCGATGAGAAGCAGATGGAACTCATCGAGGGCGGGGGACTTTCCCAGCGGTTCTCTCGCCTTCCCCTGCACCTGAGCCACCCAGCCTTCATCGGTGCTCTCTACGCGCTGCTCATCTCGCTGGCCATCGCCGGACCAATCGGAAATGTGTACAACTTCGGCACTGGTGGAGGTGGTTGGGATCCTTGGCCTTGGTTGCGCGACGTCGGCTTCAGAGGTGTCACGATGATGCTCGCCTTGTCCTTGGTCGCTCACATGTCCCTGCTCATCAACAAGGTCGTGCTCCGGCCTCCAATCTCACCGAACAGAACGCTTCTGTTCTCGATGCCGTTCATCGGATTCGCCATCCTCCTGCTGAACTGGTCATCGTTCGCATCGCCCGCCCCAGAACTCGCGGGCTGGTTCATCCTAGTCATCCCCGGACCAATCTACGTGCACCTCTCTTGGGCTCCTCGCTGGCGACTGCTGACCATGCTTGAGGACGGCCGCAACCCGTTCGGTGCCGAGGAGGTCAAGCCAGCAACGCACGAAGACGAGATTGAACTGGAAGAGGTTGTCGAAGCCCTCGGAACCGTCGACGTCCTAGCCGATTGATCAGATCAGTTGTGCTGTCTTGCCTGCCGCCTCGTAGGCTTCCAGCACATGCTCCAATTGTTCGTCGGAGAGTCCCGCCGACAACTGGTTGCGCACCCGTGCACCATCTCTGGCGACCATCGGGAAGACGATCGCACTAGCCAGCACGCCCGCTGATCCCAGCGACGCCGCCAGCGCTTTCGCCGTGCTCGACTCCCCGCACATCACCGGAATGATTGGTGTGGTCGACTGCCCGAGGTCGAATCCCATAGACTCCATCTCCTTGCGGAACCGGTCGGTGTTCTCCCACAGCCGCGCATGGTGCTCCGGCTCCTCCATCAGTACCTCGATGGCCGCCTTCTGAGCTGCAGCCACACCCGGGGGCTGGCTGCCAGAGAGCAGCCATGAGCGTGAGTGATTCAACGCGTGAGTGCGCATCTGTTCTGAACCCGCCACGATGCCACCCTGAACTCCCAGCGCCTTGGAGAATGAGCCGATCTCGAAATCGACCCTGCCTTGCAAGTCAAAGTGGTCGACGATGCCACGGCCGCCATCGCCCAGAACGCCTTCGCCGTGGCAGTCATCGACAAACACCATCGCTTCATGTTCTTCGGCAAGCGCGGTGATGACGTCCAGTGGGGCTTTGTCCCCGTCCATGCTGAACACTCCGTCAGTGATGATCAGCTTCCGATCACTCTTGGAGTGGTCGCGCAGCACCTGGTCAAGCGCAGCCATGTCATTGTGCGGGTAAACCGCCCGCGACGCCTTGGTGAGACGCACTCCATCGATTATCGAACCGTGATTGAGTTCATCAGAGATGATTACGTCATCCTTGCCGCGCACTAGGGTGGGAATCAATCCGACGTTCGCTGTGTAGCCTGAGGAGTAGATCAGCGACGCTTCCACTCCCTTGAATTCCGCCACCTTCGCCTCCGCCTCCAGATGAATATCCATCGTGCCACTCAGGGCGCGCACGCTGCCGCTTCCCGCGCCGTAGAGTTTGGTCGCCTCGACCATCGCTGCGACGACTTTCGGATGGGTCGTGAGATTGAGGTAGTTGTTGGCGGACAACATGATCATCCGCTGGCCGTCAACGATGCACTCCGCCTCGGAAGCCGACTCAAGAGTAGGGGGGTCCCACTGTAGATTCTGATCTGTCAACTCAGAGTAGCGCTCACTCATCCACGGGATGTCCTTCGCCACGCTGATACCTCACTCGCCCTCCGGTTGAGGCCTCAGCCCTTTGGCAATTCCGCCCTCCGCCGTTCACCGGTTGGATGATGTGTGGGACGTCTCATCCAACATCCGATGGGAGCCACGTCGGTGACTCTGCTCGGGACCGCGCAGGACGGCGGGCTGCCACAGCCGGGATGTAGCAATGGGTGCTGCATGGACCCGCACGGTGGGGTCGTGCGTACTCGACATCCAGTAGCGCTGGGGGTAACCGATGCCCGCGGAGATCGGCACCTGTTCGAGGCGACTCGTGCTCTGGCGGCTCAACTCATCTTGTGGGCGGCCGCCGATGGAAGACAACTGAATAAGTTGGATTCCGTCTGGTTGACCCATGGCCATCTCGGCCATGTCGAGGGACTGGGGCAGTTCGGTTGTGAAGCGTGGGGAGTGCAGAACCTCACCTTACACGGCTCGAAATCAATGCTTGACTTCGTCAAGGCCAACCCGATGTGGCGGCCGCTGATTGCCGACGGGCATCTGTCACCCAATCCATTCGACACAGATGTCCCAGTCGAGATAGTGCCGAGCCTGTCTGTTACTCCGATTCAGGTTCCACACCGCGATGAGCACACCGACACGCATGCCTTCCTGCTCGCCGGCGAGAATCGCCGCCTGCTGTTCCTGCCCGACCACGACTCTTGGGAGATGACGCTCGACATCCACGGGGCCGACGACCCGCGGGCGTGGTTTCGCTCGCTCCGGGCTGACATAGTGCTGCTCGACGGGACCTTCTGGTCATCCTCTGAGTTGGGAGGTAAAGCAGGAGAAATCGGTCATCCCCCAGTGGAGGAGACGCTCGAACTACTCGATAACCGCAAACGTGGAGACCCGCAGATTATCTTCATCCACATGAATCACAGCAACCCGTTGCACGATGAGAAGAGCGCGGAGTCCGCTCACCTACGTGCGCTGGGGTGGGAAATCGGACGCCAACCGATGACTTTCACCATCTGAAAGTCAGCGAACACCACGGAATCTTGGATATACGGAAGCCCCTCGGGGGGCCGTGGACATCTCCGGTGAGGTGAGCAGTGGCCTTGGCAGGGCGCACATATTCATGGCTCAGCCGCACTACCAGGAGCAGTTCAAGCGGCTACTCGGAATCGGGGCTTGGCCGGGCACCCTGAACGTCGACCTGGCCGGTGAGTCGCTGGTGCGCTTCGCGGCCCTCAGAAATGCCGCAGGGATGGAATCGAAGGAACTGAACGAGCGGGTCAGGGACGAGGCTGCGGAACTCGATGTGAGTTACATCGAGGCCCATCGAATCGAAGGTTTCGAACGAGATGGCCGCTCGTTCGGCGGAGCCACAGCATTCCTGGCGAACATCGCCCGCGAAGACGATGAGCAGAATCGCCTCGACTGCGCAGTCCTCATTCCAGACCTCACACGTCACGTGGCAGTGATGGAGGTCATTGCATCTGCCTTCCTGCGTGAGGCTTTGGATCTCTCCGACGGTGACAGGGTCATCGTCTCGTGCTCAGTGCCTGCATCCAGCAGCGCCTGAGCAGCAGTTTCTGCTCCATCTCGGCGGTCGCCTGCCACATGCGGAGCGCACGCTCGTCAGCATCTTCCGGTGGAGCAGAGAGCAGGTCACTCGACTCCACATCCTTGGATGCGAACAACACTCCCGCGTGCTCGATGGACCACAGCGTCAGCCAGCGCGCCGAAGCGACACCCAGATTGGAGCGCGCCTCTCCAGCAGCAAGCGACTCAATGACTGAGGTTGCAGACAGGTCTCCCGCCAGAACTCGTACCACCGCCCATGCGATTCGGCGGACTTGATTCCACAGGAACGACTCGGCAGCGATTTCGAACCCGACCAGACGTCCCGCTTCGGACCACGGTTGACAACTCTCGACACAACGTGATGGTGAGCGGCCTTCCTCTATGCGAGCGAACGCAGTGAAATCATGCTCACCTACGAACAGGGACAACACTGAGGACAACTCTTCTTCCGAAGTATTGCTGTTCCATCCGCGTAGCGCCTCCAGACGGTAGCGATAGGTGCGGCGGAGTGCAGGTCGCGGGTTCCAGCCCGGCTCCACCGCCGTCGCCGACCAGACCACCGACTCGTCCAGTCCGTCATTCATCACGCGGATGAAGCCATCTTCTCCCATGTCCGCCCACACGGCGGCTGGAAGTTCACAGCAACCCACGTTCATGCGCGCGTGCACTCCGGCATCCGTTCTGCTCGACATGCGAATTCGCGCAGAATCCGCTGCGGTAATTCCGCGTGCGGCGAGTGCATACTGGAGATCTCCTTGGACGGTCCGCACGTCAGGCTGCACCTGACTACCATGGAACGAATCTCCGAGATAGCCGACCGCGAATGCGACCGTCACCACGTCTGAGGTCATTCGACCCTCTCGGCTTAATCTCCGGACAGCAGCCCCGCCGCTTCCTCGGGAGTGAATCCAAGTCCCGAGACGGCCCATCCGAGCGCCTGTGCGAGCAGGGGCTGGGCGGCTGGAGCGTTGCGGTCGAGACGTTCTACCGCCTCGACTAGACGGGCAGCGGCCTCGTAGAGCATGTCATTGACATCGAGTTCCTGCAACTCGGCCATTGTCTGCAGACGACTGTATTCCTTGACTGCCATCGGCAGCCTGCCACAGTCTAGGCAGAAGCCAGCGAATCCGGCGACGTACTCCAGATTCTCCTCATCGAGATCCATCGCTCGCTTGTAGCCGCGCATGATGAGCGCAGCGGGAACATCCTCCTCCATGTCGATGGTCATGCGCATGAACGCTGCATCCGCCCAACCATAGTGCGCATCGGCGTTGTCGTCGTCGGCCTCGCGCGCTTCATCGAAGATTGCCATTGCTGCAACGAAATCCCCTCCGGCCATCGCTTCGGCCGCTTGCTGCATCATTGCCTCGCTCATCTCAGCCCCTCCGGATGAATCCCGCTCGACGCTCACTCGATATCAAGCCCACGCTAGGCCGGATTCAATCAATCCAGCAGGTCGCTGACCGTCTCTTCTGACGCAGCTTCTTCTGTCTGAGGCTGCTCGTCATCTGACTCCGCTCCAGGCTTCGTGCGCAGTTCATTGATCAACTTCTGCACCCGCTCAGGCTTTCTGATACCATAGAAACAATCCTCGGGATCCGTGTCAACAACCGTACGCGTGCGTTGCAGGCGAATGATGAAGACTAACACTCGCAGGATACGGATAACGATGTTTCGCTTCTCGTCGGAGGCCGCTTCCCCAACGTCAGCGACCGATGCTGCTCCAATCGAGACGCTCTCTTCCCTGAGCCCCATCCCAGAAGCGGTGATGACGTGCAGGCTGCCGTATCCGAGCAAACGTGCGACGAGATTGCGCTCCACCTTCAGGTTCTCGATGCTGCTCAACAGGATGGTGTCTCCACTGGTATCGAGGATTTTCAAGAACTCCTTCTTGATGTAGACGTTCTTGTCGGTTACCACGTAGATGAACGCCCTCTGATAGAGAACGGTCAGAATGAGCATGACGCCAGTGTAGATCAGCCCGAAGATGAGGTAGAAACTACCTTGCCATGGCGGTAGGAATCCATTTGGAGCGCTACCGAACAGATTGATGAGACCTCCGATGAGACCATCTGTGAACTGATGCTCGATGAAGAACAGGCCCGGTGTGACAGATATGAGCAGTAGTGAAATCGTGTACCAGCGACCAGCGGTGGAAAAGTTGAGGAAGTGGTTCAACCAGGTGAGAGCCATAACCAGCATGAAGAATCCAGCGATGCCAAACAGGTCTGCCATTCCATGCAAGAATCCCATGAAGGACGCAAAGCCACCCTCTCCATCGGGGCCATCGAATGATTCACCCCACCAGAACAGCAGATGAATCAACAGGACACATGTCACGAGCATGTAACGGCTGAACATGGACAGGAACATTGGCCCGCCCATGTAAATCGGCTTTTCGTATTCCGTCACATCCGGTACGGCATTGCGCACATCTGCCTCGTCCACTCTCGCCGTGTAATAGTCAATTGTTTCACCCATTCGTGGACCCCTTTCGCAATCTTTCGGAGGGAGAACGCCCGTATATCATTCTATGCGAATGGGTAGTCAGTGGAGCAGGCCCCAACTGTGCTCCGCGTTGCCATGGATCCACTCCCAATCGTCGAGCGTGCGCACACCGCACTCGTCGAGGACCGTGATGCTGTCCACCTCCAGAGGATATTCGTTGTAGGTGAAGTGGCTGGTCATGCACGCGCGCGTGGGCTGGTCGAACGTCCAGTGCGCACGCGACACCGCGCGCACGAGCATTCCAATCTGCGTGCGCCCGTTCCACACGCGCACGTGAAAGCAGGGAAGCGGATTGCCATCCTCGTCGAACTCTGGCGCACCCTCACTCGGATCCACCTCATGCAGTTCGACTTCACAACGAGAAAACTGCTCTGTTCGCTGGCGCCCTGCGTCCTTCCACTGGCCCTGTCCTTTGAGCGGCAGTCGGGCTAAATCGCGCGCCTTCCATGGCCGGTCATCCTTGGCTGTGAGCGTCAGTGAGGCATGCGGAAGGAACCAGTCGAGATAGGAGCCATCGGAGAAGTGCAGCATCCCCCAGAACCACGGAACGGACGGGGCCTGAACACACACTTTCTGGAAGTAGGCAGTTCCCGCGACAGGCTCGCCCCCAACCTCGCCAGCACACTTGCTTCCGTGGATGCGCAGGATGTCGTATCCCATTCCGAGGCCGAACTCGTTGTGTGAATACTCCACCCCCGAGATGGCCCGGTTCCATGGTGTCATGCGCAGGTCGAACCGCTCC
This sequence comes from uncultured Candidatus Poseidoniales archaeon, assembly GCA_964618995.1. Taxonomy (GTDB): domain Archaea; phylum Thermoplasmatota; class Poseidoniia; order Poseidoniales; family Thalassarchaeaceae; genus JAKUTA01. The sequence goes on along the minus strand of CAZUBQ010000024.1, from coordinate 10,957 downwards.
GGAGCGCCGTTCTCCACAGCTTTCTCATCCGCCTTCAGTCTCAGCCAGAAGTGACTGCGGTCGTCTGCAAGGCCCATCGACAGGTCATCACTCAGCAGCGGCACCACCGCTCCTCCACCTCCTGCTCCATCGGCCGCGGACGCTCCACCATTCTGTGGCCATAGGGGATGTGCCGAATCGAGAGCACAGAAGCGCGCCTCGCGCAGCACGAGCGGCTCGTGCATCCGCTCTCCATCGTACCACCACGCTGCGACCATCCCCGGAAAGGTGATTCCGCCGTGTTCGTCGACACGAGTTCTCCCCCCTGCATGCCAGTCGTGCCCGCTGACCCAGATGCGCTCAGTGTCCTTGGTCGACCACAGCACCATCAACTGCTGAGTCCGGCCCGGGTGTCGCGGATCTGGTAGCATCACCAGCCACCACCACCACCACCAAGAGAGACGTTGCAGCGGCTCAAGTGTATCCAGCCGCCACAGCGACGACATGTCGCCCTCATAGCAAGCGGGAGTGACTTCAGAACCGGTTGCCTCCACCATAGAACCAACTCAAGTCAATCGAGCTCGCGCCGTTTGAACATCGCCTGACCGATGAACAGCGCGAACACCGTGTAGAGAATCAAGACGAACAGAGATACGACCAACGACGCCATCGCACTGCCCTGCACAGCGCTCGGAGGTGCCCAGAACGCTTGCAGCGCGATATCAGCACCGAATCCGTGGAATTCGGCTACCTGTATCATCCAGATGAAATCGGGATAGGCGAGCAGGGCGGCGCAATTGATGATCTCAATTCCCCAATGCGATATCGACAGGTAAGTGAGCGGAAAGTTTGGCGAAGCGAGAGAGAGCATGGCCATGAGGAACTCCCACACACCCAGTCCGATGGCGATGAAGACCCCGTACTTCGGAGAGATTATTCCGCACACGCTGAATATCGCACCATAGGCGAGCAATACCATCCACGAGGCGACCAGCACACCGAGCCAGAGCGGCAGGTCCTGCCAACGATAGAATCCATCGGATGGGGCGAGCAGACCGGAGACGATGGCGGTGATGATGACCAGCCCGGTGACATACGGCCAGGTCAAGGTGACGTATCCGAGCAGCCGATAGGTGAGCACCTCGGCGCGGGCGATGGGCTTGCCGAGCAGATAGTGCATCGTTCCTCGCTCCATCTCGTCACGAACCAGACCGGTGGCTAGGAACAACGGCAGGAAGACACCCAGTAGGAAGGTGAATCCCACCTTCCCGAATCCGAGCAGGAATGAGCGGTGCAGAGCCTCTTTCAGGAAGACGGATTCGTTCGGATCCTCATCCACGTTAGGGTCTCCGTTGACTGAATAGACCATCCCAGTGGTGGAGTTCATCCGATAGTAGACGTTGCATGGGTGGCCGTCACCATTGAGATCATCTCGGCTTGGCAGTTCAGGAGAGTCCGGATCACTCCAACCCTCCCCTGTACAGTCGCCGTCATCATCGAATCCTTGGTTCGAGTTGCGGAAATCTCCGTCGAAGTCGAGTGGGTCCTCGTCTATCCACGCCGATGCTGGGTCAGGGGGAACCGTCTCCGGGTCGGGATGGTCGTCCGCGTTCCACGGGCTGGTTCCGTAGCGGCGCTCCTGACCTGTCGGATATCCGTCACCATCCCAGTCCTCCGAGTCGCCATCGTTGTCATACGAATCGAATCCGGTGGCCATAGCCTCGGCGTAGAACATCATCACCATCGTCACGAACAGCAGGCCGATGCCGAGCACCACCCAGGTCGAACTCTTCGTGCGGTACTGCCGGAGGGTGAACTCGGCGATTGCGGTCGCCTTGCGGTCGAGTTTGCTCCATACCGTGTTGGTCAGTGGGCGCAGTGCTTGGGCCGCCTGCGCCTGCATCTGGCCTATTCGTCCAGTCGGCTCCTGAGCCTCGGGCTCCTCGGACCGCGACTCGACCCTCGGCTGAGATTCAGCCAACTGCATCTCGAGCGCATCGGGCATCGGCGTGTCCGGGGGTTGCTCCGGAATCATGAGCGACCCTCCGTCAGGTATCCCAGCAACGACTCCAGATTGTCGTCTGGATTCTCGATTGCGGTCACGCGCACGCCGCTGGCGATGCAGATTGCCGGCAGTGCCTTGTGCACGCTGGAGAGATTATTCGTCTCGATGACCAGTTCGTCCGGTTTGGGGAAGCGTACGCCGTAGACATCCTTGTGCGGCAGGAACGCGGTGCCCAGAGTGCGCGGCTCATCGGTGCGCAGCAGAATACGGTGCGGGTGCTGGTCGAGCAGTTCGCGAATCGCGTGCAGGTTCCCAAGCGCCAACAAGCGACCGTTATGCAGGATGATGATCTGCTCGGTGATGCGCTCGATCTCGTCGAGGATGTGGCTGCTGACAAGCACTGTCTTGCCCATCGCCCCGAGTTCGCGCACGACGTTCATCACCGTCGTGCGCGCTAACGGGTCACATCCCGCCAGCGGTTCATCTAGGATGATTAGGTCAGGGTCGTTCACCAAAGCATGAGCAATCTTCACCCGCTGGCGCATTCCTTTGCTGTACTTGCCAATCTGCTTGTTGGCGACATCCGCCAGACCCACGAAATCGAGCACGTGCAGCGCACGTTCCTTTGCTTCATCTCGGGTGTATCCGAACAGCCGTGCCAAGGTGGTGACGAAATCGAGCCCGGTCATCCAATCGTAGAGTTGTTCGCTCTCAGACACATAGCCGACGCGGGCATATGGAGCAGGATTCTTCCACGGGTCGGTCCCAAACAGACGCACCGTCCCCTGACTCGCCTTCAGGCGCCCCACTATGAGCTTGAACAGCGTTGATTTGCCGGCCCCATTCATTCCCAGGATTCCAGTCACGCCACCCTTCACCGCCAGACTGACATCGTTCAGACCAATCACCTGACCATACACCTTCGTGACTCCCTCGAGCATCGCATGCGGTGCTTCCGGCATGGGAGCCCACGCCTCATCGGTCGGCTCGCCGACCTGTGCCATGTCCGGAATCATTCTCGGGTCACCTCCAGAGAGGAGACACGGGCCGAGAGCACGTAGAGCGATATGGCGTTCATCACCAGCAACATCACCAAACTCCAGACGGCGGGATGGTCGTAGGTGTGGTTCACCCCGATCATCCATTGGCCGACATGGGCGAGGTTGTCGTAAGGTGAAATCAGGTAGATGGCACTACGGTCGAACAGTGTTGAGATGAGGAAGGCGACCAACTTGGTCCCGAGAATGACGCCCAGGAAGGCGACGGCAGGGAAGAATTTGCCTTGGCTCACAGAGGAGAGCGCCAGCCCGATGCTGGTGTAGGTGAACACGAGCAAGAAGGCGGCTGCCAGCGCGGCGAGGAACATCCCAGAGGTATCGATGAGGTAGGCCCAGCCCTCACCGTTGACGAGGATTCCTCCTAGGTAATACATGCACAGCGAGAAGATGATAATCACTCCGAGGATGATTCCCACTGACAGGTATTTCATCATCGCATAGTCACGTCTGTTGATTGGCCTGGAGAAGTAGAGTGCGCTCGTTCCATGCTGCCGGTCCTCGCTGATGATGCCCCCGATGATCAGGGCTGTCACGATGGGATAGTAACAGGCATTGCGGAACCAGAAGGCGAGCACGTGCCCGTAGAGGTTACCTCGGCTGATACCGAACATCCGTTCAATCTCCTCCGCTCCGGTGAGCGAGCCGAGCGCCATGAAGCCGAGGTCAGCGAGCGAAGTGATGAACACGCCGAAGATGATCAGTTTGGTCATCAGCGGGTAGGGTCGATGCCCTTTGGAGAACAGTCCGTAGATGTGGTGGCGAAGAATCGCCCAGTTGCGCATCCAGCGTGGATTCAGTTCACCGCGCCACGGTCGGTAAATCTGGTGAAAGATGGTGCCGCCTGTCTCTGATTGCGCCACCTGAGCGACCTGAGCGCTCGCCACCTCGTCGCCGTCGCCTGAACCGAACGCCGCCTCCAGTCGAGCCTGTCCTGTCACTTGGAGACCAGCCTGTCCCATGTACTCGGCCTCTGACGCCGGCGCATCTGGAGCAGGGGGGGAGGTTTGTGTCACATCGTCCGCAGGTGTGTCGCTGCTGGCGGCCTCCTTGTTTTCTTGCACAGCAGAATCGAACTCGTCGAACAGGTCATCAATGTCGAAATCATCGTCAACCATCACACCTCACCTCCGGTGAGAGAGCGATGCGCCGGAGCGATGTCGCGGCCCTTGGGGGTCTGCTTGAGCAAATCGGCTGAGGTCTTGACTCCATATCCGAGTCGTTCCATGATGACGATGAACAGATCCTCCAGCGAGGGTTCGTAGTCCTCCATCTTGCGCACCTGCACCTCGGCCTTCGCAGCGCATTCGAGGACTAGGTCGTAGGTCGAATCGTCCGCCCTCACGACACGCATGACACGCCCTGAGCGACGTGGTTTCAAGCCGGCGTCGGAGAGAGTCTGCTCCATTCGCGAAGCCCCGCCCCAAACCGATATCTCGATCTCCCGATCAATCGCCTTGAGGTCATCGATGCGTCCTTGGGCGATGACCTGCCCTTCATGAATCATCAAGATGCGGTCGCAGATACGCTCGACATCGTCCATCAGGTGGCTGCTCATCAGAATGGAGCGCCCGCCTTGCTTGACCACCTGAAACAGGGTGTCGAGCATGAACTTCCGCGCCGACTGGTCGAGGCCGTTGGTGGGTTCATCGCAGATGACGAGTTCTGGGTCGTGAATGATGCCGCATGCGAGTTTGGTCGCCTGCATCATCCCCGTGGAGAAGGTGGATATCTCCCGGTAGCGCTGGTCGCGCAGTCCGACATATTCCATCACCTCGTGAGCCCGTTGCATCGCCACCTCCGGGTTCATCCCAATCAGTTCACCGCAGTAGCGAACCTGGTGAATCGCCTCGAGTCCAGGAGTCAGACAGTCGTATTCCGGCATGTAACCGATGCGCTGGCGGATGAGATCTCCTTGCGTCCTGACGTCGTATCCGAGCACCTTGCCGTCGCCCGATGTTATCTGGATGAGGCCGAGCAACGTCTTGATGAGGGTGCTCTTTCCAGCTCCATTCGGACCAAGCAGCCCCGTAGCACCCGACTTGATGTTGATGCTGATCTCATTCAGGGCGACGTGCGGACCGTAGTTCTTGGACAACTTGTCCGTCTCGATGATGATTTCATCGCCCACGCGTACGCCTCCGGCCCTACGGGCTGGAGGCGTGACCCCGCCGAACATCCTTCAAACATCCCCCGGCCCGCTCGCAGCCTCAAACAGAGCAGGGGCGGTTGACGAGCCTCAATTACCCGCGCCATCCTTGACCTTGACGGCTACCCCTTTGAGGAACCGGCCTGCCTCATTCTTGGTGCAATTCGAGATTCCGTGTCCAAGGAATTCTCCGGCTTCGTTCTCGATCGCACAAGGCAGTCCGGGAGTTAGTTCACCGTTGGCTTGGAGAACTGAGAAGTGCATCACACTGCGGCCAGAGCGGATGAATGGTTCCGCGTGTTCGTCTACCACGACATTCGGCAGGCCTTGCCACTGCTGCTGTTGTCTGAAACTACCTTCGACAGGTTCCCAATTCTCATCGAACAGCTGATGTTCAGTAGTCACCAACTCCGCCCGGTTGTGCAGCCAACGCGCCCCTTCGAGCGTCAGGCTGATGCCGCCATCCTTGAGGCGAGGTGAGAGGATGTGAACACCCACCTTGTCGAGCACGTTCTTGACGCGGCCGTGTCGGTTGCAGACATAACTCGCCCCGTCTAGGAATTCAGTCACGACATCTTCCCGCCAGTCGCAGAACATGAGCAGTTTCGCCCTCACAGATAGCCACTTCTGGTGCTCCCAGACCCGCTCCCACACGGGTGGGTCGAAATTCATCATCGGACGCTCGATCGCTCTCGGTTGACCTAGCACCTCGGTCAATTCCCTGATGATCTCCTTGGTTTCGCCCCGCCCATCGACCACGTGAACGTTCAGTTCGTCATCCCATTCATTGATCAGCATGCGCAATGGGATCTGTGCATCGGCCCACTCTTCGCCGAGTTCCTGCGCATCGCATTCGAACAGCCAGTCCGGGCCGACGATTTGGCCGAATGGATTGATGTCCTCGGCTTCGAATGGAATCGGTCCGAACGGAGTGTGAACGAGTGGAACGACTTGCGGCCAATTGCTGTACAGGTCCCGAATGAGTGTTTTCAGGTTCATCCGCCAAGGGGGAGGAACTCCGTTGATGAGCACGAACTTGTGCAGCCCTTCAGTCAGAGGTTCACCCTCCATGTCCACGTCTGGTGGCTCCCAACAGATGGTGTGAGCATAGGCCGAGAGCATGCCCGGATGGTTCACCAGATTAGGCGTCCATGACACTCCGCCCGCCCGCTGGGGTGAGCAGGGTCCGGCAATCAATTCCAAGTTCATCGCCAGCCCCTCATCGAACAACCATTGAGTCGCCTCTTGCAATGCTGGATTCTCTGCCGCTCTGCGCTCGACCAGATGCCAGATGTTCCCGTCGCGAATCGCCTCGCGGCAGCGGGCGAGTTCGGCCATCGACACGCGCAGATTGTGGCGGGCCAGAACAGCGGTACGCTCGTCATCCGGCATGGCGCGCACGGCGGCTGGGGTGTAGCCGTCCAAGTCGACGGAGGAGAAGGGCCATTCACGTAGTTCGGCCAGATGCAGAGTTCCCTCGGGGGTGATGATTCGATCATCGCGGGCGAACAGGGCATAAGCGGCTGAATCGAACAGGTCGACGCCGAGCGCGACCGCTAGTGGGAACAGCAGCGGATGGCCACAACCGAACATGTGTATGGGGCGTTCCGGAGGCAGCCGGTCACGACAGGCAAGCAGCAGTTTCACCAGTTCGAGATAGCGTTGCTGCTCCATCAGGGGAACGATACCGCCAATCGGATGGATGCAGAACGGATGCGCCGACATCAGGTCGACCGAGCGGCGGCGAAGAGTGAGGTCCGGTCCGCCCTGGATAGGCCCGTTCAGAAGCGTCTCTCCCGCCGCTGCAATCGCCCCGGGCGCACGCGCCGCCGTCTCCTCGACCGCATGTGTCAGCTCCTCGACAGTCATGTCCGGCGTGCCGAACACATCGAGCATCGTGCCAACATCGACTCCGATGTCCCGCTGGAACGTCACTATCTGTTCCGGTTCGAGTTCGACATCCCCGTAGACGTAGTCTTGGAAGGTGCCTGAGTCAGTCATTACGAAGCCCGGGTAGTCGAGAAGTGCGTGAACCCCATTCTCAAGCGCGTCAGCCTTGAGTTTCTCGTGCTTCCAGATGACGTAGGAGTTGGTGATTAGCCCATAGACGCCGAACTCTTCCCACATCTCACGCGGTGGGATCGTGAGGATGTTCGGATTGACCACTGGCAGCAGCGTAGGAGTTTCCAGGATGTGGCTGTTAGTGTGCAACTGACCGATGCGCGCCAAGCCATCGCGCGCCGTCAACTCGAACTTTCCGTGGTCTCCCTCAGAGCAGGGGTCCGGCTCCTCTGACAACTCCACGATGCTTCCTCCGAGTTCGACGGGGGCTGCTCTCCCTTTTTTCCGCTTTGCGATAACTCGACGTGACTCCATTTCGTCATGTGGGTGGGTCATGGCGGCCGTTTTCCGTGTGAGATTCCTTGTAACCGCGCCATTCCGGGCTCACCTCGTCGTAGCAGTCTCCGTCTCCGTTGTCGATCCGACCATCTCCGTCGTTGTCCACGCCGTCCCCGCAGTTTCCCCCACCACCGATGCCGAGGATGCTCCCGCCACCATCGCCGCCGCTGAACACCATCCAAGCGCCTCCTGCAAGGCCAAGCACCACGAGCATTATGATTGTCCAGATCGTCACGCTGCTGCCGTCCTGTTTGTGCACGACCTCGACAGTGACCTTACGCTCCAAGCCATCATCCGCGGTCTCAACGACCGCATCGGAGATGGCGGATTGTGCCACGTCCTCTTCAGCGGCCATCGCTGCGCGCAGGTGTTGCGCCGATATCAGTTGTCGCTGAACCGGAGAACCTCGATTCCGGTCGCTTCAAGCAGTTCTGAGAGTGTCTGCGGGACGAATATCTCACCGGGTAGAGCCAGGATGCGAATCAGTCCTGACCCGGAGTTGTCATCGAGCAGACGCACGAGTTCCGCCGTCAATGCCAGTTGTCGCGCGGTTACCAACACCGCCAGATCACCTTCCCCAGACACCCCGGCCACATTGACGATCCAGTCGTCCATTGGGGGTATCATGTTCCAACGTAGTTCGACCTCTGCAGGCAATCCCAGACGCTCTGACTCCTCAACCAGCGCAGCCTCCAAGGCTGCATGCCACGGGCTCTCCACTGACGGCATTCAATCACTCACACGAAGGTGACTCCACCATGCGCCAGCACGAACTCTCGGCCCAGTTCATCGAAGGTGTCCAGCAGCGAGGATGAGAAGGTCACTGCCGATACTTCCTCGTCCATCAGCAGGTCTCCTTGGATTCCTTGCAGAGTGCCTGGAGCAGCACCGCAGGCGATGCACGCGCCATCGAGATTCAACTGCAACTCGACAGCCTCGGAACCCGAGGACAATGACACCACCTCGGCTGCATCCACGAGCACTCCACCGCCATGCCCGGACAGGGCTGCGCGCACCACACCCAGACGTGATATCAGCGCAGGAATGAGGTCGGCGTCATCATCGCGAACCAATGCCACCAGAGATAGCGCCGCCAACCGCTCTTCTTCATCCGGATCGAGTACCTCCTCGAGCCGCGTGTCAGCCTCGGCCGTAACGCTGTCCGCAACCTCGAGGCGGTAGGCGTCGGCGAGGTCGTCGTCTGTCATCGAGGGGTGCTGGGTGTGCACCCGATTTCAGCCCTGTGCCTGTGTGGGGACGAGCCAGTGTGAAGCAATGGTGTATCTCCCACTTACACGCCTTGATAAGCAGTCCACTGACCGCCCTCCTTAGAGGGCGACAGAATGTCTGACGGCCAAGTGCTCGAAATCCGTGACCTGCACGTGTCCATCGGAGATGAGAAAATCCTCCGCGGCATCAACCTCAGCCTCGCCGAAGGGGAGATCAACGCACTGATGGGTCGCAACGGCAGCGGCAAGTCGACGCTCGCACTGGTCCTCATGGGGCACCCCGCCTACGAGGTCACCAAGGGCGAAATCCTGCTCGACGGGGAGAACCTTCTCGAAATGGAGCCGTGGGAGCGCGCCCGTGCCGGCGTGTTCCTCTCGTTCCAGTATCCACAGGCAGTGCCAGGCCTGCAGGTGGGCAATTTCCTGCGCAAGTCAATCAAGGCGCTGAAAGGGGACGACGCACCCTCCGCACGCGAGTTCCGCAAGCAGTTGAACGAAGCGTGCGAGGCGCTCAACATCGACAGGAAGATCCTGTCTCGCTACGTCAACGACGGCTTCAGCGGTGGAGAGAAGAAGCGCTTCGAGATTCTGCAGCTGATGTTGCTCAAACCGCGCATCATCATCCTCGACGAGACCGATTCCGGCCTCGACATCGACGCCATGCGCACTGTCGCCGCTGGCATCAACGCCAGCGTGGACGGATCGGCGTGCCTCATCATCACACACTACCAGCGCATCCTCGAATACGTTCGACCAAACCACGTACACGTGCTCATCGACGGGCGCATCGTCGCCAGCGACGGCTACGAACTCGCTGAACAACTCGAGGAGAAGGGCTATGAGTGGCTCGACCAAGAGGTATCACCATGACCGAAATAGCACGCGAAGCGGTCGGCGATTACAAGGCGGGCTGGCACGACCCGGAACAATCCACCATCCGCTTCGACGCCGGACTCTCCGAACAGATCGTGCGTGACATCTCCGAGCTGAAACGCGAGCCGGAGTGGATGACCGACATCCGCGTCAAGGCGTACCACCACTTCGTGGAGCGCCCGATGCCCACGTGGGGCTCGACCGAGTTGCTCAACACGATCGACTTCGACAACATCTGCTACTTCCTGCGCTCGGGCGAGGGCACGGAGAAGGATTGGGATGACGTTCCCGAGGACATCAAGAACACATTCGACAAACTGGGGATTCCGGCGGCAGAACAGCAGTGGCTCGGAGGCGTGACCGCGCAGTATGAGTCGGAGGCGGTCTACCACAGCATCCGTGAGGACTTGGAAGCGCAAGGAGTCGTCTTCCTCGACATGGACGCTGGTCTGCGTGAGCATGAGGATATCGTGAAGAAATACTTCTGCAGCATCATCCCCTATCAGGACAACAAGTTCAGCGCGCTCAACACCGCCGTCTGGTCGGGTGGCTCGTTCATCTACGTCCCCAAGGGGGTCAAGGTCGAGATGCCGGTGCAGGCTTACTTCCGCATCAACGCCGAGAACATGGGTCAGTTCGAGCGCACGCTGATCATCGCCGACGAAGGCTCCAGCATCCACTACGTAGAGGGCTGCACAGCCCCAACCTACTCCACTGATTCGCTGCACAGCGCCGTCGTCGAACTGGTCGCCATGCCCGGCGCGTACATCCGCTACACCACTATCCAGAACTGGTCAAACAACGTCTACAACCTAGTCACCAAGCGAGGCGTCGCCCATGAGAATGCGACCGTCGAA
>CAZUBQ010000024.1:0-400 GCA_964618995.1 uncultured Candidatus Poseidoniales archaeon | reverse complement strand
CCGCAGTGATTCTGAAGGGCGAAGGAGCGCACGCGGAAGTCATCTCAGTGGCGTATGCGGGCGAGGGAATGCATCAGGACGCCGGTGCCAAGGTGCACCATCTGGCATCGAACACCACCAGCAAGATTCTCTCCAAGAGTATCAGCAAGGACGGTGGCCGCGGCAGTTACCGAGGCATGGTGACGGTGAGCAAGAAGGCGGACAACTGCAAGGTGAACGTCGTCTGCGATGCACTCATCCTCGATGAGAATAGTCGCTCCGACACCTATCCCACGATGGAGATCAAGAATCCCTCCTGCCGCTGCGAGCACGAAGCATCGGTCAGCAAGGTGAGCGACGACCAGGTGTTCTACCTGATGAGCCGCGGACACTCAGAAGACGAGGCGCTGGCACTAATCGT
>CAZUBQ010000023.1:0-30706 GCA_964618995.1 uncultured Candidatus Poseidoniales archaeon | reverse complement strand
CCGGTGAGGGACTCCTCTTTCTCGGTGTGTCCAGAGGGCACGAACCATCCCCTCTCCAGAGACAATGACGCACCTCCATCGCCGATGATGTCGTAGCCGCGCGCCTGTTCTCTATCCAGTTCGTAGACTCCGGGCTTGATCGTGACCCGCGCATCGACATCGTACGCCGCGCGCGGACCCTGCGTACTGGCGGGCGCGCTCCAGCACACACCGACGGCGTTGCCGCGCACCTCGACCGCCCACCAAGCACCCTCGAGGGTACCGCCGTCGAATACCTCGTCAATGTCCGGAGTCCCCTGGATGTCTATGCTGCCATCGCCATCGATATCGGCTACGAGGAACAGGTTGCTCGTGGTGGGGCACCAGATGTTGGACAGGTCAGCAGGGTTGTAGTCGAGATTGAACGTCACCTGCGTCGTGCCGGCGGGAATCCAAATCCAACGCTCCTGACTCGAAGCAGGTGGGAAGTCGTTCTGGGCAGAGACGACAGAGAACTCTCCGTCCCAGCCCATTCGCAGACCCTCTCCATCACGCTCCTCAGTACCGTTCAGCAGCGTCGCCTCCCAGCGCTCAAGCGCATCGAACACGGTCACTTCCGCATCCTCGAATCCGTCTCGGTCAGGGTCGCGCAGCTCCTGCAGCGCCAACGCCACAGCCACCGCTCGTTGGGCATTCACCAACCCGTAACCCTGGACGTAGTCGAGCGGGCGGTCCTCCAACCCCGCTGAGGAATTGCTGGCCAGATTCTCTCCTTCGGTGATGTAGTCCGTGGTGAGTTTCAGGATGAGCTCTGTTTCGTGTATCGGCCTGCTGGCGGTCTGCGGCGGAGCGATGCCGTTGGGGTCGACGAGCGTAACGTCTCCTTCGAGCATCAGGTCTTCGTCGACATCGCTCATCTTCATCGAAGGCGCCGCCTGCCACAGCAACGCTACGAGACCCGCCACATGCGGCGTCGCCATGCTCGTCCCGCTGATGGAGAGGTAGTAGTAGTCCAACTCGCCGTTTGCGGTGTCGCCGGCACCGATGGCACCACCGATCATCGAGGCACGCGCCGCGGCCGACCAGATGTCGACTCCGGGAGCGGTGACGTCAGGCCACGTGGCGATGTCAGACGCATCTCCTCGACTAGAGAAATCGGCCATACCCACCCCATCGCGTTGGGATGCCGCCACGCCAATCGCCGCCGGTACCTTGGCGAAGATGTTCGACTGGTCATCTGAGCCGTCGCCACCGTTGTTGCCGTTGGCGAAGATGACGGCGACATTGTTCTCATGCACGATCTTCTCGATGATCTGGACGGTGAGGTCATTGGGGTCGTAGGAGTCGAACGGGAAGCCTGGGCCCCAGGAGTTGGTAATGACGCGGATGTTCCACGCATTCTGGGTGATCGAATTCGGCTCACTCAGGCGCCAGGCGTATTCCAGTGCCGAGTATTCGTCGAAGGTGAACACAGCCTCACCCATCGACAGCCCGATGAGCCAGGCGTCCGGTGCTATCCCTACCTTGTCACCCGCCGAGGCATCCCCATTTCCTGCCACAGTGCCAGCCACGTGAGTCCCATGCCCGGATGTGGTGTCCGTGTTCTGCATGAACTCGCTCGCCTGCCACACCAAGGTAGGGGTGGTCGAACCGCTCCCTTGGTCCAATTTGGCGTTCAGGATCACCTTGTCACGGGGTGCAGGTCCACGCGGGTTGGTGGTCGTCTGAGGTGTCCAATCCAGGTCCGGGTGAGTAGCATCGATGCCCGAATCGAGCACGATGACAGTGACTCCTGCTCCGGTGATGGGTGCGCCCCGCTCGATTCCGAGGTCATCCAATCGGGAACGGTCCCATACGTCGACTGCTCCGATGACCTGCTTGGTTACGTTCATCTGGTAGACCAGCGGCGAATTGTACTCGACCCAGACCACTGCAGGCTCACTGGCCAGTGCATGGATGTCCGCTGGGAGGCCTTTTGCCAGCCATGAAGGCACAATCTCCGAAGTTGCTTGAGGGAGCAGCCCGTGCTTCACGAGCAGGCTCTTCTCCAACTCTCCTGCAGCACCTGACTCGAACTGCACGATCACCTGGACCGGCTCGAACCACTCGGACATCCCGAGTTTGATGCGCAACCCGTCATCGAGCGGGTCGGTGTGTACCCCCAGTGGTGTACGGTCAGCGCTAGAAGCCGAGACATCTGCATCCTCAGAATAGACATCGCCCAAGGATGTCAACGACGCGGCGAATCCTGCCGCTAACAGCATGAGCAGGACGATGCCCGCAGGCAGCATGGCTCTCTGCATCGCTGTAAGTCGACCATGCGATGCCCTTCAACCCTGCCCCCTCCCGCACGTATGCGAGCGCGGTTGGCGGGGACCGCCAACAATACGCAAACGAAGTGTCCTATTCCCACTCAATGGTGCCAGGCGGCTTGTGCGTGATGTCGTAGACCACCCGATTGACGCTCCCTTTGAGTGTGTTCGTGATGCGGATGCTGATCTTCTCCAACACGTCATCCGGTACCTGAGAATAGCGGGCGCTCATCCCGTCGAGGCTCTGCACGGCGCGCACGACGACCGTCTCGCCGTGGACTCTGACATCCCCATGTACTCCGACAGAGCGAATCGGCAGCAAGGCTGCGAAATATTGCCACGGCAACTCCATCAGACCAGATTCGGCCGCAGCTTCCAGTTCCTCTTCGACGATGGCACAGGCCTCACGGCAGATCTCGGTCCTTTCCGGGGTCACCTCACCGAGCACACGCACAGCGAGACCGGGGCCGGGGAAGGGTTGGCGCTCACTCGAAGGGATGCCAAGTTCGCGAGCCATCTCCCGCACCTCGTCCTTGTAGAAATCACGCAGCGGCTCCACAATCACCAAGTCGACATCCTCAGGCAGGCCGCCGACGTTGTGATGTGACTTGATGACATCCCGCTCACCACCGCCGGACTCGATCCAGTCGGGGGCAATCGTCCCTTGGACCAGATACTTGGCGCCAACCTTGCGCTGCTCCTCCTCGAATACTCGGATGAACTGCTCGCCGATGATATGCCGCTTCTCTTCTGGCTCGGTCACTCCCTTCAGGTGCTCGAAGAAGCGTTCGGACGCCTCCACCACGGTGAGATCGACGCCGAGTTCGGACATGATTTCTGACACATTGTCAGTCTCACCCTTGCGCATCATGCCGGTGTCGACGTAGACGCAGTGCAGCAGGTCACCCACGGCACGATGAGCGAGCACTGTGGCGACCGACGAGTCGATTCCACCGGAGCACCCGATGACTGCGATATCATCTATCTCGGCCTTGATCTTCTCGATGGCCTCGTCGATCAGGTGCGTCGCCTTGAGCATCTGAACACCTCAATCCTCTGTCAGTGATTCATCGTCCGAGATGACACGTTCTGACATCTTCTCTCGCCACTCACCCATTCTGGTGGCAAGTTCCGGGTCGGAGAGAGCGAGCATCTGGATGGCGAGCACAGCGGCATTCTCGCCGCGGTCCACACCCACGGCTGCGACCGGCATCCCAGGCGGCATCTGCACCACCGAGAGCAGCGAATCCATTGGCACCTTTCCTCCGACGGGCACGCCGATGACCGGCAGTGTCGTCATCGAGGCGATCACACCTGGAAGGGCGGCGGACATCCCCGCGATTCCGACGAAGATTTGACAGCCGTCCTCCAAGGCCGCGTCGACGACTCCTTCGAGATATTTCGGCGCGCGATGTGCGCTGGCCACGCGCACCTCGTGGCTGATGTCGAACTCCTCCAGCAACGTGCTGCACTTGTCCGCGACAGGCAGGTCGGACTTGCTGCCGAGGATGATTGTGATGTCCATTGAACCGCTCGACCCGCCTGCGGTTCAAATGCCTGCCGCGTCCGGAGGCCGCCGCTCGACAACGCTACCGTGACCCTCTGCATCGAACTCCCACAACCAGGTACCGGGTGCCAACCGGTCACCTCCTGACAATACCTCGAGAGGTTCACGCTTCCACAGCCACAGCCATCGGCGAGTGGCGAGCGGAGCCAACCCTCCAGGAAGATCACCGAGCCAGAGGCTCCCATCTGGTGATAGTCGATCGCGAACGAGTGTGTTCGTCAATCTGTGCTGCACCATTCTGAGCAGGCTTCGTGCTCTACCCTCGAGAAAGGGTGGCCAGCGCTGGTTCATCCAGACGTTCAGCAGCGAGTTCGACAGCGGGTGCATACCGAGAGCACCAGCGGCGGATATGGCACGCGCACACCACGAACCGTGCAGCGGCCAAGTGTGATTCAGGTTTGCGAGCAGACGCAGCATCCGCGTCTTCTGAGGGAAGGGCATGCCGTGGAGTTCTGCCACATCAGGCAGATTAGCCCAGCCGTCACCTGCCGGATGCCAGACGACATCGACGTCGGCCTCTCGCTGGCGCTCAATCCATGAACGCACGAACCCCGCCACATCCGCTGTCAATTCGATGTTGCTGGAATCATGCTGGACTTCGAGCATCCCCCACAGCGAGGCCCCGGAGTTCTCAATCATTCCTCTTCAGCAGGTGAAACGAATCGCGCAGGCCAGACATTGGCAGGTAACCCCTGCGGAGGGGATAGGAACTCGGATTGAAGCCCTTCAGCACGCATGTCCACACCTCCAAGGCCGAGCCAATTGAACACAGGAACCTCAGAGTCGACGAACGGATCGAGCAACAGCCCAGAGGGATGACGCAACTGCATGGCGACGAAGTCACACCTCGACCGCGTCAGTCCGCGCAGTTCTATCCGACGGCCATCCTCGAGGCGACGAACTGCAAGGGGACCGCGGCGGAACCTAGGATGTTCAGCCACCCATTCGGAGCCGAAGGAATCGGTGACGAGTTCTCCAGACACGACTGGCAGCACCCACAGGTTCTGTGGATGGGCGAGCAGACCTGCAATCCGTTGCAACTGGCCGAGCCACAGCAGCAGGAACAACGCGTAGGCAAGCCAGCCGAGGCGCACGTCGACGAGGATGTGCAGCACGAACGATACAAGCCCGGCGAGCGCGAGCGCCCATGTCCGCGTGAGGGTTGACCTTCCCCCTCCAAACAGAAGCCAGGGGAGTACACGACCGGGTCTGCCATCAGGTTGCGAGTTGGCGACATTCACCGGTGTCATCCAAAGCAGCAACCACCCCAGAAGGAACAGCGCCAACGCTACCATCTGGTCGTCTGGGGTGTTGTCGGGGAAGACGAGAGGTAGAGTGCTCATCGCCAGTAAACCAATCGACCACGATGCTGGGAACACGAGGCGCGGGAGTCCCGGCCGTAACCGCAGCCGCTTCCAGCCCACCCATGACGACGGCGCAGCCGTCTCGTGAGGGCGTTCTTCGGGGGCGGGCGCATCAGCATCGTCGGCATCGCGGCTGAGCGGCCACCAAGCTGGGTCACCGCGAAGCCAGTGACGATCCACCTTCGCCTCCATCAACAGGCGCGACACTGCTCTACGCTTTGCCGCTTCGCCTGCAGCCTGTCAGGTGATCTCTAGAGCAGGTCGTCGATGAGGTCGCCGATCGTTCTGTCGAGGTCGCCCTTCTTCTCTGACTGGCTCGGCATATCCGTCGTCTTGCGAGGAGGTGGTTCCTGACCGTCGGTGTCCAGTGGCTCGAAAGCACCACTGGGGGCCGAAGTGGCCGCTGCGTCATCTACGGCTTGGAGGTCCAGATCACTGATATCCACATCAGCAGAGGGGCGCTCACCAAGCCGCGGCGCCTCAATGTCGTGGATGGTTGCCAGCGGCGCCCCATCGTCAGTTGGTGACTTGCCAGCAAGTCCCAGTCTCTCCTTGAGTGACATCTTCGATGTCTCAGTTGGTTGGCCAGAGCGTGAGTCGGCCGTACCTGACCATTGACCCGAGTCGTGCCGGGCGCGATCCTGAGCGCGCCTGCGCCACGAGGTCAGCCCGATGATCATGATCATCAACCACAGCATGACGAGCAGCGTTGTGAGGCCGTAATCCATGATTAACTGGCCCAACTTATCTCCAAACTGGTCGTCGCCATCCGTGGCGTACCCCAGTTGAAGCGAGCGGATGTTGTTCTGTTCATCTGACTCAACCAGTTCGTCATCAGGATCGAGTACGATGGTCACCAATTCGGCAGCATCGGATTGGAACGAGATGGTCAGCGTATGCTCTCCAGGGCGACCGCTAGAGACTGCGGGGATGAATGCGATTCTCGCATCAGCTACTGACTGTGATGGACTGCAGCCACTGCTCTCAACCTGCTCAGAGGTGCGATCGCCGCACAGGCGGACGGCGATGTTCGACGCATCTTCGTCACCTAGGTTGCGAACGATGATTTCCAGCGACACTTTGCCATCCTCTAACGATTCGGTGATAGTGTGTACGCTGAGGTCAGCAGCGCGAACGCGGAAGGTGAAGCGCTGGTCGTTGGAGTCATCATCGCCCCAACTGAGCCAACTCGTATCGGCGTCCCTGTCACCTCCGTCGTTGGCATAGCCCATGCCTGAGCGCAGGCGTACTCCGAGTTCGTTCTCACTCCATCCGGGCCAATCATCAGCGCTCACGCGCAGAATAACACGAATCTGTGCACCTGGGGCCAGTTCAGGCAACATGAGGCGTCCATCTTCGGAGGGTTCGATGGCGGAGAACATCGCTACTGGAGTTCCCTGATTCTCCACCAGATACCAGATCAATTGCACACCTTTGAGGCCCGCCAATCCCGGTTCTCGAGACAAACCCAGATTTTCTTCCAAAGTGTGGTTCTCAATCCAAGGAGTCTCCAACCAGTTGCCGTTGTTGACGGCATTGAACGAGATATCCACATACCCGCGCGTCTCCAACCAGATTTCCTTGGAACCCTCGTGCTCGAGCGCCAGATCCACCCACGGCAGCAGTTCGACCGAGATGTTCAGCGATGTACGCAACGCCTCCTCGTCGGTGGCCGTGGAGACAAGGTCGACCTGTACTGCATGCTCGCCGGCGGGAACGTCGAACGGCGCCCGTACGCGCACGAACATTGTCATCGAGGCGGAGGGCGTCAGTCCAGACGGGGTTCCGGGAACCACTTCGATATCCCATGACTGGCTGTTCTCTCCGGGGCGCGGGTCGAACGTATCGGCGATGTTGCCGGTGTTGGTCACGTTGATACCCACCTCGAATGTATCACCTGGATTCATCTGTCCGGGTTCATCGATCAAGAACGCCTCCAGTCCCCATACTTCCCGGATGATTGCGGTCATGTCCACCTCATCGTTGACACGAGAATCGGTGTTGAGTTCCGCCCGCAGTGAAACCTTCTCCTTCACCCCAGCCAACCCCTGTTCGGGCGCGCACAACTCAACAGTCACTGGATGGTTGCTGCCACCGGTCCATGTGCGCAGCGCAGACAGACCGTTTGCGTTGCCACCCGGAGCCTCAGAAAAATCGACGGATACTGTCCAATGGTTCTTTCTCCAATCCTCAACGGAGACGGAGGCGGGCCTCTCAGCGGGAGCCAGAGGCATCGAGAACCTGAGGGTCCCGCTACCGTAGTTCTTGTTCACCATGATTCGGAATTCAGCGCATTCTCCGGGATTCACACTCTCCTCGGTGTCCCACAGTTCAAACACGATGTTTCCGCTGCTGCGGATGGCGACGATGACCTCCAGGTCCAGCGTCGTTCGCGAACCATCACTGGAACTCGGCTGGGCAGCCTTGGTGGACGTGCCCATGAGCGTGAGGATGACTGAGCCCTCATCTTGGAAGTCGGGCACCCTGACCTGCAGGTTCTTGGTAATCATCTGGCCATTCAGAACGTTCACTGAATCAATGAAGTTGACGCTCCAGCCATAGGGCAGACCCCACAGAGCGCGCCCCGCCTCGGTGGTAGTGGAGGGGAACGATATCTCTTCCCAGATGTTGCCTGAGTTGCTGATGTTGACGCTGAACAGACCGTTCCCACCCTGCTCAATCTCGATTGTGTCCTGTGGCGCGGTCAGTTCGATGTCGTGTACGACGTTGAGTGCGATATCGAGGATGATAGAATTCAGCACCCCCTCGTTTTCATTCAATATCGATAGAGATGGGAGATGATTCTCAGGATCATTCGCCTCGTACTTCGATGGAGCGGTGATTGTCACCTGCAGCGGTGTGTCTCCGGGACTGATCTGGAAGTCCTCATCGAGTGGGGAGAGGGCGTTGGAGGTATGTCCTGAACCGACCACCGCGGAGATGTCCCAGTTGGTGGACATCCCTGAAATCCACTCAAGGTGGGTGGTGATATCCCCGCTGCTCGCCGAACCGCGATAGTCGATCTCAAAGTCCACGGACTTCGTTTCGCCGGGTTCGAACAGCAACTGCCCGGTCTCGTTGACCGGTTCGAGGATGACTAGGCTGCGCTGTATGCGGCGCACGCAGATGTGTTCCCCAGAGACCGGGCTGCTGCCATCACAAGGAATGTTGTCAACCCAAGCGACCGCGGCCGTGCGCAGGCGGTCGGTGGTGACCGCCAGCGCTGGGGGTTGGCCGTCGTGCTCGCCCACATCGACCAACTTGAGCTGATTCCCGGCGCCCTGTTTCTCGCTGTCCCATTCAGATATCTCGTAGGTAGGAATTGGGCATCCAGTGGATTGATCTCCATCCGAACAAAGAGTCCACCATACGTTGGGAGCCCCCTGAAGTTGTGCCCGTTTTCCATCCACCGAGCGGCGATAGGAGATGTTAGTCGTGGTCTGCGCATCGTGCTCCACCCAGACGACATGCATCAGGTCGTCATCATCGACGAAGAACGCAGGTTGGGAGCTGTGCACGTCCGCGTTGCGCGAACCTACTGCCGAGCCACCGTTCTCGACTGGGGTGAGCACCACCTCGCTGCTCTCAGCGCCCTGGATGGAGCCGATGTCGATGCCGCCTGCCTGTCCGCTGAAATCCCACGCTGAGATATCCACCCGCTTGTAGTAGATCTCGTGCGGGTCCGACGGTGAAGAACCGTCAGCATCGCGACTGTCCGACCAGACGAACTCGAACCAGCCGTTGGAGAGCAGATCCACCTGCGGACGAGTCGAGAAGGCGTAGTCCTCGGTGATACGGGTGTCATTCACGACCACGAAATGGTTCCCGTGAGTAGCCCCCCAACCGATGTCCTCGGTATACACACCACCAGATTCGTCGTGAGCAGACGAGCCGCGGACATGGCTCGGGTCTCGCAGTTTCGCGTACGGGTCGAGCACGGTGGTGAATATCTCCGGCCCACCTGAGTTAGCAACGTCGATGAGTATGCTCAACATCGAAGTAGAGCCGATATTGAATACCGAACCGCCGACATCTGTGAGACGATTACTCTGCGCTGAGCAGATGCGCGGACTGGTAGATACTACACCTGTGGGGCAATTAGCCAAATCAAGCATGTGCGAGTTCACAGAAGCGGAGGACGTAGTCGATAACGGATAGACGACCACACCACCCAGAAGACAGGAATCATGCGCTTCGTTGATTGTCTGCAAGTCGTCCGTCTGCTGTGCCGGGTCACCACCTTTCGGACCTTCGTCAGACCTTGGAAACACGAACTTGGTCGCATCCGGATTCCAGCGATGGTCGTGTTGCGTAGGTGGATTGGACAGGTTACCGACGTTGCCCGCCGCATCACGCCAAGAGAGACAAGCCCAAGTCGTACCTGGTCCCCAGTCCTCATGCTGAGCCCCCCAATTCTGCGATTGACCGTTGTAGATTGTGCGATGCAGTTTGCGCGACCCACCAGAGTCGTCCGCCGGTGACAGCATGACCGTGCGCGAGCGTTGGTTGGTCTGGTGTCCCTGGCAGTTGGGGTCGATATCGCTGAGTCCGTAAATCGTCTCCAGCACATGGTAACCCGCACCACTGGCAATCGCCTTGACTCCCGGTGAAGAGCTGCTTCCGTACATGTCAGCGCATAACTGGCTACTGCTCATCGAACCACTCGTATCCAGAATGAAAGCCAGTTCGACCATACTGCCGCGCGCATCCTGCCACGTCACCACCACCTCGTTGTCCACCGTGAGCGCGATGTCAGGGTGCGTGGCTCGGCTCGGGTCAGGGGTGAGCAGCGTGTCGAAGATTGGACTGTCGGCGTTGCCAGTCGTCCAGTTCGGCTCCATCATCGCGTAGCGTATTCCCTCCAATCCCCAACGGTCCCCGAGCGGGTCATGCTTGTCCTGCCAGACAACGTGAGCGTTCCCGTTGGAGTCGGCGACCACCGCGGGATTGGCGGGGTTATCTGTGTAGATGTTCGAACGGCACAGGATGGTCCCGTGGGAATCTTCGAACACCAGCACTGAGTCGCTGGTATCTGGATCGGAGTATGGGTCGAAGGCGTAGAACATCAGGCAACGCTGTGACCCCTCCCTGATCCAGACCGCGTGCAGATTCCCATTGCCGTCGATGGCCAATGCAGGTGAGTGCTTCTGGTTGACACCGCCGATACCGAGTGGAGCCGGCCCGTTGGCAATCGTACCATCATCACCGATCTGGGAGTACATCACCTTCGTGCCGTTCTCTATCCAGAACACATGGAACGAGCCGTTCGCATCGCCGACCATCGCAGGGCCATCGATGTCACCTGAAGAGAGCAGCAGCACCTCGAGTGGTACGGCAGTCCCTTGATCCTCAGGGCTGGCCGCCGCAGGCAGCGCCACGAACAGAGGGCTGACCGATGCAAGCAGCATGAGCGAGCAGAGGAGCAGGGACCGCCCAGAAAGTCGCCGCATACACACACCTGTGGACAGCGATTCACGCCCCTCTCGGGTTCTTGACGTTGCCTCCGCCATGTCAGTCCGAATGATGGCGCAGCACGAGGTTGCGAGCGGCCCATACCTCGTCCACCCGTCCCACAGGAGTGGTGTGCGGTGCAGACTTGACGATATCCGGTTCTTCTCCGAGAACTGTGAGGAATGCAGCGGCGAAATCGTCGAGCACCTCCTTCGATTCAGTCTCCGTAGGTTCAATCATCAGGCATTCTGGAACGATCTGCGGGAAGTAGAGCGTGGGAGCCATGTAGCCATGGTCGAGCAGTCGTTTGGCGACATCCTTGCCGGTCACCCCGGTCGCCTCCTTGACAGGACTCAAACTCAGGGTGAACTCATGCTTCACCACCTTGGCCGGCGCTCCATCCACTGGCATGGCGGGAATATGTTCGGTCTGCTCAGGGGAGGGGTTGAGAATCCGATGGCGCAGGTAGTTGGCATTGAGCACCGCGTGCTCGCTCATCCTCTCCAAATCACGGCCATAGCGCCGATAGAACGCCCACGCTCGAACAACCGCGGCCGCATTCCCATGCCACTGCTGCACCTTCCCGATGCTGTGCGCAGGGTCCTCCCAGGTGTACGTCCAACCATCGATCCCACTTCCTGAGGGAGCCTCCTCCCGGTTCGCCACGGGTTTCGGTAGGAAGGGCGCCAGATGTTCCTTCACCCCGATTGGGCCGCTTCCCGGACCCCCACCGCCGTGCGGCTGGCTGAACGTCTTGTGCAGGTTGTAGTGCACCGCATCGAATCCCATCAGGCCGGGGTCGGTCTTGCCGAGGATGGCGTTGAAATTGGCTCCGTCGTAGTACATCTGGCCGCCAGCGGCATGCACGATGGCTGACGCCTCGGCGATGTCCGGCTCGAACACTCCAAGGGTACTCGGATTGGTGACCATCATGGCGCAGGTGTTGTCACCCACGACTGCTCTGAGTGCGTCGAGGTCGAGGCGGCCGTCCGCACCGCTGGGTATCTCCACGACCGAGCAGCCGCACATGGTGGCGCTGGCAGGGTTGGTGCCGTGGGCGGAATCGGGGACGATCACCTCGGTGCGCTCAGATTGGCCAAGGGAGCGGTGATACTCCTGGATGCAGCGGATGGCGGTGAACTCACCTTGGGCACCGGCGACCGGTTGCAGCGTCACCTGATCCATTCCGGAACAGTGAGCGAGCATCTCTTGCATCTCGAAGTAGATGGCCATCAACCCCTGAAGGTGTGATTCGGGAGCGAGCGGGTGGATGTCGTTCATGCCGGGCAACTGGACAATGCGCTCGTTGAGGCGCGGGTTGTGTTTCATGGTACACGAGCCGAGCGGATAGAATCCAGTGTCAATGCCGAAATTACGCGTCGACAGCCAGGTGTAGTGGCGCACAAGCTCCGGCTCGGAGGCCTTAGGCCAGCGTGGAAGCACCTTGCGCCGCATGCTCTTCGGGATGCACGCCAGGGCAGAATCTTCGTCGAGCAGGGGCGCGGGCTGTGCATAACCAGCCCCAGCGGCCCCCTTGAAATCGAACAGGTCACTCATCCGTTCACCTCCGCGCACCAAACCGCCAATCCATCGGCCAAGGCGGTGATGTCGGATTCAGTGGTCTGATCCGTTGCCGTGATGAGCAGCCATGACTCATCAGCGCCCTCGCCCATCATGTCAAGGAGAGCAAGACCACCGGTCACGCCGCGCTCATCCAAGTAGGCGAGCGCCTCAGCGGCTGGACCGGGGAGCACCACTGTGAACTCATGGTAATGAGCTGCATCTAGATGGAGCGGTTCTATGCCATCGATGGCGAGAACCGCGTCCTTGGTCCGCGCGCAGGCGGCCACGTTACGCACAGCCAACCGCTCAAGTCCTTCAGGTCCAAGCAGCGCCATGTGCATCGCTCCCATGAGAGCGATGAGCGTCTCGTTGGAGCAGATGTTGCTGGTCGCCTTGTGGCGGCGGATGTGCTGCTCACGCGTCGATAGGGTGAGAGTGAACGCCCTCTGACCGGATTCGTCACGCGATAGCCCGACAATCCGTCCTGGCATCTGGCGGAGGTAAGAATCACGACAAGCGAACATCCCGTAGATAGGCCCTCCACCGGTGGGGCCGATTCCGAAGCACTGCCCTTCACCGACGACGATGTCCGCGCCCCAATCGCCAGGAGGTGCAATGACTCCAAGTGATGTTGGATTGACTCCAACAATGAGCGCGGTGTCCTCGCCGATGATGGCTTTCAGATCGGAGAGACCAGGGTCTATGATGCCGAATGGATTGGGCTGCTCGACGTAGACTGCAGCACAACCAGCCGCCTCTTTCGCTGCCCCCATATCGATGAGCCCATCACTTCCGCAAAGGAGCCGCAACTCGATTCCCGCACCTTGGATGTAATTCTGGATGACCGACATCCTGTTCTGGGGGGTCCATTCCGGGACGTAGATGACATCTGGTCGCGCTGCCTTGCGGCTGTGCACCCTGACTGCACAGGTAATCGCCTCCGCCGCCGCGGTCGAAGCGTCGTACATGCTCACGTTGGCGACAGGCAGCGCCACCAATTCACTGACCATCGACTGGAACTCCCACATCGCCTGCAGCATCCCTTGGCTGACTTCGGGCTGGTACGGAGTGTAGGAGGTCAGGAACTCTCCACGAGTGGCAAGCATCGGAACCATCGTCGGAACGTGGTTCTGATAGAGTCCAGCACCGATGAAACTCGGTCGGCTGGTCAAGGGGACATTTTTGGAGAGCAATCTCCGTGCATCCGCCCAGATTTCCTCCTCTGACTGCGGTCCTGGAAGGTCGAGCGGCTCGGTTCTGCGCACAGATTCGGGGATGTCCGAGAACAGGTCGTCAATCGATGCTATTCCAAGGGCATCGAGCAGTTCCTGCTCTCTGCCCAGATTGGGAAGTTGGTCGACCACCAGACGCACCCCGGGCGACTCTGTCGCCGCCGGGGGCGTGTCCAATCGAGGTCATGAATGTTGCAGCGCCAGCCTTGACGTCACAAAGGTGAGCCCAGCAGGTGTAGTTTCCAACCCGCCTGTGCCACCGCATCCACATCGAGTACCCTGCGACCGTCGTAAAGCAACGGGTGGCGAGCCACTTCTGCCAGAGCCGCCCAGTCGAGGTCGCACACCTCGTCATGAGCGGTGACAACGACCGCCATGTCAAAGCCCGCCGAATCGAACGGCGAGGTGAGCGGGGTCACGAGATTCGCAGGAAGTTCTTCTGGGTCCACATACGGATCCCACACCTCGACCGACATTCCCGAGGTGCGCAGCGCTTGCGCGAGCGGTTCCGCTGGCGTCTCGCGTGCGTCGGCGATGCCCGGTTTGTATGACCAACCCAACAGCAGAATGCGGACGTCATGCTGCTCCACTCCATGGGCTGCGATGATCAATCGGATATCCGACGCAACGTTTGCTGGCATCGACCTGTTCACTGCGCGGGCTGCCGATATCAACTCTGCCGGAGTGCCCGATTCAGCTGCTCGCTGGATGAGGTAGTGCGGGTCGACCGGAATGCAGTGTCCCCCCACGCCGATACCGGGATGGTAGCGATGGAAATTCCATTTCGTGGCTGCCGCTGAAAGCACGTCCTCGACATCTATGCCCATACTCGGGAAGATGCGTGCCAGCTCGTTCACCAGCGCTATGTTCAGATCTCGTTGCACGTTCTCAACGACCTTGGCGGCTTCCGCCACCTCGATGGCGCCGACATAGTTCACCCCGCCACTCGTCAACGTGTCGTAGAGTTCAGCGAGTCCCTCGCCCACATCCTCATTGGTCGCCCCAACCACTCGGGGTACCTGACGCACACCGTGCTCCGCATCACCGGGAACGAAGCGCTCCGGACAGTACGCCAATTCAACGTCCACTCCTTCCTCGAGTCCCAGTTCAGTGAGCAGTCCACCCCACAACTCACGGGTGACTCCGGGATAGACAGTCGATTCAAGCACCGCGACCGTACGAGCACCCTTTGACAGGCTATCGAACACCGACGCACCCGCATCGCGCACGTAACTCAAGTCCGGTGTCAGATCGCTGTTAACCGGAGTGGGGACTGTGACGAGCACCACGTCACAGTCAGGAATCGTGTCCGGATAGGATGTCGACACCCTCCAGTCATCGCTCTGTTCCGCTGGAATCAGGTCATCGTGCTGTGGGTCGTCGCCCGGGTTCTCACCCGCTTCGAGGCGAGCAACTACCTGTTCGTTCACGTCGACAGCGCGCACGCGGAAGCCGGCGTCGTGAAACCCGAGGGCAGTGGGCAGCCCGACATATCCCAGACCGATCACACCGATGGTGAGGTCACGCGCGGCGATGCGCGCAGAGAAGTCAGGACCCCACCCCATCAACCATTGCGCCGCGCGACATGCCCTTCAATGCTGTCCTGCACATTGGGCACTTCCGAGGGAACTAATGCACCGGCAATGTCATCAAGGAATTGGGCGTTATTGGGTATGGAGGGGCACTCTGTGCGGGTCGCAATAACTGGTGACGACGGCTTCATCGCCCAGCACATCCAAGCGGCTCTCGGAGATGATGCTGAGATCATTCCATGGGATATCATCGATGACGAGATGATGCTCGGTGCGAAACTCGCCGCCTGTCAGGCACTCATTCACCTCAACGGACACCCTCCGAACCTCGACATGGAGCGGGACGACAACGACGTTCTGGAATTGATGCGCAAAGGTGCCAAGAAGGTACTCGATGCAGTGGGCAAGCATCAGGGCCTGCACCTGGTGCTCATCGGGTCACTGCGGGTTCATCCGCAAGCGAGCCCCGAGGACCCCTACTATTCCAGCGAGACCCGACTCGCTCCACGCGACGTGACCGCGGAAGGTCAACTATGGGTAGAGGAAAGAGCGATCGATCACGCCACCGACACGCATCCAGTCTCCATCTTGAGAGTGGCCAACGTGCAGGGAATCCCCCTCAGCGACGGGGAGGGGCATGGCATCATCCACCGCTTCTGCCACGAAGCCAACTTCGGTTTCTTCATCGTCCCTGGAGACGGTACACAGGTGAAGGACATCATCCATGTGAAAGACTTGGCGAACGTGGTACTCGGAGTCGTCAGCGACCCACCACCCACGAGGGAGGCGATCGCCGTCGGAAGGGGAGAGCCGGTTGCCATGGACAAGTTGGTGGAAGCGATCTCCGAGAATACTGGAGGAGCTCCGAACTATGCAGGCTCCAACACCGATGAGGTGTGGGGGGTCGTCGACGCCGTTGAGTTGGAGCATCGTCTAGGTTACAGGGCGCAGATATCACTCGAGGATATCGTAGGCGAAGCGCTGCAACACGCCTCCTCTTGAGTTCGCTCGCGCGCTGGGGATTCAATTAGCGCGCACGAACGAGCCGTCCGCCTGCATCGCCCACTGGCTGCCATCCGGTGCGTTGTACCAGGTGCCGCCAGAGGCGTCGGTGACGTAGTCCCCACCGACTGGGAGGCCGGAATAGTCCGCCACATGTTGCGGTTGTGCAACTGCTGCGGGAGCGGCGGGCTGCACGGCAGCCATCTGCTGCTGCTGCTGGACGGCATGCTGAATCTCGTCTGTGACCCAATCATCTTCTGCTGCGTCACCCTTACGGCCGCGGCGAATCAACATGACCGACATCGCCACGATGAGCAGCAACAGGACAGCGAGGGAGATTCCTCCGATGAGTCCGTATTCCTGCAGCATGGCATCCATGTCGCCGTCCGCGAGTCGCTGCTCGTGCGAGCAGCCTGAGTCATCCAACTCCTTGTCACTCGTCGAGGTGTCGGGACAGTTGTCGAGCGCGTTGAACACCCCGTCCCCATCGTCGTCGATCTGCATCTGCGAACATCCACTGGCATCGACCTCGTCACCGAGCGCGGTGTCGCTGCAGTTGTCGTAGCCGTTCACCACGCCGTCACTGTCAGCATCCTCCTCCTCCCAGGCGCAGCCGAAGCGTTGTTGAGCGAGCAGTACCCACTGAGCGGGGGTGTCCTGGCACTGGTCCGGCAGGTTTCCATTCGGGTTGTCACCCCAGGTGTCGCCATCACGGTCGGACCACTGAGTCGATTCGTTGGGGAACACGTCGAGGTCGTCGGTTACCCCATCGCCGTCAGTGTCGTCAGTGCATCCGTCCATGTCGTTGTCATATCCGGAGAGTGCGGGTTCGTTCACACAAGCGTCATTGGCGTCGTAGACACCATCGCCATCTGTATCGAGTTGAGTCAGCATCCCACAACCGTCAGCGTTGGTAGTCTCACCAAGCGGGGTTTCCGCGCAGAGGTCGGGGCCGGAATTGCAGATGCCCGGACTTGAGCCGTCGTTGTCGCAGATTTCGTCATTGTCATCGTCAGGGTCCTCACTCTCGTCTCGGCAGCCGTCTCCGTCCCAGTCGGTCGTGGTCCAGCCTACCTCGCCAAGCGGGCAGTCATCCTCGTTGTCGAACTTCGGGTCGTTGTCGTCGTTCAGGTCCTCATCGACATCGCGGCAACCGTCACCATCGTGGTCCGTGGACGGGTCTGATGTCCACATAGCCATCTGGAAGCAGTCGTCTACGTCATCCTCGACACCGTCACCATCGTCGTCGGTGTCCTCGTCGAGGTCTCTGCAGCCGTCGCGGTCACGATCCGTGCTGTCGGTTGAAATCCAATTCATCATGCCCGGGCTGCACTGGTCGAGTGTGTTTCCGAACGCGTCAACATCCCAGACCTCATCGTTGTCGTCGTCCACATCCTCATCCGAGTCGCGGCATCCGTCGCCATCAGCGTCGAGCGTGAAGTCGCTCGTCCATCCCAATTGGCCCCGAGCGCACCGGTCAAGCACATCCCCGTTACCGTCTACATCGTCGATTCCGTCGTTGTCGTCATCGGTGTCTTCGGCGTGGTCGTCTTCACAGCCGTCACTGTCATGGTCGCGTGCTGTGTTGTGAGTGTAGTCTCCCGGGCCCACACGTGTGCCCCAGTTGGCTGAACCGCGCGGGCAGTCATCACCCGAGCCGTCGTCGATGCCGTCGTTGTCGTCATCGTCGTCCTCATCGTTATCGTGGCAGCCGTCCATGTCGTTGTCATTGGCAACTCCCGCTGTCCAGTTGAGTTTGTACGCTGTACCGCTGCAGCCGTCATCGACATCGTCTACTCCGTCGTTGTCGTCATCGTCGTCCTCGTCGATGTCGCGACAGCCGTCCATGTCAATGTCATCTGCCCAGATGCTCGAATCCCAGTTGATCGCCGGGCCATCGCAGTCGTCGTCGTCGTTGAGCATTCCATCGCCATCGATGTCGTCGTCACAGGCATCTCCTCCTCCGACGCCTGGCACCGCATCTCCGTCGATGTCAAGTTGGTTGGCGTTGGCGTCCATCGGGCAGTTGTCAGTCGAATCAGGTACCCCGTCTCCATCCGCATCCCCTACGAGGTTCCAGACGAACGTACCTCCATACGTACTCGATTCACTGATGCTGTTCGACCCACCATCTGAGGAACTGCATGAAGCGGACGGATTGTTGTAACAGTGCCGTCCAGCCACAACGACCTCCCCGGACGATGTGACACCCACACCGCGAGCGTCGTCCATCTGTGAGCCACCCATGCCGGCGGCGTTAGTCCAGTTTCCACCACTGTCAATTGCCGCGAAGAAGGCGTCATTGTAACCGTTAGTGCTGACCGAAGTAGGCCCGAACGAGATGGATGTCGTCCCGGTTTGATAAGAGGAACACTGAGAATCAACGAGCGCCACCTCGCCACCAATCACAGCGTTTCCGGAGGAATCAGCGGCGACAGTCTTCACAATCGTGTAGGACGGGCCAGATGCGCCGGCGGTCGTCACCCACTGCCAGTTTCCGGCATCGTCGATGTTGGCTACATAGCCGTCAGCACAATCGCTGGCGGCGGTCTTCTGGAATGAGCCCCAGTTCCCCGTACCGCTGAAGTAGCCCGCGACGTAGCTGCTACCGCTGCCGTGGGCGATGGAAAATCCGGCGAGGCCGCCGTTACCGCTTCCCGCGGTCTTCGTCCAATCCCACGAGCCTGTTGATGTGAGTCGAGAGATGAAGGCATCCTGCGAGCCTGTTGCAGCAACCTGGGTCGAGCCGAACTGCGCACCGGTCGTGCCGCCTTGGAACATCCCGACCACGAACACGTTGTCACTGGAGTCAAGCGAGACGTCGTTGGCGAAGTCGCTTCCCTGACCGCCTCCGACCGTCGCCCACGCCCAACTTCCTGAAGCGGAAATCTTGGCGACGAAGGCGTCGATGCCACCTGCGGTGGATATGCTGTTGGAACCGAAGTTGGAACTGTCGTTGGTTTGGCCGACTACAATGGCGTCACCAGTGGATGTTGCTGCTATGCCGACAGCGATCTCATCATCGCCGGCTCCTCCTGCTCTGACCGCCCATTGCCAAGCACCATTGGAATTGATTTTTGCCACGAATATGTCGGCACCGCCGGCAGTAGACAATGTGCTGGAACCGAAGGCGATGGCGTCTTGGAAATACCCCGTGACGAACGCGTTCCCATTGGAATCGACGGCGACATCGAATGAAGATGCCCAGCCACTACCGGGAATTGAAGCGGATGACGCCCACTGCCAGTTACCCTGGGAATCCAACTTGGCTACGAATGGCACTTGATTGGAGCCTGTGTTCATGTTGACCGAACCGAAGGTGGTGTCACCCAATGCCATGCCTGAGACGTAAATCGACCCACCTGGTCCGAAAGCCATTCCTTCTGCCCAAGCAATGTCATACTGACCGCTGGAACCAGAGGTCTTCCCAGCCTTGGACAACCAGGAGGTCTGCGCCCCACGTGCCCCCGCAAAGGAGGGGGTGTCATCTTCGTCCAGCAGCACTGGCTCAGCAAGGCTGGAATAGGGGGCTGCGGCGACGGCCCAAGAGGCGGTCAGCATACAGGCGATCATAGTCAGGATGAGTCCGCAGGAAAGCGGACTGCGGCCAACATCAGCAGTGCTCATGGTCCGGGACGGACAAACCAACGCTATTGAATCCTCGCTCGGATGGTCCATAGGGACCATTTCGACACCCAGAAGTGTATTCGAGTGTCATGACTCATCGAAAAGAGACCAATCATCCATCTCAGGCGTCTTGTACCACCACGCCCCGAGTTCGTCTTCCCACCAACTGGTTCCGTGTTCGTCGATGCTGACATCATCATCCACGACGGCGTCTTCCGCCTGCAGTTCATCTGAATCGCTGTCGAGTTCTACTGCTGTAGCTTCCACAGCAACAGGAGGGGCTTCGGAGTCAGCTCCTGCTGCCCTCCGTCGCGTGATGACCACCGCGGCTGTTACGCCCCCTGCGACCAGCAGGAGCCCGAGAACGATGAGAGCGATCATCATCCCGGACAGGGCGCCATCACCGCCACGGCCGAGGAACAACTGCGCATCTGAACAGCCATCCTGCTGCACCGAGTCTCCCGATTCGGTCCAGGGACATAGATCAGCGGAGTCCACGACGCCATCGCCATCCTTGTCGCGCTGTGAAGGTCCGCACCCATCGACGACATCGCTCAACTCCTCGGTGGGTGTATCTGGGCAGGTGTCATCAGCATTCATCAAGCCGTCCTTGTCATCATCCAACTCACCGTCCCAGCAGCCGAAGATGTCCACCTCGCCGATGTGTTCTGGGGGAGTGTTTCTGCAACGAGGCAGTTCGTCTCCGTCCTGTATGCCGTCACCGTCAGTGTCTCGCTCAGCATCGGTGCAACCGTCGTCCCCTACACCCACTCCGTCCGGAGAGTCAGGGCAGTCATCGACATCGTCGAAGACTCCGTCGCGGTCAAGGTCGTCCGTACATCCGTCCAGATCGAGGTCCATTCCTTCGGCCGCGGCGGTATTCGGACAATTATCGTAGAGATTCTGAACGCCGTCACCGTCGTCGTCAGCCTGACTCGGACTGCAGCCGTATGGATCGACCTGCCCGACCTCATTCAACGGTGTTCCAGGGCAGCGGTCGACGACGTTGCCCTCGGAATCGAACTCCCACAGTCCGTCACCGTCGTCATCCCAATCTTCGAGTTCGTCGTGGCAGCCGTCCCTGTCACCATCAAGGTCCGGCGTCGAGAACCATCCAGTCACCCCCTGAGGACAGTCATCGTTGTCGTCGTAGAGTCCGTCGCCGTCGTCGTCGTCATCCTCGCCGAGCCCGCCGTTCTCCGAGCCGCTGTCCTTGCAGCCATCACCATCGTTGTCTGTCACTGAGTTGGATGCCCACCAGAGAACACCGCGGGGGCAGTCGTCATCCACATCTGCGACACCGTCGTTGTCATCGTCGAAGTCCTCGTCGGTATCCCGACAGCCGTCGTTGTCCAGATCGAGGTCGCCACTCGAGTTCCAATTGACGGCCCCGGAGAGACAGTCGTCCCAGGCATCAGTAATCAGATCACCATCATCGTCGAAGTCCTCATCGGCGTCGCGACAGCCGTCGCCATCCATGTCGTTGGCTAGAGTACTGTCCCAGCCGAGTTCTCCCTTGGCGCAGTTGTCATCTTCATCGAGAACGCCATCGTTGTCATCATCAAGATCCTCGCCGGCGTCACGGCAGCCGTCGCTGTCGTGGTCGGTGCTCACAGAAGAAGTCCAGTTTCTGGTGCTCGGAGCGAAGGCACAGTCGTCATCGACATCATCCACGCCGTCGCCGTCGTCGTCGTCGTCCTCGAAGGTGTCGTGGCAGCCATCGCGGTCGTAGTCGTTGGCGTCGTTGGCGGTCCAGTTGCGGTACGTGTCTGGCCCGAAGCATTCGTCGACAGAGTCGGGCACGCCGTCGTTGTCATCATCCATGTCCTCATCCGAGTCACGGCAGCCGTCACCATCAGCGTCGAGAGCCCAGTCGGTGGCATCCCAGTTAATCACGCCTGCAGGACAGTCATCATCCACGTTCAGCCGACCGTCGCCATCAATGTCGTCATCACAGACATCCCCAATCTGATCACTGTCCATATCGTCCTGATTGTAATTAGGCACGAGCGGACAGTTGTCCTGCAGATCGGAACGGTTGTCGAGGTCGCTGTCGGTGGAAAGCCCCCAGACGAAACCACTGCCATTGAAGAACGCATCAGAGTGGTAGTACGTACCGTCGATGTTCATCGCACACCCGCTCGAGTCGTGATTCAGGCAGAACTGACCCGCAATCAGCAACTTCCCGTTGCTGGAGAACATGGCGTCCGTTCCGCTGTCGAACAGCGGTCCGCCGGCACTCATCGCCCACATCCACTGGCCACTGGGAGAGACTCCCGCAACGAACGCACCGAATGGTGCATTGATGACAGTGTGTGCACCGAAGGTGGCGTTCGCAATCGCCGGGTCATCGATGTCGAACCAGCCGGTGATGACCACCCCCCCAAGCGGGTTGACACCGATTCCGCGTGCAATCTGCGTGTGTCCGGTACTGTTGATCAGCCAATTCCAACTACCGTTGTAATGCAGTAGGCCCACGAACGCGTTCCATCCAGGGCTTCCTGTGCTGTTGGCCCAGTGAGCGACTCCGTCGATCTGGATGAGGCCTGACATGGCTCCACAGATGTAGATGCCCGCACTGCTGTAGGTGATGTCGAAGGGGATGATTGCCCCATAGGTGGTGACCGCCTCGCTCACCCACTGCCACGTGCCGTCGAGGTCCATCTCTCCAATCCATGCTGCGGTGCTTCCCGGGTTGGCCAATGTCGTCGAACCAAACACCGGCGCTCCGTGGTAGTAGCCAGTGGCGAAGATACGATCGTTGCCGTCGATGACGATCGCTGTGCCGTTCTCGTCGTAGTTCCCCGTGCCGAACGAGACCCACTCGTAATCCCCGCTGCTACGGTTCACCTTGGTCACAAACGCGTCCTCATTCTTCTGGTGATTGTAACTGGAGGTGTTGAAGTAGGCATGGTCGCGGAACGCGCCCACGACGTACGCATCTCCGTTCGAGTCAACCGCCACTCCGTTCATCGAATCGTCATTTCCAGTGCCGCCGAAAGTGGAGCTCCACTTCCAATTGCCCGAACTGTCGAGTTTGGCGATGAATCCGTCCTTGCTCATGCCGTTGGAGAACTCAAGGTGGGGACCTAACTCGATTGCATTCCAGAATACGCCGACGAGGAATATCTCACCGGAGGAGGATACCGTCACGTCCAAGCCGAATGCGCCGGAATCTGTCGTACCTAGGGGAGTGGTGGTCTGCGAGAGCCACTGCCAGGTGCCGTAGGGCGTGAGTTTAGCCACGAACGCGTTGTGGAAGTCCTGATTGATAGCCGCCAGCGAATCGAAGTGCACCTCTCCGCGCAATGAGCCTGCGACGATGATATCGCCCGACGGTAGCTGGGCCAGCGAATTGATGGCGACGTTGTTCTCGTTGCCCGGGTCGTTCGAAGATCCGCTGGTCGGGACTGCGGTGGTCACGAAATCGGTGATGCTCGCCCTGCCAGTGACCAGATTGATCGCTCCTTGCTGGGCGAGGGTGAGCACGACATCCTCACTGAACAGCGACGAGGGGTCCTTTTCCTCCTCGACCTCAGGCTGGAACGCCCCGAACAGAGAGGAGAGCAGCATGATGAGGATGAGCGCCGCTGCGGTCGTGCTGGAACGCGTTCCGCTTGCACTCATGTAGCGGTCCCTTGTGGGACCGATTCTTGAAAGTCGTGGTGCGTTGGTCTTGTGCGTAATTGCCTGTTGCTTGCGGTATTGACTACAGAAACGGAGCGCGGACTACGACTGCTCGCACCTGCTTGCGCGGGTTGGGAGCTATGAGAACTTCATCGCCTTCCGTCACTCCAGAGATGTAGCCCATGCCGATGCCCACCCGACCAAGACTCGGGGACGGGCCCCCAGAGGTGATGGTGCCGATCTGCCCCCCTTCCGCATCGAGCACTTGCGCACCCGGGCGCGGGAAAGGCCCCTTCTCCAGTTGACGAACGCCCCACCAGCGTGCTCCCTCGCCCTGTTCTGCCGCGGCGGCCGACGCCACCACTCTCTGCTTTCCGAGGAATTCGTGCTCTAGATGCAAACCGAATGGAACGTTGGTTTCCCAACTGTCGCGCGCCAGTAGACTCGGGTCGACCGCGTGCTCATCAGAATCTGAGAGCGGCGGCCAGAGGAAATCCTGCCCTGAGAGCAGAAATCCCTTCTCCAACCGCAGGGTGTCGCGCGCGCCGAGCCCCACGGGACAGATGCCGTGTTCTGCACCGCCTTCGAGCAACGCGCGCCACAGGCTCGGTGCCGACTCGTTCGCGACCATAATTTCGAAGCCGCGCTCTCCGGTGTAGCCAGTCCCCTGTATCCAGCCGCCGATGCCCAGACCATTCTCCCGAATCGGTTGGCCGCGGAAGCGGCGCACGACGTTCTCATCACCCAGGACAGCGCTGACTATGGCAGGCGAGGTCGGACCTTGGAGGGCGAGGATGGAGGTTTGCTGTGACAGATCTTCCAGAGTGAGTGAACCATCAGCGGGCAGGTGTTGGCCGAAGTGAGCGGCCATGGTAGAGATCATGCTGGCGTTAGGGACCCCTAGAATGGAGACATCAGAGGGAGATTCCCAGTCCGTGCAACCAGTGTCGAGGATGTCCTGGCGGCTGGCAATCGAGAAAATCATGTCATCGATGATGAACCCGTCCCCATCGAGGAAGTGGGTGTATGCGCAGCGACCTGGTTTCAGGTGGCTCACTCTCTGTGTGGCAAGCCCCTCGAACCACTCCAGAACACCCTCACCTGAGAAGCGGAAGAACCCCATGTGCGATACGTCGAACAGACCTGCGGCAGCCCGTGTCGCCAAGTGCTCCTCTGTGATGCTGCTGTACCAGATTGGCAGCTCGAACCCGTGGAAATCGACTAGGTTGGCCCCGGCGGCTGCATGCTCATCGTAGAGCGCCGTGCGCACTAGTCCTCCACCGCCCATGCCCGGCCGACCGCTGAGTGGCGCTTGAGCATGGCGGATTGGTTCTCTTCGCGACCCTGCTCACGTTCGATGTGAGTGTTCTGTCGTGCGCCGGCGAGCGATAGGCTAAGAGCAGAAGGCGGTTGAGAGTGGACTATGACAGTCAAGTTCCGCGAAGGAGCAACGCCGGGCGCCGTCCCGATGCTCGCCTTCGGTCCGCAGCACGACCGGCCGCAGGAGGAGGGTGTGAAGTTGCAGGTAATCGACGAGTTGTGCGTCGGTTGCAACTACTGTCTGATGTCGTGTCAAGATGATGCGCTCATAGTTGAGGGGATCTGCGAGGTTCTGCTGGACAAGTGCACGGATTGCCTCCGCTGTTTGATGTGGTGTCCCACAGGCGCGCTCGTCTACGAGTGAGGTGTGCTCCAATGGGTGACAAGCCGAAGGCGCTGATTGTCGGTTCAGGCATAGGTGGACTGGCGACCGCTGCTCGATTGGCGCAGGAAGGGAGGCTCGATGTCGAGGTAGTCGAACGGATGTCATTCCCCGGTGGCCGATTCACCCAGCACGACCACGATGGGTTCGCGGTTCCCACTGGTGCGGTGCACATGGTTCCTCATGGCCGGAAAGGACCGATGGCCAAACTGCTGTTCAACAAGCGCTCGAAGGGCGGTTTGGACCTCAAGCGCCACGGATTCGAGTTCCTGCCGACCGGCCGCTACGCAGGCTGGGTCAAGAATGGCCAGCACCGCGCGGCCAACGGACCAATCGGAGTGATGCGCTGGTTCACCATGAAGGACAAACTGAATCTTCCTCGTCTGCTGTCCGCCCGCGCACGCAAGCCGTGGGCAGGCGCAGATGACGAAGAGCCCGATGGCGACGAGTGGATGCGACGCCATTTCAGTGACGACATGGTCGATTTCCTCGATGCGTTCGCCAACTTTGCTATCTCGCTACGCTTCAAACAGATGCCTGCATCTACGGTCGTGCGCATGTTGCAGAACTGTTTCTGGCTCGACCGGCCGAGCATCCCGAAAGGAGGCTGCAAAGGTGCAATCGTGGCCCTGCGTAAGGACCTCAGGGAGAACGGAGCCAAGGTCAGGATGTCGCAGGAGGTGGCGGAGATCCTACCCGGTGATGCTGAAGAGACGACCAAAAATCACCGCTTTGCGGTGAGTCTGCGCCGCCGTGGACGACAGGATCCTGACTGGATTGGCGCCGATGCAATCGTGTTCAACGGCGGCCACCCGAACCTCATCAAGGCACTCTCCGACGATTTCACGGTCGACAAGTCAGTGCTTCAGCAGATTGAGCAGACACAGGCTGTAGGTGGAATCGGCTTTGTGTTCGCACTCGATGACGACATTCCTCACCGAGACAGCGGCGTGACCATGCTCACCGAGACCGAGCGCATCGGCGGTTACGTGCTGCCAACATTCAGCGAGCCCGCGCTCGCCCCCGAGGGCAAGCACATGATGATCACACACCAGTACGTGCCTTCTTCGGACATCCAGTCGGAGATTGCCAAGGGCCGCGAGGAACTCTACGAGAAGATTCCCTGGCTGGCGGACCACGGGGAGGAGTTGTGCGTGCACGCCTACCACAGGAACTGGCCGTGCAATCGCTCACCCCAAGGAGCAGAGCTTCCAGCAGATATCGGAGTAGACGGAATCAGGTTGGTCGGAGATGGTGTCAAGGGACACGGTTGGATGATGGTGGAAGGCATCGCTGCCAATGTTCCGCACGTCGTTGACGACATCCATTCCATGACGACTGGCAACTCTTGAACAGTGTATGGGGCGCCTCATCACGCGAAGTGTAGCGCGCGCAATCATCAAGACACGGATTCGGTAGGCTCGCGTCGATGGCCCACCCTGAGAACGAACCCATCCTCGATTATGGACCCGGAAGTCCAGAGAGAGAGGCTCTGCAGAAGGAACTGTCGCGGCAGTCATCAGAGGTCGTCGAGATTCCCTGCATCATCAATGGCAAGGAGGTGTTCACGGGTGACACCACCACTCAGGTGATGCCGCACGACCACGGCCACGTGATCGCCACCGTTCACCTCGCTGGAGAGGCGGAGATCAGGGATGCGTGTGAGGCAGCTGTCGCTGCCCAGGACTCATGGATCGCCATGGGTTTGGAAGCCCGCTCGCAGATCTTCCTGCGCGCCGCCGACCTGCTCGCGGGAGACTGGCGCATGCGCGTGAATGCTGCGACCATGCTCAATCAGAGCAAGACCGCCTTTCAGGCGGAGATTGACGCGGCGTGCGAACTGATTGACTTCTGGCGCTTCAACGTGCATTACGCCTCTGAGTTCCACGACCAGCTGCAGCCGTTGGTGAGTCCAGAAGGATTCGTCAACACGACCGAGATTCGTCCACTCGAAGGATTCGTACTTGCCATCACTCCGTTCAATTTCACCAGCATCTCAGGGAATCTGTCAACTGCACCCACGCTGATGGGAGGGACCTCAGTATGGAAGCCGAGTCGCAACTCATACCACTCGAATTACCAGTTGATGCAACTGATGATGGAGGCTGGCATGCCACCCGGTGTGGTCAACTTCGTACCTGGAAACCCGCGCATGATCGTCGACACCTGTCTGGAGAACCCTGACTTCGCCGGCGCTCATTTCACCGGCTCCACCCGCGTCTTCCAAGGGCTGTGGGGCAAGATTGCTGAATCCCTCCCCCGGCTCCGCTCCTACCCGCGCATCGTGGGTGAGACTGGAGGCAAGGACTTCGTCGTCGCCCATCCTGATTGTGACCGAAGAGCGCTGTTGATAGCGCTGTTGCGCGGCTCGTTCGAATATCAGGGCCAGAAGTGCTCGGCGGCCAGCCGTGCCTACATCCCGGAAAGCGTGTGGGACGGCATCAAGGGAGAGTTCGTGGAGGAGATTCAAAAGATTACCATGGGCGATCCGAGAGACTTCACGAACTTCGTGACTGCGGTCATCGACCAGAAGGCGTTCGACAAGATCAGCGGCTACATCCGAGCGGCAGAGGAGGATCCCCTGTGCGACGTCATCGTCGGTGGAGGGTGTGATGACAGCAAGGGGTGGTTCATCGAGCCGACCGTCATCCAGACCTCTGACCCCAAGGCACCCTCGATGGTCGAGGAGATCTTCGGCCCGGTGCTGACAGTCTATGTCTACGAAGACCACGACTTCGAGGACGTTCTGCAACTGTGTGACGAATCTTCGCCCTACGCGCTGACCGGCTCGATATTCGCCAACAACGAGGAGGATGTGCAGACCGCCTACAACGCGCTGCGCTTCACTGCTGGAAACTTCTACATCAACGACAAACCGACCGGCGCCGCTGTGGCACAGCAGCCGTTCGGTGGCGCGCGAGCAAGCGGAACCAACGACAAGGCTGGTGGACCGTTGAACATGCTGCGCTGGATCTCGCCACGTTCCGTGAAGCGAACCTTGGAGCCCCCGCATGACTGGGGCTATCCCTTCATGGAGGAGTGAACATGGACACGAACGTCGCATACCTGTTGATGCTCGGCACACTCGCCGGCTTCGGCTACATCGGATGGCAGGCGGCGACTGAGAAGGAACTGGACAGTGACGCCTATCTCTCCGCCCGCGGAACACAGAACTGGCTACGTATCGGGCTGAGCCTGTTCGCCTCCGGCATGGGCATCTGGCTGCTGTTCTCCCCTGCTGAGGTAGGATATTATGGCGGCTTCTGGGATGTTCTGGGCTACGCTCTATCCGCCGCCACACCCTTCCTGCTGCTCGCCTACGTCGGGCCGATGATTCGCCGAAAACTGCCCGACGGAGTCACCCTCGCCGACTTCGTGCGCATGCGTATCGGACGCGAGATGCAGGTCTATGTTGGCATCATCTCAGTGCTCTACATGTTCACCTTCCTGTTCGCAGAGTTCCTCGCCATCGGTAAGGCGATGGAACTGCTCGCCGGAATGAAACCGCTCTATCCGATACTGCTGGTCGCCGCCGTCACCGCCGCCTACACCTCCTATGGGGGGCTTCCAGCGTCCCTGCGAACCGACCGCGTGCAGGGTTGGTTGGCGCTGTGGCTGCTCGTGGCTCTGCTGCTGATCCTCTTTGGAGCTGACATCGGCACCATGATCGAGCAGGCGAAGGCGCACACTCCAGAAGATCTGGAATGGGATTGGGCTCACGGCAGCATTTCGGACATGAACAAGGCCTCGTTTCTGTCCGGGCTGGCGCTGATCGTCGCCATCACCTCTGCTGAGATGTTCTCGCAAGGGAACTGGCAGCGAGCGTATGCATCCGAGGACGAGGATGCGCTCAAGAAAGG
Organism: uncultured Candidatus Poseidoniales archaeon; assembly: GCA_964618995.1. Classification (GTDB taxonomy): domain Archaea; phylum Thermoplasmatota; class Poseidoniia; order Poseidoniales; family Thalassarchaeaceae; genus JAKUTA01. The sequence goes on along the minus strand of CAZUBQ010000023.1, from coordinate 1,888 downwards.
CGCCTGCTTCGCTGCTGTCCTGGTTCTCCCACTGATGTTCATCATGGGATTCCTCGGAACGGTGGTCGCCGGACAAGGCGCAGTGGAGGACCCTTCCATGGCATTCTTCCTGCTCATCGAAGATGCAGGCGTGTTCATCATCGCCTTGTTCATCATCCTAGGGATTGCACTGGTGTGTTCGAGCGCTGATACTCTTCAGAACGCGGTTGTCGCATCAATCAGCCGGGACCTGTCTGACGGCAAGATGGACCTGAAGACCGCACGATTGGTATCGCTCGGACTGATTCCAATTGCCGTCTACCTCGCTACCGAGCCGACCATCCTCGGATTCACGCTCGACGGGATTGGCATCTTCGAGATCTTCCTGTTCGCCGACCTACTGGCCACCGCCACCGTGCTGCCCGTGCTGCTCACACTGAGCGACAGAATCGACGGACGCGCATCACTCGCCGGCGCCATCTGCGGACTGCTGTCCGTGGTCCTCTACGGCGTGGTGACTGCCGACCTCTCCGCCGGCATCCATTACCTCATCTCACCGACGAACGATATCGGGTTAGCAAACCTCGGTGTGTTCCTGAGCGCGCTCATCGGTTCAGGGCTCGTGACCATGATCGGCAGTAACATTCTGCGCCAAATCGACTCTCGACCAGAGTGATTACGCAATCAGAACACAGGGTTCTGCACTGAACTGACGTTAGTCGGCTTTCTGAATCCGTTCATTGGTGACCCATTCGTCCCAACTTGAATCAAATCCCATGTAGGTAATCAGGTGGCGCTCGCCATCGATTTCTAGGATGTTGGCGTCCCACCAACTTCCATTCCACTCGACCTTTATCTGATCTCCAACCGCATGGAGGGTGTTGAATGGGTGATCATTCGGCACGACCTCCCATCCGGTCGGCCCAACCACATACATCGTGTTGCGTGTCTCCACACGGGCCGTTGCCCGTTCATCATATTGAATGCCCATAATTCCTGAAGTTCTCACAGGCCCTTCACCCAGTTTAGGATGAGCGTATGCATAGCCCTTCAGGCAACCATCGACGATTTGTGCATCACGAATGATGACCTCGGGCTTGTGATGAACTGGTTCATCTTTACCTTCGGAGCTGACCATATATTTGGCCAATTCCCGATAGTCGATCTCTGAATCCATTCCAATTCCGAGTGCTGTAAATTCTTCCAGGACATCGTCAACAGAGATGGGTTCATCCCCGATTCCAGTGAGGATTTCGAAGTATTTGCTTGCCGGAATGGTTCCAGTGCCATTTTCGTCAAAGACTTGGAAGGCTTCAATCAATTCTTGTTCTGCTCCAAGAACATTTTCAACATAGTCTTGAACTTCAGCCGAATCCTCTTGCATGGGTTCGATTCGACCCCATTCCACATGATCTTCTACATCACCATCATCGAAGTTAATCATGAACGTGTGATTATCATGCTCAGTTGCAATACTGCCTGGATAGTAGTGACCGTAATTCTTCCAATTGACGAGAACACGATCACCGACCTTGTAGGGTGATGCTGCAGGGCGGATGGTTCCGGGAGCCGAACCAATGACAACCGCATGCTTTGTTTCGACTCGAGATGATTTTGGTACCTCAATTCGATAGGTGCGATCATCATTGATGCCAACCACAGTGCATCGATTCAACCAACGAGCATTTGTCGGGCTGTGATATTCGACATGATCACCGACTTCGAACGAGGGTGGCAACTCAACCTCAGGCGTGGGTGGCGCTTGTGGAGTAGGGGGGGCTGGACCAACCATTCCCAGTTGTTGTAGCGCGGTAATTACAGCCGTAGTCACCGCCGTGGCATCATTGTTGATGACGGTGCTGTGTACAACATCGCCACCGATGACAGAGTCCTGCATATTCAGTGCCTG
>CAZUBQ010000022.1:0-30857 GCA_964618995.1 uncultured Candidatus Poseidoniales archaeon | reverse complement strand
ATGACGCCGCGACCGGCGAGACCTCCTTCAAGTTCACGACGCGCACGCGAGGGCCACTTCCTCAACAGAGTGAACATAATGACAGACGACGGCCCCGCTCCGAGCATGGCGGAACGGAAGCGGTATCGCCCGACCAAGCACTTCTGGAAACTGCAGAAGCGTGGTTGGGCGTCCGCCGCCATAGGTGCCGCTGGTGGAGCAGTGGCGGGCTCCGTCGTTCCCGGAGTAGGGACTCTCGCGGGGGCCATTGGGGGTTACCTCGTCGCCAGCACGGGGATGACAACATACGACTGGGCTTCCCTCATGGAGGAGCGGAAGAAGAGTCACCCCCACGAGAACCGCAGACAACGCATCAAGGCAATAATGAACAGCATGATGGAAGAAAAGGAGGAGTGAGTCATGCACGAGTCGTGGCGCAGCAAGTGGGATTGGCCGTGGCGCATACTCCTCGCATCGTTCTTCGGCATTGGGGTCTACATGACCCTAGAAGGAGAAGTTGGCCTTGATTGGTGGATCTCTGCGGGCCTCGGTATTGTCGCCGCTGTCGTGCTCAACTTTGCCGCGATTGGGTTTTCCCATCGCTACGACATCCCCTTTCCTGAATACTGGAAGGGTGAGTCGAAGGATGAATGGAAGGCGAGGAAGAAGGTGTGGAATGCAGAGTTCGATCAGAGAATGGAAGAGAGGGGTCTCCGCTACGAATCGTGGCTCAAGGGGAAGTTGGGCGTTGAAGAGGAAGAGTAAGTCATGGACTGGACCTACATCGTGATCGGACTCGGAGTCCTCCTGTCGCTGTGGTACTGGGTGTTCAGGAGGGAGAAGCCCGAGGTCGAATCGGAACCCTTCCGCCATCGAGTCAGCGCTGAGGCAGAGCAACGCTACCTCGAGCAGGTGAAGGACATCCGACCGGGGCTGGCTCTGAGGGATATGACCAGACCGCAGGATTCCGTGGATGCGTCGGGGCGTGCGTTCCTGAAGTCTAATCCCGAGGCACGGTCACGATACGATGCGCAGGTCAAGGAATTGATTGAGGGGGAGGAGTGAGTCATGCACAAGTCGTGGGACCATTGGTTGCTGCGCTTGCCCATCGCGTTATTGATTGCCTTCGGGGTCTTCGTCTCTTTGGGTGAAGCTGGCCTTGGTTGGTGGGTCTTTGTTGGCCTCGGTATTCTCATCGTCGTCGCGCTCAATTTTTCCGCGATTGAATTTGGTAAAGAGATTGATGACTCTGAAGAGAGGAGTGAGCATCAGTAGTTGCGATCATCCCAGATGGCATCTGCATCCGCAGCGTATTTCTTCTGGGCCTTGTGCTGCGCCTTCAGCATCATCTTGTCACGCGATTTCCTTCCATTGTAACCCGTGAGCAGGATCAGCGCCAGCGTCCCACCCCCGGCCAGCGCGACGCTCAATGGCTCCACATCACCTAGATTCTCCTCTGCATCTCCGGTGTCCACTTCCTCTTCAGTAGCCACCTTCTGGGCCTCAAGAATCTCTACCTTGGCACCGAGAGTGATCTGGTCCGACCGGGCGTCCGTGATGACGACGCTCACGTTGTACACGCCTGGCTCCGAGTATTCGTGCACCAGCGAGTCATTGCTCGAAGAGGTGCCATCACCGAAATTCCATTCGTAGGCGTAGGGGGCGAGACCGCCAATGATGTTGGCCGAGAAATAGACGCCACTTCCCTTCTCAAGAATCATTGACTGAAGTTGACTGGAGTGAGTGACGTATCCTGTGAGCGTTTCATTGACCGTGATGATCTCTGTATGGCAGCTTTCTGGACCCTGGATGAACTGGACACACACGGTCACGTTCGTGGTACCCCCATCTGGCATGCTGGTGTAGGTGTGTTCGACCACGGAACCTTGGGCGATCTTCCCACTGAAGTTCCAGTATACGGACTCGCCACCGTAGAAATCCCATCCTTCAGTGCCAGTGGCGTCAGCAGAGAATGTGGCGGATGTGTTCACAGATACATTGCCCGGGATATCGGTGGTGAAGTTGCACAACAGACAGGTGGGTGGTATGGGGATTGGATAGGTGCAACTGCCGTCGTCAATTGTTGCGTTCACGTTGTAGTTGGTCGCGCTCTCATCCATGCATCCCGGAACAGGTGCAGGGACCGTTACATTCTCACCCACTGCATAGTAGATTTCGAAGGTGGTGGAGTTGCTGCTCCAATTCTTTTCGTCAGCAGAGTGAATTTCCACTTGGCTCGTGATTGTGCCATTGGTGACTTCGCAAGCTGAAGGCTCACCACAATCGAGAGTGACGAAGAGCGGTTTCGTACCATTCTCTTGGATAACGGACCCAGAAGCGAATCCAGAGTCAAAACCCGCGCCTTGCGAAAGCCCCGTCTGGTGCATTGAGAAGTTGACGGTTACAGGGACCCCATTGGGATTCGAGATGCTGCATTCCAGTATTCCAAGAGCGGTTGGATGGTCGGGCGCATAGGAACCGTAGTCCTCGAGCATCATGTCCCATACATTGTCATCATCCAACGCACATGTGAGTCCGAGATTCACCAGTGGTTGCGGTTCTGGCTCCTGACCTATGGTGAAGGAGATGGTGTCGTTGTCCAGTTCGTGGTATTTTTCACTGTCTCCCCCCTTATCCTCGATACGGTAGATCCAGACACCGATCTCGTATTCTGTATTGTTGGACCATCCCTCGAAGAAAGACAAATTGAATGATACGACCAAGCTCCGAAAGTAACCCATGTCTGCCAGCGAATAGCCCGGCGTGTCAGCAGTCCACAATCTCCACTCCATGCTCAAGTTTTCCAAGTCGTCGATGTTCTCGGCTTCGAACCGAACCGTCACGTTCTCCATCTCCGATTTGTTGTCGAACACGTCGTAGTAATCCTGTTCTGGGGAGACAGTAATCTCGACAGATGGGTCATCATCCGAATTCCCGGCTGATACGACCGTCCATGGAACAGCGAGTAGCAACAGTCCCATCACGCATGTGAGGGTGCGCGCGCGCGCTGCGGACATGATGTTCATTCGTTCGCACTCGTATATCATTGATTTGCGAGTCATCCTGAATCCCTAGTTGCGTTTGAGCACCTTTTGCACCTTCGCCGGGCAGGCTAACTCTTCAAATGGGGGGCGCTGACGGGAGAACGGAGGGAGCGCTGTGCAGGTCGTCGTGCTGGCTGGTGGATTCGGCACCCGGCTGCGTCCGTGGACCAACCACGTGGCGAAGCCGCTGCTCCCGCTGTTGGACCGCACGCTGCTCGAACGTGTGGTCGAATCTCTGCCCGACGGACTGGTGGACGAAGTGCTGGTGGCTGCGGGCTTCGGCATCGAGCAGATGCGGGAGCATTTCGCTGAGATTGACATCGCCTATCCAGTGCGCATCATCGAGGAGTTCGAGCCGCTCGGAACCGGCGGAGCGATCGCCAACTGCCGCGACCACCTCTCCGGCACGTTCTGTGTGATGAACGGCGACCTGCTGTCCAGCGTCAACGTCGCTGAAATGCTCGATTACCACCGCTCGCAAGGCGGCCTAGCGACCATTTCGCTATGGGAGGTGGAAGACCCGACCCGCTTCGGGGTGTGCGACATCCGTGACGATGGCAGAATCCATCGCTTCCAGGAGAAGCCGTCGCTCGAGGAGGCGTGCAGCAACATGATCAACGCCGGATGCTACATCCTCGAGCCTGAGATATTCGAGCGCATGCCCGCTGGCTTCCATTCGATGGAGCGCGACGTGTTCACGCCCATCGCTGCGGAAGGACTGCTCAATGGGTTCTCATTCGAGGGGCATTTCGTGGACGCTGGAACCCCAGAATCGTGGCTCGAAGCGATGCAGGTCTGTCTCGCCCAACAGCGCTGGCAAAGCGGAACGTCGAACGCCGACGGCTCATGGCTCGGACCTTATTCCCGAGTGGAGGGTGAGGCGGAAGCGAGCGCCATCGGTGAGGAAGTCGAAGTCGAGGTAGGAGCGAGCGTGACGGGAAGTTCGGTGCTCAGAGGAGCGAGAATAGGCGCGGCTACGAACATCGAGAACTGCCTCATCGGAGAGTGGGCGAACATCGGGGAGGGTGCACAGTTGACCGGTGTGGTCGTCGACTATCGAGCAACAGTGCCCGCAGACCATGTGCAGACCGGTGGCACGTTCGAGGCCGATGAGTGATACGGCAGGTTCAACAATCCCCTTCAGGTGGACGTGATTCGATGAAACCGCTCATCGTTGTCAATTTCAAGACATACGAGTCGGCTCAGGGAGCCGCTGCGGAGGAGTTGGCACGCGAGATGCAGGCCACAGAACAGGCCACCGGCGTGGCCGAATTCGTGGCGGTCGTGTCTCCCTTCGATCTGGAATCGGTCTGGGACGCCGCCCCTGGTCTGGCGGTCTGGGCGCAACATCTCGATCCGGTAGGCTGGGGTTCGAACACCGGCTGGCTCAATCCTGACACAGCGATCGCCCGCGGTGCTAAGGGCACGATCATCAATCACGCCGAACATAAGGTCCCGCTTGAGCACGTCGAAGCGCTGTTGGCGCAGCTTCCCGAAGGATTCCCGGTGTGCGCCTGCGCTGCCGACATCGACGAAGCAAGGGCGCTTGCGGCCCTGAATCCGACCATGATCGCTGTCGAACCTCCCGAACTCATCGGCGGTGACATCTCTGTGACGTCCGCCGACCCGGAGATCATCTCAGGCACAGTCGCCGCGGTGAAGGAGGTCAACCCGAATGTACGCGTGCTCTGTGGAGCGGGCGTCAAGAACGGGGCGGACGTCGCCGCAGCCATCGAACTCGGAGCAGAAGGAGTCCTGCTTGCCAGCGGAGTCACCAAGGCAGAGGACCCCGGAAGCGTTCTGCTCGACCTCGTCTCAGGACTGTGACGAGGCGCGTCCGGACAGCAGGCGAACAGCACCGCTGCAGATCTCACGGTATCCACAACCGCGACAGATACGTTTCTGGTCGGTAATCGGCAGCAGTTCCAGTTCCGTGAACGGACCTGCCTTCCAACGAGCCTGCGACAGTGCCGCGAGGTCATGTTCGACGAGTGTACGCGATTCCCTCAGCCATGTCTCGGAACAGCGTTGTCTCCAAGAGAGCCAGCGGTGTCCTCGCCATCCGAGCCTGTGGATGATGAATCTCGCCGGCTCTCGCGGAAGCCCCGGTTGCTCCAGCGCCCACGCCAGCAGCATTCCCAACTCCAACCTCTGGGATTCCGAGGGTTCTCGGCGACCAATCTGCGCTGAAATGCGTACGAGGTGCCATGTCCTGCCGCTGCGGGCGAGCAGGTCTGGAGCGGCGTACAGCCGCGCTCCATCGTGGCGTAATGGATCCAAGCGATCGAGCGGCATCCATTCGTCGATGCGCCCTCCTCTCGCTAGCAACGAGATGAGCGGTGCCCGCTCGATAGCTCGCAGCCGCTCCCAACCATCTTGGACCAGAGAATCCAATTCCATGGCATCAACGCAGCCATCCTGCGTCCGGATACTCTCGTCAATCCGACTGCGCAGCATCGCCTCAGCAGCACCCTCGCTCCACGCCTCGTCTTGGTGGTCTGCCCACAACCGGTCACGGATTCCCTCCGAAACAGCCCGCATCATCAGGTCCGAATGTGGGCGTCGAGACCCGAGCCGCCAAGCCAGAGCAACGTTTGCGTCATCCTGACGTGGACCTCCAGGCCAACCGCCGCGACCGACCACGTGGTGGTGGACGTAGCGACGGGGACATTCATTCAGGGTCTTCACTCTACTAGGGCTCCATACGATTCCATTTCTTTTCGACATAGCCCAGAGAGCCGGAAATTCAGGGTTCTTGATACTATCCTGATTCAAAGAAGATGTCAATTGGAGTAACAGATGTTGCCGATGGTACTCATTCTCACGCGAAGGTGGCGTTCCAGACCGGTCCGGTCAGCATCCAGGCAAACCACCACAGCGCTAGACAGAATGCGAGGCATCCCCACAGGCGGGGAACCTCATCATGGCCAAGATTTCCTAACATGCGCGCGATCGGACCGAGCATGGCACCGATTCCTCGGAGGATGAGCACCATCAGCCCAGCCATCACAAGGAAGCCGACGAACTTGAGCAGTGCCAGCAGGATTCCCACCATCGAGGCGGCAGCCACGCTACCGAGTCCTTGGGGAATCAGCAGCGGATGGGCGAACCATGCAATCCACGCCACCCAGCCTCCGAGCAGAACATCGCGGTCGAACTCGACCCGGTGACGCCAGTCGCGGTAACCCTGCGGTAACCGGCTGTGCACCAGTCCCGAGACCAACTTCAACTCCGGAACCTCCCCTCTTGTCGCCAGACCCACGGATTGCCAACCCAGCCAGATGACCAGCCCTAGTTCCACGAACGACCACTGACCTCCTAGGAAGGGTGAGAGCAGCGCCACAGGCAACGCCCAGACCGCGAAACCGAGAGCGCCTGCCCCCATGGTCCCGAACAGGCCGGCCCCGGGGATGAGCGGAGTATCAGGCGGTTCGGTTCGCCGTAGGGGGAAGGACATCGACACCAGCGGCAACAGCAGCAGGCTGGGCAGCAGCAGCGTGAACAGCAGGAACACCGATTGGCCAGAACCCTTGGACGCATCTTCGGTGGCGGCGACGATGCTGTCCTGGGACATTGTTCCCGGCGACCAGGACGAGATGAAGCCGCCGGCATCGATCACGACGACTCCATCAGCGATTCCCATCGGCAACTGCCGTGCTACATCTCCGCCGGCCTCGTCCATCAGCAGAGGCCACGAACCGTTCAGCAGCGCTGCATACGAATCGACGTCCACCGCCCGCATACCATCTCCCGTCACGATCTGCGCGAACGCAACATCATCACCGACCCTGCCGGATGCATTGTCGAAATCCCGTTTCTGCTGCTCCGCTCCTGGTGAGCCGGCGTCGAACACTCCGAGCACGAGTGTGTGCTTGCCATCGTAGAGGTCAGAGAGCGAGTGCGCCCCACCGCCCTGACTCGGATGCGACAGCAGCGAGAAGGACGGCGCCGCCGCCTCATCGCGAGTCGACTGCGCCTCGAGTTCGGGCAGCGTGGAGGCCGGAATCATCACCAGCAGCGCCACCGCCAGCAGCAGCACCAGAGTTGGCCAGGGGAGTAATTGTTCGCGCATTCTCCAACTCATGAAGGCGACCATCGTTCCCAACGACATCGCCCAGAACCATCCGGGACCTAGCCATGGAGTCGGCGCTGGAAACACCTCGAAGCGGTGTACCCCGATGATGTGGCATTTTTCGTTCATGTCTCCCGCATTGACGGTGATACAGGTGTCGACCATGTATTTCCCCGGGGATAGGGAGATGTTGCCGAGCCACGTCAATGCGGTTCGGTTCGCCTCTACTACACGAGTGCCGTGTGGGATCTCGAAGTGCTCGATGTGTACGTCCTCGCTCGGCATCGAGGTAAGGTGCCGTCCTCCCTCCCATGCATCGATAGCGACAAGATCGAGTATCTGCCAGTCGTAATCCTCAGCACCCCAAGGAGAGATCGGGATGAACTCGATTCGTGGGATTCCGTTGGCATCGGTCTTGGCGCTGAGTTCCGGTTGCAGCAGGTCACCTGTCAGTTCCACTCGACTCGGTGCGTGGTAGACACCCCACCACAGCCGACCATCCTGGAAGCAGGCGTGGTTGACCTCGACTGTGAGCGTGATTACGTCAGCAGGGCTGATGGTGAGGTTGGCATAGGTGATGTTGACGAAGAACTCATGCGGGTTCTCCCAGTTCGTGTCCAGTGCCACTCGGTCAGTGTCCTCACCATCGATGACCACGGTGTTCCCTACGTCCAGCCAGACCGTGAACGAGGTCCGACCGCTGATGCCGAACGGATCCTGTGTGCTGCGGCAGAAGTCGTTGTCAGTTAGTAGCGAAGCGTACAGCCGCACGCTCGCTTCACCAGATACGGTGACTGTCTCAGTGGCAGGTGGGGAACTGATCTCGAGAATGGTTCCGCTGGCTGAGTTGAACTGCACGTAGCCCATCGGCTCGCCGGTGGCGATTGGATGAACACGGTTGAGGTTACTAGGCCCATCCGTCCCGTTGATGTAGAATCCGTGGCTGTCTGGTAGGTGCCATGTGGTTCCAGAGCTGTCGGGGATTTCACTCCCGATCTGTGCTTCCACGGGGCTGACAATCATCATGAGCAGAATCAGCAGAATGGTTCCTGCCAGCAGGCTCCTCGTGCGTGCGCCACTCCGCACGACCCGCTCGGCCCTCATGGGCCGAGGTTCTTGCCGCCGTCTATGAACACGACGCAATGAAGTCCGTTCTGCTCAGGGTATCCAAAGGGTGAATTGTCCTGCGGACGGCCCCAGCGATGATGAGAGCGCAGTCCATCGCCTGCTCGCCGCTTCGTGCGGCCTTCATCTGCCTGCTTCTGCTCGCCTCCAGCTGGACCCTGCTGGCCCCCTCGATTGACGCGCCTGAACCATCTGATGAGCAGACGATTCATGCCGCTGCACGCAACACCGGCGCGGGCCTTGACCCGGACCTCTCGTGGACCAACGTCAGCGGACAGACTGGGCTCTGGTCCTATGGTGGCAATTACTTCTCGTGGGGCGATTACGACGCTGATGGCGACCAGGATCTGCTGGTCAACGGCGCCCGCCTGTTGGAGAACTCGGGCGCGCCCAACTTCACCTTCACAGATGTGACCGGCGCGCGCGGCCTGCCGGGAGGGTACGGCACGGGAACCTGGGGAGACATCGACGACGACGGTGATCTGGACATCTTCCTCGGGGGTGGAAGCGTGGACGCCATCGTGCGCAACGAGGGAGCCCCATGGCACAACTTCACCATCGATGCGGGGCGGACACAGGTGATATCGAACTCCTTCCCGACCACCTCAGGAACCTTGCGCGACGTCAACAACGACGGCTGGCTTGACCTGTATGTGGCCAACGGTGAGAACTGGAACGATGGGAATCCGATCTACTACCGCGATTTCTTCTATCTAGGAGGCGCCAACGGATTCACGAATCGCAGCGACATGATACGCAGTGACGCGTTCTATACGCGTGGAGTAAGTTGGGGTGATGCCGACAGGGATGGCTGGTCAGACCTGTATGTCGGCAACTACAGAATCCAACCGAACCGCTACTACAGGAACGACAACGGCACTCTTGACGCATTGTCAGCGGTGGGAGCCAATCAGGAGAACGTGCTCGAGGGTTTCCCGCGCACCTACAACACCCAGGGACCCTACTGGGGGCACACCATCGGCTCGGCTTTCGGTGACCTGAACGACGACGGCTACCCTGAGATCGTCTCCGCCAACCTCGTGCATCTCTACTACGACTCGCAGGACATCCGTGGCCGCATCTGCGACGACTCGAACTTCTTCACGCACGACCCGGTTGCTGGCATCGAGTGGTACGACTTCCGGCCCAACTCGGGCATCGACTACAAGCCGCGTGGGGGAGCCGGCACCTTTCAGGGGGACGAACTCTACGCCGGAGTCACCCTCGGCGATGTGGACAACGACGGCGACCTCGACATGTGGCTACCACAGGTCTACGACCTCGACTACGCCCGCGCCGAGATGTGGATCAACCACGGCAACCTCACCTTCTCTAACCAGGCGACCAACTGGAGCCTCGATGTGGTCAACACCTACGGCAGCGCGTTCGTCGACTACGACAACGACGGCGACCTCGACCTGATCACCGGCGGCTCCGACGACCCGGGTAAGGCCAGCGGCATCCATCTCTACCGCAATGACGGACCGACAGCGGGCGTACCCAACCACTGGCTCACGGTTGACGTGCGCGACGCGGACGGCGCCCCTGCCATCGGCGCCAACGTCGAACTCTGGAGAGGCGGCACATCCACGCAATACCGCGAAGTCGCCGGCGGAGAGGGCCCGCATGGCTCGATGAGCGACGCCCGCGTGCACTTCGGACTCGCTGCAGACTCCACCAACGTCGACCTGCTCGTTAGCTGGCCGGCGGGTGAGATACTCTGGCTGCGCAACATCAGCGCCGACCAGCAGGTCACGGCCACCCAGCCAATGTCGCTCATCAATCCGAGCGACGTCACCTACTCGGTCAACACGAGCACCAGCGTAGAGGGGGATGATGTCACATTCACCATCCGCACACCGAGCAATTGGACGGTCCACATCGATGTGGGCATGGAGGGTGTGGTCGACTGGAGTGACCTCTCATTCAGCGGTCAACCATTGACCCGCGATGTCTCACTTCCGTTCGCCAACCAGGGGACGCGCACAGCCCGACTGCTCGCATGGGACCCAGCCACTGACGAGGGCCGGAGATTCTCTTCTGTACACACTGTGACCGGCCGTCAGCCAGTCGCCAACATCACCTATGCTGAGGACATCGTGCCGGGTGCGAACACCCTCTTCGATGCAACGGGAACACTGGATTCAGCATACGACATGGCGCGCATGGAGTATCGCTGGGAGTGGGACGACGGTTGGAATCGCGACTGGAGCTCCAACGGGACATGGACGCGCAGTTTCCCCAACCCCGGGTGGCACAACCTGACGCTTTCGGTGCGTGATGAGCAGGGCCTCACCGACATGCTCCTCGTGCCTGTAGAGGTGGCGGCCAAGGCACCGCAGATCTCGGTCGCCATGAACAGCGAATACGAGATGGACGATGTGGTCAGCCTGACCATCGATGTCGTTGCAGACGCGTCGAATGCGGGCGGACTGACGTTCCGCTTCGATTGGGGCGACGGCTCGGTCAGGGACTGGAATGCGGAAGGCTCTGCGGCTCACGTCTGGAATGTTCCTGGACCATACACACTCAACTTCTCAGTACGCAACCAGTGGGAACAGCAGACCGACCTTGCTGCACAGGTCAATATCAGCAATCCTCCACCGACCATCGTTTGGACGGCGATGACGGAAGAGGCGACTCTCGGAGATGAAGCGGTGTTCCAGGTACAGATTGATGATACCACCAGCCACAGGAACAAACTCAGCCTCGAATGGACCATTGACGGCTCACCGCTATTCCCGATGCCCGGGGCTACTGCCTTCCTGCGCTTCACACAGGCGGGCAACCACACGGTGGCGGCGGAGGTCAGTGATGAAGCGGGGGCGACCGCTAGGGTCGAGACCGATGTCAGAGTCGTCAACGATGCGCCAGCCAACTTGGAGATCACAGTCACCGATGGTATCCTGCGCGGCGATGATCTGTGGGTGGGGCCAGATACACAGTTGCATTGGATGGTGAGCCCGCCGGGTGATTGGCAGCAACTGTCGTTCGAGGGAATTGGCTCAGGCGGAACGATCGACTCGGATGTTGGCGTGTTCATCGACCTCTGGTCTGAGTCTCGTCAGGAACGCCTAACTTACCACGTATCCATCCATCGACTGGAGATTCCCGAGGCACCTCAGGATGCCACCGCGTGTGCTGAGTGGGACCCGACACCATCCAATCTGCCTCCGGATGCCGAACTGATACTACTCTGGCAGACCGAGTTCGGTTGGGCGTCCGAGGAACCTCCGTTGGCAACGGGAATCGAACCGAGCGAACTGAGCCTAGTGGTGACCTCAGGGAGTGATTCGATTACCCTGGTTGGCCAGACCCCCTCCATCACATTGAACTCCAACCCCAGCAATATCTCCGAGGTCGAGCAGCTCGCGGGTGAATGCGCTCTGCAACTATGGTTCGATGATGTTGAGATGGCAGATATCGCAGAAGCAGAGCATCGTACAGCCAACGTCAGCGTCGGCGAACATACGCTGCGATGGCAGGTCACTGATCTGGCCTACCATTCAGTATCGGGCTCAATCGCCATCACCATCGAAGGAGAGGTGGACACCGGACCTACTTCCTCGGGGGTAGGGGCATTCGAGATCCCTTGGATTGCCATTATCGCTTTCTTGGGTCTGCTTCTGATGGGGTTGATTGCCGTCATGTTCGCCCCTCGTCCTCGTCGCACCTCAGACCGAGAATCGATGACATCCGACAGCGTCCCGGAACTTCCGCGCACTGATTCTGTAGCCAACTCCCCCCATGGAGGGACTCGTTCCCTGTTCGATCAGAAAGTGGAGATCCCGCCTTCCGATGCAGCTGAGCCAGATGCAGATTCGTCTCTCTCCGAATCACCAGCCGATGGAAGTGAAGATCAGCCAGGCGAACAGTGAGCCGAAGCCGATTGCAATCATGTTCACGTGCCCTTTGCTAATCAGGCCGCGGTTCTCGAGCAAGGCGCCGAACAGACTGTCAATCTGGCAGCCCAGCCATCCGATTCCCGTAATCACCAGAAGCAGGGTCGCCCCGCCTTCGATGCTGCCAACCTGTAGCCACCATCCGAGTACGACCGACATGCTCGCTATGGACAACGCTCCAATCAGTGCGGCGAACTGACCGGTGGGACTCCAGCCACCATTCGTCCCAGCGGGACAGCGATTACCGGTGGTAATCATCCGCACCCGATTATCGAGACAACCGAACTCGCTGGCGAACGTGTCCGCTGCCGCCACCGCCACACCGCAGGCGAACACGGGAAACAATCCGTTCCAATCCTGGGTGATGAACGCGGCCACGGCCACCAGGCCAGGAATTCCACCGTTGGCAACGACGTTCTGCCAATGGCGCATGCCGTCTTTCGATTCAGCCAGACCGCGTGCCGACTTCTCATCCCAGGACCAGCGGGTGGCCCAATGGCCACCGACAAGGAAGCAGAGCAGGATGAGCAACCACGTCCAGTGGCCGAGAGTTCCGACCATCACACCGAGAACTATCGCTGTCATTGTTCCCGGGCCATCGAGGATTCTCTTCACCCCCGATACGATGGTCAGAACCGCTACCAGTGAGAGTGAAATGAGCAGGTTCAGCGAGTCAAATCCACCCGAGATGCTGCCGACGTCGAGGGCGACCGCTTGCACGTTGAGCAATACCGTCTGCCATTCCATTTTACGAGCCTGCCACCCAACGGGTGGCCATCACCCGCTCGAACAGGTTGATGAGTTCTCCCCTGTCCAAGCACCACGCCGCGCGCGGTTCATGACGAACCGTCAGGCGCCGAACGCACAGAAGCTAGCAACCCGCGGCCGAGCAGGAGGATGCCCATCACCAACACCAACGACCAGCAGAGTTGCACTATGATGACCACCGTGTCAGAACCTCCGCGCAGCGCCCATTCGAGGAAGGTGAGGCTCCCATTCCAGAATGCGTGACCCAACATTGCCAACCCAAGGCCGATCAGTGGGTGCTTCGGAAGAGGAATCCCTGTCCGATGCTCATCACGCTCTATAGCATATTCAAGTTGGGGCGGTGGCTCATCTCCTCCCCCGTGCAGCAGTTTTTTCACCAGGCCCCGATCAATCTGTGATCCAGATGATTCCACCTCTGTCTGCTCGATGAACTGACCCGTTGCTGGGTCAACCAATTTCCATTCCGGGAGTTCCGGTTCGTCGGGAGTCACAATTTCCTGACCTGCGGTAGCCGCCCGCGCCCTCTGTGCTTGGCGCAGCATCAGCCAACCCATCCCCACGCCCGTAAGACCCGTCCAGAAGGCGTGCCCGGGAATTGAGCCCAACCCGCGGATCAGCGCGGTGAGAGTGAGCGTGACTGGACCTCCGAACATAGAGGAGAGAATGTATTGCAGATTCTCGAGCATGGCGAAGCCGAGCCCTATTGTGAATCCGACCTGGAATCCGTGTCGCGGCGAGCGGATCTTGTGGCGGAACAACCAGACGAACAGCCCTTTGCACAACTCTTCACCCACTGGTGCAGACACCACTGTAATCAAAGCCATTGTCTGGAAATCGGAGAGAGAATCCCAGAGAAGCATCGGGAAGAACAACGAGTTGATTGTCAGCGCCGGTATCGCCGCCAGCATTCCCCCTACCAGCCACGCCTCAGCGTCGCGTTGACGGGTGTGCACACCGATGTTGCGCGTCGAGTGTGACCACCACGCGAGTACAGGAATAGAGAATCCGAACAACCAGGCCGGAATGGCGAACAGAGCGAACAGCAGCAGCACGATCAGCGCCGCATCACCGGGCAGCGTCAGATAGAGCACGCTCATCACCAGCAGCAGGCCAATCAGCCCCCCGAACAGCAGCCACAGCGTCTTGTCCGGCGGCGTGTCGAGCACCGAGTCATCGCGCAGCAGATGGTGCTCGAAGATGGTAGGCGTCGGGGTCTGCAGTGAGCCGCCTGCAGCCAGTGGATGGACCTGCGCGCCGTGCACGTCGGGAACCGCCCGTTGCAGGTGAATCACCCGTGGTCGGCGCAGGAATCCGAGCCAGAGGATGAGCGGTGCGGCGAAGATGGCCCCGCAGATCGAAAGCAAGGGATCTCCGACCGCGAAGCCCAATGGAACCATGAACACGATATTGGCCAACAACCAGGCGAGGATGACCGTCCCCAGAATCCGTCTGTATGTCTTCCATGGGCTGGCCACCCGTGCCATCTGCACATCCTTCGGTGGCGGGGTGAGTGGTTTCACCTCGGGGATGACGTACTGTTGACCAGCCGGGGCGACCAGTGCGGAACCCCAGTTCATCTGCTGCACAGGGACATGACCATCGCCAGGGCGTGCCCCCATGGTACCGTCTACAGCGGGTGTTCCTTCAGGAAGATACGGTGAACCCTGCATGCCGTACGGCAGTTCGTCGTCGCTAGGTTGCACGACCCGCGCAGACCGTCACCCGCAATCAACCCTCACTCACGAGCAGTCTTGTCGATTCCATCAATGGGAGTGGACGCGGCGAGATTTGAACTCGCGGCCTCTACCATGCCAAGGTAGCGATCTTCCAACTGATCTACGCGCCCATATGTGTTGAGTGCCCCGGCCACCCGCCCCGTCGCTTTAAGCCTCACCAGCCGCTCGCAGCGTCGTGGAACAACCGGCCTTCCCAGATGACCTGCTCACCCTGCTCGTCAGCCGTCTGTCAGAGGACGAGGCGCCGTTCCTCGCGCACCTTGAATCATGCCTGAGCCTCGAATGGCTCGACTCCGATTCCGATGTGCTGGGAAACACTCACTTCGAGATGACGCACAATGACCTCGACCGCCGCCGTCGATTCCGCATGCCTCCCGGGCCGGTCACGATTGGATTGCATCCGCGACTGACCGAAGACGCCGCCCTACAACGTCACACCTTGCTGCACGAACTGCTGCACGCCGCTGGACTCACCGACCACGACGCCCGTCACCGTGAAGTGCTCACCGAACTGGCTCCACCACCCAAGTTGTCGGAATCACCCGTGCTGCAGGATCTGCGTGCTGAGGTGCTCGCTCGCGCGCCCAAGAAAGAGTGGAAGTGTGGCGAGTGCGGACACTCCTGGGAACGGAAGACCGTCAGTCGTCCCGAATCCTGCCCTATGTGCGAACGGCCGCTCTGAGGGAGTGAATCATTGATGAAGGGCAGGCGCGCCGAGCGGTTCGGGCGTTTAGTGTAGCTTGGATATCACACTGGCCTTCTAAGCCGGTAACACGGGTTCGAATCCTGTATCGCCCACCACCTATCTGAGTGAGGGAAAGCAAGGTCATCACCGTCGCAATCATATATCCGAGGCTTCACGCCGGCTCGTTCACCATGAAGAGAGGCTCCCGTGCGTGGAAGAAGCATGGCAAGCAAAGGTGGAAGTGGCGCAAGAAGAAACTCCGACGCCGCAAGCGGGCTCGTCGCCAGCAGAAGCAGTGAGTCTATTCCAGAATGGAAGGACCGCTCGCTTGATATAGCGCAGGTCGGTGGTTTGCCCATCCCTTGGGGGTATAGTATAACCTGGCAGTACCGCGGGCTCCAGTTGCACGGGAATGATGACGAGTGGGTATGCAGATGTCGATGAAGAACGACTGGAGCGCCGACCCGTCGCGACCCGAGATTGCGGTCACAGGGCCGCGGAAGTAGAAGATACCCGCTGATCTGGGTTCAAATCCCAGTGCCCCCATCCCCCTCCATAATGCAATTATTTCGTTGCACTTATGGAAAGAATGCACCACCCCATACAGCGTTTATTCGTTGAAATCTGACATTCAGGGTTATTGAACGCTAATTGACACACTAATTTGCGTCCGCAATGCCCGACTAAACCACGATGACCTGCTGGCCACTCATGTTTCGCTTTGATACGGAACTGGGTATCAAGAAGAGGTCGACGAACCACCAAAATCCAAGTCCTTGGAGAGTTATCAGGGAGAGCAGCCAGATTCCTATTCCACGCCCGATGTAGAGGTGATGAACCCCCAACCATCCGAGGAAGAACCAGAGCAGATATGCTACGAGTATGCTGGTCTGCCCTGCTCCACCCGTTTGGATTACTGTCGGTGCGCCGGGTTGCACGACTGCGACAGGTTGAGCAACTGCTGCGGGTGCGGCGGCCATCGGTGCGGCAGCCATGGGTTCTGGTGCCGGTGCGGGATCGGCGGCGAACGCCGGGTCTGGAGCCGGTGCTGGTGCGGCAGGAGCAACGGCGGCAGCGGCCGGTTGGAATCCTGGGTAATGCTGCTGTGTGTATTGCAATGCCTGATCAGGTGCGTGCCCTTGGGCGACCAGTCCATCGTAGTACGTCTGAGCCTCGTCCATCATCAGACCCCCAATTCAATTTGATTTGTATCGCTCATTCCTTTCCAGGCAGGAATCCGCACTCGACGATTCCCCACGGTACGATGATAATCGGCAGTGCGAACATCAGGAGGCTGTCCTTGCCTCTGTCGCGCAGTCGCTTCACGTCGAGCGCGATGATGATCCACAGCATGGCGATGGTTGGGATCCAGGTCAGTAATGAAAGCGCGGCGATGGTGAATCCGGCGATCAGATTGATGACGATGTTGATCACATTGACCACGATTACGGTGACGATTCCACACACCCACCACTGCTTGCGCCCTATCGTTCCATCGAACTTGAACAGCATGTCGACCATTCCGTCCACACCACCATCATCAGCAGCGGCCGGAGCAGCTGCCGCGGGCACAGCCGCAGCAGGGGCGGCGGCCATCGGTTCGGCAGCGGGAGGTGCGGCGGCCATCGGAGCGGCTGCAGGAGGTGCGGCCATCGGTTCAGCAGCAGGAGGTGCGGCAGCCATAGGTGCGGCTGCGGGGGGCGCAGCGGCCGCGTCTGGCTCAAGTGCAGGGGCGGGTGCAGGAGGGGCTGGCTCCGGTGCGGGTGCAGGCTCAGCGGCTGCTGGTTGGAAATCCGGGAAATGCTGCTGCGTGAACTGCAGTGCTTGGTCAGGTGCGTAGTTCTGTGCTATCAATCCGTCATAGTATCCTTGTGCGTCACTCATTGAGGGACCTCCGGCGGCCCTCATCGTTCCCGCGCATATCAAGCCATCCCCGGGCGTTTCCGGTGGTCTTTTTGCCACGGTCCGAGTTGCCGTCGGGTTTTCATGCCTCGTGCACGTGGGCGCACGCGTGGACAGCAAGACCCTCATCTCGCTCTGGCTGACACTCCTGCTCACTGCGACCCTTGTCGGGTCCATCGGAGTCGCCTCGGATGGAATGAGTTCGCACACCTCCGGTCCAGAGTATCAGTTGGTCAGCGAAGGTGACCTGACACGAGTTCCTACACAGGTGGCGATGCCAGCATTCGATGCCCTCCCTTGGTGGGAGGTGACCGCCCTCGATCTCAATCGAAACCGCATCCATGATTCTCTGGAGAACGCTTACGGGCCAGTGAATGTGGGACTCTCATATGACCACCAGCCGACGGTTGAGGACATCCACACACTGGCGTTGCTCGGCCATTCCGTGAATCTGGAGGTGCCCGAGGTGGACGCTCTGCTGCTCGGTACGGTCGATGCGAATGATGTGTGGGCCTTGGCGGAGTTGAACGGCGTGGTGATGGTGGAGCGCTACGGCACAGTGGTCTTCTATGGCGATATCCAAACCCCTGCCGTCAAGGCTCGAAACTCAAGTTGGTATCCTGTAGGTGCATGGGACCTCGGAGTCAGTGGAAAGGGAGTCAACATCGCGCTCACCGACACCGGAGTGGACAACGAGCATCCCGGGCTTGAAGGAAAGTTCGTTGCCGGATACGACGCCGTCTGCTACAATCCCTCTGACCCAACATGCGTATTGGCAGGATTCGGTATCAGACCAACTGATGGAACATTCGATCCAGACGACGGCAACCAGCACGGTACCGCCTGCATGGGTATGGCCAGTTCGACGGGGCTTGAGGCGGATGGGAGCCAATCCAACTTCACCGGATCAGCTCCTGATGCCGCTTTGATAGACGTTCGAATTGGTACCGATATCGGTGCAGGGCCGTTTGAGACCTACGCGCTCGAGCAGGAGTTCTACGAGTCGGCGATGAATGGAATCCAGTGGATAATCGACAACGCCGACAAGGAGTGGGCGGGTGCTGACCCAGAGAACGCGGGTATCGACATCATCTCACTCTCATGGGGAATCACCAGCCACGAGGCGGGTGGCTCCGACGGCAGCGACATGCACAGTCGCATCCTGGACGATGCCGTGGAGGCAGGAGTCACTCCATCAGTGGCGGCGGGTAATGATGGCCCGGACAACGATGGCCTGTCCGGCATGGGCTCCTCCAGCCTGTCGGTGACGGTAGGCGCCACCGACGACCAGAACACAATCGACCGCGGGGATGACACGATCGCGGGCTATTCGAGTCGTGGACCTCGGCGGGACAATGGGGATGGCAATCCGTACGACGAGCTCAAGCCGGAGATTAGCGCGCCCGGATCGAACATCGTTCAGGCCGAGGGGTGTGTCAGCTCAGGAGGGTGCAACAACAACATCCCTGGGCAGAACGCCGCCAACAACGGCTACTCGGGCCGAGGCAGCGGGACCTCATATGCAACCCCTGCAGTATCGGGCATCATGGCTCTGGTCATGGAGGCCAATCCAGATCTCGACCCTCTGCAGATCAAGGAGGTGCTCAAGCAGACAGCTGAGCGCCGTGGTGGGGCCACCTTCCCCGACATCGACCCCTACTGGAACAAGGACTTCGGCTATGGGATGGTCGACGCTCTCGGTGCAGTGCAACTGGCGCAGCACCTGAACGCCAGCAACCAGAGTGCAGGTATCGACCCATGGCTGCAGAACCACCTGCTCGACGTCAACGTCACCGGCTCCACCGCCACCATCACCGGTCACGCCTGGGCACAGCAGGGAACGATCGAGCGAGTCGAATTCAGGCATGGGCATGGAGATTGGAGCGAGGCGACCTATGACGTGCCCCTCGAGGAGTTGACACCAGGCCAGCCGTTCAACTGGACTGTGGTTCTCGACGTCGACAAACTCGAGCACGAGAATCACTCGTTCGAGGTGCGTGCGGTGTCCGGTGAATCCACTTCCCTACCGGTGTTCGCCGTCTTGCACGGTACAGGACTCGCACTTGGTGAAGAAGGCGGTAGCATGGCCACCTGGCTGCTGCTATCGCTGCTGCTCGTGCTTGCTCTGGCATCGGTCGCCTGGCGGCTGCATCGTACGGACATGTTGCCACTTCCGTTCGGCTTGGGACAGCCGCAGGATGAGGGGGCCGGGGAACCACTCGAAGCAGAACTCGTCAGTGATGAGTCGGTCGCTGATACGGAATCGGACTCAGGCGGCTGAAATCAGACCGGCGACTCGTTATAGGGAGGAGCCGATTGCGGCCGGACATGGCTGGATTCAGCGACCGCGCTCTTGCCATCGAGCCGACCGGCGTGCGCAAGATGTTCGACCTCGCCGGCGATGAGGCAATTCACCTTGGCCTCGGCGAGCCGGATTTTCAGCCTCCAGCAGTTGCCATCGAAGCCTTTCATCAAGCGATGATCGATGGGCACAACAAGTACACGACAACAGCTGGGTTGCCCCCGCTGCGCGAGCGCATCGCATCGCTGTGGAGCCATCTCGAGCCGGACCTTGGAATCGAGAATGTCTGCATGACGATGTCCGGCACCAACGCCTTGCTCAACATCTGTCTGTCGATGCTGAACTCAGGGGACAACATCCTGCTCCCCAATCCCTGCTTTCCGCTGTACGGCCCGCACGCTACCATCACGGGGGCCGAACCGCGCTTCTACGCGTGCACGTTCGAGCATGAGTTCGTACCACAAGTGAGTCAACTGGAGGAACTGGTGGATGAGAACACGAAGGCCATTCTCTACAACTTCCCCTCCAATCCCACCGGGGCGACCATCACGGAGGAACAGCGGGACGAGTTGCTGGAGTTCGCCCGCCGTCACGACCTGTGGGTGATCACCGACGAGGTCTACGACCGCATCATCTACGATCAGCCCCACGTATCCTTCCTCGGTGCCGGCTATGACGGTGTAGTGATGATTCAGTCGTTCTCCAAGACCTTCGCCATGACCGGGTGGCGCATGGGCTACATTCTCTCTGCGAACAGTGCCATCATGGAGCAGGTTACCAAGTTGCAGTACTACATCACCGCCTGCTCCACCGACGCGATGCAGTACGGCGTGCTCGCTGCCGTCGAGCAGGCATCTGACTATCCGTCCGAGATGCGCGACGCTTTCCGTCAGCGACGGGATCTCATATGTGCACGGCTGAACACCATGCCCGGTGTGTCGTGCCACGTCCCTGAGGGGGCGTTCTACGTCTTCCCGAAGGTCGACATGCCCGGTTGGACGTCCGTGGATATCGCGCTGGAGATTCTCAAGGAGGGTGTGGTCTGCTCACCCGGTTCGGCATTCGGTACCGATGGCGAGGGTCACCTGCGCTTCGCGTACACCATTGATGTGAAGTTAATCGACCAGGCGATGGACATCGTGGAGAAGGTGCTCACGCGCCTGAATCAGGCTGAGCCACCCGGACAACCGGCGCAGTTCTGATTCCTGCGGAGTTCAGAAATCTCGGGTCTTCGATAGTTAGAGAGAAATGCGGATTCCTTCTGGGACGGTAGGGTCGTGAGCATGTCTGTGCTGGGAACGGTGATTCTGTTCACTTGTTCACTCATGGTAGGAATCGCGCTGCCGCGACTCCCCTTGCTCATCATCCCCCGCTTTTCTGTCATTGAATCTGGAATGCGTCCCTATCCGGAACCTCAGCCGCTCGACGAGCACCTGATAGTGCAGCTGATGATGCTCCGTCGCCTGTGGCGTCTGTCGTTCCTGTTCGCACTCCTGCCACTCGTTCTCGGTCTGCTCGTCCTCTGGCAACAACCGTCCGCGTTCGGCTTCGGTCTGTTCCTTGGGGGCGGTTGGTCCCTGCTGGCGCGTACGATTCCCGAATCATCCTCAACTATCCCCTCTGGACCCTACTCGATGAACCTCATACACGAACTCCACCACCTGCGGGACTCTGACGATCCGTGCTGTGCTGCTAGGGAACCCTGCTGGGAGGTCGAGGCTGTCCGCTGCGCGAACTGTCGCTCCGTTCTGCTGGCGGCCGCGCGACCGGATCTCGGACGAGCGCGCCCCGGCACAGGCCTGTCAGGTAGGTTCCGTCTGTTGCTTCTCGATGGGCATCCGCTGTTCGAGGATGATGCTGTAAACTAGTCATCAGCGTCCAGGTCATCAGCAGCGTCCTCGCTGGGCTCCGGCTGTTTGACTACACGGGAGGCGAGCCCGCGTGCCGCTTCAAGCGCGGCAGCAAGATCGACCCCGCGCTCTTTCTCGTCGCCCTCCTTCTCGGACGGTTCAACCTCGTCACCGCCTTCGCTCGAATCAGGGTCAACAGCATCATCGAGGGTGAGAACCTCCTCGTCATCTGCTTCCTCCTCAGAGTCGTCGAGCATATCGAGCAACTCCTGTTCTTCATCGCTCGGATCATTCCAGTTGCGCTCCGCATCTATCAGCCAATCAGGCAGGTCATGCCGTCCGCCACCGAGTACCGCCATCGTGGTGAACGTTGCCAGCGGCAGCACCGAGAGTGCGACCAGCAGGTCGAGGAACGAGGTCTCGGGAATCTCGATGTCGATGGGCAGAAGAGCTTCGAGGATGCGTTTCTCGACGGCGATCTGGTTCCATTGCGTCATGTCCGGGTCCAACCAGTTGAACACCACACCGACCACCGTGCGGCCGACCAACCAGAGCAACAGAACTGGGAACATCCAGTTCACTCGAGTGACATTCACGAGGAAGCGGCGCAGTTTGGAGGCAGGACCGACGAGGCGCTGGGCGTATCTGGGGTAGGCTCTGAGTATGATCGCCAGAGCGAGCAGGTATACCAGCAGGGAGAGTTCCAGCAATCGGTTCGGTACCAGCCAGCCTACGGGCACCAATCTGAGGATGATGATCGGGGTGATCACCAACGCCAACTGCAGCGGGGCGGCAAGAATCTGCAGCCCACCGTGAACCTCGAGCAGGCCGTGTCCTCGCTCTCTCACCTGTTTGTTGACGATGACCATCATCTTGCCGTGAGGTGAGTTCAGCAAGTGCAGTCGGGCACGGTCGACCAGCGACACATCGCGCAATCGTTGAGAAACTCCGAGGACCGGTGACCAGCCGCCCTTCTCAGCCACTCCGACGGGCATCCAGCCTCCGACTGCGAGGGCTAGGAAGAGCGACAGCAGGCCGTAACCGAGAGCGGCGCCGAGAATCCACGGAATCAGATTGACACGCAGCAAAGGTTGGTCTCCCAGAATACCCCCGGGGTCGATGAAGTAGGTCACTGCGAAGGCGATGGCCGGTGCGAGCAGAACCTGTCCCGAGACAACCAACGTCAGCCAGACGCGGTCGACCAGAGTGCTACGCTGTTCGGCCACGGTCGCCACTCGTTGTCGCGGACCCCATATGTTCTTCGCCAGAAGTCAGGCTCCCAGAGGCGGAATCGAGCCATCTTGAGTAAGCCGTGAGCGACCGGGATTTCCTTGGTTCTGTCGAAGACAAGAACCAATCAACCTTTTTACACCGGTTCCGGTGGGCGCGGCGCTGATAATCATGGGGAGACTGAATATCGTCTTGTTCATCTCTGCGCTGATGCTCGCCTCCGCCATTCCTCTGACCGAGCCAGCCGGGGCTGCTGGCGGTCGGTCGCTGGTTGATTTCGCAGTGATGTCGATTGATGTCGGCAACGCCTCCTCCTCGACTATGACCTGGGAACAACCGGACGGCAGCAACGAGGATTACACCATCCGCAACAGGGAGATAGAACTCACTGTCACGTTCAAGCAGGCAGGCTCAGGAATCATCTCTTCTCAGGCAACGGCATGGGTGCAGGTCTGGCACCCTGTAGGAACGCTCGTACAAGAGCAGCAGGTCAACCTTTCACTGACGGGAGGGGAGAGTTACGTAGAGAGGGTGCTGTGGACTCCGGCAGCGGCGCACAGCATCCTCGCTGACAACGGCACCCTATCGGGTGGATATATCGTCAAAGGAGTCGTCGATGCTGGGACATCTGACGGAAACGACGCCAATGATGAACTGATTGATGAGGTTCCGGTTGCCATCTGGTACGACAACATGGATCGCGGACTCTGTCTTTACGATCCGTGCAATCAGGGAATCAGTTACTACACGCCGACATTCGCATCCATTGGATATGATGCATCCACCAACAACGCCGACGGTTACGGACCTTGGAGGATGGACAATACTTCCGCGGCTGCGGGCACTGCTCATTGGCGACATTCGGCACCGGGGCAGGACTACGAATCGATGGGCAACGACTGGCTCCGTTGGGGCTGGGCCGCTCCTGCCAACCAGGGATGCAACCCCGCGGACTATCCAGTGGACCCCGGATTTGGGTATGGAATCGGAGACACTGAAATCACCAACAGATACGGACTCGGCTTCTGTCGCATCTCGATGAACGGTTACGACTTCGTCTCGATGCAACTGACCTCACAAGCCTATGGGGGGCTCGGCACGGGTGACGAGGTGTCCTTGATAATCGACGACGGCAACTCTCCGGAGAAATTCAATTTGTCGACCGCTGGAGTATCGCCGACCACGAACGACTGGACCCGGCTAATCTGGAACCTTACCGGAGTGAAGGACACAGGCGCCTACGTCATGGGTCTGCATTTTGCGAGCGATTCTGGTGGAGCAACTTCTGGGATGCACATCGACGAGTGGCTGCTGTTCGCCGTCCAGAAGGTGACTGAGTTCACGGTGACCGTCGATTGCAACAACCCAGAGACCGGCTACATCGTGATTCCCGCAGACCCGTCCCCCCCAGTCCTCTATTGCACGCTCACGAACAACGGATACATGACGCACACCATGCAGATCGTCACCGAGGTCTCCAACCAGACATGGATGATCGCGTACTCCCCGCTGCGCATCGACTCGGACAACCTCAACGACCACGATAACGCCGTCCCCCTGAACCCGCTTCCCGCCGGCCAATCCACCAGCTTCTGGATCAATCTCACGGTGCCTCCGGGTTCCAACGTGGAGGAATTGAACTGGACAGTGGAATTCCGAGATTACTACACTGGTGAGGTGAAGGAATCGATGCTGATTCCGCTCTCCGTCGATGCCTCCTATTCTGTACAGGTGAAGTACGTCGGTCCGCTGGTGGCGCAGACGCTGGGACAGGGAGATGTCGGCCTCGTCAAGATGACGCTGACCAACACCGGCAACCAGATGGCATACTGGAATCTTGCGGCCTACTTCAACCGCAGCGAATGGGGCCCGGAGAACATCCGTTTCCTCAACTCGTCGATCAACTCCAGCGAGATAACCTACCTGCAGTTGGAAAAGGAGGCCTCCCAGGATTTCTGGATTGAATTCACTGGACCCGACGGCCTTGGTCCGGGCCTGACTGAGGTGACCGTCCTCGCCAGCGGGCAGTCTCCGGCCACTGCCCAGGAGACACGCAAAATCCAGATTCTCACGCCGATGATTCACAACCTCTCGATGGCTCCCTCACAGAACCAACTTACGGCCCACGCTGACGGGCATACGCGCACGGTCGACGTCGAGTTCACGAATTTCGGCAACGATATCGAACTCTTCGACCTCTCGCTCAATGCGGATTGGACTCTAGGTGCGACCACTAACACCCAGAGCACAGAGGAGATTGGCCCGTTCGGTGACAGTTCAACCGTCCTGATCATCTTCCCGATGACATACGGCATCAGGCCGGACACTTACATCGTCGTACTCGAAGCGGTCTCACAGTCTGATTCGACCTACGTGGCCAGCGTGCAGATCGAGGTAGAGGTGCTCACCACCAACATGCTCGTCGTGTCCGATATCGACATGTCCGGTCAAACGTTCCAAGGAGGGGCAGATGCCAAGACCACCTCATTCGAGGTGTCGAACGTCGGCAACGACTTCGACAGTATCTACGTCGAATTGATCACCACCCCCGGAATGAGCGCGGACATCGTCCCCAACGAGCAATACAACCCCGAAAGTCCATCCTTGATCGAGAAGGGAACATCGGTGAATGTGACGGTGAGTTACGCCTTCGACGCAGGGTTCAACGGACAGGCCGTGCTGAAGGTGAAGGCGTATTCTGAGCAGTCCGGAAGGACGGTTTCGGACGAGGGTGAGGCGACCTTCCAAGTCGGGTCACAGGGGTGGATTGAACTGACTCCGGGACCCGAGGTCGTCTTGGATGATGCCGGTTGGATCTACATCAACGTCACCGTGCACAACCGCCATCCCACCAATGATCAGTTGATCGTGATGGAAGTGGAGCCCAACGAAGCCCGCAACTACGCCAAGGTACGCATTCGCACTCAGGATGGTTCGTTCGTGCTCGCACCGGACCTGCAGCGCACCGCGTCGGTGAAGTTCGAAATCACCGAGACGCAGTTCCTCAATCTTCCCGATAATGAGATGCTGTTCAACCTCACAGTGGTAGCAACCGGAGACGACGATGTCGCAGAGGCGACTGTAACGGTGCGCGTGTCGCGCGACCCCAGCTTGGTCGGGGGCGGTGATGCTGAAGCCGAGGCAGGAGGGACAATCATGGCTTGGGTCACCATTATCGGGGGCATACTGTTCGCTGCCGGGCTGATTACTGTATTAGTGATGGTAATCATTTCCACCAGCAGAGAGGAAGATGAAATTTCGTCTCTCGCCGGTTACCAGAGTCAGTTGGAAGCCACCTACGGCAGCGTCCCTGATGCGCCTGTCGTCCCCGAGGCTGGCGTTCCGCTCCCGCCCCCAGCCCATGATCCACCATCTGTAGAAACCCCTTCCGGAGTACCTCCAGAGTCTCCGCCAGCCGCCGCCGCACCTGAGTTGCCCGCCGGTACTCCTCCGCTGCCTCCAGATGGACTGCCTGACGGATGGGACATGGAACAGTGGCAGCACTACGGTCAACAATACCTGGAACAGCACGGACTCGCCTGATGAGCCATGTCACCGCCTACGGCGGTGTAATCGAAACATTCTCGACGCAGACGGCCTTAAGAGGGGGCTATGGGTCGCCGCCTTCGCTCCTTGGAGCAGACACATGTGTGAGTGAGATACGATGTACGGAGGACAGCAGCCGATATTCATTCTGAAGGAGGGCACCAGCCGCACCCGCGGCAAGGGCGCCCAGAGCAACAACATCGCCGCAGCCAAGGCGGTTGCAGATGCCGTGCGCACGACGCTTGGACCGAGGGGCATGGACAAGATGCTCGTCGACAGCATGGGGGATGTTGTCATCACGAACGACGGGGCTACCATCCTCAAGGAGATGGATATTGAACACCCGGCGGCGAAGATGATCATCGAGGTCGCCAAGACACAGGAGCAGCATTGCTTCGACGGCACCACGACTGCTGTTGTGATCGCCGGCGAGCTGCTCAAGCGCAGTGAGGACCTCATCGAGCAGAATGTTCATCCCACGGTCATCTGCGAAGGATTCAGGCTCGCTGCGGACAAGTCAATCGCTCTGCTCGGCGAGCACACCATCAATGCCGATGACCATGAGACCTTGATTGAGGTCGCCAAGACCGCCCTCACCGGCAAGAGCGCAGGTGCGGTCAAGTCGTTCCTCGCCGACATCTGCGTCCGTGCCGTGGACGCGGTCGGCGTCCAGAACGGGAAGTCGCGCACGGTCGACCTCGACGACATCAAGGTCGAGAAGAAGCAAGGCGGCTCGATTCGTGACAGTTCGCTCGTCGACGGCATCATCCTCGACAAGGAGCGGGTGCACAGTGGTATGCCACGCAGCGTGGACGATGCCCACATCGCGCTCATCAACTCCGCCATCGAGGTGAAGAAGACCGAGGTCGACGCCAAGATTCAGATTACCGACCCGACCATGCTGGCGCAGTTCCTCAATGAGGAAGAGAACTTCCTCAAGGGACTGGTCGACAAGATCCAGGCCGCAGGTGCCAACGTGATCATCTGCCAGAAGGGAATCGACGACCTCGCCCAGCACTACATGTCCAAGGCGGGAATCTTTGCCGTGCGCCGAGCCAAGAAGAGCGACATGGAGGCACTATCCAAGGCGACCGGCGGGCGCATTGCCACGAACATCGATGACCTCTCAGCCGATGACCTCGGACACGCCGGCAGCGTGGAGGAGCGCAAGATCGGCGAGTCGGACATGGTGTTCATCACTGGTTGTCCGGAAGCGAAGTCGGTCTCTGTGCTGTTGCGCGGGGGAACCGAGCACGTAGTCGACGAGGTGCGTCGCGGATTCGATGACGGAGTCGGAGTTGTCAGTGTCGCCTGGGAGGATGGCGCGGTGCTCACCGGAGGCGGTAGCGTGCTCGCTGCCTTGTCGCGAGAACTGCGCACCTATGCAGAGAGCATCGGCGACCGCGAGCAGATGGCCATCGAGGCTTTCGCAGGAGCCCTTGAGGTGATTCCCAGAACCCTTGCAGAGAATGCCGGACTCGATCCAGTCAACACGATCATCGCGGTGCGCAAGGCGCACTCGGAGGGCAACTCCAGCTACGGAGTCAACGTCTTCGAAGGTGGGGTGATGGACATGCGGGAGGCTAACGTCATCGAACCTCTGCGAGTGGTAGAACAGGCGATTCAGAGCGCCACGGAGACTGCCACGATGATTCTCAGGATCGACGATGTCATCTCGAGCAGGCAGGTGTCGATGTCCGATGACATGGACGCCATGGACTTCTAAGTCCCAGCACCAGTTCATCTGAAGTCGTTGCTGGAATAACTGTTAGGACCGTAGGTCCCAACAGTTGCTGTCTCGTAACGCGCTAGGTTCAATAGGCCACTCAGGGTGGAAAGCACATCCACAGAGTCGGTCGGAGGAGAGCAGCATGGCAACGGTTGTCAAGGTCTGGATCGATGATGGCTGTATCACCTGTGACGCCTGTGAGAACACCTTCCCCGAGGTGTTCCATGTCACCGATGACAGTTGCTTCATCCGGGCCGAGGTGCGCGTCGATGGCGGTTACGACGAGAACCGCGACTCGAAATCTGCCGTGACCTCGGAGTTCGCAGCCCAGTTGGAGATTATCGAAGAGGCCGCTGATGAATGCCCTGTGGACGTAATCATCGTCGCCGTCGAGACTGAAGGAGGCGAGGCTGAACCGGCAGACGAGGCCGCTCCGGAAGCGGAGGATGCGGAACCTGTAGCCGTCGAGGAGGCCGAGGCACCTGCAGCGGCAGAACCAGCGGCAGCAGCATCTGGTGGACTGGATGAACTGATGCAAGGCGAGCGGGACCTACTTCTTCTGGTCGGCTCGCAATCCGGGAACTCCGAGGCTGTGGCTGCTGACGCTGCCAAGGCAGCACCGACCTACGGACTTTCAGCGCGAATCAAGATGATGGACGAGATTGCCATAGGTGACCTCTCCGGAGTCAAACGGATGATTGTCATCTGCAGCACCTGGGGCGAAGGCGACATGCCCGACACGGCTGAGGACCTGTGGCAGGCTGCCAATTCCTCGGATGCGCCGAAACTATCGGGAACCTCGTTCGGAGTCTGTTCTCTGGGAGACACGGCCTACGAGTTCTTCTGCCAGTCAGGCAAGGACTGGGACGGCTGGTTCGAGAAAGCCGGCGCCACTCGCCTCCTCGACAGGATTGACTGCGACCTCGACTACGAAGAGACCTCACCCCCATGGATGGCCGAAGCTCTGGCACACGTGGCCGCTGTGGACGAAGCCGGAAACTTCCATGCCGACGCTCTCGATGACCTGCGTGCGCTCGCCGGTCCGGCAGAGACATCTCGGGTGGCGGCAGGCGCGGCGTTCGACATCCCACAGATGACTCAGGCTGAACGTCAGGCGACGGTCAGGGTGTTCCGCTACGATCCGGTGACCGGCGAATCTGGTCACGATGTCTGGCAGTGTGCCCTGCCCGCTCACATGAGCGTGCTCGAGACGCTGCGTTTGCTCAAGTCCACCCAGGATGGCAGCCTCACATTCCGCGACGGCGCGCCCGACGACCCGACCACCGGCCTGTTGGTGAACGGTCGACTGATATTGCCAGGCAGGATGTCAATCTCCCAGTTCTCCAACGGAGAAGATAGTGCCCTCAACCTGCGCATAGACCCGCTCCCCGCTTACGATGTGATTCGTGACCTCGCCGTCGACCATGACTCCTACCAGCGCCATCTCGCTACCAGCCGCCCATGGTTCCGCGGTGCCACCCGTGAGGCAGCCCAACTCGACCAGGGTGTGATGGGGATGATGGATGCCCCGACTGCGGCCAATCTGCACGCCGGCCAAGACATCGCCAGTTACCAACTCCTGCACAGCTCTTCCGACACCGTCCCGCACAACCGTGTCTACATCGGCCCGGCGGTTCTTTCGCGACTCTGGAACCGTAGCCAGGACCCGCGTATCTCGGACGCCGGCCGCGACGCCCTGCTCGCTGTCATCCGAGGTTCTGATGGAGTGAAGGCAGAGGCGGACATCTCGTCGATCAATCGTCAGGGACGTATGGGCGCGGTGGCGTCTGTCAACCTGCATGCAGCCAAGCGGGATACCTTGCAGGAGCAGCATTTCACCGGCCGGCATGGAGCACACGTCTGGTTCTTCACCCAGACCGTCAAACTCAGTGGCACACTCAACGAGACAGTCCTCGCTGGTGGCACCCTCAAGATGGGCATGCTGCGCAACCTCTACCGAGGAATCCTGCCGCGGATGCTGC
This sequence comes from uncultured Candidatus Poseidoniales archaeon, assembly GCA_964618995.1. Classification (GTDB taxonomy): domain Archaea; phylum Thermoplasmatota; class Poseidoniia; order Poseidoniales; family Thalassarchaeaceae; genus JAKUTA01. The sequence continues at coordinate 1,005 of CAZUBQ010000022.1, read as the reverse complement.
TCGGATTCACTCGCACAGGTGGTCCAATCATGCGCGACAAGCAGTCCTTCCTCATCGGAGCCGGCATTCCAGCGAGCATCGGCAAGATGCCCAAACTGGTCAACGCCCCGGTTGAGAACCATCACGAGGTGGTGGCGCTCTACAACGCCATGGACGGGAGATTCTGAGGTGAGAAGATGGCTAAACACAGGTACGCCTACTTCCCGGGATGCGTGACACTCGGATCTGCCCGCGAGGTGCAGGACGCCATGAATGGTATCGCCCACATCCTCGACATCGAACTCGTTCCGCTCAACGGTGCCTCCTGCTGTGGTGCAGGTGTGATGAAACAGGCCAACGCCAATCTGCAGATTTCCTTGAACGCCCGCACGTTCGCCATGGCGGAAGCAGAAGGATTGGACGTGCTCACCCCTTGCGCATCCTGTCAGGGGAACATGGTCGAGGATTTCGTGAGCCTGACCGATGATGAGCAGTTGCGCGACGAGGTCAACGAACAGTTGGAGAAGATCTGTGGACTGCGCTTCGAGGGGACGATGCGCATGCGTCACCTGCTGCAGGTGCTGGTGGAGGATATCGGTCTCGATGTACTCGCTGACAAAATGCTCAACCCGATTGATTTCCCGGTGGCGGGTTACTACGGGGCTCCGATGCAGCAGGAGGGTGCTTGTGGTGACGATGATGCATATGATCCGCAGTACTTCGAGCAGGTAATCGAGGCGCTCGGCGGCGCAGCGGTCGAATACGACGGCAGGACCCAGAGCGTTGGATTCCCGTCCCTGCTCTCTGAGGAGGAGAGCGCGATGAAGATGACCGCCGCTGTTCTCACCGAGGCGAAGAGTGAGGGCGCGAAGATCATGGCGACCGCCTGCCCACTGTCACACCTCAATCTCGACGTCTACCAGGTAGAAGCGGCACGTGTGTCTGGTCAGGACACCGACATCCCCGTCATACACCTGCCTGAACTGGTCGCCTGGGCGCTCGGACACGACAAGTCGCGGCTCGCAC
>CAZUBQ010000021.1:0-32766 GCA_964618995.1 uncultured Candidatus Poseidoniales archaeon | reverse complement strand
AACGACGGGATTCTAGACGAACTCGAGAACTGAAGTCTGTCAAGAGTATCTGCTACAGATCCCACCCACAAGCGGGTGGTGCCAGGCACCTCCGGGGGCGATGCCCCCGGGGGGCCGCAATCCTTTCTGGAACGGTCATTGAGCCGGATTTACTGCTGCAAAAGACCTGCCCAAACGGAACTCGTCGAAGAAGATCGAGTTGTTTGTCAGTGTGGCATCATCGCCCACAACTCCACGGTAGTGTCCAGCCTTCCAATAGTGAGGGAGCTCATTGTGCATGTTAGGTCCGGTAAGGTTCCCGTTTGTGAGAGAGTTCCCATCGAGCCAGACATCGGCAAAGCCATCATCTTGCTGCGACCATCCGATATGGTAGACCAGATCGTGCCAGACTCCCTTGTCGATTGCGATTTCGACGAACACATGAACATTCACGTCGTTCAATCCATACTTGAACGAGAGACCGCTCTGGCCATCACGCGTTCCATAGAGAATAGACAGAGGGGGATTGTTCGAGGTAGGGTTAGCAGGATCTCCGGAACGGTCATGCCACTGTGAAATGACATTGAATCCAGTACCGCCCTCAGGCTTCTCGATGAAATCTTCAGGAATCAGGAATGACCACCCATACCATACCTCGACGCATTCACCATGACCAGCATTGACTCCGAATTCAGCCCGATTCTTCTCAGGCCGACCTGGTGATTGAGTCGTATCATTTGGTGTGATATCGACACGAAAGGACTTCTCTCCTGCGCGTGCAGTGTCATTCACAATCACGTAGCCAGATTCGTTGGCCCCCTCCCATTTGTTGAACAAGGTGTTGTGGGGATTGTCATCTTCGACTTGTTCGAATCCCTCGTAGGCAGCAAGTTCACTATCGCCGAAGGGAACGAAACCTTCGCTGCAGTTCAAGATTGGTGGATTCGGGTCATCTGGGTCAACTGGGTCACTTGGATTAACAGAATTCAGACATCCACTGAGTGAGGTGAAGATGAGCAGCATCGGGAGACCGACTGCAAGAAGGGAGCGCATGGTGCGGCATGGGCTATCACACATCTATCCAACCGCTGTGAATGATACGCGTATCACTGCGTGATACCGCGCGGTGCATCCACGCCGAGTCGTTGATATATCGGTCGGGAGTGGCGAGCCGCTTCGGCAGGTGAAAGAATGAGTTTCTTGAATGAAATTGATGCAGAACGACAGATGACCCAGCGGCGAGTACCAGCCTTCTGGATGGTCGCCCTGATGCTCTTGATGAGCATCTCGAGCAGCGTGGCTTACGCGGGCGTGGGCGAGAGCGAACTGGAGGAGGAAGCGCCGGGTTCGGTCGGAGAGAGGACACCGATCCAGACGACCGACCAGAACTGGCGTGGGAATCATGCCAATGATGGTCGCGGCTCGATGCCGGGCCGCATGCCACATCCAGCGTTGTTGGACCCACAGTATGGGGATCCAGCAGTGATGTACGGGAAGGTCGCAGACGAGAGCCTGCTACGTCTGCACGGACCCGGATTCATGTTGGAAGAGACGAACACTGAGGACCACGACAACGACGGACTCAACGACTTGGATGACCTCGATGACGACAACGACGGCATCTACGACCTCATCGAGCGTTTCGATGGCTGCTTCTCCACCGACCCGTTCGACCACGACAACGACGGCGTGCTCGACCACGTCGACTGGGATGATGACAACGACGGCATCTTAGAAGGGCCGATTGACTACACCCAGGGCAACGACCCGATCAATGTCTCAGGAGACCGCTACGTCGAGCCCAGCACTGTTCACCCATGGACCGGCACGCAAGTGGGAGTGGGCTACAAGATCGACCAGAATCTGTGGGACCACGACAACGACGGAGTTCCTGACGAGGACATGGATGGCCCAGGCCGCGTGAGTTACGACGAGGACGACGACAACGACGCCCGCATCGACCAGTTCACCTGGCCGTGCGACAACGACGGTGACGGCGCACAGGATTACTTCGATGACGATGACGACGGCGACGGTGTGCTCGACTGGGAAGACGCCAACCCGTACGACGCTTCCATCACGGCTCAGATGTCTTCCTCAGGTGCGATGTTTGACTCGGCCGTGCAGTGGCAGTTCAACCAGTATCAGCAGTACAGCGGTGGCCTCAACTTCATCGCCCTCGAAGCCAGCTTCCACCCGGGCAACCCCACCTTCACCAACATCTTCGATGGTGACCTGGATGGTGACGGCATCCCCAACTTCCTCGACGCTGACGGCGACAACGACGATAACCCGAACAACATCGATGCCGATGACGACAACGACGGCCTGCTCGACATGTGGGACCCGGATGATGACAACGACGGTATCCGCGATGTCTGCTGGGATATCGATGTCAATGGAGATGGTCTGAACGATTACACCCAAACTGACACCTCCCCTTACCAAACTCCGGGTGCGGACACAGATGGCATCCCGGGAATCGATTGCGAACTCGACTATGACTGGGATTCGGATAACGACCGTTGGCGCCCGTTCGACCTCGACTATGACCATGTGTGGGACTGGTTCGATGTCGACCTTGGTGGCACCCCTGTGCCCGACAACCCCTTGGGTGACCCTTCGTGGAACACCAGCGACAGGGCATGGGACCTCGACAACGACAACATAGTCAACGAGAATGACTCCTATCCGACGATTCACCAGAGTGTGGTGAACGGATGGAACTGCGAGTGGAACTCGAACTACAATCCAAGCAACCCTTCGGATCCTCAATGCACGTCAACGCGCGCCTCGTTCACCGGCAACAACGACTGGGATGGCGATGGTGTGAGCAACTGGGATGATATCGACGACGACAACGACGGCATTCCCGACTACCTCGACATCGACTGGGACTGCGATCTGGATAATGACAATGACATCCATCAGTTGAACGGCTCGCGCTATCGTGACGACGGTCCCAACAGCATCGACACCGACATCGATGGTGACGGATTGCAGAACGATGAGGACTGGGACGACGACAACGACGGCATCCCAGACCTGTACGACCCGGATGACGGGAACTGCGGAGTGGTGGATTCCGATCCGTCTGACTCTTTCTATCGGCCGTGGTACCCGCTCGACGATACTGACGACCTCGACGGCAGCACGGACAGCCAGCGCTACACGGACAACTCGTCAGACCATTGGAACATCACCTTCCTCGTGAATCCGTTCGTGGCGAGCAACATCGTGCTCGACTACAACGGCTACGACGCCACCACCAACCCGCCGACGAGCGGAACAGTTCCGGAGTTCTGGTGGATCTATCTGTCGCGCTGGAGTACGTGGAACGGAGACAACAAGTGGGACATCGATGGAGACGGCGACGCGCTGCAGAACGGCCTCGACGTAGATCAGGACGGTGACGGAATGCCCGACTGGTGGGATCAGGACGAGGGTAACGACGGCATCCTCGACGTGGACGATCCGAAGATGGGCGGCACATTGGACTCCAATACCTGCGGCTATGTCGCGCAGCCCTCAAACGCCAACGGCCAGGCCCCCACTGGATTGGTTTGTGGTCTCGCCTACGCGATGCAATATGGATACCCGTTGAACGGGTTCTCTAACGGGTGGGGTATACCGTTCGCGAGCAGGCCGGATTCATCTTACAGCGATGGCCCGTACGATGGCGCCAATTCTGCCCAGAACTGGCAATGCAGCTCACAATGTTACCACTTCGAGTTCGGGGGTCAGGTGTGGGCCTCATCTAACTACAGCTCGCTGATCAACAACCGCGATCTGTACATCGCCTGGGTTGGCATGAAGATTCAGTACCCTGGATGGTCATGGAACTTCGACCTCAATGGGAATTACTTCCCCGACGAATTCGCCGACCACCTGTCCAACGATGTCGACCCCGACGACGATTGTGCCGCCAAGTTGGCCGGCATCAACAGCCAGACCGGCCAGCCGTTCACCGACCCGACCTGCATGTTCAATGACACAGCAGATCTCGACGACGATTTCGATGCGGTCTACGATCACTTCGACGCTGATGACGATAACGACGGCCTGTGGGACTTCTTTGAGGTCGACACCAACAGCGACTGGGACGACGATGCCGGCACGGAGCCGCCAGGCAACTTCTTCGTAGGCATCAACTGTGTGGACGGAGACGACGACGGAACCGACACCGACCCTGATGCGGATGGTTGGTACCAAGCAGTATGGGATCAAGGCAGGCTTGGTCAGGGATTGCTGTTTCCGCGCTTTTACGACGTGGACAACGACAACGACGGCGTGCCTGACGGAGAGGATTGGGACGATGACAACGACGGCATCTCGGATGTCCTGCAGGAGACGGTATCAGGATGTTTCTGGGGCGAGGAGCAGTCAATCTGGGATCATGACGACGATGGAATCGTGGACTGGATGGATGATGACTGGGACGCTGATGGCAGGTTGAATGCCGCTGAACTGGCCACCGCCACCCCGTTCGTCTCACCGTGGGACCACGACAATGACGGCATCCGCGATGACGAGGATCTTGACGATGATGAGGATGGGATGAAGGACGAGGACGAGATCATGCTCTGGCCGACTCGCTTCGGTCACAACTCGACCAATCCGTGGGACCACGACGACTATGGAAACGGCGAGGGCCTGTACAACCCGATGAACCCCTCAACCGGCCCGGACGTGCTTGACAACGATGACGACAACGACACCCGCGACGACCTCGATTATGACATTCTGGAAGAGGGTCACACCAGCGACCCATGCTACAACGGCAGCGCTTCGAGCGATTGGGACCATGACAACGATTGCATCCCGGACAAGGATGACAAGATACCCACGCACATCAACATCACAGTGCCGCCAGTGCTTTGGATAGACGCCAAGAGCCCGGCGATATTCCACGGCTATGTCGAATGGCTGAACATGTCTTCGCTCGCCTTCGAGCCGGCGCCCAACCTCCCGGTGCAGGTGCACGTCGAATGGACGCAGAACGGCACCACGGCCATTGAGACGATCGATGTGCTGACCGACGCTTGGGGAGGATACACAGTAGGGCAGTTCCTCTACCCTGAATCGATTCACGTGGGCGACAACAGCACCTATACGGTGTATGCGGAGGTCACTGAGATGTTCATCCACGACAGCAGCGAATCGATGCATCATCAGGTGGCGGTGCACGCCAACCTGACGCTGGACTACGTCTCGTGGACTTACTTCCGCTCTGACGAGCAGCCGCTCTGGCTCGACTTCAAGGCACACTACGCTGCCGATTGGGATCGAGGCATCTTCGGCGAGCGCATCGTGCATGCGCCAATGACCTTCTCAGTATCCGGTGGGCCATTCGGCAATCGCTCCACTCCCACCAACTTCACCGGTTACGGCTTCGGCTTCCGCGCTGACGCCGAGGGCTGGTGTTCACTCACGTTCGTGCAGGCCGGTGGCATCCAGGGCAACTGGATGCAGGTTCGCTGGAATTCGACGATGGACAATGGACCGGGAATGCTGCAGGGTGGATATGAGGAGATCATCTGGGACAACGCCAGCAAGTCGCACAACGTGATTGGCCACTACAACTACACCACCACGTCGTTACCTGTCGGGGATTACGAATTCGTTGGCAGAGTTGATCCTCCGTTGGCCTCTGAATGGCCGTTCCCGCACCTCGTTGGTGATCAGACGGATCCGTTCATGATTCGGGCTATGCACCGTATGTACGTTGAAGCGGACATCATCGTATCAGGGGATAGTGCTGTCTATTACTGGGATTCCACGCAGTTCACTGGCACTACCCAATTCGGTGCATGGAGGGCGCTGTTCCTTGAGCCTGGGCTCGCGGCGGCGAACACCTCCTACTCCGAGGCGAGCTTGGGCAAGCCCTGGGCACACAGTTGGGACGGCAACCCTGCCTCGCTGCTGGGTGAGGCAGCCCGCTTGAGGCCGTTCCTGCGTCACAATGGAACGCACTGGTACATCGCCATGCAGAACGGCGGCGACTTCGACGTGCCTCCGTGCGGCCCTGTCGACCCAGATAATCCGGGAGCAGATGTGCGCTGTGAGATCATCCCCGAGATGAACACGGGTGAATCGTTCCGCATAATCGGTAACGTCACCAATCGCACATTCACGCCGTGGCCGCACGACCCGATGGCGCTGCAGGTCGACCTTGATCACAACGGCATCTTCCAAGGTGCACAGGAGACCGGTTTCGCCCGCAAGCCGGTGATGATCGCCAATGAGGCGGTGTTCGATTACAACTGGTCATGGTACAGCCAGTACGCCTCGGGAACCTACGGTGTACGCGTCGATTTCACTAACTCGAATTACTACTTCACTGGAAATCAAACGACCGTTCTGGCTCCGACGGGAGCGTATGTCAACGTGACCGTTGTAGGGACCACTGACTTCCAGTTGAACAGCGTGCCACGCCTGTATCGCAACATGAACGCCACAGTCGAGGCCAGATTGGTTGACAACGCGCTGCAGCCGGTATCCGGAGTTGCAGTGAATTGGTCATGGTCGGCCTCGGGAATGCAGAACGCCTCTACGACCGACACCAATGGCGTGTTCAAGATTCCACTGAACATCACCGCAGACCATGAACTGGGCAACTTCACGATGACCTTCGAGTTCCCTGGCACGCCACTGCTCAGGGGGAACCGCGTCGTACAGGATTTCTGGGTTGTGTCGCGCACGCACATCAACCTCGTTCACGCAGAGTGCACTGAGGTGAACGTGTGTGAAAGTGGAGACCTTTGGGAGTTCACCGCGCAGGTGACCGACGACAATCGAACTCCATCGATCAAGGATATCGGGGCCGCGCTCGACGGAGCGGGGGAGAATGGCGGCAAGGTACAGGTCATCTTCGAGGGCATCGATTTCGACAACGTCTACCATCGTCAGGTGGTGAGCGAACTCAATCCAAACGCTGGTATCATCCACTACGAACGTGTACTCAATCCGCAGTTGCTGATCGATGACCCCGCTTCCTTCCTACCAGATGGATTTGGACCGGTGAATGTCATCCTCAGGTTCGAGGAGAATCTACCCCACGAGGGTTGTCCCGTGCTCGAGGACCACCAACTCGCGCTGCAAGGGGCTTGGGATCCGTGCATCGCCAAACCCGCCAACGACCACTTCCGCCGCGTGCTCAATCACAATGTGGATGGCTTCAGCCTCATTGGGCGTACGTCCCTGCTCGTCGACGAGCAGATAGTCTACACATCGGAGATTGATCCAGCCACCGGGGCTGTCATTGAGAAGCCGATGGTGATTACCGGACAACTGCGTGATGAGCTTGACAACATTCTCTTCAATCGGCAGATTCGCGTGTTCTACGAGATGCAGGGTTCCAGTCAGGGACCTGTGTCGTGTGACCCGGGCACCTCCGACATCGATGGGAACTTCTCCATCGTCTGCCCACTTTCAGGTGTGCTCGCCGGTCAGGCGCGCGTCACCGTCGAGTACAACGCGTGGGAGAACAATGACCGCTTCCGCTACAAGAACGCCAGCGTCACCCACCTGTTCCCGGTGTTCTCCAACTCAACTCTGGAGATTACTGAGGCCGGTCCGTTCAAGACCGACGTGGACCGCTTCACGTTCGCCAACGGGACCAGTTTCCCCGTGCTCTACCTGAAGGAATCGTTCCATATCGAGGCGATGCTGAAGCAGAGCAACGGTCAGCCGCTGGGTGGTAAGTGTGTGAACATCTACCTCAACCCGCTGGAGAACACCCGCCCGATTGCCACCGCATGGACCAGTGACGAGGACGGTTCGATTCATTGGTTCTCAGGCGATCCGGAGCAGAATCCCAGCCGTAAGGGCGTGGAGCCGATTGGCAACGAACTCGAGGGTTTCAGGACCCTGCGAGTCGCTTACGAGCCGGCTCGCGAGGTATCCAAGGGATGCGAGCAGGAAACTTCGGCCGTGGTCAACGGTTCGTACATGGATTTACTCGTGCTGGTACGCAGTAAGGTCGACCTGTCTATCGACGACGGCTGGGAGAAGCCACTCGGCTACCAGCCGGGCGACGAGGTGACTGGGGGAGTCGCTGTCATCCGCAACCGCATCGAGGCTGCAGTCGCAGGGCAGCAGGTGCACTTCCTGCGTCAGTACTGGAACGGCACTGTTTGGGTCAATGAATCACTGGATATCGCCACCACCAACGATCGCGGAATTGCCAACTTCAGCTACCAATACACCGGCACTCAGTGTGGTGACGAGACATGCGACGGCACCTGGAGGGTAATCGCCCATTTCCCTGAAACATCCCTGTTCGCCGGCGGCGAGGACATCGTAGGATTGGTTGTTCTCGGCCAGCCTCCGGGGGATATCAATGCCGCAGCTTGGTGGACTCAACCGAACGTGGTGCTGCCGCTCATCATCGCATTGCTGTTCGCGATGATCATCAGCGCGGTGATGTACAAGCGCTATGCCGAGAGGCGGCGCATCGAGATATTGCGCGGCATCCTGATGGACACGATGATGCAGTTACAGGCGGCCAACGAGTACATCCAGGTCATCTTCAACTGCTACAAGGATCTGGTACGCTTCTTCCGTTCCCACGGATTCATGAAGAAGGTGTATGAGACCACCCGCGAGTTTGAGTGGGCGGTCCGCGAAGCACTGACAGGTATCGCCACGACAGACCAGCTTGATTCCTTCCTCTCGATCTTCGAGGAGGCGCGCTACTCTGACCACACGATCACGGTGACTCACCGCGACGGTGCCATCCACACGCTGCAGGCGATCACCACCAGCATCGACATGGCGCTTGGTGACCAGATGTTCACTCGCACCGCGGAACACGATGCGGCCATCCACACCACGCAGGTGAAGGCGGGTCAGTTCATCACTGCCGAGGGTGAGATGCGCCAGGCGGGTATCGACGAGGATGCCGAGGACCTCAACTTCAGCCTCTGATTACAGAGACCTTGAGACAAGCGCCCAGAGATGGGCAGGTATGAGCGGGCCGGTAGGCTCAGTCGTCGAGAAGTTCGCCCTTGGCATCGAGAAGTTCCACGGTGAGTCCAATCTCCTTGGCATCATCGAGAATCTGTTCATGCATCTCGTCGCTGAACTTGTCGAGTGCTGGGAGTTGCGATACCGAACTCGGGTCGCGCAGGCGGTCGATGATGTGGTTGAGTACGCATGAGACCCCGTAGGCCTGCCCGGTACGGAAGGCGTGATCCACCGAGCCGGACTCGGCACCCTCGGCGCGCATGCGGGCGAGCACCTGATTGGAATAAGCGGACATCGCTCCGTAGACCGTCTCCATCATGTGTGACGGCTCGGTCCATGAGTCGTTCAAGCGCCCCTGCGCCTCGGCGATCGCCGCCTCTGCCGCGGCAGTGAACAGACGATGCGCCTCGACGCTCTCGCGGTCGTCCAACTGCAACGCCTCATCGATGAGTTCTCTCCAGTCAGCCATGGTCCCGGAGCGGCCAGTCTGCGCGCCTGTATCAAGGATTTCCCGAACCTCCGGTCGTTATCGTCTCGGCGGTCGTGGTGGCCAGTTCTCGTAATTGCTCCACATTTCAAGGTCCATTCGTGCGCTTCGGGCCCTAAAGGGCCCTCAGCGTTCACGGTGGGTTCATAACAGGAGGGCGGGTCGGCGGGGCGCACACGTTGAGGGACTACCATGGGCAAGCGTAACGTGAAGACCAACACTGCTCTGGTGGGACTCATCGACGATCTCAAGAGCCAGTCACGGGAGACCGGCAGCGCACTCTGGCGTGATGTGGCGCAGAGGCTGGAGAGCAGCAGGAAGAACTGGGCTGAGCCCAACCTGAGTCGCCTCTCTAGACATGCAGGGGATGCATCTGTGGTACTGGTGCCTGGGAAGTTGCTCGGTAGCGGCGATGTTGTCGGCAAGCCGACGGTGGCCGCATTCAGGGTCAGCGAAGGAGCTCGCAGCAAGATTGAGGCCGCCGGAGGAAAGGTGCTCAGCATCCCTGAATTGATGCAGGAGAATCCGAATGGGAAGGGGGTGTTCATCCTTGGATGAGGAACAGGATACAACCACCTGGGTGTACGACGCCACCGACCAGATTCTCGGCCGATTGTCGAGCCATGTGGCGAAGGTGCTGTTGTCGGCAAAGCGCGAGGGTCGTGATGAGCGGGTCGTCGTGGTGAACGCCGGACAGGCGGTCATCTCGGGCTCGCGTACCTCAGTACTCGCTACCTACCGAAAGAAGGTCGAGTTGAACCATCCGCGCAAGGGGCCGTTCTACCCTAGGATGTCCGACCAGATCCTCAAGCGCACAGTGCGTGGCATGCTACCCTACCAGAAGAACTCCACCGGGCGCGCTGCCTTCCGTAACCTGAGGGTCCTCCAAGGATGCCCCGCTCACCTTGCCGGTGATGAGTTGCCGGAAGGTGTGCTGCATGGTGATCTCTCAGGAATCGCCCGGCCGCTGCCTGAACGCTTCGTTCGACTGGCTGACATCAGTGAATCTCTCGGTGCTCCGCAACGAGTCGTTTCTGGAGGTGATGCCTGATGGCGGCGCGCAAGAAGAAGCAGGCGAAGGTCGTCAACATGAGTGGCAAGCGCAAGACTGCTATTGCCCGTGCCACTGTAAAGAAGGGACAGGGCAGGGTGCGTGTCAACAGCGAGCCTATCGAGATCCTGCAACCTGAACTCGCTCGCCGTAAGGCGCTCGAGCCACTCATCATCGCCGGGGCGATGAATCGACTAGAAGACGTGGACATAAACGTCAACGTCCATGGTGGAGGTGTGATGGGTCAGATGGATGCCATCAGGACAGCCATCGCTCGTGGTCTGGTACACTATAACGGGGGCGCTGAGGGCATCGATGAGACTCTCGAAGAAGAGTACCGCAGATTCGATCGTTCATTACTAGTGAACGACCCGCGTCGCAAGGAACCGAAGCACCAACTCGGTCGCGGGGCGCGCAAGAAATGGCAGAAGAGCTATCGATGAGGTGAATGAAGATGTTGATTCCAGTGAGATGTTTCAGTTGTGGAGCGGTAATAGGCCAGCATTGGCAGGCCTACAAGGACGCGCTAGATGCAGGTCGCGACGCCGCCGAGGTGCTCGACGAGTTGAAGGTGGCTCGCTACTGCTGCCGCCGGATGTTCGTATCCCACGTCGATCTAATCGATGATGTGGCACCGTCCAGCGTCTCTCAGGATCTGTGAGCCTGAGTGAGCATCCAAAGGACATATCACCGGTTGGTGACGAGCGAGTATTCACAGGGCCCGTGGGTTAGCTTGGCCTATACTTGACGGCTGGGGGCCGTTAGACTCCGGTTCAAATCCGGACGGGCCCATCTGATGGATGTCGACGTGACGGGTCCGGGTTGGCGTTATTAGCAAAAGTCGCTCATGGGTACCCCATGAGCGCGAGAGTAGGCCGTGGGTTCGTCTTCCTTCTCCTGCTCGCTTCCCTGTCACCACTCGTTCAGGTGAGCGAGGCTGTTGGTGGAACAATCAGCCAAGATGAAGTATGGTCAGGTTCGGTGGTGTTGGATTCGGATGTGAGCGTCAACAGCGGCGTCACGCTCACCATATCCGCCGGAGCGGATGTCAAAGTGCCGGATGACTACACCATCCATGTAACTGGCAATATCGTAATCGAAGGCACCTCCGCATCACCGGTGACTATCTGGAGTAACAGAACGGCTGTCGGAGGCACGAGTGTCTCCGGTGTTTGGGGCGGCATCAATGTGCTCGCCGGCGGTAGCGTCACTGCATCCCACGTTTCCGTCAGCAGGGCTCGCGGTGCTTTCGATGTCTATGGAAGCGGGACTCTCGATGATGTCACTGTGTACGATTCATTCGTCGGCATGCGTCTCTGGGGTTCTGCCACAATCACTGATTTCGCATGCGAACGCATCGACTTCACCTGCTTGGAGGTCCGCGGCAGCGCTAGTGCCGATGGTGTGAGCACAAGAGACGCGGGACTCGGCGTTGACCACATCGGATCTCTCGATTTGATCGATTTGACTGTCACGGACAGTGGATTGGGGATTCAGTACGCCGACGGAAGCAGCGGCAGCACTCAGATGGTGAATCTGACCAATCTGCAGACAGGTTTGGTGGTGCGCGGTGCCACCAGTGTATCTGCTTCGCAGGTAACGGGTTCGGACCTCGGGTTGCTCGTGGACGCCGTATCGACTTCTGGATTCACCCTCTCCGACGCCAACTTCACCGACATCGAGGTGCTCGTACTCGGCACCGACGTGCTCGACCTCACACTGTCGGCCATCACTGTATCCAGCGTCCCATCAGGAGGTTCCGCCACCTCCCCTTGGGCGGTGGACGTGCGTAACGAGGGGTCGTTCAGACTGCAGGACTCGGACCTTTCCGGGTTCAGCGGTGGTATCCGCCTAACCGGCTCGGGTTCGCACTTACTCGATGGCGTCGACCTCGATTTGTCGGGGATGTTCATCGATGCGAGCGGAACGGGCTCGCTGCTCGCTGAGGATAGCACCTGGGTGACCAGTGGTGACCGCTTCGGCCACCTGTCGTCGCTCACTACTGAATGGCGTCAGTTGTCGATGAGTGGAGGTACAGAAGTGCAGTCGGGTCTGGAAGTCACAGGAGGGCAGCACTCGTTCACCACGGTTGACGTGGACAGGCAGTACCAGTCGACCGATCAGCAGTCGGTCGGAATGGATGTCCTGTGGGCGGACATCATCGCCAACGGGCTCACACTCACTGGATGGAACACAGGAGTGGATTGCGGTCAGGACTGCTCGATTACAGGCGATTCTCTCACCGCAGGACAGGGTGGCGTGAACGGTGGCTCCGGAATGTTGGTCGATGGCGGAGATGTGACGTTGGTGGGGCTTGCAACGCTCGACTCCGACGTAGGCGTGCAATTGACAGATGGTGACCTTCATGTCGAGACATGGGGAGCATCGAACCACGGTTCGACGACGCTGCAGGTGGATGACGAAGGCTCGGCAACCGTACGCTTCTTCCCTGCTAGCAGTTCGGTTGGACTGTTCGATGCCATGGGGGGAGGCAGTCTTCTATGGGGTTCGACCGGTACGGCCAGCATCGCCGTGAGCATCTCCGAGGAATTCACCGAATCGACCGTGAAAGTCACCGATCTGACCACAAATCCTCAGTCAGGTGTGCAGGTGCTCGCTCACGGGTTCTCAGAGGTCAGTGACTCGATAGGCGAGGTCAGCCTGCCGCTGCTGCAATCTGGAACGATGGTAGTTGCCCACGATGCTGCCTCAGGGGCGGGCGCATCCGCTGTGCTCACTCCACCGGGAGGTACGTTGCAACTTCCTCTGTTGCCCACCAGTGGTGACTGGACCGTGCCGGCGGGAGTCGATGCGATTCTCTCCAATGGAGCCTATTCATTGCCGGGCAACCTGACGATCGAGACCACCGCGTCGCTGAGTCTGCTGAACGCGTCGCTCGCGCTGCCGGGAATCGGGATGTTGACCATCCAAGGGACAGGTCAACTGTTTGGAGATGCAGGTAGTCTGTCGGGCGGCACGGCTACTCTGGATTCCGCCGAACCCCTAGGTGGCAGCGGCCTTGGATTGACCGTTACGACGCCTGTATCCTACACCTGTTCGACCCCGCGGATGTGGCATGGCGTGCACTTCACAGCCGACCTCTCGATTTCCGCGGATTGTGGAGTGACCATCGAGAACGGCGGCGCCACGGGGGCGATCACCGTGGGAGAGGATGGTTGGCTGGAACTCAGGAGCGCCCTGACAGTACGTGTACTCGACTGGGGGCTACCGGTCCAAGGTGGCAGCGTGACCACCGAAGGGTCCACACAGAGCACGGACTCAGCAGGCGAGGCCACCTTCTCGGTGTCCGCCCGCAACGTGACCTCCGAGGGGGAGAATGTGCGCGGAGTCGTCACTGTCTCCATCTTCCATGGCGCGCACAACCAACTGCGCAGTTGGGACACCAGCTCATCAACATCGTTCGATGTGATGATGTCCACTGTGACAGGAGGAATGACCACCGGATGGCTCAGGCTCGATAAGGCGTTCAGCCCGTACTATCTCGACGACAACCTGACCATCACCCGCGACACGACGATGTCGCTGCTGGCGCAGGTGTCGCTGACAGTGGCCTCGGACAGAGGAATCAGTGTCAGGGGTGTGCTCGAGTTCGACCGAGCGGCAATCACTGGAACCGACTGGAACGGCATCTCGACTGCGGGCGGAGAGGCGCTGGTCACACTGGAGCAAGGAACTCTTGCGGGCGCCCCCTTGGCAGCCGGCCCTGATGCGGCCATGGTGACGATTTCCGGGATGATGCTCGATGGGGCGATGCTGCAGGCGACCTCGGTCGGTGAGCCGGTCTCAGTGAGCGTAACAGACAGCCTACTGCACCAGCATGACGGCTGTATGCAGACCAACGGGGCGGCGGTGTCACTCACCCTCTACCAAGTCACTCTCCAGGATTGTGGCCAGTTCGCTGCCATGTTTACCACATCGAACATCGAGCTGTCCGATTCCGTGCTGGGTTCCGGAAATGATGTCGGTCTATGGCTGCGTGGAGTGTCCGGCAATGTGTCCGGGCTCGACGGCAGTGGACATGACGGTTCGGGTTCGGTGATTCTGGCGGAGATGCTCGGCCCAAGCGTGTCGCTGTCAGGTCTGAACCTGAACTCGAGCGGCTCGTCACCAGCGGTGCTGGCACAGAACTGCGACCAGTTACTGCTCTCTGACAGTGTCATCAGCGGCGCTCCGGGTATCTATCTGGATGCGAGTGCGGCCAGCCTGTCCGGTCTCTCGTTGTTCGGTGATGGCAACGGCGAGGCAATCATCGTGCAGGGGGTGCGAGCGCAGACGCGCACGGTAATCGAGGACAGCGATGTCTCTGCCTACCACATTGGCCTGTTGCTGAGCGGCGATACAGGGGATCTCGAGGCTGTCGGCCCGTTGTTGCTCTCGAATAACTGGGGCGCGTCGACCTCAATCGAATCCTCAGGACTCTCATTTGAATCACGCGGCGACGCTCTGCCCGGAGTCGTTCAACTCGGCGGGAACCTCGAATATTCTGCTGAGGTGTGGTATCCTACACAGTTCGATCATGACTCTGCGGTGGTGTCCGGTACGGCCAGACTGCTGCTGGGGGACATCTGGGAGATCACCGTGCTCGGGGATGCAGGTGAACCATTGGACGGCGCGCACGTGCATGTGACCGTCCCTTCATTCAAGCCGGAACAGCAGGTGGACGTGATCACGGTGTCTGGGAATGCCAGCGTCGAACTGCTCTTTGAAGAGCATAACACCGATGAGATCAGCCAAGCGTCTGAAGCGATGTATCAGGCGAACTTCCCCGACCACATCGAAGCCGATTCGTCGTTCGTGATTGGACGCGACACACCGCGCCAGGTCACCATCCAGTTGACGATGAATCAACCACCGTCAGTGACCATCACCGAGCCTAGCGGGGATGTGGAGTTGCAGCAGGGAGACACACTCGATTTGGAAGCGTCAGCACAGGACCCCGATGCCGGCCAGTCAAGCCAGATGACCTATTCCTGGTATCTGCGCGAACAAGGTGAAACCCCCCCTGGGCAGCTGCAGTTCGAGGGGCTCGACGGGTGGTATCCTGTGTTTTCAGATGTAGGGGTGTACATCGTCACCGTTGAGGCGCGTGACCCGTGGGGTGCTGTGGCGAGCGCCAGCGTGACAGTCACGGTGCTCATTCAGGACAACGACCTCGACTTCATCGACAGTTGCCAGATTTCCGGACCGAATCAGTGGTACGATCTTGAGGAGGAACGCTTCTGCGGACCAGACGTCTTCGATGAGGATGACGATAACGACTTCATCAAGGACAACCGTGACGACTTCCCCTTCGATCGTTGCGCCTCCACTGACACCGATTTCGATGGGCTGCCCGATTCGTTGCTGCCAGGATGCGAGACAGACCTCATCGAGGACGACGACGACGACAATGACGGGGTTGTGGATACCGAGGACGCAGACCCTCTCGACCCCACGATTTCCTCTCCTGACACCGACTCTGGCTCATCGGGCCTGATGTTGCTCTCTCCTCAGGTGGTACTTCCCACGCTGCTGCTCTTGGGGACTGTGGTGTTCATCTTCATGCGTCGTAGGACGGATGACGACGTCGAGGGACCCGGAACTTTCTGATGGTGAGCAGATGGCACTCGCCTCACCATCGGTAATCGCCGCTGCTGTGGTAGGTCTGGTCGCTTTCGTCGTGCTCTACGACGGTTGGCGCGTGACGCAGGGGCGCAGTCAGGTGGGCCGGCTCGGCCGGCTCTCCGGCGGTGGATTCGCGTGGCAGGCGGATGCTGGACGCGAGTTGGTCAGAAACGGTTCCCAACTGGTGACGTTGGGTGTGATGATGGCGCTCCCCTGGGTGCTGTTCGAGCGCAGCGGGACACCGGTTTGGTGGCTGCTGCTGTTCGACGGGCTGCTGGCGTTGCACTGCATCTGGCTGGTGCTGCCCAAGCGCTATGCAATCACCCGCACCCACCTGTTTGTCGACGGCTTCGAGCATGCTTGGGAGTCGTTGCGCTGGGCTGGATGGAAAGGTGGTGAACGCATCGTGCTCCAGCGGCGGGGCTGGTGGCTGTTCGCGCCGCTGCCGCTGGGCGGCCATCCAGACGATCTGGTCGAGGTGGCGGCGCGGCTAGAAGCGCTGTTCGACGGCGATTGGGACGAGTTCTGCGCCGAGTTGGGCCTCGATGAGTCAGAATGAGGCTGTTCGGGTCGTAAGATGGATTTTTCAGGGGTCGCGCCCATCGCTACGCGATGGGCGCACGCGAGGAGGATGCTACCGCTGCTGAGGCGGACATCGAGGCGCTGGCAGAGCAGATTGCCCACCATTCGCATCTTTACTACAACGAGGCCGCTCCCGAGATATCCGACGCTGATTTCGACGAGTTGTGGGACGAGTTGAAGCGACTCGCTCCCGATCATCCACAGTTGCAGCGTGTGGGCGCCGACCCTGCGCCCGGTTCGGTCAAAGTGACCCATCGCTTCCCGATGAAATCGCTCGACAAGGCCTCCGTCGCAGAGGAACTGGCTCATTTCGTCGCCGAGACGACCGCCCATGGTCGGCGCTTCCTCGCCATGCCGAAACTCGACGGCAGCGCCCTGAGCCTCGAATATCGTCGAGGAAAACTGGTGAGAGCGGCGACACGAGGGAACGGCGAGCGAGGCGAGGATGTAACCGCCAATGCGAGGCGCATCCCGAACGTCCCGTTCGAACTATCCTGGGAGGGTGACTGCCACATCCGCGGCGAGGTGGTGATGCCGCTCGACATCTACCGCGAACGCTACGCCGAGACATCTCCGAATCCGCGCAATCTCGCTGCCGGATCACTCAGGCAGAAGCATGCCGATGCGGGCAAGGGGAGGGCGGAGGATCTCTCGTTCCATGCTTACGATGTCCGCTTCCTCTCCTCTGGGGACCGCCATCCCGATTCTCCCGACAGGCCTTGGTTCGATTTCGACTCGGAGGCGGTCGACTGGCTGGAATCGGCGGGTATCGAGACCGCCATGACGAGCGTCATCGCAGGTGACGATGATGAGCAGGTGACAGCAGCGCTGCAGGCCGTGGCAGAGGACTGGGAATCACGCCGAGACGACCTGTCCTGGGAGGTCGACGGAGTCGTGTTCAAACTAGACGATCTCGACAAGCGCAAACTGCTCGGTAAGACCGCCCATCATCCACGCTGGGCGCTCGCCTGGAAGTTCGCTCCCGAGCAGGCGACGACGGTGCTCATGGGGGTCGAATGGCAGACCGGCAGGACTGGCGCGGTGACTCCTGTGGCGCGGGTGGCACCGGTGACGGTGTCCGGTGTGACGGTGGAGAACACCACGCTGCACAACGCCGGTGAGGTCGAACGGCTAGGTGTGCGCATCGGCGACAAGGTACGGGTGGTGCGTCGCGGCGATGTCATTCCCAAGGTTGAGGAATCGCTCGGCCGAGCTGAGAAGGATGATCTGGAGGGAAGGTCGCACGCAGATGGCAGCCCGTTCACTGGAACTCTGCCGCCGCGCAAGGAGGTGAATCCTCCAACTCACTGCCCTGAATGTGAGACTGGACTTGTTGTCGACGGAGCGTTCCTGCGCTGCACGAGCCTCGTTTGCCCGGCAAGGAGTGTGCATGCGCTGATCTATTGGTGCAAATCATTGGAACTGGTCGGAGTGGGTGAGAAGCGTGCCGAACTGCTGACAGAGGCCGGTTTGGTAGATTCGATTCCTGATCTCTACAGCCTCACCTTGGATGACTTGATGGGTCTGGAGCGGATGGCTGAGAAGTCCGCTTCGAACGTGCTCGCTGAGATCGACGGCAGTAGGAGCATGTCCCTGTCGAAGTTTCTCTCCGCGCTCGGTCTGCCGCGCATCGGGCCGGAGATTGCTGCCGTGGTCGCTGCCGAGGTGCTGACACTCGATGCGCTGCTGGAACTGGTCGAAACGAGTGACGATGAACCGGGCGAGGACGAGGCTGGAAAACCGCACAAGCACAACCGGGCCGTGAGGTCATTGATGGTCATCGAAGGTGTCGGTGCTACCGTGGCTGACCTGCTGCTCTCTGGACTGGCTGAGAGAGAGGTGATGGTGCGTGAACTGGCGGAACTGCTGGATGTGACCGACGAGCAGCCGGTGGCGGTGGTGGAAGGTGGATTGACGGGCCTGACGTTCTGCATAACAGGCACACTTTCCAGACCCCGCAAAGAGGTCGCATTGCGCATCAAGGCGGCCGGAGGAAAGGTGGTCACCCAAGTCTCAGGAAAATTGCATCATCTGGTCGCGGGAGAGAACGCCGGGTCGAAGTATGACAAGGCGAAGCGCCTCGATGTCGCTGTGCTGACTGAGGAGCAACTCGATTCCCTGCTCGCTGAACACACTCCTCCTGATGACGAGGAAGAGTTGGAAGCGTCTGCTCCTCAACGCTCACTCGATGATTTCTGAGTCAACCGTAGAGCATGCTACTGGCACCTTCGGTCATCGTTGGGTCCAGGTCCTCCTCGGACGTCTGCAGTTTGTGCATCATCATCGACTTGATCTGCTCCTCGATGCGTTCCGCCTCTTCGATGAGCGGCTCGGTGTCCAACTTGATCGCCGGTAGCAGCATGTCGAGGTGGTGAATCACGCGCGCGGCCGCGCGCGCATCAGGGTATTCGGCGGCCGCTTCGGCCATTATCGCCATCATGTTCAGGCCTCGACGGCGCCCCTCTCCAAGCAGAACACCGGTCATGCCTCCGATGACTCCATGCTTGAGCAACGGGATTCCCATCTTATCCAATTGCCCTCGGTTCTCTTCGGTGGAACCGATTCCGAGAACCGTTTCGTCGGTGTCGTCGTCATCCACCAACTCGTGCATGTTCTCGACGCCGTGAGAGAATGAATCTACCAGAATGCCAGCGCCGGTGTTCGATTCCTTGCTCCATTCTAGCAGCGCCTCAGTGAGTGGTAGCGCCAGCATCCCGTGAATCTGCACCTCGGAGACGATTACAATCAGTTTGTCACAACTTTCGAGCGTGCACACCGGCTGGCCGGCGTAGAAGCGAATCGGGGGCATCGGTGCGCCATCCTGTACTAGACAGACCGCCGGCAGTCGTGGGTGGCGCACACCTCCGCAGAAGGTCAGATCGAGCCGCTCGATGAGGTAGTGTGCGACGATGCTTGAGACCATGCTTACCGATGGAAAGCAACAGACGACGAGGGCGTCTTTGGTATCGACACTGTCTGAGACCTTGACGACAGGCATTGTTCTCACACCGCTGCCTGCCCGCCCGTCGCATTAATGGTTGGGGCATGATAAGAACCAGCGGTGTAGGGGAGCCGACCCTGCTGTTCGGAGGTGAACTGACGTGACGAGTACACCATGGAAGGACCGCGGGTTCACGCTCTCACCCTCTTCCTGGAACAACTTCGAGTCCTGCCCCCGTAAGTTCTGGCTCTCTCGCCAGCGTCTGCCGCGCAAGACAGGCATGCCAGCGGCGATTGGTACCGCAGTTCACGACACCGTCGAGGACCTGTGCAATCTCGATCTCTCGGATAACGACGGAGAGGAGACAGGATGGTTGCCGCGCACCGCGAAACAACTGCTGCGCAAGCAGTGGGAGGAGGAGCGTGAGTCGTTCTTCAACACGCCTCGCCATCCAGCATGGAAGGAGGACGAGTTCGAGAAGGCGCAGAAACTGCTCATCGGCGCGCTGAACATCATGTTCTCCAAAGCGGGGCGGAAGTCAGTGTCTCTCGCCTCGGTCTCAGTCGACGAGTGGCGCGCCATCCAGGAGATGGTGCTCGCTGCAGAGGGAACGTTACGCTCGACTTGCGGACGGCTGATGGGGCGGCTCGACCTGCTACTCTCCGAACGCGACGAATCGGGCGAGACCATAGGTTGGATAGTGGCGGACCTGAAGACCGGCCGCGCTCCCGAGGACGAGCTCTACGACACGGTGAGCAGGCAACTGCGGCTGTATCGCGACCTGCTCGCCGAGAACAATCCCGGACACCCGCCAATCACGACTGAAGGCTGGTATGCGCTCAACTCAAAGGTCTACGTTGCCGAGGGGCCGAACGTGCTCGAGGATGCATTCGCCGCTTGGGAGGCGATGCGACCTACGGAGACGCCCCTGCCGGCCACGCCGAGCGCCGACGCCTGTGCGTTCTGTGAGTGGAAGGCATGGTGCCCGTCCTGGATCTGGGCCCGGGCGCACGGAGATCTCGAGGTGGAAGGAGTGTTCCGAGACGAGGTGGTACAGGTCGTGCGCATCGAGGATGATGGTGCGGTCGCGCTCGTGGAGCGAATGAATCCCGTGGATGTCGAGGGTAATGTCGTGGAATCAGGTCAGCGCTTTGGGGTCGTGGTGCGCGGGTATGCGCGCGAGAGCCTACGCGAGTTGCTCGATATGGGATGGGAGGGCCCGATACTGTTCGGCAGCGTCAACGTCGGTGGCTCCAGTTGGCAGTTGGGAGACTGGTGCGATGTGCTCCCTTGGAAGCCCATTCCCGACTCGGGCGAACTTCCCGCGGACTGACGCGATGGGAACCTCATCGTCACCGCGTGAGGATTCCTGATATCTCAGTGAGACTCGAGGATTTGCTCAAGGCGTTGTATGTCCTGTTGCTCTAGCGGTCCATTGCCCGACAGCAGCCAGCGTAGGTAACCCGGGTCGTTGAGTTCCAAGGTGCGCAGGGTGGCGCCGCGGTGGCGCCCGAAGGCGAGAACCAATTCCTGGTCCGACCAGCGCAGCCTGCCGTTCGCATCGAATGGTTCTAGGTCGTCGTAACCCGGACCGAGATCGCTGTTCTCACCTATTCTGCCACTCGCCAGCCATTCCTCTATGTCCTCGAGCGGGCGGCGGAACTGACGCGGATGCTCCTCGATGATGCGCCAGAGCAGCAGCAGGGTGGCAGCAGCATCGGCGCCTGCGGTGTGCGCATTCTCTAGTTCGACGCCGTAGCGGGCGCACATTGCGGTCAGCGTGTGTCGGCGAGGGAGCTTCAGTCGATGAGCGACCACGCACGTGTCGATCACCGCTCTGGGAGTTGGCATCATTCTGCCCACGCGCATATACTCGTCGCGCATGAATGGCCAGTCGAATCGGTTGACATTGTGACCAACGATTACCGCTCCCTCAATCAGTTCGTCGATTCGGTCGATATGTTCGCCGAAGGTCGGCTTACCGGCGACATGCGCATCGGTGAACCCGTGCACACGCGTTGAATCTGGTGGAATCCTGCGCTGCGGATCCACCAACTCCTCGACGTAGATGGAGTCACCATCCTCTGAGGAGCCGACCAGCGCGTATTGGATGATGCGGTGACGGTCGCTCGACAATCCAGTGGTCTCGAGGTCGAACCCAAGTACGCGGAAACCAGCGAGCGGGTCGTGTGCCATACGCCGTCTGCGCGCGTGGCACTCTGTTTGAACTTGCGCCCACACGCCGCGCGATGGGTGAATGTCCATATCCCCAACCCCCCTTGGCTGCACAGGTGAACGGGATGGGACTGCTCGACTCTCTGCGCCGGTTGTTCGGAGGAAAGTCGGAGGAAACAGACGAATCGGGTTTCGACGATACTGAGCAGGAGGCGGCGCGTCAACTGACGGAAACCTATGGTGAACAGCGTGCTGAGGAGCTGAGAACTGCGATGGAAGTCCTCGAAGCGAGCATGCTTGAGGCAGAAGAAATTGAGCCTGAACCCTCACCGGTGGAGTTCGATGCGGGTGACGCCGATGCCGACGACCTGCTCACCAAGGATCCGCTCGTCGACCATTACAAGATGGCAATGGGAGACAAGGTAGATTTGGACAGCGCCGATGAGCACCTTGTCGAGGCGGATATCGTCTCTTCCGACGGCTCGGACATGTCCGCCTACGAACAGGTCGAGGTACCGGTCGGCAGCGATGACGATGATCTGCCCACCACTGCAGAGATGAAGCGAATGAAAAAGGCGGAACTGGTGGAACTCGCTAAGGCTAGGGGATTGCCAGTTAGTGGCACCAAGGCTGATTTGCTTGAACGCCTCAGTGGTTAACCGCCGAGTCATACATCTTCTGATAGAAGCGAAAGGGCCCGCATGGCTGCGTCAGCCTGTTAAACGATGGTTCTGGCTCCCACCCCATGACGAAGGGCGTCCGCTCGATGCTTGCTTGCTTCCTGCTGGCCAGCCTGCTTCTCTCGGGCTGTACGAGCGTCATCGGCCCACCTGAACCAACAGCCCATCTGTCGGTCGATGTGGACAGCATCCATGCTGGCGAGGCGGTGAACTTCGACGCCCGAGAGTCGTCCACCCCCGATACCACGGTGATAATCGAATTTCTGTGGGACTTCGGTGACGGTACCACCCATACGAGTACTCAGGGGCTCACCACCCACGTGTATGAAGAACTGGGGACGTACGAAGCCAGCGTGCAGGTGAGCAATGATCAGGGCGGCGCCGACCTCGCTCGTTGGACGATTCACGTCAACGGCTATCCCATGGTCTCGCTGACGATGCCGACGACCGCCAAGGTGAGCGATCTTGTCACGCTCGATGCATCTTCATCAGCCGACCCTGAGGGAGGAGTGCTCGCGTTCGCTTGGGACCTCAACTGGAGCGCGGACAGTGACATTGACGGCGACACTGAGAACGATGTCGATTCGACGGAGACGAGCGTCAGCCTGTTGCTGAACAGTTCTGGGAAGCGCAGTGGTTCGGTGACCGTCACAGATGATCAGGGTGCGAGCATAACCAGGTTGTGGAGCATCGATGTGTACACGCGCACCTGGAAGGTGGTATGGGAGGAGCGCCGCATCAACTTCAACTGGTCAGGATATCTTGCTCAGGGGGAGACGTGGGCGGAGTCACACATCCCCGGAACAGATGGTCGTCTGTTGTCTGTGAACGCCACGCTCACGCTTGAGATGGATCTGTTGCCGATGACTCAGCCACAGGACAACTTCACCCTCGGCATCGCCGTTCCCGACAGTGGCTGGACCGATGAGGCACAGACTCGTCAGGAGAATTTCACCAAACCGGCGACCGCCTACATCGAACGTGAGGGAATGAATCCTCGTCCGGTTGATGAGCAGGTCTACGACGCTGACCATGCCGACGACCTACGTGAGCAGTTGCTCTTCGCTGTGGGTGCCAGGTTCGGACAGGGAGAGTGGGTTTGGTCGGTGCGCGCCGATGAAGCCGATCCGGACTTCCCCATCGATGGCATCGACCCGGATGAGGGCAACGATTGGGACCTCACTGTGGAGTTCATCGTACTCATGCCACGTGTAAGCGAACTGTCGGTGTGAACCTCCTGACAGTGAGGGAGTTGGCGCGAGCGAATGTTGTTATCACCTCAACCTGTGGCGGTGGTTGAATCCCATGGTCGCGACAATGGAGATAACCAAGGTGACTGCGCGAGACAGGGTGGTTATCGACCTAGAAGTATGGATGGATGATCCCAATGACCACGATTTCCAACCGCGCGTTCATCTCGACGGTTCGTCGCTGACCATCACCAACGAGGGATACGCAGACTCGTTCACCACTGAAGAACTCGATGATGACGCCGTTGAGGCATGTGAACGGGACCGCAGGGTCGAGTTGCGCGTCAAGTTCCAAGTGGAGGGTATGCACGGCACGTTGCTGCACTCGAATCCGATTCCTGCAGATGGTAAGGGGAAGAAGCTGGCCGAGCCGCGCTGGAAGACGGTCGTGCCGATTCTCTGACCTCATTCGACGGGGGTTCCCTGGCACTCCCACCCTGTGTTCATATCCCTCTGGCGGACCAGTATGGTATGATGTCATACACTGTAGGCAGTCAGAAGTTGGCGCGGTTCATGCGCCTGAAGACCGAAATATTGGATTACGTGCGAACGAATCCGAAATGCACGGCGGCGGACATCGTTGCCTCGCTGTGCAACGACCGCAAGATGAAGAATCACGGACTGACCCCACGTAAGGTCGGTTTCTTCATTCCCAGGCATTGCAAGGAGATACGCTGGGAACAGGATCGCATGACAGGCAAACGGGTCTACGCGCTCGCCTGCTGAACATATAGCACTCACAACAACCCCCCGCTCCCTCCGGCCGTCGTCTCCTATGGGCGGCCGGTGTGGAGCACTCTTCCTGCCTTTGCCGTCGGGATTAAATCACACTCTTCGCACGGCGCATCCAAGGTCCCTTGGGGTAGCTTGGATATCCTTCATCCCTGCGGAGGATGAGACCCGTGTTCAAATCGCGGAGGGACCGCTTCGGTGGAATGTACGTCTGCTGATGATGCTGGGCAATCTTGAAGATGCTCTGGTCCGGCTTCCATGTGAGGATGTCCATGTCTCGATGGAAGCGTCAGGCCGGCAAGGTCGGGATGTACGGGGGTCCACCGTTGATTCTGCTGACCGTGCTGAACGTCTACTATGGCCTCGGTGCTGGCACACCGCGTACCAAGTTCTACCTCATCCCCTTCCTGAAGAACTTGCAAGGGGAGCCGATTCGTCACATCGTATGGGGTGAAGTAGGCATCTGGAGTGCACAGGACAGCGTGGTGGTGTTGATTTCGCTGCTCGGCATGATCTGTGGTATGATGTTCGCTCGGAGTGGTGGCCTGATGAGCCTCGATGACCTGCTGAAGGTGGCCGGAGCGAAGAAAAGCGACATCAAAGGGGGTCAGACGAGGACCCTGCGCATCGGTATGGAGGTGAAGACTCCCGGAGGCCTGACAGGGGTGATCGAGCACATCAACCCGGAACGGGTGCGGGTGCGCTCCGGCCAGGTCTCCGTGCACCTCGACAAAGATGAACTCGAAGCGAGCCTCAAAGAGAAGGACGACTGAGTTTTCGATCGCCGTGGCACGCCTTCGGCTCCTAGGGTTCAAGTCGCTCTGTCAGTTGGACAAGCCACTGGACCTGTGGTGTAGCCTGGATATCACTCTAGCCTCCGGAGCTGGAAACCCGTGTTCGAATCGCGGTGGGTCCGCCACCCCCACGACCGAGCGTTCAAGCATGAGGTGCCCGAGGAGACAGTATGGCATTCACATCCCAGCGCCGGGTCGACTTCCCGATGATCGACATGGCTCGGATAATCTACTACCCCCAGTTCTGGGACCTCGCCCACCGGTTCTACGAGGAATCATGGGAGCACTCGTGCGGGATGCACTACGACACGATACTTCACGAGCACGGCATCGGCTTCCCGCTGGTGCACAGCGACGCCCAGTTCCTCCACCCGCTCGCCTATGGCGACACCGTCCACTGCACAATCACGGTCCCGAGGATTGGCAACACCTCGATTTCGTGGCGCTACGAGTTCCGCAATCAGGACGACGTGCTGTGCTGGACCTCGGACCAGGTCACTGTCTGCGTTGGCATGGAGGATGTCAAGCAGAAGATCCCAGTTCCCGACTGGATGCGCGAGGGGCTTGCGAAACTCGCACCATGAGCGAGGATTGAAGGGCTGGAAGCAGGTGGTGGAAGCATGGATACCGGAATGCCTGCTGACGTGCTCAGCGATGAGCCGGTGATGCCGGAGATTCCCATCAAGCCGAACAATGCCATCCCGATTACCATCGGCGTGCTGCTCATATTGGGTGCTTTGGCACTCGGATTTTCCGCATACACCAATCTCTCCACGGAAGGGATGTCACCCGATGAAGCGCAGGTGATGGCCGACGCGCTCAATGCGCAAGGAGCCGAACTCACTGGTGAACAGGTGCAGGAGTACTTCGACGAGTTGGCGGATGCCGGCTACTTCACCACTCTCGGGGCGATTGAACTCGTCTCTTGCCTCGTACTGCTGGCTGGTGGGGTGCTGCTGCTGATGAAGCGGAAACTGGGCGTCTGGCTAGGAATCGGTGGCGGCTCACTGGTGCTGCTCGACGCAATCGTGGGTTTCGTAATTCTCAACGGGGTAGAGCCTCCGAGCGAATTGCTCTCCATCAGCATGAAGCTCACCTCCGCTGTGGGTATCGGATGTGGGCTGCTCTGCCTGGCACTGCCGTTCGTCCCGCTGCTGTTCGCAACCGGCCGCGCCGCACTTGACTGAGGTTGTCATTCGTCAGCGGAACCAGCGATTTCGTTCTCGGCCCGTGGCCACTTCTTCGCGAGCGCCTTGGCAAGGCTATCGTCGAGCCGTGCGTTCCACCAGTCGGCGGCTCTCCAGGTAGCGTAGCGACCACGAATGCCGCGCATGTCCGCTCCCTCCAGTTTCGCTCCCTGCATGTTCGACATGCTGAGTTTCGCCCGTAGCAGACGGGCCCCGCGCATGTCGGTGCCGTCGAGTGCCGCCTTGCTCAGATTCACATCGAGCAGAGAGGCATCCCTGAGGTCTGCACCGGAGAGATTCGCTCCTGTGAGATCGGAGCCATCCAGTATCGCTCGGCGGAGATTGGCGCCGCAGAGGTTGGCACCCCTGAGGTCCTCACCGCGATGTGAACTGAACGACCAGTCAACTCTCTCTTCATCGGCCTCGTCGGCCATCTTGCCGTTCACTCCCGTGAGCGTTTATCGAGATGGGCACGGCCCTCGGTGGTCAGAACCGCGTAGCGATTCTTGTTGTTGCCATCCCCGAATGGGAAGGAGAGCAGACCGCGCTCGCGCAGCCTATTGAGGTAGAGGCTGAGGTTTCCTGGTGATTCGATTCCCGCATCGGTGAACAGACCATTGATTACTCTGGGGGGTGAGTCCTCCTTACCCTCCACCTCGCGTAGGTACTGTATCGCTGCCAGCACCTGATCGGGTTTCCGCGTCAGGTTGTTGTGCTCGCACAGCGCCTTGAATGAACTACCTCGTTCCGGGAGACCTGACTCGCGTGCGGCTTCGCGTGCGGCTTCGATGGCTGCTTCGCGCGCTCCGCGGATGCTTGCCAGCGCAGTCGACCAGACATCCTGCTCCATCTGGTTCAGCATTCGTGAGTCGACCTCTTTCGCAGTTCCAGTCAGGTCGACGTCGACATCTCCGACGCGAATCTGGATTCGGCTTTCGACCGCACCGCTGCTCCCATCCACTGTCACTACAAGTCCTCTTGGCGGCCCAAGCCGAGCGATATATTAACGGTTACTACTGTATCATTTCATTATAGTTGATGGATGACTGTCAGACACGTCAAATTCATCCGATGAATTATTCCACATATCGGGATAATATCACTATCCCCGCTACTTACGACCCATTCCACTTCCGGATTGCGTCATTGTTGTCTGGCGCAAGTGACTTGATGGTGTCCACCCGTCGCTCCGCTCCGGGTGGCACATGTGACGCGCGTACGCGACCGCCGACGCGGGGCCTTCCTGCTGCTTGCAGTTCTGCTGCTTGCACCACTCTCACCCCTTATCGGAGGTGCGCTGGCGTCGAGTCACGCAGGCTCAATCTACACATTTTCGGACGGCAGCAACTCGGTGGATGTGGACATCAACACGACGGCTGCCAACACCTACGCGCAGCTCACACTGGTGCGCAACAGCACAATCACCAGCTCCAGCATGGACATCAACTACGACGTAACTCGACCGAGCCCGGGCGTGGTTCGCCTGGACATCGATCAGGATGGGTTGTACGAATGGGAGTACGATTACCTTGGATTCGGTGATTTGGGTGATCAGAGAACCTTCTCAGATGGTTCAACGTCGAATACGACCGCGGTGAACAGCAGTGGGGGGCCACTGATTGATTTCCTGCTACCGAGCACCACTCAATTGCAGGACGTCGGTATGACAGTCGAGTTCACGCCGGAGTTCGGCGGTGGCTGGATTCAGACCGGCATCATCGATCATCTCGAAACTGCGGATGTCGACAACGATGGTCTACCAGAACCGATATTCCTGCAACGGGATCACCTCTGGCCGAGTGGCAACTCAAGCCCAGCAATCGGCTACGTAGACTGGTCGTCAACCACTGGATTCAGCAATATCCACTGGGAGGCGACCTGCGACGATGCGACGAAACTCGTCAGCGGGGACCTGAACAACGACGGCTATGCCGAGATGCTGGCTCTCGACCTGAATTCCTCGTACCTCTGCATCGGCTTGTCCAACGGAGTCGGCACATGGAGTAACTCGAGTAACGTCAGCATGGGGCCAGATATGACGGCGGCAGTGGTGGCCGACCTGTCACAGGACGGCTACGGTGATGTGGTGACCGTGCACAACAACGGGGATCTGAACATCAGTCTGTGGGACCAGACCAATGGCTCACTCGATGGTGCGATTACATACTACATCGAGCAGAACGGGTCAGTGGGCGGCATGGGTGCCCCTCTGTCCACTTTGGTGGTGGATAACTTCTGGGGTCAGGGTACCAACCTGTCCGTGGCCGTTGTCGACGGTATGGATGGACACATGAGCATGTACAACTTCACCAACAACTTCTGGGTTCCACTGGCGACGAACTTCAGTTTCGATTGCATAAAGCGCGGGTTGCAGGCTGTTGACTATGACAGCGACGGCTTTGTCGATTTGGTTGGGGATTACGATGGCGGAGCATGCACGGCACGCTTCAACGGCAGTGGTTGGACCGTACAGCCTGTGTCCGGCCTCCAACTTGCCAACCATACCTTCGCCGATTGGAACGGGAATGGAACCATCGACGTGCTGGTAGCGTCCACTGGGGGTCCGGATGGAAACGACTCCACTATGGATGGTAATTTGTCCGTGTTTGCGTTCACCACCAACGGCAGCATCATCACCCAACCATATCGAAACCTGAATCCGCACACCGCACCGCGCGAGGTACTGGCGGCAGACCTCGACGGTGACGGTCATCCCGAACAACTGATCAGCGCGGGGGAGAGCCAGCGCGGTCTGTTCATGGCCGGCTGGCATGAGGTCGGTTTCGATGTTGAGGGTGACGGCGATGATGAGGGCCTCCTCACCGGTTTCGCGGGAGACGGACAGAACGGCGTTGACAACCTAGAGTGGTCCGACCAAGGGAACATCACTCAAGGCCTCTCACAGAACATCGCTGCTGGGATGATTGCACCTATGCCCTACCAATACGGCATCGAGATGATCTCGGTGAGGCCGGTTGTCTCGTCACTCGGTTCAGGAGATGTACGCATGTCTGGATTCAATGCCACTTACTCGGCGAGCTTCATGATCGATGACAACCTCGGAACTGGCAACCTGTCGAACTCGCTCAACCTCGTGATGCTGATGGGTAGCGGGTCGTTCAACGTCAACCTTCCTCTGTCCGCCACGCGCAATGGTTCAGTCACGCTGGAGGCTGTAAACATCAACTGGATTGACGGAGCGCTCAACCAGGTTCTGCCAGATGCGCCGTTACTCAGCCTCTACGATGTCGCTTGGGACAATGTCTCTCTGATGTGGACTGACATCAGCGCCGGTGCCCCAGGCTATCTGAACTACGAGTTATTCCGCTGGTTGAACGGCACCAACCGTCCGTCCATTGCCCACATGACTCCACTGGCTAACGGCATCATGGACGGAAACAATGTGGCTAACAAGACGTTTGATTATCAGGTGCGCGCCATCTACAACTTCGGCGTCTACAGTCACTTCTCGAACATCCTCACGGTCAGCGTTCCTGCGCAGCCGCCTCCCGATCCGCCTGATACCACTCCACCCGATGCCGTGACGGTCTCGATTGCAGACCGGGCAGACGATTCCGGTGGTGTGCTCACCGCATCGTGGACCGCAGCGAACGCCTCGGGGGACTTGGATTATGAGTTGCTGTTCGTCGAGTCCACGGACATCTCAGACGCCTCGACGCTGACGCCGGTTGCGCAGATCAATGCCGGTGAAGACACACTGGTGAATGTGAGTAATCTTGGGGATGGCAGCGCGATTGCTGATGGAAGCGATGTGTGGGCGGCGGTCGTCTCGGTCGATGTCAGCGGTAACGCTTGGTGGAACGTGACCGCCACCGGTCCGGCGCAGGCGCACAACAACACGGTGCGCCCATCTGAGATCAGCATCGAAGTATCCACCGGATCTGTACCGACGGGGGGTGTACATCCCCTTCAATCCGGAAATTCCGTGGATGTCGATGTCCAACTGAGCAGTGAAGGCGAGCCACTCATCGGCCGCGCTGTCTCGGTCGAAATCTCTGCTGGCACTGTCTCCGGTACAAAAATGGGGATGACTGACGGCAGCGGCAGGGCGCTCATATCCTGGGCAGATTGGGAGGATGCGCTGACCACCTACGGAATGATGGTAGGAGATGTGACCATCACTGCCGAATACGATGGAGGTACCTATGGAGATGACAATCAGGCGCTGGGTTCCTCCAGCGCCGCAGCGTCCGCTCACGCGGACGTGGATGCCACGCTGTCCGCTGATTCCACCGATGTGCAGATGACCAGCGATTCCGCATCCGTCACCATCCGACTTCTCGCCGCTGATTCGATTTACCAGCCTCTGTTCACTGGGATGGAGTTTCACTGGTCGGCAGCGAACGAGTCCGAACAGACGAACATCGGAAGCGGGACGGCGACGTTCAGCAGCGACGGGCTGGCCAGCGTGACCTTCGATCATGCCACCGGCGGTCAGTTGGACATCTCGATCGACGAGGTCAACCTATCAGGATGGCTCACCTTGTCGGGCAACCCGCTGACTGTCGAGTTCCGCCCACCACCAACTGAGCCTGAGCCGGAGCCCGAGCCGGAGCCAGACTCAGAGTTGCAGCCAGTCAACATCACCTGCGAGGATCTGGATTGGCGCATCATCGAGAACGAATCGTCGATGACGATGGAGTGTGAACTCCTCAATCTCAATCCGGTAAGAATCAGCGTCGGCATCGATTTCGTAGCGCCGACCGAAGGCGTAGACATGTTCGTCATGCCGGGCAACTCACTGAGCTTGGCTGCGAACGAATCGAAGACCATCAGTTTGGTGGCTAAGGCGTTGGTGAATGCAACACCGGGACCAAGAACACTGGTCGTCACCCTGCCTGTCAACGCAGGAGGTTGGATTACCAACAGTTCAGTTGCCGAACTCGATTACCTAGTCATCGCATCCGCCACCCTATTCACTCCTGAGCAGCAGACTCAGACGACAGGCGGAATCGCCGGCTGGATGTGGGGCGCGCTCGCCGGCGTCATCGTGCTGATGGGTGCTCTGTTCATCCTCACCACCCGTAGGAAAGGCACCCCGGAGGAAGAGGAGAAGGATGACTTGGATTGGGTGTCTTCAGTGGAGGGGGAGTTCGAGTCTGCAGCTCCGGACAGAGGTACTGATCTGGGCAAGACCCGCCCGCTCGACGACATCATGCCGACGCGAGCACGCCCGCGAGACGATGATCTGGATGAAGCGGGAGAGCACGAGGAGTACATGGACGACGAGAGTTACCACGTGGATGCAGACGGCGTCGAGTGGTGGAAGGACGAGGAAGACGTCTGGTGGTATCGCTATCCTGACGAGGACGACTGGTCCGAATACCACGACGAGTGATTCCACCGACGGGTATTTCAGAAGCGGAGGGCCGCCTAAAGGCCGGGAAGTGAAGAATTGTCAGATGACGATGACCCCCATGGCTTCCCGCTTGTGCTTCACGGTGATGCCGACCCTACCTCGACTGGAGGAGTGGCTGTGTGTGGATTCTCAACCGTGGGCATGGTAGGAGTAATCGCCGCCAGCAATATCGTCACCGCGCTCGATTTGAAGCAGCTGGGGACGGTCATCGACCGTAGATTTCCGCCGATGGC
This sequence comes from uncultured Candidatus Poseidoniales archaeon, assembly GCA_964618995.1. GTDB lineage: Archaea > Thermoplasmatota > Poseidoniia > Poseidoniales > Thalassarchaeaceae > JAKUTA01. The sequence goes on along the minus strand of CAZUBQ010000021.1, from coordinate 703 downwards.
ATTGGTTCACGATGAGGTTCCCAAGCACCCCGTGCGTGTCTACCAGGGCGATGGACTGGGCGTGTTCACCTCTGAGATCCAGTTCCCAGCCGAAACTGACGTGAAATTCGCTGAAACCGTGCTTGAATGGTTCACCGAGGGGGGATTCGACCGGCTGTTCATCATCGACGGTATCGTAACACCGGAACTCGGAGAGAAGGAATCTGGTGACATCCACGGAGTGGCTGCTACTGAAGAGGGGCGTAATCGGCTGCGTGCCGCGGGCGTAGAACCAATCCAACAGGGAATAGTCTCAGGAATAGCCGGCTGGTTGCTTTCCGAAGCCGACAGGAAGGGTCTCGACGTGACCGCCCTGCTCGCCGAATGCAATCCGATGTACCCTGATGCGCGAGCGGCGGCTGTGGCCACCGAGGCGTTCAGCGAGGTAGCGGACATCGAGGTCCCACTCGATTCGCTGCTCGAGGATGCGCGCCAGATCGAGGAGAACGTGCGCCAGATGTTCGAGAAGTCGCAGCAGATGCTGCCGGCGCCAGACGACGTTGACTTCGAGGTCAGAGACGGCGACGACCCGATGATTGGTTGAAACAGGCAATTCATTCAGGGTACGGGCTACAAGCCGTTGAGCAAGTCGACGGCGAGCACGATGTCTCCTTGCTCCCAGTAGTCAACCGCGATGAAATTCGGTATCTGCCCCCATTCGGCC
>CAZUBQ010000020.1:31423-35563 GCA_964618995.1 uncultured Candidatus Poseidoniales archaeon | reverse complement strand
GCTGCGGCGAAGGCGGTGAGCAGCAGCAGGGACGGCAGCAGAACAATCTCGTCGAACATCTCGCCTATCTCCTCTATGGAATCTGACAGATCATCACTGGGCAGCGTACCGAACTCGTAGAGCGTGACCGACCTCATCGGCCCTGGCGGCCCGCCTCCTCCACCTTTCGGGCCACCCGTGGCTTCGCCGTAGTAGCAGAGTTGGAAGTAGGGGAACCCGACCATCGGCACCGTGTTACCATCGGTGTCGACATGTGTGTTGGTTGAACCTGAGAGCGGGGTTGAGACGTAATGGTAGATGCCTTCTGGATATTCAGGAGTAGGTCCGAACATCCCGTTGCATTCATCCAGGTCACCCATCCCGTGAACGTATTCCCAATCATCGATTCCGTCGTATCCGTCAGCACCGAGTTTCAACTGGTAGCTGCTGTCCACCGCGACCACGTTCTGTTGAACATCCCACCCGTACATCCCGTAGATGGGATATCCGTCGAAAGACCATCCGATGATTGGTGAGTGCTGGCTACCGTTGACCTTTGACCAGTGATAATCAGTCATGTCCTCCCCAGGGCCGGGAATCCAATAGGCACAGTTCAGATCCCAGTGGTAATGGTATACTCCTCCGGGTCCCGAATGGCCCCCACAAATGTCCATGACGACATTCTGACGGTCCTCGTTGTAGTACTTGTGATGCAGCGCGACCGCGTCGCCGCCAGGTCCGTCCTCAGGACCGAACAGAGGGGCGCCATTCACCGCCACAGCAATCTGGCCTCGCTCAGGGACATACTCGAAATTCCCATCGGTATCGTTCACGGGATTCAAGGGAATCGTCCACTCGTAATCCTGTTCGCTCGCACAACATCCCAAGGTCGAAGCGAAGTCGTGGTTGGGAATGCCATTGCTGTCAACTATCATGTTACTCCCATCATCGGAGGGGCTCACTTCACAGGTGAACGGTGAGTTGCTGTTGCTCTGGTAGCCATACTGCGGATTCAGGTCGTAGATGGGATAAATCCCCGAACCCGTGCACACGAACGAATCCAGAGGGTCCCATATCTGCAGCGCGCACCCATCCGCACCGACCGGGGTCCCTGCCGGTGTACCGGGACACAGGTCGTCGACATCATCCACGCCGTCGTTGTCATCGTCATCATCACATCCGTCCGGAGTGCCATCAATGTCAGCATCCAGATTGTCATCGAATCCATCGCAGACATCATCCACGTCAGCGACACCATCGCCGTCCGAATCGACCAGTGAATCACAACCGTCCGGTATGCCGTCAGAATCGACGTCGATGGTGTCGTCGAATCCCTCGCACTCGTCCAACTCATCGCTGACACCATCGCCGTCCGTGTCTCGCTGGCTGTCGGAACACCCATCCGGCCAGACTGGTTCATCGCTGGGCGTGTCTGCACACTCATCGCGCTCGTCGACGATTCCGTCACCATCAGCATCAGGGAACTCGGGCTCAGGTTGTTCGTATGGAATGTGATAATCGAACGAGGTCGACTGGATGGAGAACAGACCACAGGTAGCGGTGACCTCCCCCCAGAGAGCAGTTGCGTTCACGTCAACGGGGATGCTGAAATCGCCAACTGCATCCATCGAACCCTCCACTTCATCTTGACCGCTTGGCCAGTAACTGATGCTGCAGGTTTCTGTGAAGATGTGAGTCAGGTTTCCCTCGATCCAGGACGCGGTGGTGTTCTCGGCTGGGCCCAGGAATGCAATGCGCACGCGCACGACTTCCTCTTCCGGAGGAAGGATGCTGACTGTTACCGTCGCCTCACTGACCAAACCGTCTTCATCCTCCGCAGTAGCGGTCAGCAACCATGAGCCGGGATCACTGAGTGGAAGCGAGACCGACCAGGAGCCATCAGCGGTAGGGATTACCATATACAGGCCGATTTGAGTAAGACCAGCGGGCGAAATCAACCGTAGAGTCACGGTGACGTTCTCCGGCTCCTCGTCAGCGATGGCCCCTTGAATCGTGATAGTCGATGTATCCTGTGAGTACGGGTGGTTGGAATCAGTCAGCGCTATCACAGGAGCGATGCCGTCTCCATCAACACCGTTCAGGACTGTTTCGCCATCTCCGGAGTCATCTCCGGTGTCATCTGAAGGGTTCGGTACAGCGTAGTATCCGACAAGACCGGACAAGACAACCATGCAGACAAACAATGCCGAGAGGCCTACAACCTTCCAATCCATCAGAATCACACCCGGCAGCCCGGTTATGATACTGTTCCCGACCGGCGCACTACGTGCGCCTTGGAAAGAATACCTCATTCTTCGGCGAGCAATATCTCTAGATCATCAAGGAACAACTCTGGAACCCAGTCTGCGTCCCCCCACCAGACACGTTGCTGCATGTTCTTGTCGATAATGACCGTCCCGGTCGTGTGGTCGACCCAATAATCGAGCGGGTGATGACGAGCAGAAGTTCCGGCGCGGCCTTCCGTCCCCCCCTGCTCTGATTCTCCGCAACCTTCCTCATCGGGCTGTTCTCCCTCAGGAGTGGCAGGGCAGAGATCAAACGCGTCTGCAACTCCATCTTGGTCACTGTCAGTGGTGTACGCCTTTACACCCACATCGAACGCTCCCCACACCGTTTCCAACTGTTCAATTTCTCCGGTAAGGTGTAGCCAATCAAGATTGAGATCATCGCGGTATTCGCTAAGCGTAGTTGCATTGTCAGTCCAAGGGTCCACGGTGACAGAGAGAACCGTCAGGTTGCTCCCTATGTGATCCGGCATCTGCTGCGTCACCCAGCGTGTGTTGGACGAAACCACCGGACAGACGTCAGGACAGCGAGTGAACATGAACACGATTACTATGACCTGACCCTGGAGATTCGTGATATTGAACCCGTTGCCTTCGTGGTCGAGCAAGGAGAAATCCGGGACCGCCACGGCAGGATAGATGTCCTCTCCATTGAATATGTCAGGTGGCCCGTCATCCCCCCCCTCCAAGCATCCAGAGAGTAGTAGAAGTGATGCGAGCATGATGGCCAGAGAAGCTCTTCGAGTCTGCATTGACAACACTTACTCTGTTTCTTCGGAGTTGAATCGAGGTGGATATGTCCAGCGCTGGTCAAGATCCTCATCCGCCTGAACGACATAGATTCCACTCACCATTTCGCTGATGAAGATGTAGCCACGCGGATCGTACTGCAGCCCCCAATCGAATGGAATCATACACGATGCCCAGCAATCGGCCATATCGTACTCGAGAACCTCGGTGGCGTTCTCCATCCAAATTGGACCGTGGGGCAGGTAGTATCCCATAGTGTGCGTCGGCGCTAGTTCCTCGATTGCCTGCCATCCTTCATCCGGGTTGGGCACCCCATCCTTCCAGACGAGCTCCTCCCAGATCTTTCCGTGGTCGGTCACCCACGCTCCACCGTGGTAGTGCGCCCAGTAGTTGTGTCCACCTGTGCCGGTGTCACCATTGTGCGGGCTGTAGATGTAGCCGCCGGGAATGTAGTGATGCGGATGTTTGCTGCCGTTGGCCAATGTCCCTTCTCCCGGAAGTTTCCACTCGCTGACGAGGAACGGTTTCGTAGGGTCGGTGGTGTCGATGGTGCGCACCCAGCCAGTGTGGTTGCCGTTGCTTCCGTACTCAGGGGCGATGAATGTGTAGTGCCGCCAGTTGATGCCGAACGCTTCGTCATCGGGTCCGCTGCCACAAGTCGCTGGCCAGGTAGACGGATGGTCCCAGTCACTGACACCGTTGCAAACCAGCCGGTCGTAGGGTACGACGTAGTGTATGTTGCCATTGCCATCCGCTGGCGATGTCCACTTTTCAGCGGTCATGTTCGCATGCCCTCCACCGTCGGGACCGTACCAACCGCTGGAATCGCTTGAACAGCCCATCCAGCGCCCAATCTCGTTGTTCTGTGGCCAGTCGACCCCATAGGGGTCAGGTGCAGAAGGTGGGTTTGACACATCGACGATACGCAGACCGCCGTCCCAGTAGGCTGCGAACAGCAGGACCTGCTGAGTAATCGGATGCACGAGGATGATGTTGTCGTGGTTGAAGATGGTGCCACCGCAGGTTGTCGCAGGCTCAGGGGAGTAACCACCCCAACGTTCGATCTCCTTGGATTCGTTCTCCCCGGCAGCGAACGACAGCAATC
>CAZUBQ010000020.1:7091-31413 GCA_964618995.1 uncultured Candidatus Poseidoniales archaeon | reverse complement strand
ATGATTCAAGACCCTCTGGGGCGAAGAAAATCTGCGTCCCTTTGTAGGAGCCACCTCCTACAATCTCGGGGTAAGGGTCGGCACCGAACAGGAATACGTGGCACTCATCGGCACTCGAGGTGACCGGTGCGTTGTCCCAATCACAGTAGACGTGGATATCCTGATTGTGGAACCCGGCGGGTGGGTTGTTCCACTCGGCACGCTTGATTGGATGCCGCTTGTCAGAGACGTCGATGAGGTCGAGCCGGTTCGTACCGCTGTTGGCGTCGTCATCGTTGGGAATCGGGTCCAGCTCGCTGTTCGTCAACTCATGGTTGATGAGTACCCAGTTGTTATCATCGGTCACCTTGATGTCGATGATTCGAGCGATTTCGGCGTAATATGTCGACAGCATCTGGATGTTGTTCGGCTCACGGATGTCGAGGATATGGAACTGGTTGTAGGCGGCGACGTAGGCATAACATCCCTGAATGCAAAGCGGGAAGTCACCCTCGAGCACAATCTCCGAGTTGTCACCCGGCGTCGGTCCGACGTTCTTGAACTCGGGATAGCACTCCCGGCCTGCCGTGTTGTCCAGTTCCGCGGGCGGCTTGAGCGAGCCATCGCAGTTCAGGTTGTGATAGTCGATCAATTGCATGTTCTCGGTGAACAGAGCGTGGGCTGACAGGTTGTTGTGACTGTGATTCTCATCCTCGACCTCAGTAATCGGATCCACCCAATCAGGCACACTTTCGCCCTCGGATACCTGGCCCACTCCACCGAGCGCCAGCCACGCGGCCACCGATACTACGGCCACCAGCAACAGGATTCCACCTAGAATCGCGGAGAGATTGTCGACCACTCCTGAGATGTTCAACCCTGCCCTTCGCGCCTTCATGCCGAATCATCCCCTTGAGCCTCTATGAGGCTCCCTGCAGGCGGGCGTGGGCATACGGGCCTTCAAGGGGTTTGCGATGCGGTGATGAGAGACAGAATGCAAAAAAAACGGCTCAGGCAACGCCAGTGTATGGCTTATCGATGTCCAACTGTACGATGTACAATCCAGTGGTTATGCACGAGAGGTAGGTGTATCCCTTGTGATACTCGGCCGCCCAGATGAATGGTGTCCAACCGAAGTCGTAGTACTGACTCTCGAGCTCCTCGCCGTCAGCACCGTGCGGCAGGTAGTATCCAACCGTTGCATCCATCGCCAAGTCGGTACGATTCGCATCTGCCGCCGCCGCCATCAGCGTCTCAACGTCAATCACCCACAGGCCGGTGTGATATGCACCGAGGTAGATTCTGCCGTCCCATGACCCGCCATGGCTCTGGTCTGGCATTCCCGGCAGACCCGTGGTGAAGATGTGCGTGTCCGCATTGTGCGGGCTGAATATCAGCCATTCCTCACCACCTGGGATGAAATGATCCTCGGCGAACGGGTTCTCCCACATGGCAATCAACTCCGGAACGAAGCGCACCTGACCGTTCACCTCCTCGTACTCGGTGGTGTCCATCAGGTAGGTGATACCAGTGCCGACCGTCGTCTCCAGCACCTCGGTTGCAAGGTAGGTGAGATGGCGCTTGCCCGGCGCGTATCCAAGATGGCTGGCATCGACCATCACATCGAACGGCTCGACGTAGTGGATGTAGGACGCCCGCCCGCCGTTCTCGTTGCCCGTCGTTCCGCTGTCCGGCTCGCCATCCCCGTCAAGGTCGGCGAAGTCCATCCACATCCCGACCTCGGGAGCGCGCCAGTTGCAGGTCACAGGGGAGTGTGTGTAGCACGGCCCGGCGTACATCAGGTAGCGGACCATGTCGGAGGGGTGGGGTACGTCGGTGACATCGAAGATGCGCAGGCCAGCCTCCCAATATGCGCCGTAGACGTAGGTGTGCCCATAGCGAGGGTCATTGGCGTCGGTGCCCGGCCAGGTCTGCACGGTCATGTCATGGATGTAGATCCAACCTCCACGAGTGGTCTCCCACGATACCTCCGCCTCCCCCACCTTGACGATACGCGGCAGGTCCCCGTAGCCGGCGAAATTCAGGTGCGCGATAGTGACTCCACCACACGCCTCTCCGGTTCCGACATCGCACTGGTCGTAGTCGGGATTGGCCACGAAGATGTACCACTCGCCGTCGATCATGTGGGTGTAGAGGTTGTGCGGCCCCGAGGGATGGTCGCTGTCATACCATGAATCGACATAGTCAGGGTCCGATTTGTCGGTCACATCCACCAAGGTCACGCTCACCTGTGCCGGGTCCTCCCATGACCCCACGTTAGGGTCTGCACTGCCTGCATCCACTATCTGGTTCTGGATGATGACGTACTCTCGCCCGTTGTACTCCAGATACTTGACGTCCAGCACCTGGGTGTTCGGGTCGTAATAGACGCCAACGACGGTGGTGTTCGTCGGGTCGGTGACATCGACGATGTGCATCTCCTTCCAGCCGGCCATGTAGGCGTAGGTGTTGCCATCGGGCGAGTCGGCAACCTGTATCTCGGCGTTGCCCGGCGCGGTCAATTCGTTGAAGTCCTGGAACTCGAAATTCGGAGTGAAGAACTCATGCTCGGTTGCGTTCCGATGGTCATGCTCCTCGTCCTGTGGCAGTGGGTCGACCATCTCCCAGTCACGCTCATTCTCGCCAGCGTCGCCGGTGATTGACAGCACGACGTAGATGCTGCTGCTGAGCACGAACACTGCCGCCAGAACGGCCGCCATGACCATCCTGTTGTCCATGATTGCGGCGAACCTTCGCTCACCTTTTATTTATGGGTGCAGTGCGACGCAAGTAACATGCGAGGCAGGCTCTCAGTACCTTGGTTCCCTTTGCTCATGGCAGTGTTCGCCAGCCTGCTCATCAGTCCGGCAGCGGCACACGACCCGGGTACCTTCACTGTGATAGTGAAAGCGAATGAACACACACCAGGGAGTGCTAACCTGATTGTGAACGACTCCGTTTTCTTCTACAACGTCGACAACAGGACGAACATCACGCATCGAATAGTGCACGATGCCGATGGAGATGGATTCTACAACGGAACCGATGACTGGGACTCCGGCGACCTCTTCTACGAGTGTGAGATGGACGCGGATGGCAACAAAACAGACCCCGCTTGCGGGGTGACATTCACTGTCGAGTTCAACTTGACCGAGATGGCTGGAACCTACAATTATCAGGATCTGATTTCGGATGGCACGTTCATCAATGGGACCGTCACAGTGCTGAGCGACTCACATCCAGTGGATAGCCAGCCACCCCCAAGTTACGAGTTCGAGCCCGAGCCGGAACCTGAAACGCAGACTGAGTCGAATGAGGGACTAAGCCAAGGTGACTGGCTGCTGCTCGTCGCGGCCTCAGCACTCCTCGGAGCTCTGTTGCTGCTCTTCGGAGGCGCGCCCTCCGTCATCGATGAGAACGAGCCTGACGCCGAAGAAGAGTGAGGGTAATTCCATCAAGAACGGTCCTCTCGCGGATTCGTGGGCACAACCGACAGGCAGGCATCATCCACCATCGAATGGATCGTCTTGGGCCTCGTAGTGTCAGCCATTTTCTCAATCGGTGTCGAGCCCCCGCCCAATTCGAGTCCTGTTCTGGAAGTGACTCACCTGTCCGGAACGATGAATCTCTCTACTCAATCCTCACTCGATGCATTCGGGCTCGGTGAGGAGGCTCGATATGCGCCTGCTGAAATCGAGGTGGACTCGCGAGGTGTGGTCAGCGAAGGTTGTACGTATTGCTCAACATCTCCCACGGGTGTGCACATGAATGGCAGCATCCTCATCCCAAACCTGACTGGTGATGTATCTCGGATTGAAATTGAATTCAACTTCACTCACCTCAGTGAAACTGCCACGGACGGCTTCATCCACAGGGAATGGCTGACCCTGAATTGGGGAGCAGGCAGCCTATCCGGACACTGGGAATTCCTCATCGTACACGACCCTCCAAGATGGAGTCCTGACGACAGGACACGCGCGGCCTTCATCCCATCAGATGGAGGGACAGAAAGCCGAACGGGACCCTGGATTTTCATCGAGACGCTGCTGGACCATTCTCTGAATGCACAAGGATGCCTGCCCGACAGTTCCAGATGCAGGGGATTCCCGAGCCGCGACGTCATTCTGACGGCCACTCGAGCACCAGTTGCACCCCCCAGCATCATCCCCCATCCAGATGACTGGGTCCAACTCGAAGGTAGCCCAAGCACCAGCGAAACTCCAACCAAGATGGAGGGCATCCGTGAGTTCATGGATCTCGGGGAGCAGATCAACTCCACCCTCTGGTGTCACAGTTCAGAGAGTGAGGTGATTTCCTCGCAATCGTGGGTGGCGTTCAATTCCGGTGGAGTGGTCATAGCTCCGATGAGTACCTGGCTCGAGGCACTCACCTTGCCGGGCAGCACTTTCACACCGAGTGAAGGCACTTGGAGCGAAGTCGACACAAATCAGCACGGATGTGCCTCCCTTACGGATGAAAATGGGATACTGAGGCTCGGTGTGTCTGTCAGATGACAATCTGCAACATCGAATGATGTACGCAATATCCCTAATTAGGTCCGGTATACACGCGCGCGTATGAAGCGCACCCCGATTGTGATTGTAGCCCTGATGCTGTGTATGACAGTGGCTCCGAGTATGGCTGAAATCGCAGCACCGAACGACAATGAAACCGCCAACGGTGTTCATACCACTCTGAGCATCGATGGATACGTTACCACGAAATTTGCCAGTGTCGGCTCAGATGTCGAAATCATGGCGCTGACACGTGGACACTCCAGCAACACAATCGTCACTGCGGACATTCTGCATTTCCGCGACTTCGACCCCATGGACATGCTCACTTCCGTGAGTCTTCCCGGGAGCGGTGTCTACGTTGACACAATCGTACTCTCACAGACCGGAGTGCATGAGGACGATGCCAACACGATGACCTGGCGGGGTGCTTACATCATCCCCGTAAATTCTCTTGGAGGCGTGTATGGTGCCAACATCATCGCCGAGGATGGCAACTTGCGTGCCGTGGATAATCCGACCCAGTCGTGGAACATAATGCGTGGTGAATTCGAGAAGGTGATGCAGGCTGTCGACACGGCATGGGACATAGGCAATCCGACCATGGAGATCAGGAACGAATTCTTCGATTTGGATACTCTAGGCAACAGCCGCGGAGGATGGACATCATTCGTTACTACAGCAACCAAAGGCCAAGGCTCAGGTGGTAGCGAACAACTCTGGAATGACATGCTCTCTGCTGGACATACCCAGTACGACATGTCCGCCGGCGCGAATTTCCTTGAGACTCTGATGGAGTTCTTCGATTCGGAGGACATCGATGCCAGCATGGCGACAGTCATCGGCCTGATGGCGTATGCTAACGAATTCCCGCTACCCAGGACATTCGATGACTTCAGCGAAGTCGTAGATTACATGATGACCTTCGACCCGATTGAGAATTTCACTCGTTACGAGGGAACTGGAGATTTCGAGGCGGCCTACAATGCGCTGCTGGGAAGCGATGAATGGCTTGCTCTGGAAGAGGCTCTGAACAACCTCGCCGACAACAGCAAGCAGTTGGAGTCCATTCAGACCATCATGCGCAACATCGCGCTGCTCGCCGTCTCCATTCACCCCGAAGCCATCGCTGATGCCATGGAAGCATGGATCATGCCATTGATGGAAGGGGACTTCGACAACATGACTCCTGTCCAGAAATTGATAGTTCGTTGGATAGAGATGGCCGAAGTACTCGACGAGGAGACTGATATCCACGATACCAATGGGGATGAGATTCCGGACCAGATCATCTGGCAATACGAGAAACTCCTCGAAACATCCGAGGGTCAGACATGGACTGCCAAGATGGAGTCGAGTACGGATTCATCCTACGTGAACGACGTGTTCGATGACTTCAACGCGCTTCCTGAAGACCTGCTTGACATTCTGGTCGACACCATGGAAGACCCCATCTGGGGAACCGTTGGCGATGCAGCAGGAGTTTTCGGAGATTGGATTGAGAACGCTTCGGGCACGGATCGCCACATGCATTGGTCGCCCGACGGAGAAGAGGACGAAGGCGGTGAAGAAGGCGGTGAAGGTGATGATTCCATCATCTTCGACGAGTTGTACGACGTGCGCACAACCGTCTACGATCCCAACGTCCTCGACCTCGGTATCGAAGTCAATTTCTGGGGCCCATGGGATGATTCTGACTATCCTTCGCAATTCTCGATGAGTATGACAAACAGTAACGGCATCACGGTCAGCACAGTCCTCCAGCAGGACGACGATGAACGTCAGCGTTACCTCGGTCGCCTGACGGCATCCCACATCGAAGATACCGTCTGGAGTTTCACCCAACCGCTGGAGAACTACGAACCTGACTGTGCCGACATGGGCTGCAGAGTCGAGAACGCCGAGCTCCGCATGGAGGCACTGCGTCCTTCGATGCTCGAAGCCAGTACGTGGGAAGGGATGGATGAGATATTCGTCGTCTCCGCAGTCGGCGTACTGGTCAAACAGGACGAGACGACCGCTGTTGATGCTCCGTACACCGTCACCGCACTCTCCTACGATGCGTCTGGCCCCGTTGAGGGGGCCGAGGTCGATGTGGCGATTGTCCGCGTCTCACCCCAGCGTGCAGAGGATGCACTCAGCCAGTTTGAGTCCGAAGGTGAAGTCGAACTTACCTTGTCCCATCAGTTGGAGGGGCGTTACACCGGTAGCGACCTCGATGGTGACGTCAGTGCAACCATCTCCCGATACGAGGAGGACAGGGAGGGCCAACAGCACCCACAAGCAGCCGACATCGAGGATGACATCGAGATATCTGGGATGGGCACCTTCTGGGCTGCCAGCAGTGAACTCCCGCCTGAAGGCGGTCTGGCTGAGGTAAGGACAACGGGAACCACAGAAACCGGACTGGAGTTCGAGTTCATGCAAGTAGTGCCGCTACCCGGTACCAGTGGCTGTTCCTCTACCGAAGGTCACTCTGGTGGATCATATGCCCACATTTCATATCGCTATGGCAATTTCCGTATCGACGAAGAGGGCTTCGAATATGAAAAACCAGAACTCACCCAGATCGAGATTGATTGGGGCGATGGAGAGACCTGGGAGCACACCAATTCTGAGATGGATCACAGAGAAGATGGATGGGAGAGCCACGACTACGAAGAGGAGTGGGAGGAGGCTACCAATCATCATATCACGGTCACATACACCGATGAGGATTCTCGCACCACCGAGCATCACTTCACCTACAAGCCTCATCACGGGTATGAGAAACATTCCGATGAAGGCGAACAGTATTACGAGGATTGGGACAAGAAAGGAGGATGGTGCGAACTTCATTCGGATGCGTCATTCACTCCCTCTCCCCAGATAATTGACGGATTCATCACCGATGGGCCTCTTGAGGTGATGGACGAGCAGATTCTCACCTCTGGCAGCGACGGCGAAGTCGGCATGACGGTAACACCGACCCTGCCTGGAGCCTACATCAGCATCGTGCAATCCAAGGTCACGCGAGACGATGGAGAGACGATGACCGGCATCGGATTGAACTTCGTTGCCGCTACCGAGGCGTCAATATCGTTGGGTGGTGGCTTGACTTTGGAGACAACCATCGCAGGCATTCCAGTGTACACAGTCGAGCCAGATGGTGGTGGACTCACCACCATCAGCGTGACTCCTTCCGGCGTCGATGCAGACGAGTATACCGCCTGGCTCGGTGTTGCACCGGTGGACCTCTCAGTTCCGTTCCCTGACATCGATGATAGCGTATGGTCAGAGCCTGTGGATTTCGAACTTGAGTTCCAGCAAGGTGACACATCGCGAAACCAAGAGGTGCGCATCACTGCACCGGTCTCAATGGTCGCAGTCATGATCATGGAGGGAGAGGGTAGTTTGTTCCCCACCGCGATTCACGCTGGCCTGCTTCTCAATGACCCAGGCACCACGGAGATGACGGGAACGCTCGGGCCGGGACAGACAACCAACATTGCACTCAGCGATGGTGAAGCATCGCGCATCCTTGCGATGGCTGCTCCCAAGGAGGGATTGGATCCCGCATCTCTCGACCTGTCGGCGTTCACGGAGATTCTCTATCAGGAACTCGCCAGAGGAGCAATCGGATGGATTCCAGCCGAGCAGGAACTTGAACGAACGTGTGAGAAATTTGACGGCTGGAGAGAAGATCGTTGGGATGACGGTCAAGAGAGTAACATCCGCATGAATGTGGAACACTACTTCGACGAATATGCATACAGTGGTCCTGAATACAATACCAACAACATCGTTCTCGCAGACAGCGACGGCAATGAGGTGACACCCACTTCAGATTGGTACATGGAGGAATGGGAAGACAAGTATCACGCCAACTTCAATCTGGACCCCGGACAGTACACGCTGACCGCCGTCAACGGTGGTGAAATGGAGTTTGAGATCACCGAAGACGAGGGCGGTCAGTTCGAATGGAGAAGTGACAACAAAGCATGCTCCGGCGATGCGGAGATGACTGAGGCCGAGATCTTTGACATGTTCGACGACTTCTTCGGCGACCTGGAATCGGTTGCCTGGGGCCAAGGCTCCAGTGCCGACCTGCGTCTTCCCGTCCTGTCATCCCCTCAGGATGACTACACAGTGATTGCCGTGGCGCAGATTGGACAAGGCGAATCCGCCTCGATAGTGGCTGCTCTGGACACCCGGATCGCAGAACCCAATCCAGAACCACCTGTGTTGCAAAATCTGACGCTAAGCTTCGGTCCGTCGAATCCTCTACCGGGTGACGCGGTGCAAATCACCGCTGTCAACGAGGACAATCAACCGGTCGGCGGTCTGTCCGTGACTCTTGTCAGAGACGACGTGACCTTGTACGGTCTTGTCACTGATGAAAACGGCCAGGCTGCGTTCTGGGTGACCGTAGGAACCATCGTGGTCCGAGTATCGGGTGGAATGTACAATCCAGCTGAGTTGACAATCATCGTCACCGAACAGGGAGTCGTGACTGAAGATGGTGAAGAACTGCCAGCAGATAACGACGGAGACGGGGTGCTCAACAGCGATGATGAATTCCCCGATGACCCTAACGAAGCGGTGGACACTGATGGTGACGGAGTGGGCGACAACGCCGACGCCTTCCCTAACGACCCCGAAGAAGACACCGATTCAGATGGTGACGGGATCGGAGACAACGCCGACTCCGCAGGAAGTGGGGCCACGACAAGCGCGAGCACGGACAACCTGCTGCTGATCGCTGGTTCAGTGGTGGCGATACTCATCTTGATCACAACGATTGCGCTATTCGCCATGAAGAGAAGCCGCCGCCGAGACGATATCTGGAGTGAAGGGCACGACGATGACGTAGGGGATGTAATGTTCAATGCACCCGACGGCCCTCCACCCGGTCAGAACGGGGAGATGCGTGATGGCTACGAGGTTTTGGAGTATCCCGCAGACAGTGGCGAATGGTGGTGGCGCGACCCTTCCTCCGGAAAGTGGATGGAGTGGCGCAACTGATTGCCCCGTTCTAGGTTCACGGGTGTCGGCATGACTCCCGAGCAGCGCCGCCTCGCTCTGGTAGTGGGGATGTTGGCTTGTTCGGGGCTCCTGCTCGTCTACCCCGTCGAGCCCACCATGACCTCTGAGATGCTCTTCGATGACGAAGTGGATAAGCGCATCAAAGAGGAATCTGTGGCTGAAACAACCAGATCCCAACTCACCCTGAGAATCCGTCACGATGATGGAGGGCGTCTGACCGACAATCTGTCTCGAGTGCAAGACCTGTTGCAACTTGAACAAGAATCCATGGGTGGCTCTGATCCGGACACCGCATGGGATGACCAGGGAAACTGGATCGAACGCATGGAGACTCCGTTCAAGAGATGGTCGGAAGCCTTCTCCTCAAGGAATCGTTCGCTTTCCAACGCCTCGCATTTCCAAGAAGTGCTGGAACCAATCATTCCCAATGGGTGGTGTGGTCCCAACTCGACGGATGAGGAACAGGTAGCCTTTGAAGCGACGCTGTTGATGCTTCCCGAAGACACGGTCTTGAACATTGCATGCCCTGCTTTCGCAGGCACCTCTGCTATACTCGCTCCAGCAGCAAACGAGGTACTCTGGATGGTTTGGATGGAGAGTAATGAGGAAAATCCGGACTGGAGCTCACTGTCCAGATGGGCCGAGAAAGTGAGCAATTCCACCGATTATGAGGTCTCGGCGGTTGGAATGAACATGTTGTTCGCCAAGTCGAAGGACATCGCGCAACATGATCTGACAGTCTTCATGCTGCCCGCCGTTGTGCTGCTCACAGCCATCCTGGCGCTCGGGTTGAGAGATGCTGTGGCCGCCGGGGCAACCCTTGGAGGTCTCTTGCTGGTTCTCGGCACGGAGTTGGGTGTCCTATCGGCTCTGGGCTTCGAATTCTCCATCCTCGACGGAATTGCCATTCCGATCATCATGGGTGTCGCCGTTGATGGCGCCTTCTGGTATTGCAGGTCGTCGCGGTCCCGCGACGAGGTACGGAAGATGCTCTTCCTTGCAATGGTGACCACCGTGGCAGCGGTTTCACTGGCATTGTTCTCATCGATACGCGCCCACAGAACACTCGCCATGGTCATGATAATCGGCATCATCCTCGATTGGGTGGTTACGCGATACCTGCTCGAGGGCATCTATCTGCGTCGACGACTGAAACTTGAATTGGGCCTGGAATCTAAATTGCTGCCGTCACATCAATCGATGTCTTGGTGTTGGCCTGTCGCACTCGTGCTGCTGGCATCCATTGCCGTGATCGCACCTCCCGGGGTTGAAATCTTCGATATCGGTCAACTGCTTCCAGAAGATGATCCCGGCATCGATGAGTTGGACGACCTACAATCACGATACGTTCTGGCATCGAGCACCGTCGCTTGGGTCATCCTAGATGTGGACGGGAATTCAACGGAGCATCTCCAACAGGTATGGGATCTCCAACGGCAGCTCGGTCAACATCCGAGCGTGATTTCGTTTGACACCGGTGTGTTCCGGACCCCGATGGTCATCGGAGTTTCGAATGATGACGGAGACCTGGCAGAACCGACGATTGACCAAGTCTCTGAAATGAGTGACGGCTCGATTCTCATTGACGATGCGCGACTGCAACGCGATGGTGTGACGACTGGAGTAGCGATTACTGTGCTGATCGATGGTCAGGACGCTGCCGCGGCGCTGCGCTTCTCGGATGATGTGGTGGAATTGCTGGACGAGAACGAACTGCAGGGATCTGTTGGCGGAGATATGCCGGTCGGGGCCGGGCTCGCCCGTTCGTTTGAAGCGGGAAGAGTCAGTCAGATTCTCTCCGCGGGTTCCATAATCTTCCTCGTCTCATTGGTCGTTCTGCGCTCACCGCTGCGCGCAGCTCGAATTGCGGTCGGCACGATTGCGATCGGTGGCGCCGTCGATGGCATGGCTAGCCTGTTCGGTGGGCGGGGAGTCACCACAGCCCCTGCAGTTCTGTTGGGGATGGGATTCGCTGCAGATTACCTCGCACATGCCACTGCTGAACATCCACCGACCCGAATGGACACGTATGCCAGATGGTTGGCTGCACTCACGTCCGTGTCCATATTCGTCATGATCTCGTTCGCCAATTTCCCGCCGGCGATGAATACCGGACAACTGCTCACGGCCAGTATTCTGTTCTCTGTCGTGCTGGCGACCTGTCTCTCATTCAAGCAACTCCAGAGTCCAGAACACGATAGTGAGGAATGACCGCGAGGGAGTGGACGCTGGGGGATTTGAACCCCCGGCTTCCTGGTTGCAAACCAGGTACTCTTCCAAGCTGAGTTAAGCGCCCGTGTGCGCAGCGACCGGCGATTCGGCCTTGAGCATGGCGGATGGTGACGAGTCGCTCGCGCCAACATCAGTTGGAGGGGGCCTCGCCGAGTTGTGCCAGCAGGCCTTCGAGAATCCGCAGCAGGCCACGCAGGGTGACCTCGCTCACGCCCGCTACCTTGCAGACGTCAGACTGGGTGCGTGGGTGACCACGGTTCTGAGCAGCCTTGTAGAGCAGCACGCCGGCGACTCCGGAAGGCTTCTTGCCCTGCCAATCCATCGCCTCTCCGAGCCGTTCCCAGAGGTAGTTCGCCTCTCCGAGCACCTGCGGAGGAAGCCCCAGATCGCTGTGGAACTTGTCGAGGTACTCTTCGGGTCCCGAGATGTGGTGGGTGCCGAGTTCACGCGACACCAGTCGAATCGTCCGCTTCAGTTCCTTCATCGGCAACTCGTCGGTCATGTCGAATGCCTCGCCGATGTCCTCGATACGCCGCGGCAGCGACGCCTCACGCGCAGCTAGGTAGACACAGGCCGCGGCTACACCGCGAATGCTGCGTCCCGTGACGAGTCCCTTCTCGCACGCCTTGCGATAGAGCGAGGCTGCTTCCTCCTGAAGTCGAGGAGGCAGTTCACCGCGATCACGGATGAACTGCATCGCCTTCACCAGGTTCCGAGACCGGCTTGAGCGGGTCTTGCTGCGATCGTCGATGACAGCGCGTCGGCGCCAGTCGCGCAGCGCCTTGCCACTGATGCCATGCATTCGCGCACGGCCACCGAGCAGGTCGCCGCGGTCGATGCGCGTGTTGAGTCCTTTGTCGGAGAGCGTGAGGGTGGAGGGCATACCGACTCGTGAGCGGTCGGGGCCGTCCCCGTGGTTCACCCATTCTGCACGCGGGTCGATGACATGGTCCTCGACGACAAGACCGCAACCACCGCAGACAACCTCTCCACGGATCTCATCGTCCTCCCACAGCGTGGCGCCACATTCTTCGCACGGTTCGGAATGACCTACGGTACTACGTGTCTGAGTCTGAGACGGCCTCACTGACGGAACGAAGCCGTCATGGCGCGTTCGCTCATTCCTCTCTGCCGCTTCTTTGAGAGCAGCCTTCCTCTGCTTGTCGGTTTTCTTCACTTCACAACCCCCGGTTAATTAGTTGTGTCCTTGCACTACTTATACTTTCCGAATCGGTGCGCCCACGGCGTCGAATGGATTTAAAGCGCCTGAACAGGACACTGAAAGCCGATGAACGCTGACCCTTCATGAACAATGGAGAATGAATCGAACTCAGTGATTACCGTTCGTCGGCACGATGTCACGTTGTCAAACAGCCATCTCGCGTCGCTCGGGAGCCCTAGCGTGTGCGAGGGTTCATGTGGCGGTCGCGCTCCCCCACGTCTGCCCATGCCTGCCACCGTCGTGCTCGGTGCCCAATGGGGCGACGAGGGAAAGGGGAAGTTGGTTGACCAGTTGGCCGCTGAGGCTTCCTGGGTGGCACGGTTCCAAGGTGGGAACAACGCCGGGCACACGATTGTGGTCGGGGAGAGGGTGCTGAAGTTGCATCAACTCCCATCTGGTATATCCTATCCTGACTGCCAACTGGTGCTCGGATCAGGTATGGTGATCGACCCGTGGGTACTCGACGAGGAACTACAGAACTGGTCTGACCTCACCGGAGAGTCTCCTGAAGGAGATCGCCTGTGGATATCCGAGAGAGCGCACGTCAATCTTCCCTTTCACAGGATGTATGACGGTGCTGACAGTCTGATTGGAACGACCGGGAGAGGGATAGGTCCGGCATATCGCGACAAGATCGAGCGAGTCGGGGTTCGCTTCTGTGAACTCGGAGCCCGCATCGGTGATGGGGAATGGCTGGAGGAATCGGCAGCGCGGATGACGGCACAACTCAGTG
Source organism: uncultured Candidatus Poseidoniales archaeon (assembly GCA_964618995.1). Lineage (GTDB taxonomy): Archaea > Thermoplasmatota > Poseidoniia > Poseidoniales > Thalassarchaeaceae > JAKUTA01. Next base: position 17,708 of record CAZUBQ010000020.1, on the reverse strand, counting down.
CCCACGGAGTCGCTGGAGGAATCAGCGCGGCTGACCTCAAGGAATCTCTGGAGTGGGTCCATTCCCGCTTCGCGGATGCTATTGCACCGACTGGCCTGATGCTTGACCTTGCTCTAAGACAAGGTGAACAGGTGCTTCTAGAGGGTGCACAGGGAGCCTTGCTGGACATCGAGCAGGGGACCTATCCATTTGTCACATCGTCAGTCACCTGCCGCGCCAACGCCAGCCACGGTGCTGGCATCCACCCAGGTCAGATCAAGCGCACAATCGGTGTCGTCAAGGCGTACACCACCCGCGTCGGCAACGGCCCGTTCCCAAGTGAACTCAAGGACGATGTGGGCGCTTACATGGGTGAGAAAGGACATGAATTCGGCACGACGACAGGCCGACCGCGCCGCTGCGGCTGGCTCGACATCCCATTACTACGCCATTCGCACAGGCTGAACGGATTCGATGAGATTGTGATTACCAAACTGGACGTCCTCGGTGGTCTGGACGAGTTGGAGATTGTCGTCGGCTACGATCTTGAGGGGTGCCAACTCCGTGAACTTCCCGCCTCTGCCGATGAGCAGGCGAAACTGACCTGCGTGAGTGAGAAGTTACCCGGTTTCACAGAAAAATCAGCCGACGAATGGCTTGAACTGGCACTCTCCGCAAACGCCGAAGGAGCTGGTTTCAGTGCACTTCCCGAAACTGCGCGAGCATACCTGGAACGCATCGAAGCATTGCTCGACATCCCCATCCACTCTGTCGGTGTAGGACCGGATCGCGAAGCGACCATCATGCGTGCTGCGTGAGCGTCAGGGTGATGAACCAGCGGGGTGAGTCAGACACATGAGCAACCGACCCAAGCGACGGCGACTGCCCAAGCCCAAGGGCCCTCGGCCCAAGAAGCGAGCGCCAGGGGAGACGATAGAGGGTGAGCAGGAATGTCAGATTCCCAGTTGCAAGAATTTCGCCGACAAGGCTCTCGGGGGCAGAGCAATCTCCCGCGACAGCGCCGGTGAAGTCTGGAGTGGCTTAGAGATGGGTAAGGGCAAAGTCAGGGTCTGCAGGGCGCACTACAAGGAGTGGAAGAAGGAGCGCCCCGACAACCACGATCGCGATTACTGGTGACTGATTTCACTCAGACGCGTCGTTCCTTGGATTTCGGGCGCAGTCCCTTGTAACCACACCTGCGGCAGCGTGTTGCCTTCATCGCGTTGCGAGCATTGCACTTCATGCAGATGCGCTTCTCCAGAAGACGCGCTTCAGCCTCAGGGAATCGGGCCATCGGGCCGCCGACCTGCTGCCTCTATTTAAGCGGCTCACCAGAACGTGACTGCAGGACTGAGGCACTGACAGGTCAGTCACGCACACATGTGGGCGGTGGCAACAGTGATGGCCTCCGAGTGCAACCCACCGTTCGGTAGCATGCGACTCCTCAGGCTCCCGAGCATCCATCACGATTCATCCTGTGTGGTCATATCAGGTGACGACGCCAGCGTGGTTGTCGATCCAGGCACGAGCTGGTACCAACTGAACGTGCGCGAACGTCTCGAGGCGGCGCTTGACGGATTGCCTGCGGTGAGCGCGGTACTGCTCACACACCGCCATTTCGACACGGCGGGAGCAGCAAAGCATCTGGCGGAGAACTGGGATGTTCCAGTCCGCATCCACCCTGCGGGCGCAGGAGCACTCGAAGGCGGAGACCTGCTCACCACCTGGGCGAGTCGCTTCAACTCGGACATGCCGGTGACCGAGGTCATACCACTTGAGGAATCAGAGAGGTTCGACTTGGGTGGAGTGATCATCACTGTCCTGCACCTGCCGGGACACACCAGCGATTCGGTTGGTTACTGGATGGCGGACCGAGGAGTGCTCGTCGCTGGCGACCTGCTGCCGAAACGTGCACACCCTGCTCGCTGGGACCTTCCAACCGGTTGTCTACCCGACCTGCATGCCAGCATCGAGGCAGTGCTCGAACTCAACCTCGAATCAATCGTCTGTGGCCATGGGGAATGGTTGCAAGGTGAGGAGCGGGTGAGGGCGGAACTCGAGCGGCATCGTGACTTTCTCGCTGCGTGCATCGAAGAGGAAGGGAGGCGGCCCGCTGCCTGGCCGCGGCCGCACCCGACGTGCAGTTGGCTCACCCCGGAGCCGGAGTGGCCTCAGTGATACTCAGTTGTCGGTACGGGCGTGAACTGGATACATGGTCTCCGTTCCAGTGACGTATGTGCCGCTCCCAGCCGCAGTTCACATGTAACTGGTCATCTACACAACGGATGAGCGACACCGGCCCATCGACGCGGAATAAGGACAGTGCTTCTCCGGGGATATCATCGCCCACCGCCAGCACTCGGCCATCCTGCAGACCGGCGATCAGGCGTAGAGAATCATCCTTGGACTGCGATTCCAAAGCGGTGACGGGCACATCTCCGAGCTGGTGCGTACTGAGTAGATCCATCTGCGGTAGCATCAGCACATGCAGCGCACCGCACCGATCTCCGACGAGCAGACGGTTGGCACGCTGCTGCGGACCGACCAACGCCAACATCGAAGTGGCTGCCGCGGGCAGCACGATTTGGCGCGCAGCACCACGGTTCGGAGTGAACACTACCAACCTGCGGGCGTGTGCAGTGATGATTCCTTCAGGGATTACGACGCTTCGGATGACGTTCGACGGCATGCACAGAGAGGCTCGCGTACGCCCCACTTGGTTTGCGCACGGAGAGGGGGTTGCGCACTGAAAGTGAACTAAGCTAGGAGGAGGGCGTTTCTGAGTCAGGTTCCCCCATATCCGGGGTCAGCCATTCGATTGAGAGAGCAGCTGCTCAAGGGCGGTGTTGATCTGCAGAATCAAGGTACCGAACTCCATCGGGATGTTCGGGTCTTCGTAGAGTTCCTCTAGTCGGTTCTGGGTCATGGCGATGCGGATGTCCATCTCCTTGACCTTGTTGAGCAGCCAATCATCGACCACGTCGCGCGCTCCCTTCCTGATGTTACGCGGAACCTTGGAGTCATCTAACTGCAGGATGACACCTGAAATCTGCTCCAACCGCTCCTCGATGTCCATCTACGTCGACCTCCTGACTGCATGGTAGCACCTTCGCGAACCACGCCTCATTTATGGGCGTTCCCGGTGGCAGGCCCGACAGACATGCTGACACCAGAGCAGATTCTCTCGGCCAGCCGACTGGCGACGCTCCTCTGTTGCCTGTTCGGAGCCGCCTATCTCGACCTCAAGACGCGGCGCGTTCCCAACGACTGGTGGATCACTTGGGCCAAACCGGCACTGTTCATCCTCTGCCTCGAACTCTGGGTCACTCAGGCTGACTGGACCATCTGGCTGTCCGTATCAGCCATGGTCGCCTACGCGTCGACCACGGTGATTGGCAGGCCAACGCTCGCTGACCTCTCCTCTGGCTCTCTGGTGGATTGGATGGTCGCAATCTGGTACGTGGTAGGTGGAATCGGCCTTGCTGCCGGCGCGTACATGCACGGTACTGTCCTCCTCGACCTGCTCGATGTGCGCTCCGGAGTATCCCTGCCGTATGACTTAGAGAAGACGGAGGCGGCGTGGGCTTGGGGAAGGGTACTGCTGCTCGGACTCGTGCTGCTGTTCTTCGAACTCGCCTATCACATGCGCCTGCTGCACGGTGGCGCCGACGTGAAGGGGATGATGTTCGTGGCGCTCTGCCTGCCCTGGTGGAGTGCCATCCACTTCACCACAGCCGGAATCACACCGCCCGCCCTCTCACTGCTGATCTGGGGGGCAGTCGCCTTCCTAGTGCTGCCCCTATGGGTGTTCATCGGTAACCTCCGCGCAGGGGATGCTGGGAACCTACGCATGGCTTGGCACGCCCGCCGAATGAAGTTGGAGCAGATTCCCAACAGGCATGTCTGGCTGCTCGATGAGGTGATGGAGACACCTGACGGCGAGCGGACTGTGGTCAGCAGAACACGTCCACAACGTGGTGGCAGGGCGGAGAACGAGGTGGACAGGGTGCTTGAGGAACTCTCAGCGGCGGGTGCCGATAAGGCGTGGGTCACCGAGAAGTATCCGTTCCTCGTCTTCCTGCTGCTCGGGACGCTCCCGTTGTTGCTGTTCGGCGACCCTGTCGGGCTGCTGTTGACAGCGCTCGGATTGACTTGATCAGGGTCGTGCTGCCCACGGCATGCCCGTGTTCGCCAACCCTTGGCCTGCACCAGCAGCATCCAAGGATATCAGTCCCACTTGAATCTCAGGGGAGAACTGTTCGATTCCCCAGTTGAGCGCGGTGGCGAGGTCACCGCCGTTCCGTTGATGTTCCGCGGCGACTCGATACGAGATCAGTTCCTCGATGATTGACTCACCGATTCCTGTCGCGGCGACACCGATGTTCGTATCGCACCACAGTCCAGAACCCCACAGAGGAGTGTCGCCGACCCTGCCCGCCGGTCTGCCGGTACAGCCGCCTGTAGAAGACGCCACTGCCAATGCTCCGCTTCCCTCACGCGCGATGGCTCCGACCGTGTCAGAGGCGAGTGGGCGAGGTGAACCAACAACTGGTGAACGTTCGATACCCTTCCTGTCTGCCCAGGCGCGCGCACCCTCGCCCGCGAGCGCGTGGAACGGCTCGTCAAGCAATTCTGCCGCCACGAGTACTGGATTCGGAGTCTCCTCAATGGCCATCACCATGCCGAGTCGGCCATCGCCGGTGGCAACCGCTGCGTCGAGCTGCACACTGCCATCATCGCGCATCCGGCCACCCGTTCCAGCATTCAGCCGTGGATCATTCTCCATGATTATCACAGCATCCAACACCGCCTGAAGAGCCGTCCCCCCTGAGGTGAGAACATCCCATGCGGCTTCACAGGCGAGGTCGACACCTGGCTGGTCACGTGCACCATGTCCGGCACCGCCATGACAGACGATTGCCGGCTCCGCCATCTTTCGCCCTCAAGGCCAGCAAACCGTCCCTGCCTTCAGGTTCTCGGCTCGCAGAAGCACGGAATACGTGCCTTGCGGTGCGTCATGCTGGGCGTGTGGCCGGGTCTGAGGTGAGGCTGCCGACGATGTCACCGAGACGCTCGACCAGCGACACCTTGCGCTCTCCGGCGACCAGCGAGGCATCGAGAACATCGGTCAGGTTCTTTACAGGAATGACCTCGATGATGTCCTTGTACTCGTCATCGATGAGCACGTCCTTCATGTTGGCAGTCGGGATGATCACGCGGCCTATTCCGCTCTTGGCGGCGGCCTCGATCTTCGCTGTGACGCCGCCGATTGGTAGTACCTCGCCACGGACAGACAGAGAACCGGTCATCGCCATGTTCTGGTCTATGGGCACATCCTCCAGGGCAGAGATGATGGCTGCAGCGATGGTGATGCTCGCAGAATCACCATCGACCCCATGAGTATCGACGAATTGAATGTGAATGTCGTAATCGGTGACGTCCTTACCGGTCAGTTTCTTGATGAGCGCACTGACGTTGGTCACCGATTCCTTGGCCATGTCAGACAGTCCCCCGGTGGCGTAGACAGTGCCACCAGTCTTGTGCGACGGGGTCACCAGCGCCTCTACCGGAAGCATGACTCCGCTGAAGTCCGACATGCCGGTGTCGGAACCGAGTACTGCCAGGCCATTGACTCGCCCGACCCGCTCTCCTGAGTTCACGAGCAACGAGTAGTCAGATCGACGTTCAATCATGCGGTCAGCCACCTGCTGCTCTAACGGCCGGGCGATGCGCCGAGCGGCGAGCACGTGCCGCGCTGATGTGAGGTCAGAGCCCTCCTCGCAAGCGAGGTCGCCTGCAACGCGCACGAGGCCTCCGAGTTCGCGTAGGCGCAGAGTCAACTTTCCTCGGCGACCGGCACGACGCTGCGACTCGCGCAGAATCACGCCGATGCCCGACTTGTCGAAGTGCGGAATAGGGTTGCCCGACTTCTTGCCGAGTTCATTCTTCACCTCTTGTGCAACGAAGCGGATGAGGCGGCGGCGGTTGCGGTCGGTGTCGGGCATGGCCGAATTGACGTAGACCTCGTAGCCATAGCCGCGGATGCGGCTCCTCAGCGCCGGGTGCATCCCCTGCAACGCGTCGAGGTTGCCCGCAGCCACGAGGATGAAGTCGCACGGGACGGGCTCTGTCTTGGTCAGCGCGCCGCTTGAGCGCTCGGAGCGCCCTGAGATGGAGAACTCCTTCTCCTGCATGGCGGTCAGCAACGCCTGTTGCTCATGCAGTCGCAGTAGGTTGATCTCGTCGATGAACAGAACACCGCCGTGCGCCTTGTGAATCGCTCCCGCTTCAACTCGCTCATGCGCTGGAGTCTCCATGCCTCCGGATTGGAATGGATCGTGGCGCACGTCACCGAGCAGACTACCGGCAAGCGTTCCTGTCGCATCCTCGAACGGTGGCATGTCGTTTCTTTCGTGTTTGACGAGCAGTTTCGGAATACGAGCGTCATCCCCGGAGGTGAGCCGGTTGCGCAGGAACATGTAGGCGAAACCGAGCAGCAGGATGCTGAAGATGAGCATGAACACGTCACCGGACATGATGGTGGCATAGACCAGAATGACACCGATGAACAGCGTGATTGAGAGCAGCGTCTTGTTCGTCCGCTCGCGAGCAGCTCTCAGGTGAGCCCGCCTGTCGTTGATGATTTTGTCACCCCGTCCAGCAGGGACCGTCCTCACCCGCGGCTCGTTCTCATCGTCGTCATTGGGGTAGCAGAGAGTGTCTTCGAGCACGTCTCGTGGCATCAGTTCGGTCATCGCCCTTGCGAGCATTGACTTCCCTGTCCCCGGGTCGCCGATCATCATCATGTGACGACGTTGCTCCGCAGCCTTGCGAATCACGATGGCAGCATCCTCCTGACCAATCACCTGGTTCACCAGATTGTCAGGAATAGGAACATCTGCTGTGGATTCGAATTCGAGTTCATCGATCCACTCATCCACAGACGAGTTCTCGATCTTCTCCTCGGCCTCTCGGTCAGCCATACCTGAGAAGTCTGAGTATGTGTCCCAGTCCCCTTCTTCAGGGACCTCAGGAGACTCGTCTGAACCCATCCGCGCGTGCTCCAGCACAGGTTCCTGCGTTCCAACGCTCATTAAACTGCCCTTGACGGAACTCAACTATGGAGGGGGTCGTAGACCCCCTCCGCGCGGGTGACGCTCGCGTGAGGGTACGGGAAATCCTCAACCGCATTGGCCGTCCCGCACCTGCTGGGGAGCCGATGGAAACGGGGGACGTCGTCGCGTTGCGCGGTGCGGATGGGCGGACCTGGGTACTCAACGTCGAGGACCGGGAGTTGAAGGTGCGCGGAATCGGCCGCATCAACCCTCAGAGACTGCTCGCGGAGGTCGAGATCGGACAGGTAATCGAAGTAGGACAGAAGCGCTTTGCCGTCCTTGAACCCGGTCTCGCTGAAATCAGGACTGGAATGAGCCGGCGTGCGCAGATCATCACCCCCAAGGATGCGGGATTCATCGTCAACTCGCTCAGCATCGGTCCGGGCTCGCGTGTCATCGAGGCTGGACTCGGATCAGCGGGCATGGCATTGCACCTTGCGAGAGCCATCGGTAGTGAAGGGCAACTCATCTCGATCGAGAACAGAGCGGAGCACGCAGTGGTGGGCCAAGAGAACCTCGAGCGCGCCAAGGCCGCTTGGGAATCCTTCCCCGACCTGCACATCATCGGGGCCGATGCGAACAACTGCAACACAGAACTCGATCAGTTCGACAGCAACTTCGACGCGGTGGTCATCGATGTTCCCGAGCCGTGGCACACCATCCCCAACCTCGCCACACGACTGCGCCCAGGAGGCCGGCTAGCCTGCTACTGCCCGGTCTCGACACAACTCGAACAGGCGTGGGAGGCGTGTGAGCAAGCAGGATTGAGTGTAGAATGGGCTGGCGAACTCATCGACAGAGCATGGACACGCGCATCGAAAGGTGGGGTCAGACCGGGGAACAACCCGATGGGACACACCGCCTTCCTGTTGTTCGCAGTCAACCTTCCCGCGCTCGACTGATTCTACACCACGCGGACCTTCTCGCTGCACTTTGGACACTTGAAGCGGAACGGCGGCTCCTTGCTCGCCGGCATCTTCAGCGTGGCATCACAACTCGGACAGGTCACCTTACCGTCGACCATCTCGACCTCGTCGGAATCAGCAGTGACCGGTGCTGGAACGTCTGACGCGACCGGCTCGGCACCCACCGGAGGCGGAAGCGGTAGGTCGTCACCGAGCGGCAACGAATCCAGTGGTGGGATATCCGGATCATCCTTGCGTCTGCTCACCCGCCAGATGGCGACCGCCAAGAACAGCAGCAGCCACCCCGTGGCGAGCAGTGTGATGGACATCTGGTTGTCAAGTGTGATTATCCCCAAGTCGATTCCAGCGGGTGGCATCGGCTGTGAATTGGATTGAACGTTGAACGCATCACTGCGCACCTGATGTCCGGCCCCGGCAGCCTGCACGCGCAGTTCGAGGTCACCGCCGCTCTCGGTCATCATAGATGTCAGCATCAGCGTGTAGGTGAGCTCTTGGCCGGGTCCGATTACGTATGCCGGATTGTTCGAGCCGCCCGCTGCGGTCCACGACGGGCTGAAGTCTCCCGAACCCTCTCCCTGAAGAGAGAGAGTGCCAGAGAGCATCTCGTTACCGGCGTTGGTGAGTTCGACTGTCAGCCCGAGACTTCCCCCCCATGGGAGGATGTTGTCATCAGTTCCACTGACATTCACATAGAGCCTTGGTTGCCCATTCACCCGGTCGGCAGGTACGGTGATGTTCACCCAATCCGACTCACTCAGGGTGCTGTCCTGCAACGAGGTTGCCGAGACAGAGAAGTTGGTGACGCCCGCGGGCGTGTTCGCCCGCACGTTGCATGACAGTTGGACTGGAACCGCGTTCGCAGACGGCGCGAGTTCCTTCGTGGCGGGCATGTTCGGACAGTCGATTCCCGAGACGGACAGGCTCACCGTCATGTTGGAATTGCCTGTGTTAGTGAGCCACATCGTCGCTGGCACCGCTTCTCCGACCTGTGCGGTCGAGACGCTGGTGGTCAGGCCGACCGCCAATCCCACCTCCACCTCCACGACCGTGAAGGCGTGCGAAGCACTCACCGAGTTGTCGTTGGATGAAGTCGCCACGAGCGAGAGTGCTGTGTCACCGGTAGCGGTGGTGCGTCTCATCGTGAGGGTCACGGTTCCTTGCTCACCTGCGCCGAGTTCGAGCAACAGCGGTTCGATCTGCACCTCGAAACCGTCACTCGAGGGAGACAGCCCGAATGAGAACGAATCCAACTCATTTCCGTCATTAACCACGACGAAGTCCATCGAACTGCTTCCCTGGCTACCGACCGCAAAGGTGTCTCCGGCCGCTAGCAACCGGACCGCGGGGGCGTGTTGCACCTCTACCTGCAGCGAAGTGGTCACCAATGTCGAGCCGTCAGAGGCATCACTCAAGGTGAACTCCGCGGTGTACGTTCCCGCGGAGGCCGAAACCGACGCGCTGAGTTCCAACGGCACGGAGAGCGACTCCGAGACATTCACCAGCGCAGGCAGACCGCTCTCGTTGGAGATCGTCAGGCTCGAGGGCAGGCCTGACCAATAGAGGTCGACAGTGAGATTCTGGGTTCCTCGATTGGTCAGCATCAAGGAGAAATCTGTGTCATCCCCGGCGGTCACCTGCACATTGCCTCCTTGTGGACCTTCGACCGAGAGCTCCCGCCTCGGCTCGATATCCAACATAACGGCAAGCAGTGCCTGCTCCCCACCATGCTTGCCATAGCAGGTGACTGAAAGGTTGTGTTCACCCGAGAGCATCGTCTCGCTGTCCACTGAAACCTGTACTGAGATGACATCAGACAGGCCTCGGTCGACAGACATCCAACCCGGTGGACCACTCGCGCTCACGCCTGCCGGACCGCTGAACTCGAAGCGGACTTCGTCGAGTTCGCTACCGACATTGCGCACACCAACTTGCAATGTCGCAGTACTTCCAGGAGTGACGTCCGTGGCGCTGGCTGGCGCAGTCATCTCCCACCCCCAATCGACACCGAACACGAAGGTGAAGCCCACGACATGTTCAACGCCGGTGTTCGCTTCCTCCGAGGTAAGAGTGACCAAGCAGGTACCGTTCCAGTGCTCGCTCGCATCAGGCGTGATGTTCAGCGAGATCGTCTCGCTCGCCAGCGGCTGCAACTCGGAACCGACCGCATCGGCAAGCGCAGCAGCACAACTGGAGTCAGAAGCGAGGGAATATACGAGGGTAGTAGCGTCGTTGCCGTTGTTGGTTACCAGAACCTCGACCCCTTCCGTGATGCCGGGAAGGAAGGTACGATTGGCGTCGTGTACTAGTTGAGCAGAAACATCGCTAACCGTCGTCACTTCGATGACGATCACCGTCTGGATGCTGTAATTGCCGCCCACCGAACCGGCGAACAGGGCTACGCCGCGGAATTCCGGCGAAGCATCCTCTGGCAGCGTGATGCGCAGAGTATGATTACGTATCTCACCTGGAGCGATGTCCGTCACCACCGGGTCAAGCCACCTCACCTCCCAATCGGTCGGCAGCGCCCGACCCCCCATCGGACCGCGCATCGAAGTTCCGTTACCAGTGCCGTTCCCAGTGCCGTTCCCAGTGCCGTT
>CAZUBQ010000020.1:0-6991 GCA_964618995.1 uncultured Candidatus Poseidoniales archaeon | reverse complement strand
CCAGTGCCGTTCCCAGTGCCGTTCCCAGTGCCGTTACCGCCACCTGAACAGTTGCCGCACGACTGGTTCCCGGTTCCGTTACCAGTCCCATTCCCAGTTTCATTCCCGGTCCCGTTGGAACCGTTCCCGCCCGTTCCGTTGCTTGTGTTCTGCGAACTGTTCCACGCTGCCCAGAAATCCGTCAGGTCTAGCGCCTCGTCGACCTGCAGCAGGAAGGTGTCGTTCACGTTCCCGGCGTTACGCACCGGTACATCGACCTCTACGGTCTCGTTCGGACCGACCGCGACCAGACCGCGATCGCCCACCGCCCCGACATCCAACTCGGGAAGATAGCGCGGAGCAACCGACAGGAACAGGGTCACGGAGTTGGAGAAGTTCGCATCATCGACGCGTGTCGCCGTGATGACCGCCTGACCGTTGGCGCCGACAGGTGCGGCGACATCGAGATCGACCACTATGGTCGTCGTGTCGGACAGCGTCGGATACACTGGCCCCAGAGCGATGTCAGCGAGTGAGACATTCCAGTCACCAGAGAGGGTTGAGGTGTTGAGAGTGAGATTGTATTCATGGGTGGCCCATTGGTCATCATTCGTCAGCGTGAGCGTCACATTCACCGCTTGCCCGGGCATGACAATCTCGTGCTGTGACGACATTTCCAGCCCGATGTCAGAGTCGGCGGAGACGACCGAAACCAGCGGAAGTAGCACCGCGGTGAACAGTAGCAGCGCCATAGATAGAGAGCGGAGGCTGGGACCTTGCATGGCTACGCCCATGCCTTTTCGGTGGTCGACGGCTCATTAACCTGAGCGGGTCAGGCCTCGAAGTCGGGGTTCAATTGCCTGAGACGGCTCTCATCCAACCGTTCCCACGAGAAGTGCCCCTCATCTGTAGGAGCGCGGCCGAAGTGACCACCGCTGGCAGTCTCGGAGTAGATGGGTTTCTTGAGGTCGAGATCACGGATGATTGCCCCTGGACGGAAGTCGAACACCTTTGAGATTCTACTCTGAATCTCCTCGTCTGGGATAATCCCCGTCCGCTTGCAGGAAAGGAACACGCTCATCGGCTCGGCGACACCGATGGCGTAGGCGAGTTGAATCTCGCAGCGAGTGGCAAGTCCGGAGGCGACGACGTGCTTGGCAGCCCAGCGAGCAGCGTATGCAGCTGAGCGGTCGACCTTGCTCGGATCCTTGCTGCTGAACGCGCCCCCACCATGGCGGCCCATGCCACCATAGGTGTCGACGATGATCTTGCGACCGGTCACCCCGGCGTCTCCATGCGGCCCACCGATGACGAAGCGACCGGTGCCGTTGACAATGATGTTGTCAGGATTCTCCGGCAACAGATCCTCAGGGATGACAGGTCGGATTACGTGCTCAATCACATTCTCCCTGATGAACGCCGCTTCCTCATCCACGCTGCTGATGTGGTCATGACCTGGACCATCGACCATGTCTTCGTGTGATGTGGCGATTACCACTTTCTCGATTCCCTCAACCTTACCAGGCTCTGTGTACCTAACTGTGACCTGGCTCTTACCGTCTGGTCGCACCCACGGCAATGTCCCATTCTCCCTGACCTTGCTCAACCGGCGTGTGAGCCTCAGAGAGAGCAGGGCAGACAGTGGCATGTACGACCCCTGCAAGTCGGGGAATCGTTCACTCTCATCACAGGCGAACCCGAACATCAACCCCTGGTCGCCAGCACCTTGCTCCAACTCTTTCTGGTCAACTCCGCGGGCGATGTCTCTGGATTGGGTAGTGATGTGCATGTGCACATCACAGGTGTTGGCGTCCATTCCCTTCTCCAGATCGTCGTAGCCGATGTCCAAGGCTGCTTGACGAGCGATTTGTTCGTAATCGGGCGTATCACCGGCGACAGTGATCTCCCCCGCGAGAACAATCAAACTGCCTGTCTCAGTACCTTTCACGAGTGTTTCACACGCCACACGCGCATTCGGGTCCTGCCTGATACAGGCGTCGACGACCGCATCGGAGATATGGTCGCAGACCTTGTCCGGGTGCCCCTTGGTCACCGATTCAGAGGTGAACAGACGTATGTCGCGTGCCATGGAGTCAGCGGCTCTAAGGCCCCCTATCAATCTGTTCGCAGAGCGGATGTAGCCATTCACTCAGACATTCTGGCTTGACATACTTCCGCACCTACCTCATCACCAGACGCTAGGAAGCGCTGCTGCAATTGCTTGAGGACCTCATTTCGGCGCTCAGATTCGCACAGACCTGCCAGTTGAAATCCTACGTGGCCAAGTGTAGGAAACGGCGGCTGCATCGACCACGATGATTCGAGGGCAGCCACTCGCTCGTCGTCCCCGAGGTTCGGGTTGCGCACGAGTTCGAGGGTCAACTCTCCATGCACCAGAGCATGAGGGTGCTCGGCAGCAGGTCCAATCAGAGCCAATGCATCCTTGACTTCCACAGGTTCAGGCCAGCCATCACCGGTCATGGCAGCCACCTTCGAGGTAAGGCGAAGCAGGTTCGCTTTCCAGAGCAGCCCGCGGAGTTCGTAGCCCCCCGGGAGTTCATCTGGCAGTGATGAGAGTTCAGGAATCCCGCCTCGGCGAATCGTCGCCTCGGCCAACCGCAGAGCAACTTCAGGATGATCTGGGTGAGAATCATCCAGATGCGCCAACAGTTCTGCCGCCTGCTCAGGCGAGCCAGCCAGCACTGCGTCGTGCAGCATCAGATATGCCTCCAAGCGAGCGACTACGTCGACGATGGCGTCTATCTGTGCGCGCAGACGGGTGGCATCTTCAACCGGAGCCCCGAGGCTCGAGGCAGCGAGCAGACAGCGAACCTCGCCAGCCGGGTTACCACGTTGTCTGTGCAGTCCAGCCGCCCGCTCAAGGTGGTCCAGCGCCGAGGGAAGGTCGCCTTGACGACGACGCATCTCCGCCAGTTCTAGATGCAGTCCGATGGCTTCGGATGACAGGTCCGGTTCCCCTTCGTCCGCCTCCGCTTCGCCCGTCAGTTCCTCAAGCAGCGGCATGTCGTCGTGTACCTCGGCCCCGCGGAGCAGGTCGGCCATCCCCAGGGCATCCGAGGGGGGTCGTTCCCCAACCCTTTCCGCCCTGTGCAGCAGGTCTCTCAAGCTCAGCCTCTCGAGTGTACCGTCAGCCGTTCGCGTCAGCACCGCGGAAGCGAGCATCTCGCGACGCAGGTCAACGGTTCGGTCGCTTCCCGATTCGGTCAGGTTGTAGGCGATGACACGCCGTCTCTCACCGGTGACTCGGCGTCGGAGTTGGCTGATCATCTCATCTGAGAGCAGGTCCTTGATGGCCCGTGACACATGCGACTGCGCCATATCGAGGCGTTGGGACAGCCCGCGCTGACTGAAGCGCCGCGGCACCTCGTACTGAGCATCATACTGTGGAGCGTCCTCGAGAGCGAGCAGCACTCGCTCACGATTGGTGATGCGCGGAGCCTTACTCATCTAATCGCCGAGCCTTGCACGCTCGCGATGGTTGATGAAGCAGCCGGAGCGATAAGGGCGGACAAGTCCGAAATCCTCTGACCTCGATTACTTCGATTCAATCGCGGTACTGTTCCCAATCCTCGGAAGGGGTCGTCCACGCGCCTGCGGGCGCGTACTGCGCTGACGGAGGCAGAGGAGCCAGTTCACGGCGGCTGCGGGTGCTGGCGACTCCGACGATCACCACGGCGATGAGCACCGCCCCCAGTAACATCGGCAGACCGGCCTGCAACCCCTGCAGCAATTGGAACAGCGGGCCACGGACGTTCCACACCTGAGGCTCTCCGAAGGAGGATGTGTGCATGGTGAGCACGTCAGCCCCGAACTCAGGGTCGTGGAACACGGAATCTCCGATGACGTAATTGTAGCCACCAACGGCGCGCACGCCTGCCCACAGGTCTGTGTTGTCCTCATGAATGTCCTCGGGCAGAACCGGCCGTGCGCCGTGCATCTGGAACAGCACCTCGGTCTCAAGTCCGTCGACCGTGGCGTTGGACACCCAGCGGATGCGACCCAGTTGGGCGCCGTTGTCCTCGAAGTGTAGAGAACCGCTGCGAATCACCTCGGGTCGAGCCTCGTCGCTCTCCACGGTATCGGCGACCACATCACCACGCTTTCGGCAGGCGGTTTCTGTATACTCACGGATGCGCTGCTTCAACTTCTGCTGTTCTGCAGTCTCCGTGGTAGAACCACGCGCCTGAGTGTCTGAGGTGCCGTCATCTCCACCACCGTTGACGTACTCCAGTCCGCAACGCAGCGGGTTGCCCTGCTGGTCGTGGTTGGGGCCTGATTGTGCAGCCAACTCCACATCGGATGCATCAGGATGCGGTTGGTTCTCGGTCGGCAGATGAGGCACCGGAGGTGCACCGACGATCGCTCGCGGACGAGCCAAATCTCCGAATTGCTTCATCATCCAGGCACCTACATCCTTGTGCAGGTGGACACCGAAGGCCATCTCCGTCAGTACGAGAAGGCGGGTGTCGTTACGCTCATCCCCGCTAGAGTCTGTCGCCACATCCCATCCTTCGATCGCCTGATCATACTTCCAAGTCGAGTTGAGCACCGTTCCGGTGACGTTCGTGTGTGCCACCAACTCGCTGTTGGTGATGTGAGAGTTCGAGTCACTTGTGTTCGAGGACATCACCCGGTAGTGAGGGACAGCCCGAATGGAGACCTGCTCCTCATGCGTGGTCACGCGGAAGATGTACGCGATGCGGCTTACCGTATCGGAGGTGTCCAACCCATTGGTGGAACTGTAGGGGACATCGGTCGCCGACAGCACGAACTCGAACTGCCGGTTGTTCTCTGAGCCGTGCTCCCTCCAGGAAGAGAGAGTCCACTGCACGTCAGCGAAGTCGACCCATTTCTGCGTCTCCTCATGATTCACAAGTGTGGAGTTGAGCTCTTCGATGGTACCGGCCACTTTGCCACTCTGCACGTCGAACAGACCGTTGTCGTTCTCATCGGTGTACTCGATGATGCCTACCAGTCGCTGAAAGACGATGGTCTGGGCAGGAATTCCCACTCGCTTGTCGAATCCCTGACGCTGATGATAGACGTCAGCGATTCCAAGATATCTGGTCTGGACCGCAGCGAACGAGATCCTCCCGTCTCCGTAATCGACGTACATCTCAGATTCGCCCAACTTCAGTTTCACAATTCCTTCTTCGTCGTCCCGCTCAACCACTATCTGTTCACGCGTGTAGTCGATGTCCTCACCAGGAGCGGTATCCGTAGCGCCGTCAACCGGCGCATCCTGTGCCATCGCCACACCGCTGGAAAGCATCAGCGCCACCAGCGCCAGCGAGAGCAGCCCCTGTCTCCGTCCAATCGTCATTTTCGGCGTCATCTCTGCTTCACCTGCCCTTGGCTGTCTCCGGCGGTATATGAGGGACTGGCGCTCGAATACCATCCTCCCACCGCCGTATACCATGAAAATGCGCCCTCATACCCCGATTACGCGTCCGCTCGATTGAAGGACTACGGCCGTCCCGCCACCCACATGACCGGCCGCGACGGGTCTGACTGGCACCCCACCTCGCTGCGCACGCACACGCTCGGAGAGGTCGCCACCCACGGCGCCCAGATGATCGGCCACGAGGTCACCGTCTGCGGCTTCGCCGAGTCGGTCCGCGGCCGCGGCGCCATCTGCTTCCTGAAGCTGCGCGACGGCACCGGCTACCTGCAGGCGTTCCTCAAGCAGGACAACATGGACGAGACGACGTTCACAGCGATTCAATCAGCCAACCGCGAGAGCACTATCCAGGTGGTTGGAGCGGTGGCGCAGAAGCGTCCGCCCAAGGTGAAGGAGGGTGAGCCGGAACCGGAGCCGGAGTACGAGATCCAGGTGGCGGATGCAACCATTCTCGCCCCGGCTGAAGCGCCGATGCCAATGGGAGTGGCGGACAAGGTGCACGTGGAACTGGATACACGACTCGACAACCGCCACATCGACCTCAGGCGCAACCACGTCAACGCCATGTTCCAACTCAGGAGCAAGGTTCTGGAATACGGGCGGGCACACCTCATCGGGGAGGGCTTCCAGGAGATGAACAGCCCGAAGATCATCGCCGCTGCCGCCGAGGGTGGCACCAACCTGTTCCCCCTGCAGTACTTCGACACCGAGGCCTTCCTCTCCCAGTCGCCGCAGCTCTACAAGCAACTCGCCGTGCTAGGTGGGCTTGAGCGGGTGTTCGAGGTCGGGCCGGCCTTCCGGGCTGAGAAACACGACACCTACCGCCACCTCAACGAATTCATCTCCTTCGACATCGAGATGGCGTGGGCGAACGACGACGACTGCATGGCCGTGCAGGAGCGCATGATTCACCACGTCTGGTCCGAGGTCGCCGCCAATGACCAGCACCTCATCGACATGATCAACGAATGGCGTGCCGAGCAGGAACCGCCTCTACCTCCGGTCACTGTCGAGGTGCCCGAACTTCCATTCCCGAGAGTGGAGTATTCTGAAGCGATTGAGATCATCAAGGGCGCTGGTGGAAAGATCGAGTGGGGAGACGACATCGAGGCGCACCACGCCGATTTGATTGCCGCCGAATACCCCGGATTCTACTTCCTGCCGAGGTGGCCGATGTCGATGAAGCCGTTCTACATCTACCACGACAAGGCGGAGACCGCCGCTGACGGGGGCCAACTCAGTCGCGGCTTCGACCTCAACTACGGGCGGGATGAGATGTGCTCGGGTGGACAGCGCGAGCACAGGGCCGATGTCCTCACCCAGAATCTGCGCGACATGGACCTCAATCCCGATGACTTCGCCTTCTACGTAGACGGCTTCCGCTACGGAGCGCCGCCGCACTCAGGCTGGGGTCTTGGAGTCGCCAGACTGCTGATGGTGCTGACCGGTGCGGGCAACGTCCGCGAGGTCGTTCTCTTCCCCAGAGACCGTAGACGAGTTACCCCCTGAAGCGGACTCAAGGGGTACGGTTTGCGACCGAAAATGACGGGTATCAACAGCGCCTGCGCCGCATGAGTCACATGACCAAGC
>CAZUBQ010000019.1:13160-35829 GCA_964618995.1 uncultured Candidatus Poseidoniales archaeon | reverse complement strand
AACGGTACGAGCACCGCCCAAGGGGCGGTGGCTGTTCGCTTCCTTGGCTTGGCCGCCATCGTCGTCCCGATTCCACCGACGGATATAGAATTGAAGGCCACGCGGGGCCGGAAGTGAGAGTAGAGCCGACGGGAGGTGAAAGGCATGCAAGCACGGATTGTCGTCGGGGGTTGGCATCCGGCCCTGCACCGTCTGGAGGTCCAGACCTTGCTGGAGGCCGCCGGCGTCGAGCCCGAGGTTGAGCATCCGCGTGTGCTCCGCGTTGACTCGGATGATTTGGATATCGACATCGTGGACCGCTGCAGTTCCGTCACTCGCTGGTTGCTTGGTGGTGGCCGAGTTGACCACACGGATACCGAAGCGATTCTGGAAGATATTCTAGCTGCTCCTGGACCCGCTCCTCCAGAATCAGATGACAGGCAGCAGAGCATCGCGGTTCGTGTCGAGAATATCGGTGGCGGGGGAGTCGGCATCAGTCATTCGGCACTCATACTCGAGTTAGGCGCTCGGCTGGCGTCGATGGGGTGGGTGTTCGACCTGCAGGCACCTGACTACGAATTCGTGGTTGTCTGTGTCGGTGAGGAGCAGGCACAGCACCCTGAAATGGAACAGTTGCGGAGTGAAGCGCACATCCTCTGGGGACTATCCCAGCCGGCTGACAGCACATCGATTACCTGGCAGGAGCGCACAGGACCGATGCGCCCGTTCTTCAAGCCTGTAGGACTCGATCCGAGAATCGCCAGAGCGATGGTCAACCTCGCTCATCCACACACGCCTGACGGTCGCCCAGCATTGGCCGATCCGTTGTGTGGAACTGGGGGTGTGCTCATCGAAGCGGCACTGCTCGGAGTCCATTCACACGGTTCGGACCTCGATGAGGAGATGGTGGAAGGCACACAGAGGAATCTCGATTGGTTGTGGAATGAGCAGGACGAATTGGCGGCGGTTACCACCGAGGTTGATGATGCGCTCGATTTCACACTCGATGAACCAGTGTCAGCGTTCGCTTTCGACCCGCCATATGGACGTAACTCCTGGCAATCCGAAGATGGCAGGGAACTGCTGCTCGGCACACTGACTCGATGCTACGATAACGCCACTGATGACGCTCGTCTGGTCACTCTGCTTCCGTGGCCGGCAGAGCACATGGCCGCCATACGCGCTGGGGTAGATGTGGATGTGGATGAGTTCCACACCTACGGAACCGCGTGGGCTGAGGTGAGGGAGTTGATCGCAAATTGCGGCTGGACCGTGCTCTCCACGGTCCCCATCAGTGTTCACCGCTCACTCTCACGACTACTCGTCGTGTGTGAACGGCGTCGTTGATGTGGGCGATGCAGGATTCGAACCCGCGTCGACGGGTCCGAAGCCCGTCAGGATATCCTGGCTACCCTAATCGCCCGATGCAGCGGCGACCGACGCGCATGGTTTGAAGCCGATGGATGCCGGCAGGGCATCCAAGAGGGGATTTGAGAGTGTCCATCGAGTGGGAGCCGACACCCTGCCTCGAACGTGGTTGCAGTCGCTGCTGCCGTGAAACGGAGATGCCACTGGCAGAGGAGGACATCGCCCGGCTGGAGGCTCTCGGCGAGCAACGTGAGTCGTTCTCCATCGTCCTACCGGATGGCAATGTGCGCTTGCAGAACAACCCCGCCACACGCGCCTGTGTCTTCCTCGATACCGATTCCGCGGATGCGGACGCACCGGGAACATGTCGTGTGTGGGAGGACCGCCCCGAAGGCTGTCGAATCTACCCGTTGGTGCTCGACCAACTCGATCAGCCGTTCCTCGACGAACTCTGCCCGCATCGCGATGAGTTTCCCCCTCCTCCGTTGGGATTGAGAGGAAGACTGCTCGTGCTCGATGACACCGTGCGCTCCGAGGCACGCTCTCGACAGAATGAGTGATGTCACCGAAGCCAGTGCTCGATCACGTCATCCATCGATGAATCGTTGGAAGCGCATTGCAGACCTGCTGTGGTGAGCACTGCCGCATCGATTCCTGCGGCGGGTCCGGGACCTATGCTCGCATCGCTGTGGATGATGAACGCCTCGTCAACTAGCCCAGCGAGCAGGAATCGGCTCCACACATCTGGCCCGCCTTCGATGAGCACCCGCTGCAGTCCACGGTCGCCGAGCAGGTCGAGCAGTTGG
The DNA here is from genome assembly GCA_964618995.1 of uncultured Candidatus Poseidoniales archaeon. Classification (GTDB taxonomy): domain Archaea; phylum Thermoplasmatota; class Poseidoniia; order Poseidoniales; family Thalassarchaeaceae; genus JAKUTA01. Next base: position 33,676 of record CAZUBQ010000019.1, on the reverse strand, counting down.
TCTAGTTCGACACCTGGTGGCTCGGTCGGTTGCAGCGGCGGCATGTGCAGTACCTCGACTGAATCTGAGGCGAGGGTGGCGGCCCGCTGTTCATCCCCGTTTGAGTGAAGAATCAGAGTTGCCTGCCCGTCGGTGACCAATCGGGATGCGGGTGGTGTCCTGAGTGTGTGATCGAGCACGATTCGCAGTGGCTGCCGTCCTGCTCCGAGTGGCACCAGCCGTACCGTGAGTTCAGGGTCGTCTCGAATCACGGTGTTCACGCCGACGAGCACCGCATCCGACTCTCGCCGCAATTCATGCACGCGCGTCAGGCTAGCCTCACTGGTGAACCGTCCCGCCTCCTCGTTCTCGGCATCGACCACTCCATCAACGTCGATGGCCGCCTTCAACGTCACCAGTGGACGGCGCTGCTCGCACCAGTGCATGAATGGAGCCATCTGTCGGCGCGCTTCGTCTTCCAGCAGCCCCGAGCGGACTGTGATACCTGCTTCACGCAGGAATTCAGCCCCTTCCCCGCGCACGGTGGGGTTAGGATCCGCGGCGGCGAGCACCACTTCACGCACGCCCGCCCACAGCAGTGCCTCGGTACACGGCGGCGTCCTTCCGTGGTGGTTGCACGGCTCCAGCGTCACGTAAGCGATGCTTCCGTGAGTTGCCAGTCCCCGCTCTTCTGCATCGGCGATGGCCGCTTGCTCCGCGTGCAGCCCGCCTAGATGGTCGTGCCACCCCGATGCGACGATTTCACTGCCACTTGCCAGCACACATCCGACCGGGGGGTTCGGCGAGACCTTTCCGCAGCCCTTCTCCGCCTGCTCCAGCGCGAGGCGCATGCAGTGGACGTCGAACTCGCTCCATTCGCTCATCGCAGACCCTCGCCCGCCCGCGCGAGCGGGCGCCCCCCTTTGTCAGATTCGCACCTGCCGGTGCCGATTTTCATCCGGCCGAAGGCTGATGTGCAGACCTGCCTCTCGCCCTTCATGCCGCGCATCGCCTGCATCGTGAATCCAGCCGGGCGCGACGGTGCCTCCCTGAAACGCTGGAACAAGGCGGAACCAGCCCTCGAAGCAGCGGGATTCGATGCCGAAGTGCATCACACCGAGCACATCGGCCACGCCAGCGAGATTGCATTCAGCCTCAAGGAACGAGACGATCTGGAGATGATAGTCGCCTGCGGTGGCGACGGTACGGTGCACGAGGTCGCATCGGGAATGCGTGGCAGCAAGATTCCACTCGGAATCATCCCTGGAGGTACCGGAAACGACGTTGCGCGTGCGCATGGCTACCCGATGAAAGGAGTGGACGGGGTCGTCTCCATCCTGACTTCAGGAATCGACCGGCACGTCGGCGCGCTGCGTCTACAGGGAGTACCAGCAGCAGCCGAGGGAGGCTACCCGGAACCGCAGAACAATCCAGAGTGGGATGGGCCCGTGGACATCGAGGGCAGGGTGGTACGCTGGGTGTTCCTAGAGTCGGACAGTGGAGTCACATCTGCGACTGCGCGGGCGAAGTTGACACGCGGAAAGTGGATTCGCGGCTCGATGAAATACACATATCTCGGCATGACGGAAATCTTCCCGTGGAAGAAGAAGACCGCGTGGGTGAAGATTGACGATGAGCCAGGAATCGTGGTGGATTTCTCGATGCTCTGCTTCTCGATGTCGGAGATGTTCGGTGGCGGCTACAAGGTCGCCCCCAACGCCTCCCCGATAGTCGATCACGGATACCTGTGCACAGCATGGGGCCTCAGCAAGTTCCAGATGCTCAGTCTGATGGGTCCGCTCAGGAAGGGAAAGCACGTCGGCAAGTGGGGAATCGAGCTCAAGCCCTGTACGAGACTGGAGATTCGTGCGGTCGATGCTGACTGCAACCCCACCGATGCATCCCATGACCCGGCGCTCATCGTGCAGGCTGACGGCGAGCCGTGTCTACAGACCCCCGCGCTGCTCGAGTTCCACCCGAAGCAACTCTGGATCCGCGGCTCGCCCAATGTTCCTTGGGACGCCCGTTGATGATTATTCACAGTGAGAAGTCGGAGAAGTCGTCATCTTCTGCCACGGATGGACCTTCCCGTTTCGATTTCTCAGGCTCAGGTTCCGGCTCCGCCTCCTTCACCTTCCGCTTACGCTTGGTCTTGCGCGCCTTTTTCGGCTCCGCCGCTTCTTCGGATGCCTCGGAATCTGGGACGAACACGGCTCGGCGCCCGCCTTTCTTGGCCTCCATATCGTAATCTCTCTGGGCGGCGAGATCCTCCTGCAACTCAGAGAGTTCAACGTCCATCTCATCGGCCTCCACGGTCGAAATGACTCCGCCTCCCGGGCGCGAGCCGAGCGCACGTGGGTCTGGGCGTTGGCCTCTGAGAGCACCCTCTACATCGAAATCATCGAAATCGACGCTCGCTCCCTCATCAAGTTTGGACAGTTTCTCTTCCTTCTCGACTTCAGGCTTCTCAAGGTCCATCTCGCTACCTGTTGCCTCCTCGATCGTGGTCTTCGCCTCCTTCAGTTCGCGGCGCATACCCTTGGCAGCGACCATCTGTGCCTCGGAGAGCATTCGTTTGGCGCTCCATTTGGCGCCGGTGCGAATCACTCCGGTGGAGCCGACGTAGAGCACGAATGCACCTGCGAACGCCGCCATCAACAGGAGTACGTAACCGCTGCTGCCCAGATATCTCACCTTGTAGGCATTGTAGGCATGGTCGTCGTCGATGGTTCCTTGATTCTCCAGTCTGATTGATGTGACCAGCATCGATCCGCTGAAGCCAGCATTCCCGATGCCAGCGAAGATGCGGCAGTGCCCGTCATCGGTGGCGCGCACCGCTTGGGGATACCAGCTCTCATCAGATTCATTGCCATGCATCAGCCACCCCTCAAGTGACACCTTCTGGTTCCAATCGAGCGCGGCAAATCCCTTGAGCACGTTCTCGTTGCCCGGGACCAGACCCACCACAGACCATCCTGATTGAGGGAAATCACTTGATTTCATGTAGCCAGGGGGCCGCGCCTTGATGCCAGTGGTGGGATAATCCCACTTGGTGATTGACAACCTGCCGTTCTCATTCTGTGTGGCATTGTCGTAGATGGTCAGCCGCACAATTACCGATGATACGCTCGCAGCCTCCGCTCCGCCGACGACATCGACCCCATCAGGGAAACTCTTGCTCGCCGCCAGCCAGCCGTCGATATGCACCTTCTCCTTGTACGAATCCTCGCTGATGTTTCCATTCACCTCAGGTATGATGTGATTTCTGTCACAACCGACCAGATTGACCGCTTCTCGCTCTCCTGTAGAGTCTCCAAGGTTGTTCAAGATCGCCGCCGTGCCTGACTCTTCGTCGACTTTCACCGTCAGGCCATCTACGCCCCATTCGGCGACGGGGTTGGTCACGCACCCTGAGAGCATCGCTGCTAGAAGCAGGATTCCGACCAGTCGCAGACCTTGAGGCACGCCTCACGCAGGCGAGCCCGCATTGATGACGCTTTTCAAGCGTCACAAACCACCTGAATCGCATTATCAGGGGTGACTTCAGTACCCATGAGTCAAATGTCCATCTTCTCCCATGAGTGTGTAGATGTCCTCGAGGAATCCGTGTACAGACCAATCTGAGCCGACCCAGGCGATCCGCTTCATGCCGCCCTGGTCGATGATGAATGTGACAGTGCTATGGCCGACCTCGTAGATTTCAGCCGCCTCGCCTTCTTGCCCTTCGTCCTCATGTTCGCCCTCCTCGTGGTGTTCTTCTTCAGAGGTCTCGTTCCCCCCGGTCTCGTTCTCTCCATGGTCGGAATGATTGCTGTTGATGTGCTCGTTGTCCACTGCGATGCCCCATTCGTACCACAGGTCCATCATCACCATGTGATTCTCGCTGGTGACGTGTGGCCAGACGTAGCCTCGAGCGGTTGTCCAGTTGAGCAGGTGCTCGGGAGTGTCGCGCATCGGGTCGATGGTAATCGAGATGATCTCCACATCGGTTCCGTAATCCGGGCCTAATTCAGTCATCACCGAGTAGAGGTTGGCCTCGACGGCGAGGCAGACGTCTGGGCAGTGCGTGTAGGTGAAGGCGACAATCACCACCTTGCCGGCGTGTTCGGACACTGAGGTTGTCGTGTTGTACTGATTGGTGAGCGTGAAGTCGGGCGCGGTGATCGGTGGATTGTAGTCCAATCCGTTGAATTTCTGGGTGTCCTGACCATCACTCACATCCAAGCAACCAGATAACAGCAGCATTGCTGTGAGCAGCAAGGCACTCAGCAATTTGCGCATGACACATCCACCAATGATTCATTTCTGAACTGTTCGGTTAACTGGTCCTTTGTCAGAGAGGCGCGGACGGAGAGATTTGAACTCCCGAGACACAAGGTCACCGGATTTCAAATCCGGCGCGATACCAGGCTATGCGACGTCCGCACACCTCGACCCAGAAGGCTCTCCATCAAATGGATTCAGGTTGAATCCTGTCAAAGGCCGTAGTATCCCGGCCTACAGAATGCTGGCAGGTTCTCTACTGCGTTGGGGTTGGTCAGCGCGACCATCAGCACCATCAGGACGATGAACACCGCTGGAAACAGCGCTGTAGCGGTCAGGATGTTCGAATCAGGCGAGAAGCGCAGGTGCATGAACACCGCTGCGATGCCGATGAATTTCACGACCCCGATTGAGACGAGCACGAACACCAGCGTGGCCCATGCCATGTTCTCCGACTGTGCCACCACGCCTACCTCGATGGCGGTAAGCAGCATCAGCCAGAAGAAGTTGAAGTTATACGCATCGAATCCCATTATCTTCGCACTCATCTCACATCACTCTCCTCATTAATACAGATAGAACGCCGGGAACACCGCCACCCATGCTAGGTCGACGAAGTGCCAGTAGAGCCCGAAGTACTCGATGCTCGTTGCGTTGCCAGGCCCATATCCGCCTTTGTGCGCCTTGACTACCATGTAACCTAAACCCACGATCCCCGCGAAAACGTGCACTCCGTGCGTCCCCGTGGTGACGTAGAATACGGAGGCCGCCATGCGTATGTCGACCGTCATCGCGCCCGCCTCCGCGCCATGACCGTAGTGGTAGGTGTAGGCGTCGTTGTGGATGGTGAATTGGTCCGAGAGCAGGGAGGGAGCGTAGAAAGGTCCGATGTGGAATCCGATGAACCACTCGATCATCTTCATGATCAGGAACAAGGTAGCCAAACAGAATGTGGCTCCCAGATAGTTGCGCACCTTGATGCTACGCTCGGCGTGGTCCAAATCAGTGCGCTTGGCGGTCTGCAGTGCCATCACTACGGTATACGACGAGATGATCAGAGCAAAGGTGTTGATTGCTCCTGGTACCAGCGCATCGGGCATGAATCCGAGCGTCGAATGGGCATGTTCTCCACCCTTGGCGATGAAGTACGAGGCTGGCAGCCAGCAGGCGGTCCCCGGCTCGACGACCGTGCCCTCCAGTGAGTAGCAGGAATCGATGCTGGTGCGGTAGCGGATGTAGGTTGAGAACAGCGACGAGAAAATCATCATCTCAGACATCAGGAAGACCCACATGCCGACCTTGCGGATATCGACGTTGGCGAACGGGGCGCTGCCTTGAGTCGACTGCGGTTCGTAGGAGCCATCGAATGAGAAGTCCTGCTTCCACCAGCTGATTAGGCCGGCGAAGATGATTGCCAGTCCGGCGATGGCCAGCGGCAGCGGCGCGCTGTCGTAGATGAATCCGTTCAGGTCGCCGTTCATCGTGAACGCCTTGGCGAAGAAGAACAGGAACACGCCCGAGCCGATGCTGATGATGAGCGGCGCCCAGCTGTTGTGCGGAGCACCGTGGCTCCAATCGTGCGGACCGTGGTGGTATCCATGGTCGTCGCTCAATGTCCCACCTCCTCTCCATCATCATCCGGATCGGGAGCCATAATCCTCTCCAACATTCCAGTCAACTTCCCTGGACCATGGTCCGGATTGGCGTTCTCCAGAGTAGGGATCTCATCGAAGCTAGGAGTTGGCGGTGGGGAGGATACCAGCCACTCGAACGACCAGCCACCCCATGGGTCAGCCGGAGCTTTACGGCCATTCAGCATCGAGGCGATGATGTTGTACACCATTATCAAGTTCGATAGGAAGAACAGGAAGGCGCACACAGTGATGAATTGATTCCATTGAGCTGCTTCAGGCGGGAGCGTGCCGATGATGTCACTGTACTCATCGGCCCGGATGTAGTAGGTGTGATGCCGCCGAGTCATCCCCAACAGTCCGAGTTTGTGCATCGGCCAGAACACACCGTTGTAGGATATGAAGGCGGTAAGGAAGTGCAGGATTCCCAGCCGTTCGCTCATCATCCGTCCTGTCATCTTGGGATACCAGTAGTAGAAGGCAGCGAACAGGCCGAACACGGTTCCACCGACCAGCACGTAGTGGAAGTGGGCGACCACGAAGTAGGTCTCGTGCAGGTGAACGTCCATGGCGATGGATGGGAAGAACATCCCTGAGATGCCACCTAAGGTGAACGTCACCAGGAACCCGAGCGCCCACAGGGTGTGCGTTCTGTAAACGAGCGATCCGCCATGCATCGTCTTCAGCCAATTGAAAATTTTGATGCCGGTCGGCACCGCCACCAGCATGGTGGTGAGCATCACCACGAAGCGAAGCAGCGGTGACATCCCGCTGGTGAGCATGTGGTGTCCGTAGACGATGAAGGCGACGAATCCGATACCTGCCAGCGCGTAGACCATCGAGCGGTAGCCGAAGACCGTCCGCCGAGCGCTTGTTGCAATAACTTCGGAAATGACTCCGAAGGCAGGTACGACAACCACGTACACCTCAGGGTGGCCGAAGTACCAGAACAGGTGGCTCCACAGTAGTGGGTCACCTCCGGCTGATGTGTTGTAGAACGTCGTCGAAATGGTTCGGTCGAGATATGCTTCAATCAGACCGATGCCAAACGCCGGGATGGAGATGAACAGCATCATCACCGATACGAGGATTGACCAGGTGAACAGCGGCATCTGCATCCAGCCCATTCCGGGGGCCCTCATCGTCGCGATCGTTACGATGAAGTTGATTCCTGTCAGGGTCGATGAGGCGACCAGCAGGACCTGTCCGGCGAGCCAGAAGGTCGCTCCATAATGGTCCGTCGTGGTCGTGATTGGCTGGTAGCCTGTCCATCCGACATCGGCACCCATGCCGCTGAACACCCCTGAGAGCAACAGGATGGCACCGGCAGGCTGGAGCCAGAACGACATCGCGTTGAGTCGTGGGAAACAGAGATCCTTGGCACCGATCTGGAGTGGCACGATCCAGTTGGCGAAGCCGTTGATGAGCGGCATCGCCGCTAGGAAGATCATCACCGTTCCGTGCAAGGTGAAGAACGAGTTGTACTCGTCCTTGGTGAGGAAGTCGTTGCCTGGCGAAGACAACTGAATCCGTATCATCATCGCTAGGATTCCGCCGACACCGAGGAAGAACAGTCCGGAGACGAAGTAGAGCGTGCCGACGCTCTTGTGGTCCGTCGAGGTCAGCCAGTGGGAGATCCACGGCTGGAAGCGCTTCCAAGAGAACGACTCCGGGTCGCGCACGTAGAACACGTAGGTGAGGGCTATGGCAAACAGGATGGCAGTGAGCAGGATGCCGCTGAACAGCACGGTCAGGCCGTCCGCCTTCATCGTCGGAGCCTCGCCACCCGCGCCCGAGACCGTGTAACTGACTGTGTTCCACTGGTCGTCACTGCTAGCCGAGTTGTCACCGTTGACCGAGTTGACCATCAGTCGCAGCACTGCCGAACCGCTGGTGGGCGCCGTCCAGTCGGCATTCCACGCCTGCTGGTCGTTGCCTGCATCGGTGTGGGTGAGTTCGCCCGCCATTATCTGCGTCGTGTCGTCTATCGGGGTCAGAGTTCCCTTGCTTGCAACGAGGTTGAATCCACCCGTGTTCACCCGGTCCGGATTGTTATCCTCGGCTGGTCCACCACTGAACGAGATGAGCAAGGTGTAGGTGGTGCCCGCCTCGTAACTATCCGGCAGTGCCGAGCCGTTCGCCAGCGTGATGCTTGCGGCCACTTCACCGCTCGCGGTCTGGGAGTGGCAGGAGCAACCGGAGTCCACGCTGCTGATTCCCGAAGGGCGCGCCTCGTGCTCGGGGGAGAACATCAGCGCGGCGAACAGCACCGCCACGATCACCATCGCACGGACGGTCCAGACGTTGCGTAACTGCATCCTCATTTCCCCCTAAGCGTGTATCTCGATGATCGCCGTCATGTAGGCGTGGTCGTCCCCGCAGTACTCGGCGCAGTCAAGGAAGTACTTGCCCGTCTCATAGGGCGTGAAGACAATCGTGGTGTGCATCCCCGGGACTGCGTCTTCCGTGAGCCCATACTGCACAATCTTCGGCGCGTGCATCACATCTCTTGCAGAGATGTTCAGGAGATAGGTCTCGTGCTGTTTCAGACTCAACACGGTCAGGCCGGTATCGCTGTCAACACCAACATCGCACAAGTCTGAAGTCAGCCCCTTGCAATCGAAGTCCCAGAACCACTGCTGTCCGATTACTTCGACCTCGTGAGCGTCCTCCAATTCGTAGGCGGCGGGCCAGATGGCATCGGTCGGCGCCCAGGAAATCCAAGTGAGGTAGCAGATGAGAATGAAGGGAACGATTGTCCAGGTGAGTTCGAGTTTCAGGTTGTCGTTCTCCTTTGGGAACACACCGACCTTGATGTTGTCCACATTCGGCCACGCCCGTTCGTCCTCCTCCTCCTCGATCTCGAACTCCATATCCATGCCCGCTCGCTTCATCTCGTGGCGCAGCGAGTCGAGTTGCGTGCGCAGGTGGCGGCGCTTGCCGGACAAGTCACCATCGGACGTACGATACACGAATGAGTGGTGAATCATCCAGACGAATGTGATGACGCCGACGATGACAGACCAGAACATGAATTCGATGTACAGTTCTTGGAAGATGTCGCCTCCGAACTCCATGACGCACCCTCAACGGCCGCTCGTTATGCGGTCCGTGTTTAAGCGTTGGCAAGCACCCCTGTGGGGTGCTGTGAATCAGGCCATCAGTATCCGTGGCCAGATGCATGAAGTTGTATTCACGTGCCATCAGATTCAACTCATGTATGCAAAGGGTTGAATTGGAGCCGCCCGAATCCTGCCCTGAGAGAGATGCGCGCACTGGTGGTCGAGGACAACGACGTGAACATCCGCCTGATGCAGGCGTTGCTCGCTGGAAAGGGAATCGACGATGTCACCATTGCCGAGGATGCGAATCAGGCGTTCGAGGCGTTGCAGGACGGTCATTACGAACTGATCTTCATGGACATCCAGCTGCCGTGGACCGATGGACTGCAACTCACCGCTAACATCCGCGACCACCCGCTGGTGCGTGACAGCCGCATCATCGCGGTGACCGCCTTCTCCTCTCCCGAGGATCGCCGCAAGGCGCTCGAGGCCGGATGCGACGCGTTCGTGGCCAAGCCGGTCCGCCGTGAGGAACTCTACCGCGTAATCGATGAGCAGCTCGAGGAAGGCGGCCACTCACTGGATTGACCGCTCCGCTGATTGGTGTGGACCGACTGCGCCCAGTGTGGAAGAGTGGGATGAGGTGCTCACCGAGGAGCCCGGCGGATGCCTGCTTCTGGCCATCGAGGTGATTCCCGGGGCGTCGCGAGATGCTGTGGTCGCCCTCAATATCTGGCGCAACACCCTGCAGGTGGCGGTGCGCGCCCAGCCACGCAAGGGCGCGGCTAACAAGGCGGTGTGCGACCTGCTGAACACCACACTGGTAGACACCGACGCTACACTCACACTGGTGCAGGGAGACCACAGCCGGCGCAAGCGCGTCCGCATCGAAGGAGCGGACCGGGAGGCGGTGCTGAACATTCTCACCGCCGCAATGGGGGAGTGAGGAATGGCAACAGACGACTGGATGAATGAACGGGCGAAGGCTGCAGGTCCACCTGACCGAGAGGTGCGGTTCCAGATGGCGGGTCGTGCGTTGGGAGAGGCGCGTCAGCGTAATCGCCCTGTCAGGGAAGGAGGTGCAGCCTGCCCAGTTCTCATCGAGGGGAAGAAGGACGAGGCAGCGCTCAGGAGGCTCGGATTCACCGGACCCGTGGAGCGGGTGAACCGCGGTTGGGACCGGGAACGTTTGGTGGCCCATATCTACGAGACCTACGGCACACGCAACCAGACCGACAACGGTGATGCGATCATTCTGCTGATGGATTGGGACCGTACTGGGGGTCGGTTGCAGCATGACATCGGTAACAGCCTGGAAGGATTCGACGTGAAAATCGACACGCGCACGCGCATGGAGCTCGCCCGCGCGCTGAAGCCTGAGGGTAGGACCGTCGAATCACTGGGTCCGCATGCTCCATTGCTGCGAGAAGCGATGCGCGAGCACGACCCCGAAGGCGAAGAGGAATGACTGACAATCGACTGAGTCGGTCAAGGTTCCAGTTTGACGACGATACGCGCTGACAGTTCCGCTTGCAGTCCCTCACGCACTCGGTCGAGCCGTTCGATGCGGTCGTCGAGTTCAATCGTCAACCGACGGATCATCCCCTGCTTCATGCGCATCCAGCGCACATCGACAGGCCTGTCCTGATGGTACTCGCGCCAGCGCGCCTGAGCCACCTGGTCTCGCTCCCTTTCGATCCTACCCATCCACGCCTGCTGCACGTTGTGCCGCAGTTCATCGAGCAGTGGTCCGAGCCGCTTGCGCTCGTCATCGAGCAGCCAGCCATGCAGCCGGTCGAGCGTCACCTCCAACTCCTCTTGCTCCTCATCGCTCGGCTGGCACGTACGCAAGTCTTCCAACTCGGCCCAGGGCCTTTCAGGTTGGGTAAGAATTGGCATCCCTTCTGAGTCGAGCACAAGCCAGCGTCGGATGCAGTGTTCGGCGAGCCCTTGCACTGCCCAGTCCAGGCAGACCACCGTATGTGCGGAAGGGGACCACGACTCAGGCCTGTGTGCCTGCAGCCTGTGGCTTGGGGGTATCCCTGCGTCCTGCCATCCGGTGAGCAGCGCATCCTCATCGGGGATTCCTGAGAGCGGTTCGCGCAGCCATTGGATGACTGGATGCCACGGTGCGAGCAGGAGACGATCAGGATGGTCACGAGCCTCTTCACGGGTGAGCGTGAACGGCAGGATGTTCGGTCCAGCCTGTCCAGATATCCGTTCGAGCAGTTCGGTCCAATCGACGTTCAACCCGTCGATGCGCGTGATATCCTTGGCGCGTTCGAGCAACACACGGATGGTGTCGTCTGACAGGCGTAGTTGGCGTACGCCACCGGCTAGATGGAACCCCGCATCAGGGTCCTTGTGTTCCAGTCGTGCGCTCGCCCATTCGAGCAGTTCCTCCGGTTCGATTCCGAGTTCCATGAGTTCAGCATCCTCGCGCAGGTGCTCAATTCCGGGGTCTGGACCGAGCCATTCCCGTTCCTCGTTGGCTCTCTCAGTGAGCCACATCTCTCGCTGGATGAGCAGTGATTCGACATCACCCCCTCCTGTGTTGCGGCCCTCCGCGGCGCTGAATTGCTCCGCTTCCCAGCCATCGACCATGCGCATCCTCCCTCCGGCGATCTCCCTGCCGAGTGGTCGCGCCAGTTCCTCCTGAGCCACCATCCGCATCGCCTTCCCCAGAAGTGGGTCGAGCATCCCAACCGAGTCCTCAAACAGGCGGATTCGATGGTAGAGACGGTTCAGGATGGCTGCGTCGATCGTTCCCTCGACAGCCAGATTGAGGATGGTGATCACTTCGGCTTGTTGGCCGAAGCGATCGAGTCTTCCGATACGCTGTTCGATGCGCATCGGGTTCCACGGCAGGTCGTAGTTCACCAGCCTGTGGCAGTGCTGCTGGTCGAGTCCCTCGCTGCCGACCTCACTTGAGAGCAGCACCTGGATTTCACCCTCGGCGAAGCGCCGACGCATTTCATCGCGTCCGGCCATCGGCGTCGCTCCACTCAGCACCTCGCACCTGACTCCTTCCGCCGACAGGCGTTGGTGCAGATGGGCCAGCGTACCACGGAAATGGCTGAACAGCAGGATGCCGCCTTCTGGATCGTTCTCCAATTCATCCAGCAACCATATCCTGAGGGCATCGTACTTCGAGTCGACATCGCCCAGTGCCTCCGCCGCTTCACGCAACTCGTCGAAGTCCCCCAGCCGTGTGAGTATCCGTCGCTCCACCGCCTGTATGTTCAGTTCGTCAGGCTCATCACCGTCGTCGGCCCCGAAGTCGAGAGCCAGACGAGCGGTGTCGCGTACCTGTTGCTGAACGTGAACGGCGTACGCCGGCAGACAACTGCTCGCCATTCTCTCCGGCATGACCAGCGCCCAGTCGATGCGGCCGGAATCGGGGTTGCGCATCTGCACCAGCCGTCGAGTCCAGCGCCGCGCCGCCTCGTAGAGGCGCCATTCCTCATCGGTCATCTCCACATCGAGCGTGACCGCGTCTCTTCGAGCGAGAGTGAGGTCCACATCCCGGCGTCGGGTGCGTACCATCAGGTCGTTCAGTGGACGAATCTGCCTGAGCAGACTTGCCACCTCACGTCGCGTGCGCGCTACGCCATCTCCAGTCCACGCCAGCGCGTCAGCGACCAGTTCGATTGCATTGGACAGCCGCGGGTCTCCGGCGAACCCAGGTGTCAGTGCAAGGGTCTGGAGGGCAGCGCGCGCCTCCTCGAGTTGCGGCTCCGGCTGGCTGAGCGCGTCAAGCGCCGTGTTCAGTTGGCGCATCGGGCGCATGGTGCGTTCGAAGGCAGTGAAATCGGGCCAGCGGTCGGGTGCGAGCAGGGAGAGCTGCACCCACAGATCCTCGTTGCGCAGATTCACGGGAGTGGCGGTGAGGAACAGCATGTTGCGGCTGTTGAGCGTGAGCATCTGGACGGCGTCGTGCAGCCTGTTGGTCGGGTTGCGCACGTGATGCGCCTCGTCGACGATGGAGAGCATCAGTTCGGGCATCCCCTCCTCGAGCAGGTTTTGCACCAGTTGGGATTGCCGCAGTATTCCGTGGCTGGTCACGACGACGAGCGGCTCGCCCTCCTCGATGCGTGACAGCGCGGCGAGCAGTTTGACCCGGCTGTCGGCCTCGAATCCCTGTATGTCGGTGCGGTGGTAGAGTTCCTGCATCCATTTCGAGCGCAGTCCTCCCGGGACGACGATCAGCACCCCACCGCGCTCACCCAATACGTGCAGTCGTCTGAGAACGTGTAGCGCCGAGAGGGTCTTGCCCAGCCCGACTTCGTCTGCAATCAGCATTCCCTTCCAGTGGCTGGCGGCCAGCCGTGATGCTGGAAGGTGCTGGTGTGGCTGGTCATCCCAGCGGCCGAACCTGAGCAGCGGGCAGGAATCCGAGGGTGGAAACCGGATGTCCAGGTCTGAACGCAGCAGCGCCCAGTGCACCTGCCGGTCGGCATATGCCGCCTCGCCGATTTGTTCGTCGCGGTCGCTCAACGTACGACGACGGGCGTGCGACCGTTATTGAAGACTGCCAACTGACTGACGGAGACATTGTGATTCAAGCGGTGGTTTCCAGGCATGCGGGATGAGAGGAGTGCTGAATCAGATTCAGTCGGGAGGAAGGCGAACGGTGTCGTCCTTGACTGTGTTGAGCACGACGTGGGTGACCGAGCGCACGACCCCCTCGGAAGAGAGCACGGTCTTGGTGAAGTCGTTCAGGTCCTCTCGGTCCTGCACGCGGACGATAATCAGCGAATCCATCTCCCCGGTCACATCGTAGACTCCGAACACGCGGGGGTCGGATGCGATGCGATGCTGCACCTCGAGCAGTTGTCCCTTGACGATGCGCAGCCCGATGACCACGGTCAGATCCCAGCCAATCTTGTCCGCATCGAGCCTGACTCCGTAGCCCTTGATGACCCCCCTCTTCTCCAGTCGCACCAGTCGGTTTCCCACCGTCCCGAAGGATACGCCGATCTTCTCCGCCAACTTACGCATCGACGTGCGCGAATCCTCCTGAAGAGCCTCAATCAACTTGCGATCCGTATCGTCCAGCATACCATTCACCGCCGCCGCAAAGCCACCAGTTCCGCTCTCTCCATTGAGGGCAGCCGCCAGCCCCGGACGGACGGCACTTGAACATTCGCTGTCGAGCAGCGGTTCAGATTGCACGTACGGGCAGGTAACAGCCCACATTTCGTCATTCGTTCAATCAGCGTCATCTTCGATGGCGCTCTCTTCCGGAGTGAGTGACAGGTCGAGCACCCAGCCGCCGAGTTGCTCCACTTCGACAGACCAGTGGGTGCGTACGGAAGGCGGCGGCTGTTCCGTGACCTTCAGCCTCACGCCGACATCGACCGATTCTCCGGGTTTGATTACCCGCTCCTTCGGTTGCTTCGGAACCCGCCAAGGCGCATCTGCGTCAGCGCCCTTCAGCGTCACCGGGCTGTGCCCAGCGACGAGCGTCACGTGTGCTGTCCAGGCCTGACCTCTGCGGGCGAGTCGGCCGGTTAGTGTCGGAAGACACACCTCACGCTTCCACTCGGCGCGGACAATCATGCCGAGGCCGGCGAGGATGGCCAATCCGAGCAGGTAGAGGTGGGCGGCGTCTGCTGTTGCAGGAACAGAGGAAGGCGTTTCGATATCGGCGCTGGCGGCGGCGTGAATCGAATGGTTGAGATCATCTACGAGTAGGACCACGACGTTGAGTCGCCAGAGATCAGAGTGGGTGAACGGTACGTCATCAGAGCCAAGGCGTGAGGCGTCAATCGTCTCGTTCCATTCAGTCGTCATGTTGGCTTGGTGATGGAAGGCACTAGACCATTGGTAGTGCTTCACGACGAAGTGACTGTCAGGCCCGGAGGTCGGATGGTCCACCGTCAGCAACAAGCGTAGATTCACGGAATCGGGAAGATCTTCGATGGGCGTGATGCCGACTTCTATCTCCAAGGCGTTCGGCTCTACACCACCACTCACTCGCACATCGAGTGTCAGATCTGCCAATTCGTCCTGAGGATTGTTCTGCGGGGAAAGTGCATCTTCGCCCCCGAACGGGAAACCCTCCTGCCAGCCAGAGCACGCCTCAGCGTCGAGTGCTCCGGCTCGCTGTTCTCCGGCGAGCATCGCTCCTTCACCGATCACCCAGACCAGTTGAATCACTCCTTCGTCGGTAATGTGCTCATACCATCCATCGCAGCCGGACTCAGGCTCGAACCATTCTCTGACCGGTTCTCTACCCGCGGAGGCGATGCCAACCGGTGTGAGCAGCAGCGTTGCGAGGAGGATCTGCAACATGCGCCGAGAGTTCACGATTCCATCTCCACTCCGAGCAATCTTCCGAGCAGGTGGCGTTCTGCGTCAGGCAGCATGAGTGTCAGTTTGGCTCCCAGCCAAGCGGGTACCCACCAGGTCTGCCCCTCGGCTTCCAATGTCAGCAGCAGGCTGCCTCCCCGCTCACCGGAGAGAGTG
The DNA here is from genome assembly GCA_964618995.1 of uncultured Candidatus Poseidoniales archaeon. Lineage (GTDB taxonomy): Archaea > Thermoplasmatota > Poseidoniia > Poseidoniales > Thalassarchaeaceae > JAKUTA01. Next base: position 18,270 of record CAZUBQ010000019.1, on the reverse strand, counting down.
GGGATGAGTTCCGTCGCCGCTTCAGTGTCCGGCCCCCCTCGCAGCAGCATGTCGGCGAGCATGTCAGGTGGAATCGAATGTACATGTTGGCTGATTGTAGGTCCGATGATGTGCATCGCTTTGGAAAGCGGGCGTTGCACCCTGCCTTTGCGCATCTCCCACGCGGGCAGGCCTACCTGTGTCACATGGAACGGGTGCCAGTGGCCACCCGGAAGTCGCCGACCGCGACGCACGCTCCGCTCCTTGGACCAGAGCCAGTCGTGGCTGGCGGAACTGGAGATGTTCAGGCGCTTCCCCCGTTCGAATAGAGGACCCACCGTTGCCGCCTCACCCCACTCAGAACCCACTAGTTCGAGCGTCTCTGCACTTGCTGGAGCCTGTGTGTTGCGACCGTGATCTGGAGGAACTCCGAGTGGCATCGCAGCCATCTCATCCGCAGTGTCGAGCGCCTCGGCGCATTCACTCTCCCCGATGTGTTCGAACAACGCCACGAAGAATCCACCCGAGTCGTTCTCATCATTCCACACACGCACGCATCTCGGCAGTTGCTCAAGGATGTCAGACTCGATGCTGTTGTCCAGTGCGGGCCAGTCGACCATGCCTGGTCTGCTGACCAATCCGGGCAGGTGTGAGGATATGTCGGGCTGCACCAAGCGTAGGAACTCGCAGCTACCGAGAATCTCGGCGACCACCGCCTCGTTCTCGACCGGGTCGAGTGAGCAGGTGGAGTATGCGAGCAGCCCTCCTGGTGCGAGCAGCGTCGCTCCTTTGCGCAGCAGGTCGATCTGCAGCGTCTGTAGAGAGGGTCCGGCTGATGGAGTCCAGTTCGCCCACAACTCTGGATTCTTGCGCGTGGTTCCGTTTCCGGTGCACGGTGTGTCTACCAGCACCCGGTCGAATCCCGGTAGAGGTGGCCGCGGCAGGCCTCTGCCATCGTGCTGGGTGGTGACGAGACTGGTCACACCCGCTCTCTGGGTGTTTGAGACGAGCATGTTGCCTCGGCCCGGATTGGTCTCGTTCGCCAGCACTACGCCCTCGTCGCCAATCGCCTCGGCCAGTTGAGTTGCCTTGGAGCCTGGTGCGGCGCACATGTCGAGGACGTGCATCCCCGGACGACAGTCGAGGAGTTTCACCGGGATCATGGACACCGCCTCTTGCTGGGTGACGCGCCCGGTGGCGTGCAACGCACGCAAGAGCAGCTTCGCTTGCTCGTCTTCACAGCGTCCCTTAGGCCATGGAAGCCTCCATCCGGCCCCGCCTCCACCCTCGGGCAACCACGAGATTGGCTCCCCACCCATTTCGGTCAGTCGAGCCTCCGTCCATGCCCTGTCGGTTCGCAGCGGATTCACCCTCACGGTTTCAGGGAGGCGAGGGTATGCAGCCTTGAGCCACGGCTCGGCATCGTCACGCCAGCTCTGCACCGCTTCCCACAGCAGAGACTCAGCGGGGTCGGGCCAACGGTCGTCCATCATGACAGCGCTCGCGTCGACTCGACTCAAGGATTGGGGTGCGCCAAACAGATGAGTACGACTCCCTGTGGCCTCATCGATGGCGGTCGGCGGGGGCGATGTCACCAGCGTTCCGGCGATATGCCTCACTCTGGTGCTGCTCTGGTCTCTGCTGCAGTGGACCGCCCCGTGGTGGCTGCCCGGGCTTGCGAAGCGCTACCCTGAATCTCCCGACCAGATGAGGTGGATTGACCGAGCCCTCACCTTGGTTCCGGCGCTGTTGCTGGTCATCGCCGCCCTCGACCTCAGTCGTGCGCACCTCGCCTACGACCTCACCTACGCACATGTGGCTGCATATGGAGACCCCGTTCTGCCTTCGTGGAAACGCTTGCTCGTCACTCCGTTCTTCGCAGAAGGCTCACTCTGGTTCTCGGCCGCGGTCGTCTTCTCAGTCACTCAGGTGGTCTTGGAAGGGCGGAGTGGCAGAGGTAGCCTGTTGGACGTGGATGGAGATGGAGCGGGTTTGCGCCAGTATGCACTGCGCTGGAACGGGTGGCTGTGGCCGATCCTCCTGCTTGGTTTCATCTCGTCAGATGCGTTCGCTGTTCACTCTGAGTCTCAGATGGTGACTGATGAAGCGGTTGGTCACTCCGCAGGGTTGTTCATCTGTGCAGGAGCGTTGTTGATGGCCGTCTGGATAAATGCTGTTGGAAGGGTCTCCAGTAGCACATTGACAGGGGTAGGTGAGCAACTCCCCGTTGTTGTTTCTGGTGGGATTGCGTCCGCACTCCTGCTCACCGCCGCTCTCCCAGAGAGATCAGCAGCTATGGATTGGGCTGCAGGTTCCGAGCAGATAGCGCTGGGAATACCCGACTTGCTGCTGGTGACCAGCCTGGTCATCGCATTCGTCGGCTACCCCCTGTTCCTGAGTCTCCTGGCGAGGGTGCACGCCGCGCGCGGACAGGCTTCGGGCCGTCGCTTCCTAGGACTGGCGCGCACGTTCGGTCACACACTGGTCTTCTGCTGGTTATCCGGTACGTTCCTGCTCGAACCATTGCCCTCGATCAGCGGCTGGCATTCGGCAATGTGGGGGGCGTTCACCCTGTTGCTTCCGCTGGCCTTGTTCGGTCTGCTCGGCACCTTGCTCCCGCTCGCTGGACTCGACGCCCGCCCGCGCCCTGAAGCGTGGGGATTCAATCTGGGTATGGCACTCTCTCTCCCGTTCCTGACGATGCACGAGCCGCTCACCGCGCTGCTCGCACCCGGACTGTTCGCCTCCATGACGACCACGCCGTTGCTCGCCACCCACCCTGAGCAGAGACCCGAACTGCCGCGGCAGACACGCGCCATCGAGTCGGTGCTCATCATCACGACCAGTGTCGCCGCGCTGATCACACTGCACATGGGTCTCGAATCGACCAAGTGGCTGTTCGCCGGAATCCTGCTCCTGACGTCCCAGGCGCTGTTCTCCCATCTGGCCTGTGGCCCAACCTCGGAAGCCAGCGGAGTCGGCGAAGAGGAATGACCTGTCAGAACCGGCGTCTGACGCAGATTTCCACCTGCAACGGTTATACCACCAACAGCGCGCCTGAGGCTCAGTTGGCTGTTTACAGTCAGCAGGATGGGATGCGATGTCAGACAAGCGAAAGCCGGCAGCACGGAAGCAGAACAGAATCAGTTCGATGGCCCGCGCGAACAGGGAGGCGTTCCGCGCCGCTCGTGAGCGTGCGGAGAAGACGCGCGAGGTGTTCAACATCAGTCATCAGGTGAGGGATGAACTTCGCACATTGCAGGATCGCGCTCAGGATAATCAAGTCGGCCAAGGTCCGCTCGTACCTGTGGTGGCGGAGATGGAAGTCGAAGGCGAGGATTGGGTCTATCAGTCGGTGGATGAGGACACCTTGGAGGAACTCAGCCACAGGGTCGTACTCAAGACGAATGCCGGTGAACGTCGCGAGTTGTTCTGCACACGCACGCTGGATGAGGCGGTTAGCGCAGCCAGCCGCATTGTCGAGTTCAGCGACGGAGTCGTGCTCATCGAAACTTTCGACCCGTGAGCCGTTTCGACCTTCTGCGCTCGCTTGATAAAGGGGGGCCAAGTCGGCCAGTTCGCATGGCAGTCAAGAAGGACAAGAAGAGCAAGGGGCCCAACATCCAGCAGGCCGCTGGGCTCATTCGCTACTTCGACGAGGAGTCCGAGGACGCCTGGCAGATTTCCAAGGGAATGATCTACACTGTCTGCATCGTATTCTCCATCGTCATCTATCTTGCCAACCAACCCACCGCGGATGATAATCTCTGGATGTGGATGTGGGAGCGCCTCACCGGCTGATCATTCAGACTCGGTGAGATCGACCAGCGGGACTTCGTCGACCGGTTCGTCATCGACACCTGTTAGCAGGTCCTCGGCTTGCACGTCGCTGGTTCCAACGGCGACCTCGTCGGGCGTGATACGTTCAACTTCATCCGGGAGCTCCTCGTGTTCGAGTACCTGATCGCGCAGATTGTCTTCGTCGACCTCCACCGCATCCGGCAGCAGAAGATCCTCTGCCTCCTGAAATGTCGACCGGCGCACCTCGGTGGTGGGGTCAGCCTCGACCATCGCTGCCTCGCAGCGTCCCAGCGCCCTCTCCAGACCCGCCGCATTACGGTCATGCAACGCTCCGCGGGCTATGTCCAGATGTTCTCCTGCCTGTCTGAGCAGTTCCTCCGCTGCGCCTCGTTCCCACCCTGAGTGGTTACCTTGCTCATATTCGTCCATGCTGGCGTGTAGTCTCTCCAAACGATGTGCGTGGGTGTGAATCTCCTCGTTCATGTGCTCGTTCGCGTGTGTCATCAACTCTTGCCAAGCATCTCTATGCTCACTTTCCCGTGCTCCTGTGGCCCTGCTCCAGAAGATGCCCATGCTCGCCTCCCAGGGGTTGCGCCCTAGCGCGGCTGTCAGGTCGAACATCAGTCGACTCCTGAGTTCGAGCGGGCCGGTCAGCATGATTTCGTTGAGGAAGCAGCGGTTGAACAACCCCCAGCCCCAGTACGAGCGGCTGCGCACGGTGACTTTCAGCACACCGTCGGTGATGACGATGGTCCAGCGTTGCTGGTCCAATCCCGGCTGTTCGTCCACGCGCGGCGGCTCGTGAGCGCCGAAGCAGCGCAGCAGTGCCTCGCACACGTCTCCGAGGAACAGGATTCCGTGCGAGTCTGGCCAGTTTCGGTGACGAAGTCTACCTTCGGCGTCAATCGTCATTGCAGGCTCACCCTTGTGTACCTGTGCCCACAACCTGCTCTGGAGCGGATCGATTCCTGTCACCGCGTCAGGCTCGGTCATGTGCTCGTCAACCGCATCGGCCACGACATTGGCTGGGGTGTCCTGCGCATCATCATTGCCGCCCGTTGCACCTCCCTTCACAATCACGAAGCGAGACATTGATACGCATGCCTGAATTGTATCGTAGCGGAGTGGGGATAATGGCTGCGAAGAAGTCCGACGCTGACAAGGCCAAGAGGTCGGCGGCCGCCAAGAAAGCAGCCGCCACCCGCAAGCGCAGAGCAGAAGCGGCGCGCAAGGAGTCTATCGAAGCCGAGGCGAAGGCGAAGCGCAAGCGTAAGACGGCGGCCAAGAAGGCAGCAGCCACTCGGGCGCGCAAGGCTGAGGAGAAGGCTGC
>CAZUBQ010000019.1:0-13060 GCA_964618995.1 uncultured Candidatus Poseidoniales archaeon | reverse complement strand
CGGCGGCCAAGAAGGCAGCAGCCACTCGGGCGCGCAAGGCTGAGGAGAAGGCTGCGGCTGATGCGGCAGCAAAACGCAAGGCTACGGCCAAGAAGGCAGCAGCCACTCGCAAGCGCCGAGCCAAGGAGAAGGCTGCGGCCGAGGCTGCGGCCAAGCGCAAGGCTTCAGCCAAGAAGGCGGCAGCTACACGAAAGCGGCGAGCCGAGGATGCGGCGAAGGCGAAGGCCGAAGCGGCGTTGAAGCGCAAGCGCAAGGCGGCGGCCAAGAAGGCAGCAGCCACTCGGGCGCGCAAGGCTGAGGAGAAGGCTGCAGATGATGCGGCGGCCAAGCGCAAGGCCTCTGCCAAGAAGGCGGCTGCCACCCGCAAGCGCCGGGCTGAGGAGAAGGCCGCCGCCGAGAAATGGGCTAAGCGCCAGGCGAAAGCCGCGGCCAGGCGCAAGCAGGAGGCGGAAGCGGCTGATGCGGCGAAGCGCGCAGGCATCGCACAGGTCAAACTCATTCGCGCCGGTGATGCCGCTTCCAAGGGCAAGGCGAAGATGATCCGTGACACCACGGCAAGATCGGCTGCCGCTGAACACATCGACGCTGACGATTCCAAGGCGAAGGTGATGCACAAGGCGGTGAAGTCTGAGGGTAGTTCCGATGACACTGATCGCAAGGCGAAGTTCCATCAGCAGTGGATCAACGGAAAGAATCCCATGACCACGGAGGAGTTCACTTGGGTCAGGGAGTTCACCTCTGAATGAGCCAGCGAGTGGCGTCATCTTCATCGAGTGCTTCACCCCGTGAACTGTCATGCCGAGGCGGAAGTACGGGCGACTGCGCAAGGTGGTCGAACTTCCCTCAAAGGAGAACTGCTCCCGTTGTCGTTCCGGCAAACACTGCCCGATTCCTGATCACTCTGGCAATGCGGTGACTCCCAAGAAGGACTGGACAGGCCCGAAGCAACTCAAGAAGCGCCCCGGAAAGAAGAACCACAAGTGAACTGATGAATCACGCCAGGTCCGCAATCTTGGCTTCATTGAGTTCTTCGTCATCATTCTGCTCTTCGTGGCTGATCTGCTCGAGCAGTTCGTTCGCCTGCGCACGGTTGTAGACCTCGCGCAGCGTCGGGTCAGTGATGTCGAGATAGACCCGTGTAGCAGTGATGTTCGTGTGTCCCATCAACTTCTGGATGGAGACGATGTCAGCACCACCATTCAGCAGACCGGTGGCGAAGTTGTGTCTGAGTGTGTGCGGGGAGAGTCGTGAACGAGGTATGTCGGAGTCGTCGGCCAGTTTGTCCATCAACTTCTGCACATTGCGTGAGGTGAGCCTGTTGCCGCGAGAGTTGACCATGAAAGCATCGGGGTCGCACGTGCGTCTGCCGTCGCGGTGCCGCCGCCAGCATTCTATCACCTCTGCACCCGATTTAGAGAACATCACCATCCTGTCCTTGTCCCCCTTCCCTGAGGAGACTCGTGCTGACAGGGTGTGCACGTTGACATCCCGGTCGTCGAGCGCGCACAACTCACCCACGCGCAGCCCCGTCTGCAGAAGTACGGTGACCACCACGTTCGCCAACGGATTCTCGGATTCCTTCGCCGCCACGCGCAGTTGAGCGAGATCTTCAGGCTCCAATGGTCGAGGGAGATGCTTCCCCTTCTTGGGGCGAACGATGTGGTCGGGCATGTGGTAGCCCAACCACTTGAGTAGGTGGGTTGCGCCTGCCAGACGGGCGTTGACGGTCGATGGGGCGAGGTTGCTGAGCGATTGCATCCAGATGTCGATGCGCCCGTTGTTGGGGTCGATGCGTCGATGCATCAGTTGGACATTCATCTGCTCGATGGCGGAATCAGACAAGTCCGGCTCTCCAGGCAGTGTGGCCGAGGCCAATCCAACTGCTGAGATGAGATAAGAACGAACGGTGTGTTCGCTCTTGTTCTCCGCCTTCAACTGCTGCTTCCAACTGTCCAACCACGGCAGGCTTGCAAGCCTCTGGACGCGCGAAGGAACGGTGGGTGGATGACCGACGATCAAGTCATCGAAACGGTGATTCTGCTGGCCTTGCCTGACCGCAGCCGCCCAAGGCGGCGCACCACCGCTTTCTCGTTCCGTCATTTCGAACCTTCTTCTCGACCGCGCTTTCAGCCACGCGGGGCTATCCCATCCCCTACCGGGGAACACGGCTCCAGAATACATGACTATCAATGCTTCCCGGACTACCGATGATTATGCGTCCAACGCAGAGCGTTCGCTGATGTGCCGAACTCAGAAGTGCTGACTCACCAACTGGGAACTTCGTCGTGGCTCTCGTCGTACGGGTCGATTGCAGGCTCCACGGATGTTTCGGATTCCTCTTGTATCCATGGTCTCAGAAGTTCGCGGATCCGACAGAGTTCTCCATAGCACACCAACTCGTCCCCAGCCCGTAGCACGAACGTGCGCCGCGGCTTCCAGACGTGCATCCCCTCGCGGGCGATGGCGAACACCACCTGCTCGGTGGGGTCTTGGAACACATCTCCGATCTGTCGTCCCGAAAGGCTTGGGTGACGGTTGACGGACAGGCTCAGAACACCATGGTTCGGCTTGCTGCGCAGCAACTGGTCGAGTTCCACATGACTGAACGCGTGGTTTTGCAACAGATGTTCGACAATTTCCCCAGCCACGTTGACTCCCGAGGCACGTTCGATACCTTCCAATCCAGGTGATGAGTTCACCTCGAGAACGAGGGGGCCGGTATCGGACTCGAGTAGGTCGACTCCAGCGATGTCCAGATTGAGCAGCCGCGCTGCCTTGCATGCGATATCGACGTATTCCTGTGTCAGGTCGACCGGCTCGACTATTCCGTTGAGATGGAAGTTGCTGCGGAATTCGCTGCCGCGCGCTCGACGGCGCATTGCGGCGACCGCCTGGCCGCCGACCACCAGTACGCGCACGTCGCGCCCATGGCTCTCCTCGATGTACTGCTGCACCAGAACGTCGTGGCCCTCTGAGAGCATCTTGTAGGTCTTCTGTTCCGCCTGCTCTCTGGAGTGGATGAGGTGGACACCGCTCCCCTGTGTGCCCTCGCTCACCTTGATTACCACCGGCATCCCACCAATCAATCGAATTGCCCGCTCCACATCCTGCCACGTTCGCACGTAACATGTGGTCGGAATCGGAATCCGATTGTGACTGAGTAGTTGCCCCGCATTCAACTTGTCACGACTCTGCGTGATGCCCTTGCTACTGTTGGCAACGTAAACTCCTTGCCGCTCAAACTGACGCACCAGGGCCACGCCGTGTCGGGTGATCGAGTATCCGATGCGCGGGAGTACCGCGTCGACTTCTACCGGCCACCCCTCGTTGAGGATGCGCACGTCCTCGTTGCCCACCGCGATGCTGAGTTTCATAGGATCGAGTACATCGACGCTGCATCCGCGCGCAATCGCTTCTTCCATCAAACGCTGAGTGCTGTATAGCCTGAGGCCGCGCGAGAGTATGGCCAGCCGCATCGTCATCCCGGCGTGCGTGCCCGGTTCCATTTTTGAGTCCTACGTGTATCGTACTGCTCAGAACCCCGTCGAATCTCTACGATAAGGGCTTCACGCACCCGTGATGCGGGTCGGCGGCTTGAAAGGTTCAACCTCTCTGCCGGAAGCCATGCAGCCCGGTCCCTCAGGACCTCCCAGCGGACCGAGCGGCCCGCCGAAGTCGGTGTCGTCAGGTCCTCCGGGTCGCGGCCCGCCGAAGGGTCGTTCGTCTGGGCCACCTAGAAAGGGTGGAGATGACGAGGGGGCGTTTTCGCAACTAGCTGAACGTAATGTCGCCCGGCAGCGCGAACTTGACCGTCGCGAACAGTCGAAGTCGTTGAAACGGACTCGAAATCTCAAGCGTTGGAATGTCGTGTTCATGGTCTGTCTGTTCATCATCTTCGGGGTGTTCGCATGGCTGCCAGTGACCTACGGTGACACCTCTGACAATCCACACGACGGCTTTGTGGAGACTGACTTGCAGAAACTGCACAACCCGCAACATCCGATGACCTGGCAGCAGGACGAGATCGATATGATGGACAAGAAGATCTGGGATGGCGACGACCAGTTCTCAGGCGCCATCCAGCATGACCTGAACCTCTACGGATTCCCCGTGGAAATCGATGGCATCACCACCGTGCCTCTGAAGATTACCTTGGTCTCCTATCGAGAGGATGGGCAGTCCACGAACTACCGTCTCGGGATGTTCCCCAAATCCTGTTCGCTGCTGCTCGGAGATTCGATTTCTGACCTGCCCGATGATCTGCGCTACGAAGGAAGCGAGCCACTGCTCATCGATGTCGCCACGACAATCGAGATGAACGTGCCCGCTGGCCGCTACTGCTTCGTGTTCGAGTACATCGAACCAGTCAATGAGAATGGATGGAAGTCGACCGTGGACGTTGATATTCAGGCTAATTGGCCCCGGCCGTTGCTATCGCCGTTGATTCTCGTCTTCAGCATCCTCGCCGTGTTCGGGTTCATCGGTGCGCAGAGGGCAGGCAAGGCGTGGAAGGATGTGGCCCAGCCTGAGCGTGCGGCTGCCCGTTCACTAGAGGATGAGGTGCTCGACGCCGCCGATGAGGAGCGCGGCGACACCGCTGCTGAAGAAACACCGACGGAGAGTGACGAATCCGTGGATGAATCGCCTCCATCTGGACCTCCTGCTGAACCACCATCGGGACCACCAGTCGGGGCGCCATCCGAACCACCGGCCGCGGCGCCATCCGGACCTCCAGCCGTAGCTCCAGTCGAGGCCGCTGAGGAACCAACGGCTGAGCCGTCAGCAGAGACAACTTCGACAGATACCGTGGACCCGAGCCAGTACACCGACGAGATGCTGATTGGATGGGGTTGGAACGAACAGCAGATTGAGGACTGGCGCGCCGAGCAGACGGGAGCGACTGAAGCCGCGCCTCAGGACGCCCCACCTGACTCCGAGTCAGTCGACCCGAGTGCGTACACCGACGAGATGTTGCTTGGCTGGGGTTGGACGGCTGAGCAGATCGAGGAATGGCGCGCTGCCAACTGAGCGCGGCCTCTATGAGGCCGCTCGGACAACCGCGCCGCGCTCGCGCTCGCGATGCGAAGGGGTTGAAAGGCGTCCGCATTCCCATGGGAAGTGAGGAGCGCTCGTGGCTGGAAGTTCATCGGAAGAACTTGCGAGCATGACCGTGACCGAACTGAAGCAGCTTTGCCGTGATGCTGGCCTCAAGGTCAGCGGCCTCAAACAGGAGTTGATTGACAGGCTGCGCTTCGCAGAGATATCCGATGACACCGACGCACTCATACTCGACGACGAAGATGATGAACCAATCGTCGAAGAGGTGCAAGAGGTAACCGCTGAGTTGGATGCAGTTCGGGAGGCAAGAATCACCGAATTGCGCGAGCGTCTGCTCTCTGAAATGGAGCGAGAGGGAGAAGCCAAGGCAGACGATGAAGTTCTTGAGGCGGAGATTCTCGAAGCGGAAGTCCTCGATGCCGAGTTTGACGACGAGCCGTTCGAGGATGACTTGCTCGATGCAGATATCGTAGAGGTCGAGGAGGTGTTCAGACCGGAGCCGGTCTCACCATTGGACGCTGCCGCTCAGGTGTCACGTAGCACTCGGAACGTACTCACCCGACCAAGCACTTTGGCAGTGCTTGTCGTTCTCTCTCTGCTCGCCGGGGGCGGTTATTGGTACTACTCAACCAACCTCGACCCGTTCATCGCCGACCCGGTGACCTACGGGGACAGGATGGATTTCGGCATCAACAGCGGTTCGCTGGACATCGAGGGTGAGGAGATGGTTCGCGCCTTCGACGATGCCACCGGCGGAGCGCTGCAGGACGTGTGCACAGAGATGCACGTCACCTTCACCGGCGTGGGTCACGTTGCCGTCGCTCGCGGCACGACTTCGCAGTTAATCGACGGCAGCGACACCGATCTCATCGGTGCTGTACAGGCACAGGATCACTACGGCCGTACCTTCATGGCAGTGGAACAGGAACTCGAGCATGACCTCTCGGCCACCTTTTCGGGCAAGACCCTAGGCCCTCTGGAAAAGTGCACAACATCATTCGAGCAGTCCGGGTATGCCTTCGACCAAACGTCAACCACCTGGACAGAGATCACTGACAAGACTCTGCTTCGCTCTGATTCCGAAGTGTCACTCGAGAGGGATGGGGCCATCAACCGCAACCGCGCTGTCTCCTATGGCCTGCCCACAGATTCGCTCACGGAGTTTCTCCCTGAACTGCTGCTCCCGCTGAAACCGGTCGATCTACACAGCCTGTTCGGAGGCTCCCTGCTCAAGTCTGGCAACACTGGAACAAACGACGGCTGGGCGTGGACGGTGGGAGATATCATCCAAACCAGTGGGGATTCTGGACTCAAGGTCTACTTGAAGCACACAGATGTCGAGCAGTGCCTTGGATACGCTCAGATGACACTGCACGTCGTGCCCGGATCACCTTGGCCGGTGATGCAGCAGGTCGACATGAAGATCGAGAAGCCGCGCCACGATTCACCGACCTGTGGGGCGCTCACGGAACTGGTGCTTGACCAAGCGTTCCCTGACGGGGCGCTAAAACTGCGCTACACGATGACGCGAACGACTCACACAGATGGGACGGGATTGATCGATTGGGGCGCTGGATATGGCGGCAGACCACGAGCGGGAGATGACGTGTTGACTCCCGAGGAGGCGTGGGGCCAGGAAGGTCTGCACATGCCAGACAATGCAAGTGCTAACCAGACTTCCAGAGGTTGGCTGCTCGAGGAGGGGGTGCAGTGCGTCATCACCAATTCAGTGGATGCCAGCGAGGCAGCGGCCGCACTCGGGAGTGGCGGATACGTGTGGATGGCGCATGACACGCGCGGGCAGGGTGCTCCACAGTGGAACATCTCGTGGGTCGATGCCAACGGAGCAGGCTGGGTCATAGTCGAACGCACCGATGCCGACGGATCCTGTCAAGTGGTCAGCAAAGGAGCATACGATTCTGCTGATTCTCCAGATTTCAGCCGAGAGGGAATACCGGAGACGCTCTCGCTCGGTGAGGTAGAGCAGCGGTTGACTGACGCTGCTCGTTACCCAGTGCTGGCGAGTGAGATCCTCACCTCCGGAGAACTTCGCGATGACGTGAGCATCGGATATGTCCTGCAATTGCCTCCTGACTCGGGCGACCTGCTCGATTTCTCTTCGCTGCTAGACCAGTATCGGGAAGGTGGGGTGGTCGTGAACGGCGAGCGTGAGTGGGAGGCGGACGGCTTCTCGCACACGCTCTCATACGCCATCGACGCTGAGCGAGCGCGCATGGTCGGCTGGGTCATCAGTTCCTCGAATTCGTGACGCCGCGCCTGACGGATAGCGTCATCCTGAAAGGTGGTTGCAAGCCGGATGGCGCTGGGTGGCACCCATGAGCGTCGATTCCAGCGATGAACCGCAACAGGCAGAATCGCTGCCTGAAGCAGAACTCGCGCCCCAGGTGCTCGATGTCGAATTCACCGAGGAAGAAATCTCCTCTCCATCAAAGGAAGCGGACTTAGGCCAGGCCGAACCCCGCCCGGCTCTCGACCTTCCGACATCCGAGCCGACCCCAGACGGCCGCGCCCGCGTGGTCACGGTCATCAATCAGAAGGGAGGAGTGGCGAAGACGACCACGGTCATCAACGTCGCCGCCCGTCTGGCGACCTTCGGCAATCGAGTGCTGGTAATCGACTGTGACGCGCAGGGAAACTGCGCTACCGGCATGGGCATTGACAAGAGCCGTGTTCGCGCTGGAACCCGCACCCTGCTGCTCGAGCCGGAGAAAGCGGTCAATGCCCGACACGCAACCTCGGTAGAGAATCTGCATCTGGTGGTGGGCGACCGCTCACTGGTCGGGGTTGAGGAGGAATTAATCTCCCAACTTGGCCGTGAGCTCAAACTGTCCGAAGGGCTCGCACCGCTGTTGCCGCATTACGACATCGTGCTCATCGACACACCCCCGAGCCTTGGTCAGGTGACCATCAACGCGCTGGTAGCGGCAGACGCAGTGCTGATTCCGGTACAGACGGAGTACTTCGCGCTCGAAGGGCTTGCGCTGCTCGCATCCACAATCAGGGAGGTTCGCCGCCGCCTCAATCCGCGGCTTGGCGTGGACGGAGTGGTGCTGACAATGCACGCCCCCACGTTGCTCAATTCACAGGTGGCCTCTCAGATCAGGGAGACATTCCCCGAATTGGTGGTCGACCCACCGGTCAGGCGTAACATCCGCATCGCTGAGGCACCGAGCCATGGCATCCCAATCCACGTGCACGCTCCGGACAGCGCTGGGGGTCTGGACTATCTGGAACTGGCCAGGTCGCTGGCCCAGTTATGGGGACTCGCCGACGGGGTGGATGAGTGAGCGGAGACGACGAGGAAGGTAGCAGTCCGAAGAAGAAGGGCTTGGGCCGCGGACTCGGTGAATTGCTGGAGCAGCATGACACTGACCTTCCCTTCCTCGACGCCTATGGTCCGCAGGAAGATGCCGCTGATGATGACGGAGCGAGCACCACCACCGAGATGCTGGATGCCCTCGCACGCACGCTCAGGTCACTGTTAGGTGATGACAGCGTCAAGATCGAAGATGCTGGTATCGAACTGGGTGATCATCTGACCGCCACCTGCGTCAACGATGCCCTCACGCTGACCATCGAGTCCACAGGAGAACCGCTGCCGCTAGTGCCCTCGGACCTGATTCAATCGGGCCTCGCCTCAGGAGAGTTGGCTGACGACCGCAGCCGCGCCAGCGTCTCCATCGTTCAGTGGGGAATCGGCGCTCGTCGTCTCGTAGAACGGCTGTGCGAACATTGGTCTCTCAATCCTTGAACACAAGGATGTCCTCAAGCGCCTTGCGCTGGATGTCTGGCACCATGGCATCGTCAGCAGGATAGCCGACGGGCATGAGAAGCATCGCCGTCTCATGCTCCGGTCGGCCGAGCACCTCGGAGAGGAATTTCATCGGGGATGGCGTGTGTGTGAGGGTGACCAAACCCATGTTGTGCACGGCGGCGATGAACAGCCCGGCGGAGATACCGCATGATTCCTGAGAGTAGTAGGTCGGCGCCCACTCTCCGTTGGAGCGCAGCCGTTTGGAGTGCCTGAACAGGACGACGACCCACGGGGCGTCGGTGACGTGCTCTTTGACGTAATCAGTTCCGAGAGGAGTGAGAACCTCCTCCCACGCGGCTGGCATCCGCTCTTCGTAGAATCGCTTCTCCTCCACTTCAGCCGCTTCACGCATCCGCTGTTTCAGGCCAGAGTTGGACACCGCCACATACGTCCATGGCTGCATGTGCGCGCCCGAGGGTGCCGTTCCCGCCGTCTGTACGGCCAGTTCGATCAGTTCCCGAGGCACCTCTCGACCAGAGAAGTGACGAGTCGTGCGCCGCTGCTCCATCCGCGCATGGAAGGACTGCGCCAGCTCCAGCATCTCCACTTCAGGCAGTTCGTGGAAGACCAAGGAGACGAACCCCGGCTCGTCGTCGACCACGTCGCTCATGACCGGGCGAAGCCGTTCCCTCGCATCAACAGTTGCTGGTCATCATCTCTCACGGAGTCAGCGCGCAAGCGAGCCCATTGGATCCCAAGCAGGCAGCACGACCGGCTCAGTATCAAGCGCAGCCACCATCTCGTCGGAGAGATACGATCTCGGGGAGGCGATCTCGAACATGTACTCGTCAAACCACGAGTCGTTCATGGTGTAGAATCCGGATTTCCCGCTATCCTTCTCGCCCCACGAGTTCTCCACTCGCCAGCGGCGAATCCCCTTGTCCGTCACATCGACCCCGGTGAACAGCATGGCGTGCGTCATGGCTGTCTGATGGTAGCGCAGACGCGCTTCCTTGTCGAGGCCGAGTTCGAATCCGTAGAGCTGCTCGAACTCGTAGAGGTCGGCATCCCAAAGGCCGAGTCTTCGATGCATCTGCTTGCCTGTGTCACAGCCGAACCAGACCGGCTCATCATCCTCGAGGATGCGGCGGGTGATGTCCTTCATGGAGTCGATGTCGACATTGAGGTAGATGACTGGCAAGCCACCCTGAACATTCTGCAGGAGGTCGACCGTGTAGGTCTGCAGAGTCGGGTTGCGCGGGTCGTGCACCAGGCAGACGTATTCGGAGAACGGCAGAGAGACATATTCCGCCATGAACTCCTTCGGCGTCATCCGCCCTTTGCGATGGAACTCGCCATCCTTGTCGCGCCACTGCCAGTCGAAGTGTCTCGGGGGTGTGCCCAGATGGATGTTCAACAGCCGCCACACATCCGCCATGCGCTTCTGCTTGTGCTTACGAGCCTGCTTCTCGCTTCCTCCGGCCTCCATGATTCCCCTCAATTCCGCGGCGATAGCGCGCACGAGATGACGTAGGTTGGCATTCATTCGGTAGGTCGCTGATGAGGACTGCGACTCGGGGTAGACTGACTTGGGCACCACTCCGTGCTTGAGCATCAGGTTCACCGCCATGTTCCACTGGCCACCGTCCTCGGATGGGTGGTCGAGGAGAACACCCAGGGTTCTGTCGTCGATTGGGCGCTCAGCGGTGGCGATGATCGCCTCTAGGTTGGCGTTGGCGCGCTCGAACTTGTCCCAGAAGTGCAGGTGCGCCTGACTGAACTCGAAGTCCTTCACGTTCATCTTCTCGATGGCGCCCTTGCGGAACAGGTTGAGGAAGGCGAACAGCCAGCAGCGACCGGAGGCCTTCTGCGAGGTAGCCTTCCAGTCGTCCAGTTTTGTCGAGAAGCTGAAGTCGGTGCCGGCGACGACATCGCGGTTCAACGCAACCTCCTGGATGGTCGTGGTCGTCACTGCGTTCTGCAGTATCTTCGCCG
The DNA here is from genome assembly GCA_964618995.1 of uncultured Candidatus Poseidoniales archaeon. Classification (GTDB taxonomy): domain Archaea; phylum Thermoplasmatota; class Poseidoniia; order Poseidoniales; family Thalassarchaeaceae; genus JAKUTA01. Next base: position 2,232 of record CAZUBQ010000019.1, on the reverse strand, counting down.
TCGCATCGCCGCCGAACTGGCTGCGCAACTCGGCTATCTGCTTCTGAGTCACCGTTCCTGACATCAAATCCACCGTGGCTTGTCTAGCGCTCAGTCGGGGAGACTCATGTTCATTTCCCACGCGCAGGGGCGCATCGATATGCGTCTCAGTCACGTCGAGCGATGATTGCTGCGAGCGCCAAGCCACCGGTGACGATTAGCAGACCTGGCCCTGGAATTCCCTCTTCACTAACAGTGGGGCAAGCGTCACCTCCAGATTCTGGTCCGGACACCCAGCAGTCTGACCATACCTTGCCCCCGACGATGAAGCCTGCTTCGGGGAACACTTCGGAGGTGTCGTCGGAGTAGATGAGATTGATCTCGTAGTTGATGTAGGTGTGCGTCGAGACCGGTTGAATGGTGTAAGACCAAACACCGTTATTCTCGGCCATCTCCAGCATCTCTGGTGGATAGCAGACACCGCTGTTGATGCATTGCTGCACCTCCCACAGAACGACTGTACCGTTCCCAGCAGCGTCCTCCATGAGCACCACCTCGATGGTGAAGTCGACACCGTCACTGGATACTTGTGGAGTAGTGATGCTGGAAATCGGGGTTCCCTCGATGTTGATATCGACGTTGACTCCCGCTTCACCACCCGCTGATGCCAAGGGAATCAGCAGACAAGCCGCGAGCAGGATGGCCGACAACACACGCCTTCGCATGCTACTACCGCGGTTCTACTCATTCATCAAACTGACCTGTGCGCGGACTTACATTTCGAGTTCCCACAACTCATCGCCAATCCAGTGGATGGTGCCAACCGCCTTGCCTCCGCTCGCTGCCACCATATCCTCCGCCGCCATGCGTGCCCATCCCACCGCCAGCGGTTTCCCGTGTTCCTGGTCCCTGATCCAGATGAGGTCTCCCTCCTCGATGGATTCGCAGGCAGCGTGGATACCGGCCGCCATGCAGTCGGCGCCGTTGAGCAGGAACGGGATGGCTCCATGGTCGACATCGCACCACTTGCGCTCAGGCTGCCAGGCGAGGATGCCGCGCAGGGTGGGGAAGGCGACGCGTTGCGTGTCGACACCTTCAGCACCATCCTCTGAGACGACCTCGAAGGCGAGCGGTTGCTTATCCACCAGCAGCAGGCTCCACGGCCCGAACTCCGCTTGTTCGAGGAAGGCGCCTGTGAGGTCGAATTCCAGTTCTATGGGCTCGCACAGGCGCTCGAACAGGCCGCGCAGCTTCTTCTGTCGCACGGGCTTGCGCTGCTTCAGCTTCCAGTCCTTCGCCACATCATGATGGCGACGCGCATGCTCCATCAACCCTCTCCGTCCCATTACCGGCTTGAAGGGTTGAAAAGTGGCGGACGTATGTTGAGGCAACATGTGTGACTTGTTCGGAATGAGCTGCAACGAGAGTGACAGGGCTACACGCAGCCTGCCACGTTTCTCCCAGTTCTCCAGTGGTAACCCAGACGGGTGGGGTATCGGCTGGTTTGAAGGAAACAGGGCTTTCGTCGAGAGAGCCCCGGAACGTGCGGACTTGGATGTCTTCTTCGAGGATAGCACGCAAGTCGCACGTAGCCATACTATCATCGCTCATCTGCGCCGTTCCACGGGAGGGGAGCCCGCACAGTGCAACTGTCATCCATTCAAGCATCATCACCGCGGTCGTGACTGGCTGCTGGCGCACAATGGCTGGGTGAACTACGTGGATGACCACCCAAGGGCGGAAGGCGAGACCGATTCAGAGCAGATTTTCCACCAAATTATGGACAAGGTCGTTGAATACGAAGAAGGGGGACCCATAAGGGGTCAATATCCCGCCCTCAAGCAGGCGATTGAGCACATTATCGACACCTATGGAAGCAATATCAGGCTAAATCTGCTAATCAGTGATGGTAACCAGCTCTACGCCTACAACCACTATCCAGGCAAGCCGATCTACATGCTGCGCCGCTCGAAAATGTACGGCGATGCCATACTCGTATCAACGCAGAGATTGACCAATGAGGATTGGAGGGAAATTCCTGCCGACAAACTCCTAGCCATCAACCGCGGCGAGATTCTGGTGCTCTCCGACTCGGTCATCTGAGGGTAGCAACGTTCTGAAAGCGGTGGCTCCTCGCCACGCTGATGGCAGCCATCTGGTGCGTGTTCCGCAATTACGCCGCCCACGCGGTCGAGATTGGTGGCGACATCACTCCGCGGCCGCTCTTCTTCCTGAAGCCGATGAGCGCAATCG